>CAZXGL010000031.1:29892-39869 GCA_964640595.1 uncultured Phycisphaeraceae bacterium | reverse complement strand
GGGGGGGGGGGGGGGGGGGGTCGGGGGGCATGGGGGGCTCCTTGGGGAAGGGATCGGGGATCAGGAAGGGATCAGGGATCAGGGATCAGGGATCAGCCATTAGCCATTAGCCATTAGGGATCAGGGGGAGGAAGAGGGGAGGTTTTTAACGCGAAGATCGCGAAGATCGCGAAGGGCGCGAAGGGCGCGAAGGGCGCGAAGGGCGCGAAGGGCGCGAAGGGGGGAGAGGGGGAGGGGGGGGAGGGGGTGGGGAGGGTGTGGTGGGGAGGGTCATCGGCCCTTTTGGGCGTAGTTGGATTCGGTGGTGATGTATCCGGCGTCGAGGTTCTGGATGAGGTAGCGGAGGGCGTCGGGGGCGTGGTCGTGGCCGTCTTTTTCGGGTGATTGGTTTTCGGGGTCGGCGGGGTAGTGGTAGCGTTCGAGTGATTCGATGAGTTGTGGGCAGTCTTTGGTGATGAAGAGGCGTGGGGTTCCGTGGGCGGGGCGGAGGCGGGCGCGGAGCAGGTCGAGGCCGCGGACGACGGAGTGTGCGGCGGTTTTGAGTGTGAGGCCGCGCTCGGTGAGGAGCTGGACATCGGTTTTGCCGGAGTGTGTGTTGCGGGCGCGGCCGGCGGGATCGGCGCCGATCCAGACGGGGCGGTCGGGCATATCCAGGATGGCTGTGGCGTGGTCTTCGAGCGTGCGGTTTGGCGCGAGGTATTCGCGGTAGATGAACAGCACGCCGCCGGGGGACAGGCGTGCCCAGAGGACGACGGTGGGGCTGCGGATGCCGAAGTCCATGCCCGCGTGGATGGGCCAGTTGGGTGCGTCGTCTGGCAGGCGGTCGATGACATGGAGGCGTGGGTCGAACTCGGGGAGGACGGTGTCGGAGCGTTTGGGGCGCAGGCAGAGCATCTCGGCGTTCCATGTGTCGAGTGACACGCGGGTCTTCATGGTGATGGCGTCGGTAATGGGGATGTGGCCGGGCGGCTCGCCGTTTCGATCGCGTGCCTTGGCCAGCCCGGCGCATTCCGGGGCGAGGGGGCAGTGGTCGTCTTCGGTCAGGCACTGGTGCTGTTCGTCCGGGCAGGGGCCGAGGGTATCGATCACGCCCCAGCGGAAGAGGCGGCGGGCGCGGTCCTGGATTGCGCCGGCGACGAGGGTGTGCATGAGGCCGTGGGGGATGTGCATGGTGGAGAGGCACTCGATGGCCCCTCGGACGCGGACGGGGCCGCACTCCTTGGAGCGGGTGGTGAGCTGGGCGGCGTCCCATACGGCGGGGTCGAAGAGTTCGACCTCGTCGCAGCGGAGTTTCTGGACGCGCGTGCCGCGGACGGAGGTCTGGGATTGCGCGAGGGTTTCGACGGAGGATCCGTTGGTCAGGCGGATGCGGCGTTCGGTGATGCGGCCATCGACCATGCCCGCGAAGCCGGGGCGCTCGAAGAGTTCGCGCAGGTGGTTCTGCATGCGCCCGGCCTGTTCGAGCGATCCGGCGAGGACGCGGATCTCGATGCCGGGTTTGAAGACGAGGTCGAGGGCGGTGGCGACCGCGCCGAGGAAGGTTTTCCCGCCGCCGCGGTTGGCCCAGACGACGCAATCGCGCGGCGTGCGGTCCTCGAAGAAAGCATGGGCGAGGTAATCGAATGGTGGGCGGTGGCCTTCGAGCAGCGCAGCACGCGGGGAGTCGAGGTCGAGGTGCTGCTTGAGCCAGGCGGCAAGCTCGTCGTCGGTGGTGGGGATGGGGCCGGGGAAGGTGGTCATGGTCGGCTCCGAGGGAGGAGAAGAGAAGAGGTACGCAGAGGTGCGGAGGGGGTGCAGGGGACGCAGAGGGAAGGGGGCGAGGTTTTTAACGCGAAGATCGCGAAGGGCGCGAAGGAGGGGATGTGGTTGGGGGAGGGGAGTTGGGTTGAAGGTTGAGGGCACGGAGCAGGGATTCGGTTCGGTGTTGCGCGGTGGTGTTGAGGCGTTTGAGGATGGCGCGGCGCTGGGCGCGGGTGAGGAAGAAGGTGAGTGTGTCGGGGAGGGTGTCTGGGCTTTGTGGTGGGGTGGGCATGGGGGGTTCCGGGGGGCAGAAGAGGGACGCGGAGGTGTGGGGATCACGCAGAGGGCGGGGAGGGTGTGAGGGGGGTGGGGAGGGGGGTGGGGTGAGGGGAGTTGGTGTCGTGGGCGTACGCGCGGGGGGTGGTGAGGAGGCGGGTGGCGGCGTGGGTGTGGGGGGCGGTTCTGACCTTGGCGTGCGCGGCCCAGCGTTGGAGTTCTTGTTGGATGAAGATGGGGAGTGTGTGTGGGGTCAGCAGGTCGGTGGGGGTGAGGGCGGCGTGTTCGAGCGCGTCGTGGAGGCGTGCATCGTGCGGGGCGCGGGGGAGGTGGTACTCGGCCATGCCGGCGGTGCGGAAGAAGGGGCAGCACGCGCCCATCGCGGCGATGGCTTCGGTGTGGGGGGTTTGTGGGTCGGCGAGATATGCGCGGACGAGGGCGGTGGCGATGCCGAGGCCGCGCGAGGAGGGGGAGACGATGACGCGCGAGATGCAGCGGAGCTGGGTGTTGACGGCGTGTGCGTTGGCGCGCCGGTTGGTGGTGTTGAAGCATTCTGGCCAGGCGAGGGGACGCCAGATTGCGTTGAGGACGGGCATGGAGACGGTGAGGACACCGGCGAGGTGTTGGGTTCCGTCCGGCGCGGTGCGGGTTGCGCGGAGGATGAGCGTGATGGTGGCGGGGTTGCCGGCGCGGTAGTGATGGTGTGCGAGGGCGGCGAGATCCTGGCGCGTGCCGGGTTCGATGCGCGTGGCGATGGAGTCGCGCGGGCGGCCGGGCAGGAGGGTGTTGGTGCGGGTGTCGAGGATGTGGGCGGTGTCGAGGAAGCGGGGCATGTCCTCGTGCGCGGTGGCGAGTAGGAGGGTGACACCGGCGCGGCAGGCCCAGCGCGAGGCGGTGGCGGCGAGGGATTGGGCGGCGAGTCGATCGAGGTTGCTGGCGAACTCGTCGCAGATGATGAGGTCGGCCGGGCGGGCGCGTGCGATGGTCATGGCGAGCGCCAGGCGGGCGCGTTCGCCTTCGCTGAGCTGGGATGCGGGGCGTGGCCAGAGAGCCGGCTCGGCGAGGCCGGCGATGGCGAGGGCGCGGATGGTTTGTTCGGTCGAGGCGTGGGATGCGACGAGATCGAAGGCGGCGCGGTGCGGGGATCGCGGCGGTGTGACTCGGAGGATGCGCCGGGTTGTTGATGTTGTGATGGAAGCGAGGAGTCGGGACTTGCCGCTGCCGCTGGGGCCGGTGAGGAGGGTGACTCCGGGTTGTGTGATGGCTTGGAGTGCAGGGGCAAGAAGCACAGGCGGGACGCCTGTGCCACCATCGGAGTTTGGAACGAGGCCGAAGGCGGCGCAGGCGCGGCGGGCATTGGCGCTGAGGGTGGGCGCTGCATCGGTCGTGGGCAGCGGGCGGGTGGTGGGACGGTTGGTCATCGCCAGCTCCGGTCGGGGGTGGAGGGGATAGAGGCACGGGGCTGGCGGCGGCTGCGGTAGGCGTCGTAAAGGGACTCGAGCGCGACGCGGTGGGCGCGGACGGCGTGGAGGCTGGCGCGGTCGGCATCGGCGATGGCGCGGAGGGTCTGGCCCTGGAGGTAGTGGGCGCGGGCGACCTTGGCGCGCAGGCCGCGGAGACGGGGGAGGGTGGCGGCGATGTAGACGGTGCGCTCGTCGAGCAGGCGGGAGACGGCTCCGGCGAAGGTGCGACGGAGGATGCGTGGGTTCGCGCCGGTGTCGCGTGCGATGGCGGAGATCGACCGGGCATCGCGGAGGACGGTGAGGACCAGGTCACGCTCGGGCGGGGCGAGCCAGTCCACGCGGGCGAGGATGAGGTCCACGGGCTGGGTGTCCCGGGGGCGGCGGAGGTCGAGGGGGGTGAGGCGGTCGAGCCAGGCGATGGGGGTGGCCCCGCGGCGGGCGGGGAAGGGGGTGGAATGGGTGGGTTCGGATGGTGTGGTCACGGGCGGCCCCCTTTTTCGTTCTCTGTTTGGTGAACAGGGTTGATTTGTACCCGTGTGCATGGGATGATGCAAGGGATCTGTTTGGTATGTCCACGAAACGGCGCACAAGAGCGGTCATCGGGGTGTTTCCCGATGCTGAAACAGGGCGGAGGTGTGGTGTGGCGGGAGGAAGCGACGGAGCGATGGAGCGACGGAGCGACGAAGGGGGGTTCGGGGGGGCGCTGGCGCTGGCGCGGGGGGCGGTGGGGTTGTCGCTGGATGGGCTGGCGGAGCGGGTGGGGTGCGCGAAGTCGTATCTGTGGGGGTTGGAAAGGGGGGTGAAGGGGCCGCCGTCGGAGGGGATGGTGGTGAAGTTGGAAGGTGCGCTCGGGTTGGAGGCGGGCGCGCTGGCGGGGGTGGCGCGATGGGAGCGCACGCCGGGGGCGGTGCGTCGGGATGTGTTCGAGCTGCGTGAGCGGGGGCGGTCGGGCGAGCGTCTGGCGCGTCTGCTGGGGGAGGAAGCGCGGGCGGGGGTGTCGCTGGACGCTCTGTACAAGTCGGGGGCGTTGGGGGCGTTGATCGAGCGGTTGTCGCCCCAGCCCGTTCAGATGGAGAGTGTGCGTGCGGCGTTGCCGGTGGAGATCCCGCTGATCAACCGGGTGGCCGCGGGGTATCCGGCGGGGTTCACGGATCTGGGGTATCCGGCGCGGGTGGCGGACGAGTATGTGCGGGCGCCGGATGTGTCGGACCCCGACGCGTTCGCGGCGCGCGTGGTGGGTGACTCGATGGAGCCGGACTATCGGGCGGGGGACATCGTGGTGTTCTCACCCGCGGTGGAGGTGCGCAGCGGGATGGACTGCTTCGTGCGGCTGGAACCGGACCACGAGAGCACCTTCAAACGGGTGTTCATCGAGGGGGACGCGGGGGAGGAACGGATCCGGATCGTGGCGCTGAACACACGCTATGCCGAGCGCGTGGTGGAGCGGGAACGGGTGGCGGGGATGTACGCGGGAGTGTCAGTGATCCGGTCGCTGGTGGGGAGGGGTGGGCAGTAGCCACTTGCCATTTGCCACGAGTCAATAGCCACTGACTCATGCTGGTGGCAAGTGGCGAGTCCCAACCGCTCCTGATGCCGCTCAGCGGATCTCGTTGAGGAGGCGCACCGCCTCGGCGTGGTCGATCCTGGGCTGGGGGAACTTCGGGTCCATGCGTTCGAGCGTGGTGCGGAGGATCTCGGAGACGACCAGCAGGCGGTGCCACTTGGTGTCGGTCGGGACGATGTGCCACGGGGCGTGCGGGGTCGAACAGCGGGTCAGGGCGTCCTCGTAGGCGCGCATGTAGTCGTCCCACTTGCGGCGGGCCTCGAAGTCGGCCGGCTCGAACTTCCAGCGTTTGTGGGGCTGCTCGAGGCGCTCGGCGAGCTTGGCGCGCTGCGCGTCCTTCGAGAGGTGGAGGTAGATCTTGACGATCACGGTGCCGGCCTGGGCCAGCGCACGCTCGAAGCCGTTGATGATGTCGTACCGCTCGGACCAGATCGAGTCGGGGACGAGCTTGTCCACGCGGACGACCAGGACATCCTCGTAGTGCGAGCGGTTGAAGACCTGGATGTGGCCCTTACGGGGGGTGTGGAGATGGACGCGCCAGAGGAAGTCGCGGGCGAGTTCGTCGGGCGTGGGACGCTTGAAATCCTTGACCTGCACGCCCTGGGGGTTGAGCGGGCCGAACACATGGCGGATGGTCGAGTCCTTGCCGCCGGCGTCCATGGCCTGGAGGACGACGAGCACGGAGCGTTGGTGCTCGGCGTAGAGGGTGTGCTGGAGCTTGCGGAGCGCTTCGAGGTTGTCGGCCAGGCGCTGGTTGGCTTGCGCGCGGTCCACGCCGCCGGTGTCGCTGGTCTTCCAGTCGGCCAGGCGGACGGGCGTGCCGGGTGTGACGCGGTAGAGATCAGGGGGGAAGAGCGGCACGGGCGATCACGCCCCGCCCGCGGGTGGCGTGGCGGCGGGCGCGGGTTCCGCCGGGTCGGCGCGCATGAAGAGGGGGTCGCCCTTGGCGATGGTCTGCTCGGGCTTGATGGAGTGGGGGCCGTTCCATTGGGCCAGTTCGACCAGCGGGGCGATGAAGCCCGAGTCGGGGTTGCTCGGGTCGTTGAGGTGCTTGCAGTTCCAGATGCGCCAGAGGTCGGCGGTTTTGTTGGGCATGGCGGGGGCGAGGAGGAGGCTGGCGATGCGTAGGGCCTCGGCGCAGGAGTAGAGGATGGTGGCCAGGGCGCGGTCGGCGTTCTCGAGCTGGCCGATCTTCTTGGCCAGCGTGAACGGGGCGGAATAGGTGATGAACTCGTCCACGGTGCGGACGATCTTCAACCCCTCGCCCAGGGCGGATTCGAGGTCGAGGCGGTCCATCGCGGCGGCGTAGTTCCGGACGGCGTCGGAAGTCAGCGCGGCAAAGTCAAAGGTTCGGACGGCGCCCTCGGCGGGCTTGCCGGTGGAGGCGCGGGCTTCCAGGGCGAGTTGCAGGGCCTTGCCGCCGTCGAAGCCGAAGCGGCCGTCGCAGGTGCGCGACACGACGCCGTTGAAATACTTGTCGAACATGTTGCCCACGCGGCTGGCCGAGTTGCCCAGGCTGTTGGCCAGGTCGCTGTTGTAGACCTCGACGAAACGGGCGTGGGCGAAGTCCGCGTCGTTCGCGCCCAGCGGGCCTTGCGTGGTGAGGAACCAGCGGACGGCGTCGAGGCTGTACTTGTCGGCGTAGGCGCGGAGCAGGTCGATCTCGATGAAGTTGCCCAGGCTCTTGGACATCTTGCGACCCTCGGCGATCCAGTACGCATGGGCGTAGACCGTGGCCGGGGGCTGCTCGCCCAGGGCGTGCAGCATGGCGGGCCAGATCACGGCGTGGAACCAGAGGATGTCCTTGGCCATCAGGTGGACGGCCAATGGATGGTCCGTGGGCCAGAAGCGGCGGCGGTCCGGCTGATCGACGATGGTCAGGTAGTTGCACAGCGCCTCGATCCACACATACACGCGGTGCTCGGGGTCGTTGGGCATGACCACGCCCCAGTCGGGGTCGCCGGGCTTGATCTTGCGCGAGACGGGGATGCGGTTGAGGCCGGTCCGGATGCGGCCGAGCACCTCGTTCTTGCGGGCCTCGGGCAGCACGCGGACGCGGTCGGACTCGATGCGCTCCTTCAGCCACGCCTCGTACTTGTCCAGGCGGAAGAAGTAGTTCTGCTCGACGCGCTTCTCAAGGGGCCTGCCGGTGACGGGGCTCTTGTAGTCGTGCTCCTTGGCGGTGGTCTCGGTGAGGTACTCCTCCTGCGAGCCGTCCCACCAGCCCTCGTAGTCACCCAGCTCGATGTCGCCCGAGTCCACGAGGCGCTGGATGTACGCGCTGGCGCGGTCCTTGTGCCGGTCCTCGGTGGTGCGGACGAAGTCGTTGTGGCTGAAGCCCATGAAGGCGAAGGCCTCACGGAAGCGTCCGGCGTTGATGGTGGCCCACTCGAGCGGCGTCAGGCCCTTGTCCTTGGCGGTGGTGACGACCTTCTCGGCGTGCTCGTCGGTGCCGGTGAGGAAGAACACATCCCGCCCCATCAGCCGGTGCGCCCGGGCGGCCACATCGGCCAGCAGCGTGGTGTAGCAGTGACCGATGTGGGGGCGGTCGTTGACATAGTAGATGGGGGTGGTGATGTAGTACGGATTTTGATTGGGCATGGGGTCGGTCATTGTGAGGAGATTGTAGAGCCGCCCGTTGCGGATTCTGAGGCGATGGGTGTTTGCGGGTAAGCGTTGCGGCAAGGTATCGTGTCAGAGTGCAGCGCCGCAGAGGCAGTTGCGTACAGGCGGATTGTCGCCAAGGCGGCTTTTCGGTAAGGTTGGGGTGAGAAGCGTCCCTGAGTGATTCAAACTGGGTTTGAGTCGCGGGCGTGACTTCGATGCATTCAGTACCGGTTCCCAAGCAATAGTCACGGGAATATGGGAGCACGGAAGTCAAACATTCCAAGTCCTCTTTCCCCTTTCAGGAAGCTGAAGAGGTTGGGCTTGCTCTACCTGTCCAGTCGGCGCAATTCTTGCACGGCAGTTGTGACGGACGGCATGCTTGCTGGGGGAGGCGGAGCGTTATTTCTTGTTAATTGAAACAACTGTTCTGCTGCACGATCAACTCGCTGGCCACAAAGTTCGTTTCGCTCTCGCTGGCTCGTGGCTATGCGAGACTTTTCATCCCGTTTGAAATCATATGTTTCATCTACCGCGACATCAGTCAGGCCGTGAATCCATGTTTCAATATTTCGTTTCGCCACACAGATAGCAATTCGCTCATCAGGGTCGCGCGGCTCGATTTCGGCTTTGACTAATGCGTTGGTGAGTTGATTCATGCGATCCGCGACCGTGAGATTGTCGGCGTCGATGTGGACCACGAGTAGGGCTTGATTCTTGTTCTTTGCACTCACGCAGCGTCTTTGTTCTTTTACTTCCTCCGCAAATCGCTGAATGACCCAATCGTACGCGCTTCCTTTGCCTTTGGGTGCAATCAAGACGCGTCGTCTCTGAAAATCAATTGCTCGCTCAATGTACCGGCGTAGGAATGCCGCCGAGCGTTCATCCTCCGCAAGAATAATCACCAACCGTATGCGATCACTCATGATCCCACCCTCGGGCGATTAGCTCGCTTGGCGAGAGGTCGCTACTCGGATCGCCTGAGTATCGGCGCGAAGTGGTTGGGCCCGCACCATCACGCTCAAGGACGATCCCGTAATCCGGAGCCAGCATGTTCAGAAGTTCGGGATGGTGTGACGCGAGCAAAACTTGAGCTCCCAGATCGTCAACGCGATCCTGCACGCCGAACAGCCAAGGCTGGATTTCGGCGAGTGCCACGAAGTTGTCCGGTTCATCGATGCACAGTGTCGTTTTCTCACGAACGACGAAATGAAGCAGTGCATAGAGCGCGATCAGAGACTGCTGACCGTGAGATAGCTCGTTGAAATCTAGGCGAAACGGCCTGCTCGGTTTGCCGAGTGATGGGTTTGGGGCGAGTGACGCTTGCTTGAACGCGGCCTGCAAGACCATAATTCCCTGTCCTAGCTCGGACAGGTTAAGACTGTCCAGTCCGCCAATCACTTCACGGATGGTCCTTAGGAAGTCCGCTCCCGCCGCGGCGTTGGCGATCAGCGAGCGTCGGTACCATGACGCGAAGTTTGAGAGATCCCGGTTGAGATCAACGCTTTCCTTCTCGGAACGCGCGGAGATTCCGGGCGCGTCGACGCGCAGGCACAGCGTGTTCCGCAACCGCTCCTTGAAGAATGTCATCTTGAGATTGTCATCCCCGGTGGGAACGGCGTTCATCGCGGAGCGTGCCCAGTCACTGGTGTAGACAGGCCCTTTCGTGTGGTCGTCTCGGTAGCGCTGGACCTTTCCTTCCTTGAACTCAAAGAGTAGCTGGTCATCTCGAAGGGACTCAAGCAGCACGCGAGAGCGAGCGTTGCGATCGTCTTGTTCGATCACCAGTTCGTAGTGCAACGGGCCGTACTCGCCATCCATGTCGATGTGAAATATCTGACGGAACTTCTGCGGCTTGTCATTCCGAAGCCATCGGGGAATACTCGCGAGAGGGAAAACGCCGCCGGTCGGATCGTCCGGGTCTGAAGCCGGCTCGCCGTGAATGATGAACGACCGTAGAGACGCTAAGGCATCAAAAACGGATGTCTTTCCCGAACCGTTGCGTCCCATCAGGAGGTTCTTGGCACCGAGATCCAGTGTCAAATCCTCGATGGCCCGAAAGTTCTGAATGTGCAACCGCGTCAGCATGGGGGCATTGTACGGGGCGGGCAGCGGGGTGCCAAAGTTGGCCGACTCGGCGCTCATTTGTTTGTCCGCCACTTCTCACGGTTTCACGGGGTAGCGGACCCGGTTGGGTGCCTCAGGCCCGTACCTCAACCGCGAAGTTCCCATCGCGTCCTGTCGCCTCTGTCCCCAATTCCTCCTACTACACTTGCCCGTCTTTATGGCCACGGGTGTTGCACCTCCGCCCCCCCCCCCCCCCCCCCCCC
>CAZXGL010000031.1:0-29882 GCA_964640595.1 uncultured Phycisphaeraceae bacterium | reverse complement strand
CCGAGAGCACCCCATTTGGAACGAACCAAGTTCGAAGCCCTGGCCCTCGAACACCTGGATGCGGTGTATCGGATGGCCCTGCACCTGACGCGGCGGCCGGAGGCGGCCGAGGATCTGGTGCAGGAGGTCTACGCGCGGGCGTTCCGTCCGAAAACCATTGATCGGTTCGTGGACATGTCGCCGGAGGACGATCTGCTCTCCGGGTCCGGGGGGATGCGGTCTTGGCTGTTCGCCATCACGCACAATGTGTTCTATTCGAAGGTGAAGCGGGAGGCCCGGCAGCCGACCTCGGTGGGGGAGTTTTTCGCGGAGGAGGGGTCGGAGACACCCCCGGACGAGGCCCCGCCGGCGTGGTCGCGGGCGGAGCTGGACTGGGAGCATGTGGACGGGCGTCTGAAGGCGGCCATCGACGAGCTGAAGGACGAGTACCGAGAGGTGCTGCTGATGTGGGGAGTGGATGGGCTGAAGTACCGGGAGATCGGGGAGATCTTGGGGGTGCCGATCGGGACGGTGATGTCCCGGCTGCACCGGGCCCGGAAACTGTTGGCGGATCGGCTGCTGGAGGATCCCCAGGCGGCCGATCAGTTGGGATTGAGAAGTTTGGAAGACCGGGAATGACAGGGCTTTGAACGCGGTTTGCCCGCAGGAATCCTTGACCGCTCGGCCCGGGTCTCCCGTTTCCGGCGTGCGGCTATTCGGAATGAAGAACGATGCGTCCTGAAGACACACATCCCGAAGGTTGTGGCGGTGAATCCGCCCGGTCGGTTGGTGCGCTGATCCGTGCCGCGGCCGATCAGGAGCTGACCCCCGAGCAGGTGGCCGAGTTCGAGCGCCTGTGCGCCGAGCGGAACTGCACGGAGGACCGTGTGAAGTTCGAGCGGACGCTGCGCGAGTCGTGCGGGCGGGTGATGACCGGCCCGCCGTGCTGCATGGAGGCGCTGCGGGCGAAGATCGTGGCGATGGCCGAGCGGACGCGGGAGCCGGGTGCATCGGATGCGGCGGGGGGTATGGGGGGGATGGGGGAGGTTGGGGCAGTCGGGGAGGCGGAGGAGGCGGAGCGGCTGGCGCCGCGGACGCGGAAGATGGATTTCTGGCGTCGTTCGCCGGGCATGGCCGCGGCGGCGGCGTTGCTGCTGGTGGTGGCGGGCACGCTGGTGTGGCAGGCTTCGCGCCTGCCGACCGCGCCGGCCCCGGCGGGCATGACCCAGCAGCAGGTGTCGTATCGCGACCGGGTGGCGGGGTATGTGTCGGACGAGCACAGCCGGTGCTGCCGCAGCGATGCCGCGGCCCAGGCGAAGCTGGTCCACCGGGATCCGGTGGCGGCCCGCGACCACTATGCCCAGACTTTCGGGGCGGGGTCGGTCGCGGTTGAGGCCGACGCGGTGCAGGCGGGGCAGGTGTCGTTCTGGGGTGGGGGCGATTGCCAGATCCCGGGGTCGCCCAAGTCGGCCCATGTGCGGTTCGACGCGGTGTCGCCCGAGGGGGAGGTCATCCGCCTGAGCCTGTTCGTCATGCCGGACACGGACCGGCTGCCCCTCAAGCCGGGCACGACCTATCGGATGAACGCCGCGGTGTGCGATGATGCCGGGGTGGCCCTGTACGCCTGGTGCGCGGATGGGCTGACCTACCTCCTGGTGTCGGAGGCCAAGGGCGAGTTCTGCACCATGGTCCGCCAGGCGCTGCACGCCCCGGCCGATGTGGCGGCATACTGACCCCCCCCTCCCCCTCCCCCCCCCCCCGCCCACCCCTCTCCCCTTGCACCCCTTTTCTTGTTTGGCCTTTTCCCCATCCTGCCCGGCCCGTCTCCGTGGCGAATCCGATCAAAAGTCCGGTTGGCGCGGCCTGGGTGCCCGATTTCTGCGATCCGGACCCCCCTCTGTCCGAGTACCATCCCTGAGGGGGTCAACCAAGGAGGCGTCCATGACATTGCGCAACCATCGGACCAGCACGGCTCGCCTTGTCGCACTCGCGGGGATGGCTCTGGCGTGGACGGGCGGGGGCGCGATGGCGCAGAACGCGCTGGGTGATGGGCGGGCCTTGGACGCGAGCCACAGCACGCAGGGGCGGTTCAACAACGCGCGGCCGTCGTTCTCGCAGGAGTTGCAGTTCCGCAACGCGATCGTGACCGGCAACGCGCCGGGCGGGCTGAGCTTCCGGGGCGATCTCGGGTACCGGGCGGCCGGGGAGTTCACGGGGGATCTGGGATCGGACGAGCTGTTCTCGTTCCGGCGCGACTCGCTGTATTCGGGTCTGGCGGGGATGGGGATCCGGGGGACGGACGCGCTGCAGTACCAGTTCAGCCTGACGACCGGGGCGCGCCCGCCGCAGAACCTGATGGGGGACCTGTCGTACGCGCGGGACCAGCAGTTCCAGTTCGGCGGTTCGCCGACGGGGCAGGTGACCTCGCAAACGACGCTGAGCCAGGATCCGAGCTATGTGGACCCGCGCGGGCTGGCGTTGTACCGGCCCTCGCCGCAGGACGCGGACCTGGCGGATGCGCTGACGGGATCGCTGCGGAGTTCGTCGGCGTTCACGAGCACGACGACGCTGTCGCCGGTGCTGATCACCACCTTTGAGGAAGGGTTCGACCGCCAGCCGTTCGGCCTGACCTCGTCGATCCTGACGGGCGTGACGGCGGTGCCGATGCGCGGGACCGAGCGTGGAGCGGGTCAGGCTGGGCAGAACCAGGCCGGGCAGGGGCGCGATCCGACGCAGCCGATGGTGCGCACGGCGTATCAGGAAGTGGTCGAACGACTGCGCCTGCGGGCCGAGGCGCAGGCATCGCGGACGATGGCTCCGGCCGATGCGGACATGCAGACCATCACCAAGCGTTTGATGGAGTTGCAGGCGGGGATGATGGGGCAGGATGTGGCGCCGGGGGCCGCTCCGGGAGCCACCGCTCCGGCAGCAACCACGCCGGGCGCGGCGGCTCCTGCAACGGGCACACAGGTCGATCCGGCGATGAGCCAGCCCGGAGCCCAGCCGGGAACGCAGCCGGGAGTTCAGCCGGGTGCCCAGACCCCGGGCGTGCCGACGCTGCCCCAGACCACGCTTCCACAGGATGTGGTGGGCACGCCGGGCGACGCGACACGGCAGCCGTTGGGCCGATCGGAGGGGCAGCGGATCACCGACCAGTACGATCCTGCGAACTACCACATCGATCCGAAGACGCTGGAACTGCTCCGCGCGTCGGAGACGCCGCTGCCGAACTTCGTGGATCCGAACGCGGAGTCGCGCGATCTGTACAGCGAGCACATGCGCACGGGCGAGCGGCTGATCTTGGCGGAGCGGTACTTCGACGCGGAGGAGCGGTTCGCGCGGGCGCTGGCCGTGCGCCCGGGTGAGCCGACGGCCCAGGTGGGCCGGGCGCACGCGCAGCTCGGCGCGGGGCTGACGCTGTCGGCGGCGATCAACCTGCGGTCGCTGTATGTCTCCAACCCCGAGATGATCGGCACGCGATACGCCGGGCGGCTGCTGCCCTCCCCGGAGCGGATCGATGGGCTGATCGAGAATCTGCGCGAACGCAGCGGCGTAGTCCGCGTGCCCGGGCGCGGGCTGGAGACCACCGGCGCGCGGGTGTCGGCGGCGTTCCTGCTGGCGTATCTGGGATATCAGAACAACCGCCCCGAGGTGACGGCCCAGGGTCTGGACATGCTCATCGAGATCGGTTCACCCGAGGATGTGCGGCTGGGCGTGATCCTGCGCCAGGTGTGGCTGCCGGAAACGGAGAACGCCCGCCCGGCGGGCTCCGGAACCGGAGGGGACGGCCGGTGAGATGACCGCACCTTCCCTTCCCCCGTCCGCTTCTTCCCCGCAGTCCTCTTTGCATCCAACTCACCCGTCTTCGCCCGGCGCGCAGGCCGCCACTCCGTCGCTGCTGGTCTCGCACCCGGTGGTGGCGGCCGTGGTGGGTGGTGGTGGGGGGGGGGGGAGGCACGGAGCCGGGCGATGGGGGCGTCGATCCGGGACTACTGGACGGACGGCTCGATCAGCGCGTTGTGCGCGATGCTGTCGGAGCTGGGCGGGGTGACGATCGAGCTGCGTGACGAGCGGGATCTGGTGCTGCCGCCGGGCTCGACGGCGGATGTGGCCGGTGTCGAGGCGCCGGTGCCAGCGGGCGCGACGGTGCTTGAGGTGGTGGTGGAGGACGAGCGGATCGGGTCGGTGGTGGTGCATCCCGCGCTGGCGGAGGCGCACGCGCGGGCGGTGTCGGCCGGGCGGCTGATCGCGGCGGCGACGCGGGAGATCTGCACGGATGTGTCGGAGCTGCGCCACCGCGTGGCGGAGATCGACACGCTGTACCGGCTCAGCGCGATGCTGGTGCGCGGCGGCAACGCGAAGGACACGCTGCACGCGGCACTGACCTCCGCCCTCGAGGTGCTGGAGTTGCACGCAGGCTCGATCATGCTGCTGCCCGAGGATGCGGACGGGCTGGCCAAGGGCGAGTCCGAGGCGGACCTGGAACGCTCCGTCTCCGTGAACCTGTCCGAGTCGTGGCTGGCGAACCCGCTGCCCCTGAGCAAGGACCGTGAGTTCGACCGGCGCGCGCTGGCGGGCGAGGTGGTGGTATCGGAGCGGCTGGCCGAGGATCCGCGGGTGCTCCAGCCGGAGCAGTGCGTGGAGGAGGGGCTGGGCGCGTTCATGAGCGCGGGGATGGTGTTCGACGCACGCCCGATCGGGGTGATCCGGGTGTATGACCGGCAGCCGCGGGAGTTTTCGCGGGCGGAGCGGCGGCTGCTGCGTTCGATCGCGCAGTCAGCGGCGGCCAGCGTGGAGCAGGCGCGGTTGATCCAGTTGCGGGCGCGGGAGCGCAAGACCCACCGCGCGCTGCGGATCGCCGGGGCGGTGCAGCAGCGGATGATGCCGGCCGACGCGCCCCGCGTGCCGGGCATCGACCTGGCGGCACGCTACCGGCCCAGCTTCGAGATCGGCGGGGACTTCTACGACCTGTTCGAGTCGCACGGGCGGCTGGCCATCGTGGTGGGTGATGTGGTGGGCAAGGGCATCGCGGCCGGGCTGCTGATGAGCGCGGTGCGCGCCACCATGCGGGCGTACGCCGAGCTGTCCGACGACCTATCGCGCGTGATGGCCCGCACGAACGATGCGCTGTGCCGCGACACGACGGTCAACGAGTTCGCCACGGCGTGGATGGGGACGATTGATCCGCAGACGCACGAGCTGCGGTATGTGTCCGCCGGGCACGATCGGCCGGTGCTGTTCCGACGCGAGCGGGGTGTCTACACGCCGCGCACGCTCGAGGGTGGCGGGCTGGTGGCCGGGGTGTCCTCCGGTGAGTCGTACCCGGTGGAGATGTGCCGCCTCGAACGCGGGGATGTGCTGGTGGCCTTCACCGACGGGCTGACGGACGCGCAGTCGTTCGACGCGGCGCGGTTCGGACGCAAGCGGTTGCTCGAGGCGTTGGGCGGCGCGCTGGCGGCGGACCCGGACGCTCCGGCGGGCGCGCTGGTCGAGCGGGTGTTCTGGACCATCCGGCAGTTCACGGGGTTGCAGCCGCAGGCGGATGATGAGACGCTGGTGGTGGCCAGGGTGTTGTGACCCGCGGGATCACGCGGTCTCCAAAAGGGCGGACGCCCGGCGGCTTGCGCGCACCGGGCGTCTGGGTTGGGGTCTGGTGAGGAGAAGGGGAGGGGGTAGGGGTTGTGAGGGGGGGTGGGGGTATCAGGCGGCCCGAGGGGGTGGGCCATCATCGTTGTGGCTGGGGAAGGGGAACGGGTCGGCGTCATCGAGTTGGCTGGCCAAGCGTTCGAGTCCCCACTCGACGCGGGCGAAGGCCTTCTCAACCTCGGCCACGGCATCAAGTGTGCCGGTGGTCCGTTCGGACTTGGCCCGCCAGTCCCGGATGAGGAACGGAGCGGGCGGATCGATTTCGGGTTCATCAAGAACCAGCCTGAGATGCGGCATGGCGTGCCTCCTACTTCCGAATGGAAGCGTGCCATTTGCAATCGTCTTGTGGTTGCCGGTTCTTGATACGGTCTTGCGCCCCGGGGTGGGTTTCTGCGGATTGTGCGGGCCGGACCATCTCATGCCTGCTGATATCGGGCCGCTCGGACTTGACGGATGACCAATTCGTGAGGAACGCGCGATCCGTGCGCTGGGGCGCTTGACTCTGTTGCGGGAGGTGGGGAGTGAAGTAGTTGAAAATGCGGGTAAAAGTACTGTGTTTTTATGATGATGGGGCGCGGTGGCCCAGTTTGGGCTCGGTGCCGGCGGCGATGCGGGCCAGGTTGGCGCGGTGCTTATAGATGACGAGGGCCGCCAGCGCGCCGGCCACCAGCACGAAGGGCCAGCCCGTGAAGGGGACCAGGGCGTCGATCTCGGCCCTGCTCTCGAAGAACTCGGGGTTGGTGGAGTTGACCAGCTCTTTTTCTTGCATGGTCTCCACGAATCGGTGGGCCATCCAGGTCCAGACGGGCAGGGTGAGGGCTGCGGTGACGGAGGCCGCGGAGATGTAGCGCCACAGGGCGAGGACCATGAGGAACACTCCCAGGGAGGCCACGCCCGGCAGGGCCAGCGCGGGGAACACGCCCAGCAGGGCCCCCAGGCCGGTGGCCACGCCCTTGCCTCCCTTAAAGCCGAGCCAGGGGGTGAACATGTGGCCCAGCACCGTGGCGGCCATCACCGCGAGCCACCACCAGGCATCGGCGGCGGGGACGGAGAACTCACCCAGCAGCCCGGCCCGCCACCCGGCCAGCGCGGTGGGGATCAGGCCTTTGAGCATGTCCAGGAAGAAGCAGAGGAAGAAGTACCGCCGCCCGAAGACGCGGCCGAGGTTGGTGGCACCGATGTTCTTGGAACCGACCGTGCGCAGATCGACACCCCTGGCCCGGCCGATGAGGTAGCCGAAGGGGATCGAACCGGCGAGAAAGGCGGCGAGGATGGCGATGGGCCAGAGCATGGGGGGAGGGTAGGGGAGGGGGGGCGAGACGGAGAGACGGAGGGGGGGCAGAGGTGGGGAGGTCAGACTTTGTACTCCCGGAATCCATCCAGCAATGCCTTGAATGACTTTGGGCTGTACCGGTCGAAACTCTCCTCGTCTACATAGACAAAGTCATACTCGGTCTCGCTCTGAACGCGATTGATATCTTCGCACCACTGGCGGAGGCGGGCCATCTTCAATGGTACATCCAGGTCCTCTTGGCCCTTTGTCTCCACGATCACAACCCGGTTCTTGGGAAGTTTCACGAAGAAATCCGGGTAGTAGTTTGAGATGTCCCCGTCGGCGTTCACATAGTCCAGCCTGAAATGCACGCCGAGGTAGTTCTTGGCGTAGGAAATGATGTCTTCACACGCTTCGAGGAACGCCGCGAATCGAAGCTCCAGCTGGCTGTCTCCGACGATACGGTTGAAGACACTTTTCTTTGGGATGATGTATTCCTGGTCCTTCGTGACAAACGGTCTGGTCTGCCTTAGCTTGATCGTGCCGCGGATCTCCGCGTCCCCACGGTCCTGCACGGTCAGCGCGTTGATGCCGTCCTTGAACGACTGGATGATGGTCTTGGTGGCCGCCAGTTCAGAAAGGTTGCGCAGGGTGTTCGGGTCTTCAAGATCGACAGTTTTTCCGAACAACCGGTCCCGGATGAAGTCCCTGACAAGGGGATACAGGGTGTCGTAGCCGCTGACCAGCCGCAGGTCCTTCATGATGGTCTGGGCGAAATAGGCCACGACCGTGCGATAGTCGGCCAGTCCGCCGGTATCCATCTCGGTCGTGTGGCTCACCTCGCCGGTGGTGATGTCCTTGAAGACAATCACGCGCTGTTGCTCTTCGCTGAACCGCTGGTATTCCACGGGCTTGTGCCCGAACCGGGCGGGGTCCAGATCGCCCAGTTGCTTGTACTCTCGGTAGATCCTTGGCGTCATCACCGGGATCTCGATGTCGAGCTCGTCGATATCCTTCTTCTCGTTCTCCTCATCGACCTCGACCACGAGCGGAGCCTTGGCCCTCGTGCCTTCTCCCATCGCTTTGCGATCAAGCTCGACGCCTTCGGCCTGGATGCTTTCCACGAACTCCATGAATGCGTCCGTGCCCACCACGCTCACGAACTCCTCGGAGTCGCCGGGGTACATCTTGCGCAGGCCGCGGCCGAGGGTCTGTTCGGGCAGGATGTTGCTCTTGGCCGAGTACGCCCGCAGCCCCACGATGGTGGTCACATTGCGGACATCCCAGCCTTCCTTGAGCATCAGCACCGAGACGATCGCCTTGATCGGGTTGTCGTCGCGGTCGATCTCGTTGGCCTGTTTGCGGAGAAGTTCCAGTTCTTCCTTGGCCTTTCCGCTGCTTGCCTCGGAGATATCGCCGTTGTTCTTGGTGTGGATCGCCAGCACGCCGCCCTTGAGGTCCGGGTAGTGGCCCTCAAGATACTCCGCGACCTCGTCGCAGTTCTTGGTGTCGTCCACCATCACGAACAGCACGGCTTTTTTGCCCAGTTTCTTGTGCTCCTCGGAGGCCGCCCGCCATTCGATCACGCCCAGGTGCAGATAGTCCGTGTACCGCTCGGTAAAACGGGATGTATGCCGCTCGCTCAGCTTGGCCCGGCTCGGCGCGTCCGGCAGCACCGGGTGCTTGACCACATTCTGGTAGATCGCCTCCACCAGCGGATAGTCCGAGACGGTCTGCACGAAGATCGCCCCGTTGTTGTGCTTGGGCGTGGCGGTCACATCCAGTTGCAGGCTCAGGCGGTCGCCTTTCTGCAGCAGCTTGTTGTGGATGTCCTCGATCGACTTGAACCAAGCCAGTTTTTTGTCATGGATGTGGTGGGCCTCGTCGTTGAGGATCATCAGCTCGTCGATGTCGCGGACGATCACGCCCAGGTCCACCCTGGAGTCCGTCGTCTTGCCCACCGGGCGGCGGCCGAGGAAGTAGTCCGTCGTGTCCTCGTCTTCGGCGCTTGGCTCGGGGGTGTTGTCGTCGTAGACGCGCTGGATGTTGCTCAGGAAGATGTTTCCAGTCGGTTGCGTGACCCGGACCTCGTCCTGGATGTGCAGCGTCAGTTGGAAGTCGTCTCGCCAGTTCCGCCCCTCGTGCCCGTTGTCCGGGATCACCGGATCCTCGAAGAAAATCCGCAGCCCCTCGAAGTCTTTCCGCAGCCGGTCCAGCACGATGATGTTGGGCGCGATTATCAGGAAGTTGCGCGCCATCTCCGACTCAGGCTCGTACAGCCGGTGGAAGAAGCTCCACGCCAAAGCCAGACTCATCACCTTGGTCTTGCCAGAGCCGGTCGCCATCTTGATGACGAAGCGCCGCCAGTGCTCGTCGAACATGCTCTTGCTGACCAGTTCGGAGCTGTCGAACCGCATCAGGTCGTACGGCTCGCGCACGCCGACGACATCCACCAGATAGACCACCGTTTCCAGGGCCTCGCGCTGGGCGAAGTAGTACCGGAAGTCCCTCATCACTCCATCCGCGCCCGGCAGCAGGTGCTCGGTCTGGAACCAGTAGCGCAGCAATGCCCGGCTGGTCTCTGTCGCCCCCACATAGCCGCCCGCGCGGAATTCCTGCACCCTGCGCCGGAGCAGCGACACCAGCGGCGGCATCAGTTTGTCGCTGGTGGTTTCTCGCAGGGCCTCGTCCGCGGGAAACCAGCGGATCGACGGGTCGAGCACCGCGTGCGGGGACTCAGGAAAATCGGGATGCAGGGCCATCAGCGATTCCCCCGCCTGGAACCCGGCACATTCACGGTCACGATGGTCATGGTGTCATTCCCGAAGATGTCCACCACCTTGACGGCGACCTTTCTCGGGCCTGGCTCGCACTCCCTGGCCGCGCTCGTGAACTCCAGGGCGCGGTCCTTCTTGGTGCGGAAGCTCTGCCATTCGTTCTCGAACACATACTCCCCCGTCCACTTCTCGACCCACTCCCCCGTGGCCTCATCCTTCTCGCGGATGATCTCCTTCTTGTTCTGATAGTCGAAGTCCACCGCCCAGTAGTCCACCCAGTCGCTCCACTTCTCGGTCAGCACCTCGCGCCTGGTGATGCCCTTGGCGTCCTTGCTCACCTTGACGACCTGGCCTTTTTCCACCACGATTTGGCTGCCGGACGACTTCTTGCCGGACAGTTTCTCCTCCGCGGCCTTCACGCTGTCCTGCGAGTAGAACACGCTGAAATCCGTCAACTGCACGGCCACGGTCGCGGGAGTGCCCCCCTTCCCCTCCTTCACGATGGGCTTGACCTCGATGTAGCTGACATCGTGGAAGACTACCTGGTCCTTCTCCACGGCTCGCCTGTCGAACACCTCCGCGGGGATGTACTTGGGCGCGATGTCGATCCCCTTGCCCCGCGCCTCGTCCAGCACATTCGGGAACAGGCCCATCTCGAACTCAAAGCCCAGGATGTCGCACCTGGTGATGTTCTTCTTGCGGCATTCGACGATGATCTCCTCCACGAACAACCGCGTGACGGGCAGGTTGACCGGCCCGACCGCCACCAGCCGCCCCGCCTTCTTGCCGTGAAAGGCCGGGAAGCCCTGGATCGGCTCCGCCTTGTACGCCCGCAGGATGAGGCCGAGGAACGCCGCCTCCTTGGCTTCAAGCTGGGCCTGCTTCTCGGCCTCGCGCAGGTTCGGGTTGATGCCGATGAAGTGCTGGCGCTCGTACCGCCCGAGGTTGAGCAGCTCGAACGCGCGGTAGTCCTTTCCCTCCGCCTTGAGCCGGCGCTGCACGCCGATCATCCGCTTGCGGGTGGTGTGGATGGCGAACTTGCCCAGATCCGCCGCGATCCACTTGCGACCCAACTTCTCCGCTACCGCCGCCGTCGTGCCCGACCCAGCGAAGAAATCGGCGAGGAGATCACCCGGCCGTGAGCAAGCTTGGATAATTCGCCCTATGATGGATTCCGGCTTCTGCGTCGGGTATCCGGTATACTGTGGCATGAGTGGCGAATTCGCTTCCTGGCCACTGATATCAGTCCATACATCGTCGACCAACTTGCCTTCGTCAAGGTAGAACCGCTTGCCGCTCGGGTACTGACGGTACCTTCTGCCATCATTGTCCGTATTCGTGAAGTGCATCTTCGCTGCCGTCTCACTGTAGGGTGTGCGAAGATATTCTCCCTTATCATTAAAGTAAAATTTATCTGGCAATCGTGAGTATGCGAATATAGTGTCATGTTTACGAGGAAAGTGTGTACTAACCCTTTGTCCTGCATCTTTTCTGACGACAATCTCGTTCACGAAGCAGTCGCTTCCCATAACTTCATCAATTGCGATTCGAATGTGTCCACTCAATCGCCAGTCGCAATGGACAAACACCATTCCATCATCTGCCAGAAGATCGCGCATAAGGATGAGCCGTTCGTAGATCATCGAAATGAACGAGTCGGCTCCCTTGCCCCAAGTATCACGGTAGGCGATCTCTTCCAGGATGTTCGGGCGTTTGGTGAGGGTGTCCCCGCCGTCCCCGATCTCGATATCCATCGAGAAGTCCGCCCCGACATCGAACGGCGGGTCGATGTAGATCAGTTTGAGGCCGCCCTGCTTCTCGATCTCCTCGCGCATCGGCCCGTTCTTGAGCGAGGACAGGATCAGCTTGTTGTCGCCCCAGATCAGCTTGTTCGTCCAGCCGCCGGCCTGACGCCCACGCGGGTCGGAATACACCAGTCTCTCCGCGTCCTCTTTCTCGGTCCGCGGCTCGTCCACCTGTTCGATCGTCTGGAACGGCAGCACGATGTTGCACACCTCGTTGGTCTTGCCGTTCCAGACCAGCTCCACCTCCCGCTTGTCGCCGAAGAGCAGGAAGCGGTACTTGTCCGGCAGCGGCTTGTCCGCGTCCAGGTGACGGATGATCTCCTGCTTCTCGGTATCGGACAGCTTCATGCGGCCATGATAAGCGCTGGTGTGGGGCTGTGGAAGGGGGTGAAGAGATGGAGAGAGGGGGAAGAAGGGACACAGCTCAGGGGGGCGAGCCGTGCTACTGAGGGTCAGGCGCCGAGGGGTTGGAGGGATTGGTTCAGGAATGGGCGGCTGAGGCGGTCGAAGGCGGGGCGGGGGAGGTCCACGGTGCGCCATCGGGGGCTGCGGACCTTCATGTGGGCGCGGTAGTCGGTCAGGGTGACGGCGCGGACGGCGTACCAGGTGCGGTCGAGTTCGACGATCTCGGTGAACAGGCCGTCGGGTGGCAGCGCGTCCGGCGGGCAGGCGTAGACGAACACGAAGGCGGCCCCGTGATCGGGGCCGAAGAGGGATTGCCACCGCGACATGGAGTGGACATCGTCGAGCGTGACCCAGCAGTCCAATCGCGGGGATGCGCCGGGGGATCGCGCGGCGGGCATGGTGCGCCCCTTGACCTCGACCAGCAGGTTGCCCGACGGGCCGGAGACGATGAAGTCAAAGTTTTTGAGCGTGCCGTCGGAGAGGCCGTCGGGCAGCAGCGGCTTGCGGGCCTCGTTGACCGCCACATACGGGATGCGCCGAGCCCGGAGCAGCTTCTCGAACGCACGCTCGGCGTGGTGACGGCGTTGGGCCATGCGGGGAGTGTAGGGGAAAGCGGGAGGGGGGGGGGGGTGGGGGGGGTGGGGGGGGGGGGGGGGGGGGGGGGGTTCAGAGGAGTGGACACTGACTTCCGGAGCGACGCGGAGGCTCTGGAGGCAAGAAGAGCCCAAGCGGAGGGAAGAGAGACGAAGGAGAAGAAGGACGAGGAGCCCTCACCCCGGCCCACGGTCGCCAGCCTCCCCCCCTCCCCGCCCCCCCACGCCCGCCCCCCCCCACACTCTCAGTCCCACGCGAGAGGGTTGGTCAGGCGTTCGAGGATGAGGGGGATGGCGGGGGGTTCGGGTGGTGGGGTGAGGCCGAGTTGGGCGCGGGTCCATGCTTCGAGTTCGACGGCGCGGACGATGCTGCGGTGGTTGGCGCGGACGAAGAGGGTTTCGGAGGCGAAAGGGGTGGTGGCGGAATCGATGGGGACCACGCCGTCGCCGAGGCGGGCGGTGAGGGTGGCGCGGTCCTCGGAGGTGTCGGCGGCGTTGTACGCACCGATCACGGCGACGACGGCTATGAGGCGCGTGGTGGTCGGCCAGGGGCGGGCGTTGAGTTCGGTGAGGTACGGGGAGCCGGGACGGAGGTCGTCGCGGGCCTGGCCGAGGCCGTCGTTCCAGGCGGTGAAGAGGCGGGCGGGGTCGAGGTCCTCGGACTCGATCCAGCGCTGGATGTGCTCACGCACTTCGGCGACGGGCTGGAGGGCGGCCCACGGCGATCCGTCGTGCGGGGTGCCGAGCGTGATGAGCACGGGCACGGCGGGGATGGTTGAGGTGGTGGTGGGGTGGGGGGTGGGGGGGCGGGTGAGGGCGTCGCGGGCGATGAGGCCGCCCATCGAGTGGGCGACGATGTCGAGCGAGGTGACGCCCTGGGCGTGGAGTTGTTCGAGGCGTGCGAGGAGCTTGTCGGCGGAGGCGGCGGCGGATTGATCGTTGGGGTAATCGAAGCGGATGGTGGTGTGGCCGGCGTGCGCAAGGGCGGGGGCGAGCTGGTCCCAGATGCCGCCGGGCTCGTCGAGGCCGTGGATGAGCAGCACGGCGTGGGCGGGCAGGGGGACGGGGGCGTCGGGCGACCAGCGTGCGTCGGGGGTGAGGTATCGGAGGCCGTGGTTGGTGGGCAGGGCGCGGGCCCGCTGGAGGAGGCGCGGGGCGTGCGTGTCGCGCCAGGCGGTGAGGGCGAGGGGAGGGAGGGCCAACGCGGCGATGACGGCGGCGGCGAAACGGACGCGACGGCGGGGGTGATGGTCTCTGCGGTTCACGGCGCGGTGTTGCGGAGGGTCTCGAGCAGGGCGCGCTCTGCATCGGCGAAGCGGTCGTAGGCGGACTGGACCGTGGCGGCGATGCGGGCGACCTGCTCCGGGGTGTCGGCGCGGATGTTGCGTGCGTCGGGGCCGGTGGTCTGGAGGGCGGCTTCGAGGGCTTCGGAGGCGGCGCGGAGATCGGAGACGGCGTCGGCGTAGGAGCGGGCGGCGGCGTAGATGGGCTCGCGCATCAGGTCGGCGCGGTCGGGCTGCTTGAGCAGGCGCCAGGGCTGGGCGCGGATCTCGTCGAGGAAGAGGCGGCTCTGCTGGGAGATGGAGCGGGCGTTGGCCGTGGCGGTGGTGATGTCGGGGCGGATGGTGGTGAGGATGGCGTCGGACTTGTCACCGACGGAGCGGAAGGAGGCGAGGGCGAGGGTGCCCTCGCGGATCATGGCCTCGGCCTGGTCCATGGTGCGGGTGTTGACGCGGTCGGTGGTGGTCTCGACATTGGTGAGGATGCGTGCGATGGTGCGGGAGTGATCCTCGACGAGGGCGCGGGTGGAGGTGATGGCTGAGCGGGCGTCCCTTGCCACGGCGGGGCCGGTGGCCATGGTCTCGTCCGCGTTGGCGAGGATGCTGGAGACGCGGACCGCCCAGTCCCCCTCACCGGTGAACCGTTCGGTGAGGGCGCGGGCGTTGGCGACGGCGGCCTGCGCGTCGCTGACGGTGGTGTTGAAGCGTGGTTCGAGGGATTCGGCCATGCGGTCCACGCGGGTGATGGTCTGGCGGGCGGTGGTGGCGATGTTCTCGACCTCGGCGATGGTCTTGCGGAGGCGTTCGGCATCCTCGACGGTGAAGCCGAGCTGGGCGAGGATGGAGGGTGCGAAGCGGCCGCGGACGGCCTCTCCGGGCTCGAGGACGGCGTTGTTGTTGTTGGACGCGAGTTCGGCGAGGGTGTCCTTGGGGGGGATGACGCCGGCGCCCGCGGAGGCGAAGTTGATGCGGCTGACGCCGCCCAGGATGGGCGGGGCCAGGTCGGCGAAGGCGTCCTCGAAGAGGTTGAAGCGGCTGTCGACGGCGATGATGACATCCATGGCCCGGGCGGGGACGGCTGGTCCGTCGGGCTGGTGGGGCGTGATGGAGACCACGCGGCCGACGGGCATGCCGGCGAAGGTGACCTCCGAGCCGGGCTGGAGGCCGGTGACGCCGACGGAGGTGGGGAAGCGGACGATGTACTCGCTCTTGCGGCCCATGCCGCCGAGGACATCGCCCAAGATGACGGCGATGGCCACGGCCAGGGCGAGGGAGGCGACAACGAAGACGCCAGCGAGGATGTTGTTGCGATTGACGATGCTGGCGCTCATGGTGTTGTGCCGTGTGGGGGTGAGGGGGGAGGGGGGGTCAGCCGCGGGTGGGTTCGAGGGAGGGGGTGCGTGTGACGCGGTCTGGGGTGAGACCGAAGAGGTCGGCCTCGTAGCCTTGTGCATCGCGGCGTGAGGCGAGGGGGCCTTCGGGCTCGCCGCGGAGGAACTGGCGGATGAGGCGCTGGTCCTCAGGCAGTCGTGCGGAGGCGTTGGGGGGTGTATCGCGGAGTTGTTCGAACCAGGCGCGGTTCTCGACGGTGATCATGCGTCCGCGGTCGAGCATGGCCATGCGGTCGGCGATGGTGAAGGCGGAGTCCATCTCGTGGGTGACGACGACGGAGGTGACGCCGAGCTGGCGTGTAAGGGCGATGATGAGCTGGTCGATCTGCGCGCTGGTGACGGGGTCGAGGCCGGCGGAGGGCTCGTCGTAGAAGAGGATCTTGGGGTCCAGGGCGAGGGCGCGGGCGAGGCCGGCGCGTTTTTTCATGCCGCCGGAGATCTGGGCGGGGTACTTGTGGGCGTGCTCGCGGAGGCCGACGAGTTCGAGCTTGATCTTGACCTGGATGTCGATGATCTCGTGGTCGAGGTCGGTGTGCTCCTTGAGGGGGAGTGCGACATTCTCGTAGAGGGTCATGGAGTTGAAGAGCGCGCCGGACTGGAAGAGGATGCCGAACTTCTTGCGGACCTCGTTCATGGGTTCTTCGCGCAGGCCGCAGATGCTCTGGGAGAAGAGTTCGATGGTGCCTTCCTCGGGCATGTGGGAGCCGATCATGCAGCGGAGGAGGGTGGACTTGCCGGAGCCGGAGCCGCCCATGATGACCATGGTCTCGCCGGGCATGACATCGAGGGTGATTCCGTCGAGGACGGTCTGGGAGCCGAAGCGTTTGACCAGGTTGCGGACCCGGATCACCGGTTGGGTGGTGGTCTCGGGGGTGGCCAAGGTCGGGTCTCCGGGTGGCGAGGGGGGAGGGAGGGGGTCAGGGGGTTTCGGACGGGGGTGGGGAGGGCTGGGAAGAGGTATCGGTCGTTGGGGCGGTGGGCTGGAGGGGAACGGGGGTGGTGGGGGTGGGGGGGATGAAGGCGGCGGAGGCCGGGAGGGCGTACTCGTTCAAGGCCCCGTCATAGATGAAGACATGGGACGCCTGACTGCTGACGCTGTCGATCTGCCAGACGACCATGTTGGTGCCGGACTGGAACTCGACCAGCACGGGGATGGCGCTCTGGCGGCCGCCGATGACGGATTGGAAGGGGCCGAAATCGAGGAAGCTGGTGATATATTCCTTGAGGCTGGCCGGACGGCGGACGAAGTTGCCGAGGCTGGCGGAGTAGGCGGCATGGAAGGCCTGGAGTTCGGCATCGGTGGCCTGGCGTGCGGGGGGGGCGAGGACGGAGCGGGCGGTGTCGTAGTCGCCGGATTCGAGGGAGGTGAAGAAAGTTTCGATGGGTTTGAAAGCGATCTTCTCAACCTGGCCGAGCCCCCCGATGATGGATCCGGCGCATGAGCCCCAGGCGGCGATGCTGAGCAGGCCGAGGATGAGGCCGGCGATGGCGAGGCCGCGGCCTCCGACGCGTCCGTTGGAGCGTCCGATGCCGATGAGGGCGAAGATGGAGAGAGGCAGGCCGATCAGGGCGGTCAGGCCGAAGAGGCAGCATCCGCCCAGGGAGAAAATGAAGCCGAGGATGGCGGCCAGGCTGGTGCGTTCGGGTTCGGGGTAGACGACGGGGGGTTCGTAGGCCATGTCTCGCATGGCATGAGCCTAGGGGGGCGCGGGACGGGCCGCCACGCGGATGGGGTCTTTGGCCGGTTTCGGGTGGGGCTTGGGGTGATCGGGCGATTTCGTCGGGTATTGGGTACCGCTGGCAAGCATGGTGTGGTAGTCTGTCTGGAAATGTGCTGGGTTCGGGCGTTTTCCGGTTCTGTGCCGGTCGTGGGGCGTGCTGTTTCGCCCCGTGTCGGATGCCCGCCCGTTGGTGTGTGATCGAGGAGAATCGCGAGATGTCCCGACGAGTGTTGATGCTTGGTGTTGTGCTTTGCGCTGGTGGGGTGTGGGGTGCGGGGGGAGTGGCGACCGCGCGGGCGGATGGGGTGGTGTCCGAGGCGCTGCCGAGCGTGAAGGTGGGTGTGTCGGTGGATTCGGGGGTGGTGGAGCGGTCGGCGCGGGAGATGGGGGAGGGCGTGGTGTACCGGACGGAGGTGTATGTGCCGCACGCCTCGTGGCTGCGGGTGTGGTTCGATGAACTGAAGCTGGCGGGGACGCCGGGGGTGGACGGTTCGTACCTGGTGATCACTTCGCTGGAAGACGGCGCGTGGCAGCGGCTGGATGCTGAGCACGCGGCGAACTGGAGCATGTCGTCCGCCTACTTCAACGGTGAATCGGTGGAGATCGAGCTGTGGGCGTACCCGGGAACTGGTACGAACCGGGTGGCGTTCACGGAGGTGATGGCTGGCGAGGAAGCGGAGTCGTCACGGGCGATCTGCGGGGAGACGGACGATCGGGTGCTGTCGTATGACCCGCGGGCGGCGTCGATCGGTGGCGGTTGCACGGGGTGGTTGATCGACCACGGTGGGAGCGCGAACCGGTTCCTGACGGCGGGGCACTGCATCAGCAACAGCTCGACGGGCGGGGTGATGATGTTCAATGTGCCGCTGTCGACGGGTTCGGGTGGGTTCCGTGCGCCAGCGCCGGAGTACCAGTACCCGATCCAGGCTGGATCAATCCAGAGCAGCGGGAACGGGGGGGTGGGCAACGACATGGCGACCTTCCAGACGCATGTGAACTCGAACACGGGCCTGCCACCGCTGACGGCGCAGGGGGCGGGGTATGTGCTGGCGGCGGCGCCGCCGGTGCCGGGCGGGCAGGCGGTGCGCGTGACGGGGTATGGGCTGCGAGATGGGAACTTCCCGGATATTCCGCGGGAGTGGAGCACGGCGCAGAAGACGCACACGGGGCCGCTGACGGGGCGCACGAACACAGCGCTGCGGTATCGGCCGGACACGGTGGGGGGCAACTCGGGGTCGCCGGTGATCCTGGAGTCGACGGGCGAGGCGATCGGCATCCACACGCACGGCGGGTGTAGCGTGACGGGCGGCAACAACAACGGGACGCGGATCGACCACGCGACGCTGCGGGGATATCTGGCCAACCCCCAGGGGACCAGCGTGCCGCGGGCGATGCTGTCCGAGGTGACGACCGCCTTCGCCAGCAATGCCAGCGGGGCGACGAACGGGGCGGTGTATTTCGATGTGGAGGTCGGCGACGCGCCGGTGCATGTGCGGACCATCGACCTGAACATCGGATCGGAGCTGTCCACGGAGTTCCTCGTGTTCGTGTACCGCACCGACGGCACGGCGGAGGGCAAGGCGCTCAGCCCCGGCCTTTGGACGCTGGTGGGCCAGGGCAACGGACTGGCCGCGGGCGTGGACGGACGCACGCGGGTGGTGCTGAACCAGTGGTTCGAGCTTGAGCATGGGCAGTCCCACGGGCTGGCCGTGCTGGTGGCCGGCGCGTCGCACCGCTACACCGCCTGCGGCATGGCATCCTTCGCGTCGCCCGAGATGACGCTGACCGCGGGTTGGGCAACCGATTCGCCGTTCGCGGGGCCGGTGCTGGAAGGGCGCGCCTTCAACGGCGCGCTCGGGTATGAAGTGCTCCCCGCGCCGAAGGTGGAATGCCGTGCGGACATCAACGGGGACGGGGTGCTGAACTTCTTTGATGTGTCGGCGTTCGCGGGGTTGTTCGCGGCGGAAGATCCCGCGGCCGATTTCAACAATGACGGGGTGTTCAACTTCTTTGATTTCTCGGCGTTCCTGAACGCGTTCAACGCGGGGTGCCCGTGATCGGTTGATCCGGCTGGACATGTCGAAACGCATGGGACGGGCCGCCGATGGGCGGCCCGTTTTTGTTCAACTGGAGGGGTACAGGGGTTGCTCTCGGGCGGGGGCCGTCGGGGGATCAGGATTCGTCGGGGACTGGTGGCTTGATGGATTTGGAATAGATGCCTGATTTGTCGAAGCAGCAGGGGCGTCGCTTGCCCTTGGCGAGCATGTCGCAGGCGGTGTGGGTGCGGCGTGCGCGGGTTTCGGTCTGCTTGGCGGAGGTGATCCATTGCACCCAGTCCCGGCGAGCGCGGGGGGTGATGTCGGACCACACCTCACGGGCCTTGGAGGACGCGAGCGCGAGGGCCTTGCGCAGGTCGGGGGGGATTTGGGGCTCGGGCTCTTGCGTGGTCGGGGCGATCTCGAGTGTGACGGTGTCGCCCGCCTGCGCGCCCGCTGCCTCCCGCAGTTTCCGGTCCACCTTGAGCCAGTGCCCGCCCTGGCCGTCCGGCTCGAGTGTGGCCGACATGGGCGCGCCGTTGAGCGTGCCGTCGACCGAGACCATGCCGCGGGAGGGGAGGCGTTTGCTCGCGCCTTGCGGCAGATTCAGGAAGGTCCATGCCACCGGACGGGGGGTGAGCGGTCGAAGGAGTTTGGCATGGAAGCGGATCGTGGCCGCGGGCGCCGGAAGCACTGGAGGATGGCGCGGCGGCGGCTTTGTGGTGCGGCGTGGCTTGGGCTGTTCCATGGTGCGCGTCCTCCAGCATTGAGTCGAGGGGAGGCAGGGTGGGGGGGGAGGGATCAGGTGGGCAGGACGGCGGCCAGCCGGTCGAAGACCGTGCCGATGATGCGGACGGCCTCATCGAGTTCTTCGGGGGTGGTGTCGCGGCTGAGGGAGAAGCGGACGGAGCCGTGGGCGGATTCGGGCGGCACGCCCATGGCGAGCAGGACGGGGGAGGGATCAAGGGATCCGGAGGAGCAGGCCGCGCCGGCGGAAGCGGCGAGGCCGCGCTCGGAGAAGGCCATCAACAGGGCTTCGGCTTCGAGGCGGGGGAAGGCGATGTTGGTGGTGTTCCAGAGACGCGGGCAGCCCGCGGCGGGGTTCGTGTGTGCGCCTGGGCAGCGGGCGAGCACGGCGGACTCGAACCGGTCGCGGAGGCTTGCGAGGCGGTCGCGTTCGGCGGGGTTGGCCAGCCAGGCGCGGGCCTGCTCGGCGGCCACGCCCGCGCCGAGGATGGCGGGGAGGTTTTCCGTGCCGGCGCGACGGCCGAGTTCCTGGGATCCCGGCATGACGGGGCGGAGTCGGGCGTGGGGCGCGACAGAGAGGAGGCCGACACCCTTCGGGCCGTGGAACTTGTGCGCACTGGCGGTGAGCAGGTCGATGGCGGGGGCATCGGGCGCGGTCAGGTTGGTGGGCATCTTGCCGACCCACTGGGTGGCGTCGGTGTGGAAGGGGATGGAGCGGGCGCGGCAGAGGCGGGCGAGATCGGGGATGGGGTGAAGGGCGCCGGTCTCGTTATTGGCCCACTGGACGGAGACGAGGGCGGTGTCGTCGTCGAGAAGGGGTTCGAGGGCGGCGGGGTCGGCGGTGCCGCAGGGGGTGAGGGGGATGTGCCTGACGGTGACGCCTTCTGCGGCGAGCTGCTCGGCGAGGTCGCGGAGGGCGGCGTGCTCGACGGCGGTGGTGATGAGGGTGCGTTTGTGGGTGGCGGCCAGCGTGCCGCGGACGGCGAGGTGGACGGACTCGGTGCCGGATGCGGTGAGGACGAGGCGGCGGGGTTGGATGCCGAGGAGGGCGGCGAGCTGGGCGCGGGCGAGTTCCAGGGCGTGGCGGGCCTCCTGGCCAGAGCGGTGGACGGAGGAGGGGTTGTGCCAGAGTTGGGTGAGGCCGTGGTGGACGGCGGCAACGGCCTCCGGGGTGGGGCGGGTGGTGGCGTTGTTGTCCAGATGAATGGGCATCAAAGAGGGATCATATGAATACAAAATGGGGCGGGCGGTGGGCTTTCATACCCATGAATGTTGCGGCGGGGTCGGACGGTGGAAGGGAACATGAGGAAATGGGCGGATCTTGTGCGGGCGAAGATCGCGAAAGTTCGCTGAATTGCGGTGATAATGCCCAGAACTGTGCTGATCCGTGGGGCTTTGGGGGATCTCGGGCAACCTGGGGGCAACAGATCTGAAGTTTTGGGTCGGCGTTCGCCGATAAGTTGGTATACTCGCGCGAGCATCGCTCGATGCCATCGTCGGCGTGACCTCTGACCGTCGGCGTTCGCTGTACCTGTGCGGCTCGGCCCACAGGCTGGCCCTTCGGGAGGAAAACGGCCTTCGGGCCGGGCCTTCGGACGGGCTTCAAGCGGTGTCCGTGAAGCATGGTCCGTGGATTGTTCAGGAAGTTTGTTTGTTTGGGTCAGGGGGGTGGAGGGCATCGGCAGTCAAGAGTGAGTGGTTGAATCGGTTGGCAGAGGGCACGCATGTCAGCGAGTGACGGGGATCATGCGCGGGAAGGACTCGGCGGCGGACGGGTGATGGGGATGATGCGTCCGCACGGCGGGCGGATGCTGGGGGTGGTGGGTCTGCTGCTGGGGCTGGTGCTGATCGATCTGGCACCGCCGTACGCGATCAAGCTGCTGATCGACGATGTGTTCGCCAAGTCGGACTTCGCGACGCGGATGGGCGGGCGCGGGGGGTTGCTGGCGCTGATCCTGGGCGGGCTGCTGCTGACCTATCTGGCGCGGAACGCGATGTTCTTCTGGAGCAAGATGCTGGCCCTGCGGACCAGCGAGGATGTGTGCTTCTCGCTGCGCAAGCGGCTGTTCGACCATTTGCAGCAGATGAACCTGCGGTATTACACCAGCCACCAGCCCGGGCAGGTGGGCGCGCGGGTGATGGATGACACTTACAAGATCCAGAACTTCATCCAGGACAAGTTCCCCATCCTGATGCTGAACCTGCTGAAGGTGCAGGTGCTGGTGGTGGTGCTGTGCATGCTGAACCTGCGTCTGGCGGTGGCGGCGTTGGCCATCCTGCCGTTGCAGTACCTGACCAGCCGGTACTTCCGGGTGCCGATCCGTCGGAGCCATTCGGAAGCGCAGGAGAACCTGTCGCTGGCGTACGGCAGCCTGGTGGAGAAGTTCCTGGGGATGGAGGTGGTCAAGGGGTTCTCGGGCGAGCGGCGGGAGAGCGAGATCTTCAATCGCGCGATCGACCGCAGCCGGGAGAGCCAGATCCGCTCGCAGCGGTACCACTTCTTCCAGAAGGTGACGGCGGACCTGCTGGTGGGGGTGGGCACGATCCTGCTGATCGCGTACGGTGCGTTCGAGGTGATCGCGGGGCGGATGCAGGGCGGCGAGTTCATGATGTTCTTCGGGTTCGTGATGATGCTGTACCCGGCGGTGCTGTGCATCATCAGCGACATGGCGCACGCTTCCAAGGCCACGGCCAGCATGGCGCGCGTGTTCGAGATGCTCGACGAGCCGGTTCAGGATCTGGGCGTGGCGGACTCGTGGGAACAGGGCTCTGGACTGGTTTTGCAGTCCGGGTCGATCGAGTTCCGCGATGTGCGTTTCGGGTTTGATCCGGGCACGGATGTGATCAAGGGCGTGAACTTGGCGATCCGGTCGGGCGAGCGGGTGGCGATCGTGGGTCCGAGCGGGGCGGGCAAGAGCACGACGGTCAAGCTGCTGCCGCGGTTCATCGCGCCGACGAGTGGCGAGATTCTGATCGACGGGATGGACACGGCGGACATTCCGGTGCCGGTGCTGCGCGGGTCGATCGGGATGGCGTTCCAGGAGGTGTTCCTGTTCAACGCGTCGATCATCGAGAACCTGCGGTATGCCCGCGAGGATGCGAGTTTCGAGGAGATCCGGGCCGCGTGCGCGATGACCGGGATCGACCAGGTGATCGAGAAGCTGCCCAAGGGGTATGAGACGCGGCTGTCTGATTACGGCGCGGAACTGAGCCGGGGCGAGAAGCAGCGTTTGACGCTGGCGCGGGCGATGCTCAAGGACGCGAAGATCATGATCCTGGACGAGGCGACGGCGTCGATCGATCCGGAGTCGTCGCACATGATCGTGTCGAACATCTTCACGCGGGCGCCGCAGCGGACGGTGCTGATGGTCACCCACGAGACGAGGCTGCTGGACCTGGCGGACCGGGTGGTGGGGATCCGGGGCGGGGAGGTGTTTTTCGACGGCACGCCGCAGGCGTACGCGGCGTTGTATGTGGGCGGGGCGGGGGTGGCCGGGGCTGGGGCTGGGTCCGGGTCCGTGGCTGGGGCGCATGCGGGGGGGATGGAAGAGGTCGGCGAGGAGCCTAGGGAGGTCGCCGCGGGCGCGGAGATGATGGAGGTGGCTTCGGGCGAGGTCGAGTCGAAGGCTGGCTCGGCCCGGGCGTCCGCAGGCGTGGGTGGGGGTGTGGGGGGGGTGGGATCTCGGGCGGTGGGGCTGGTTTCCGCGGTGGTTCCGCGGGAATCGGCGGATCTGGGAAGCGGTGGCAGGGTCGGATCCCCCGGCGGAGCCAGAGTCGGGTAGTCTGATGGCGTGGTGAATCAGGAGTCGAAGATGGGCAAGCAGCGCGAACGCACCGGAGGCGTTCGGTCGGAATCACGCCAAGGACGGGCGGGGGTTGAGGGCGCTTTCTTTGGAGGGGGCGGCGCGCGCGGGCTGGCGTGCCTTGTGGCGGCCGCGGGGTCGGTGGCGCTGGTGGCGTGCTCATCGAGCGAGACGCGGACGACGCGGATCGAGATGGACAAGCCGCGTGCGTCGGCGGGGCTGGTGTTCGACGAGCCGACCGAACTGGGGATGATGCGGATCGCGCAGGCCCTGGAAGGGTTGAAGGAGCCTCCCGCATCGCCGGCGATGCTGGCCTCGGCACGGCTGCGGGCGGCGATGGCGGAGGAGGATCCGGCGGGTGGTGTGGGCGGGGCGGAAGGGGTGATCGCCGATGCGTTGGCGGCGTCTTCGCTGCGCGAGCGGAACGAGAGTGAGCCGCAGATGCTGGAGCTGCCGCCGGAGGCGGGGCGGCTGCTGGCGATGGAGCGGATGAGCCGGTTCGAACTGGGTGAGGTGATCACGACGCTGGGGCTGCGGTTCCAGACCGAGCTGGGGTATCTGCCGGCGAGTGCGCGCCGCACGGCGTTGCTCGGCCCGGTGCCCCGGGAGGTGACGACCGGGGCGGTGCTGACGAAGCGCGGCCCGGACGGGTCGTTCGCGATGATGCGGCTGGGGTCGATGCGGTTCGCCTCGCAGCTGCCGCAGTTGTGGGCGCAGGGGGTGGTGGTGGCGGCGGACGGGACGGTGACGCCGAACCCGGACCTGGGCGTGCTGGAAGCGCAGGTTGCGGCGGCGATGGACCAGGTGCGGCAGATGCGCCAGGGCCTCTCGCACACCGATCTGGACCGGCAGCTGATCAAGCTGAGCTACACGACGCCGGCGGGTGCGCTCAACGCGCTGCGCGGCATGGGCGTGAGCACGGTGCAGGCGATCGAGGCGTTGCCCGCGACGCTGGAGTTCTCGCAGCTGCCGATGGTGGCGATGATGCCGGCCCCGGCGGATCAGGAGATGGCCCTGCTGGGCGACGGCAATATCCAGCGGGGGCAGTTCGGCGTGAGCATCGCGACGAGCGCGGGCGCGTTGCACCCGCAGGTGAATACCTCGCCGACGACGCAACTGCTCGTGCTGTACCACCCGGCGCACCCGGAACAGCTCAGCCTGGTCCGCTCGATGCTGGAGGACTTCATCGACCGGCCCGCTCGGCAGATTCTGGTCGAGGGGATGGTGCTGGAGATCAGCGACGACGGGCTGAAGGAGCTGGGCGTTCAGTGGGAGTTCAAGGACGGCCCGGTGAACCTGGTGCTTGGCACGCTGGATCCTCGGCAGCTGGTGGACTCGCTGGACTTCAGCGCGATCGACTCGCGTGATCTGGCGGAGGACTGGGGGTTACGGCTGCGGGCGATGGTGCGTGAGGGCAAGGCGGAGGTGCTCAGCCGCCCGAGCGTGCTGACGATCGACAACCGGCAGGCGTCAATCCGCGTGGGCGAGGACATCCCCATCGCCACGAGCACCGAGGGCACGCAGAACTCGAACAAGATCTCGTTCAGCTTCCAGTACATCCCCACGGGCATCCTGCTCAACATCAGGCCCCGCATGAACGAGTCGGGGGATGAGGTGTCGATGCTGGTGGACACCATCGTGTCTGCCCAGGTGCCGGGTCGCGACCTGGAGATCCGCGCGGCGAACGGGGATCTGCTGGCCTCGGCCCCGACGATCTCGACGCGCCGGGTGCAGACCTACGCCCGGATCGAGAACAAGACCCCGTTCATCATCGGCGGCCTGGTGAGCCGCGACCGGTCGGTGATCGAGTCGAAGGTGCCGTTGCTCGGGGACCTGCCGCTGATCGGCAATGCGTTCAAGTCCACCCGCACCTCGTCGCAGAAGCGCGAGGTGATCATCGTGTTGACGCCGTATGTGCTGCCGGAGGACGGCCAGGGCATCACCCGCGCCCTGCCGCAGGACGAAGACCTGTTCGACTCGGCGGGCAACCGGCTGTTCCGGGACGCGTACCGCATCCGCGGCGAGGATGTGTTCGACCTGCGATTCCTGGCGGACAACAAGCGGCTGTCGGCGTACCGGGATCTGTCGCGTCAGGTGATGGCCAACAACTTCCGCCTGGCCACGACCTATCCGTTCAGCGAGTTCGCCTCGACCGAGATCCCGGGCGAGGAACTGCTGATCCACCGCATGATCTACGAGGTGATCAAGCGGACGGAGTCCGACACGCGCGTCAATCCGGAGCGGATGATCTACTTCGAGGCGGAGGAGACCGAGGGGTACCGCGTGCGGTTCCTGGCCGATGTGCTCGGGCGGCTGGGCACGGGCGAGGGGATCAACTCGTTCTTCGAGCGGAACACGGGCAAGGCGCTGGCGCTGACCTTCCGGTTCGACCCCGAGGCCGCGGACCTGCGTCGCATCGCCAGCGAGCCGATCCCGGAGGTGGCGCTGATCGACTGCCCGGACCGCGCGGCGTGGTCCAGGCTGATGTGGGAGATGAACCAGCCCGAGGCGGACGGCACGGCACGGTTCACCATCCTGGTGCATGACGCACGCGACATCGTCCGCCTGCAGCGGGCGATGATGATGAAACAGATCATCCAGCTCAACACCGACGGTGAGGCGCTGAGCCTGAAGAACTTCCGCATCGGCAAGATCCTGCACATCCCGTCGATGGATCGGGACAAGGTGACGGTGATCGACTCGGATGTGGCCCGGTACTTCTTCGTGAGCGAGCTGTACTACGCGGCCCTCATCCAGCGGATCGAGGAGGCCATCAACCGGTTGGACAGCTTCCTGCGCGATCCGGAGATCCGGGTGTATCTCAACGACGCGGCGGCGACGCTGCCCACCAGACGGGATTGATCCCCGTGCCATCGAGTGGGCCGCGCTGAGGGGGTCGAGGGGGGGCGGGGGGGGCGGTCGTGCGCGGGCCAAAAAAGACACCGCCGCGACCGGGTTGGTCGCGGCGTGTTCGCGGAGAGTGGAGGCGAAGAGACTCGAACTCTCGACCTCTTCCATGCCATGGAAGCGCTCTACCAAAACTGAGCTACGCCCCCGCGGGTCTGGTTGTCGCCCGGTGAGGGGCAGGTGGAATGGTAGGGAGCCCCACCGGTCGGTCAAGGGTGCGGGCGGAGGTTGGGCGTGGTCGGGGGCCCAGATCGGTCGGGGTGACCGGCTGGGGTGAAAATGGAGGGGGAAGACCGTATTTCAGTTGGTCCTAGAACGGAAGCGGCGGCCTGGGGTTCAGGTGGCCGGGCCGCGGGCCGATGGCGATGGGATGGACACAAGCACCCTCGTGCTGGAACGCGGGGCCGGACGGACCGGTGAGCGGTTGGCAGGTGAGATCGCCTGGCGGATAGACCGCGAGGGGCGGATGGTGGTTGGGCGGGGCGGGATGGTGGAAGTGTGGGCGTCGGGGCGGGTGTGTGCGGAAGCGATGATCGGGGTGGTCGAGACGGTGGGGGGGCGGGCGGCGGTGCTGGGGCTGGTGCCGCGGGGGCTGGTGGATGTGTTGGCGGCCCGGTTCCCGGGGGTGCGGTGGGCGGTGGCGGATGTGGTGCCCAGTGTGACGATGCGCTAAAACGCCGCAGCGAGCTGGGCATCGGCGGCACGGATGACGGCATCGAGGGTGATGCGGTCCACGCGGCAGCGGTCGGGGTGGTCGTTGGCGGACTGGTCCGGGGGGAGCGTGGGGTCGGCGACGAGGATGGTCTCGCGGGGGGTTCCGTCGGCGTGCGTGCGCACGGGGATGGTAGTCCAGCGCGGGTCGGTGGGGCCGAAGAGGGTGACGAGGGGCGTGCCCGTCGCCGCGGCGATGTGGCGGGGGCCGGTGTCGTTCGTCACCATGAGAGATGCGCGGGCGCAGAGGGATTTGAGCGCGCCGAGTGTGATGTTGAGTTCCGGAAGAGAGAAGACCATCCCATCATCCCGCCCGTTTGCGTTCGGGGCTGATTGGCTTTGGGATTGAGCACGGATTGATTCGCAGAGGTCGGACTCGGCGGGCGAGCCGTTGATGAGGACGGGGAGTCGGTGGGCGATGGTGAGGTGGCGGGCGAGTTGGGCGTAGTGCTCGGCGGGCCAGCGTTTGGCGGGGTTGTTGCCGCCGGGGTTGAGGATGGCGAAGGGGGCATCCGGGGCGAGGCCGGCGCGGGCGAGGAGTTCATCGGCGGCGCGGGTGTGGGCGGCGGTGATGGGCAGTTGCATGAACACGCCGCGCGGCAGGGCCAGGGGGACGCTCACGCAGTCGGTGGGGGTGTGGATGGACCAGTCAACGCCGCGTTCGCCGAGCAGGTGGGAGGCCAGGTTCCAGTAGTAATCAATGGCGGGGGTCAGCTTCCAGTCGCGGTCGGGCGGTGCATTGCGCGGCGGTGTGAGCGGATCGGTCAGGAGCATGGCGCGGTTGTCGCGGTTGTAGCCGATGCGCCGGGGGATGAAGGCCAGGCGCGTGATGAGCGCCGTCGAGAAGGAGTTGGTCAGCAGCAGGGCGGTGTCGTACCGGCGCGGGCGGACCTTGGTAGCGGCCTTCTTCGGCGCCATCATGCCGTGGGGGGTGAACGAGTGGATCTCGTCGAGGTCTTCGCAGCCGCTGAGCAGCTGGTCGATGCCGGGGCGGCACAACGCGCCAATGAACGCGCCCGGCAACGCTGCACGCAGGCGGTGCAGCGTGGGCGTGGCCATGACGGTGTCACCCACCCAGGAAGGGAGGACGATGAGCAGGCGGAGGATTGGGGAGGGATCAGCCATCAGCCATGAGGGATCAGGGAGGAAGAGACGGAGAGACGCAGAGAGGAGATCGCGTGGCCGACTGGAAGTCGGCCCCACGAGGAGGCGGATCATTCGGGCCAGAGGGGGGAGCCGAGGGATTGGGTGTGCCAGTGGTTGGTGTGTCGGCGAAGGTCATTCATGAAGGCGAGGGCGGTGAGTCGCTCGGTGGCGAGGGTGGCGGTGATGGAGTCGTCGGTGAGGGTGAGTTCGAGGAGTTGGAGGCCGGAGCGTTCGGCGAGGCCGCGGGCGGCGGCGGCTACGGTGGCGCGGGTGCGGGGGTTGGCCAGGGGGTGCCTGTGCTCGTCGAGGCAGCGGAGGGTGATGCGCTCGGCGTGGACGGGGTGTCTGGGGGCGATGGCCGCGAGGATGATTTCGGTGGCGGTGGCGAGATCCGGGGCTGAAGCGGGCGGGTCGCCGATCTGGATCGTGCGGGCAGGGTCGATGCCGGCGCTGATGGCGGCGTCGAGGTCGCGCTGCTTGTCGCCGACCATCCAGGAGCGGGTCAGGTCCAGGTTGAGTTCCCGCGCGGCGGCGAGGACCATGCCGGGGCCGGGCTTGCGCCAGGGGTGGTGGTCGGCGAAGCGGGTGTTGGTACCGCTGGGATGGTGGGGGGCGCTGTAGCAGGCGTCGATGAGGGTGTGGGCGATGGGGTGCGGGGCGCGGTCGGCAGGGGAGAGCGGGAGTTGGTTGCGCAGGGCATCGTGGCAGGCGTCGATGTCGGTGATGTGGCCGTGGGAACGGGCGATGCCGCCCTGATTCGTGATGATGACGATGGCGAAGCCGGCCTTGCGGAGCCGTTCGAGCGCGTGGGCGACGCCGGGCATGGCGTGGACATGGGCCGGGTCGAGCAGGTCGCCGCGGGTGGCGGAACCCCAGGCGTGGTCGGGCAGGTCCGCGTTGCGACAGAGGGTGTCATCGCGGTCGAGAAAGACGGCGGGGCGGGGGGGGAGCAGGGGGGGGGGCATGGGGAAGGGTAGGGGTGAGGGAGTTTGGGCCTTTGGTGGAGCATCACTCAGCGGGTGTTTCGGGCGGAGGGGCAGCTGTGTCGGCGTGCGGGTCAGCCGCGGGGTGGATGGTGATGGTGTGGGTGTGTGACTCGCTGGTCATGTCGAGGTAGATGCTGAGGTCCAGGGTGAGCGGGCCGGGCTGGTCGGCCTGGACGGTGAAGGTGACGGTGGTGGTGCCCGAGGCTGGGATGCGGGTTTCGTAGCCGTGCTCGCGGAGGGTCGGCGAGGGATCGGTGAAGGTGGGCGGGGGTGAGATGGTTTGGACGGTGAGACGCTGGATCATGGGGCCCTTCCAGTCCACATAGTCGAGCGTGCGGGCGCGGCCGCCGGTGTCGGTGATGCTGACCGTGATGTCGAAGGGAACACCCGCGGTGATGGTGTCCGGGGTGGTGATGGTGACGGTGGCGTCGAAGGCATCCGTGAAGAAGTTGGAGCTGCCGAATGAGTTGGCGAAGTTGCTGCTGGCCGCACCGGCGAAGTAGCCAGAGACGAGGCCGCCAAGGCAGCCGGAGGCAAAGAGGACACCACCGACCATCATCGGCAGGATCCAGCCCGGCCCGGAGCGCGGGGCGGGGTAGGAGCCGTCGAGCCAGTTGTTGGCGTGGGGTGGAGTGGGAGGTGGGAACTGGGACATGGGGTGGGGTGTCCGGGCGGG
>CAZXGL010000030.1:0-43346 GCA_964640595.1 uncultured Phycisphaeraceae bacterium | reverse complement strand
CGAACCAGTTCAACACGCCGAGGCCACAGGGTTCAAGTTCGCTCGATGCGAGCGCACGCCAACGGATGAGGGGATCGACGGTTGCACTCACTCCAGAGCAGGCCACCCTTGTCGCAAGTGTCATCGAGGACTCCGCGGAGCGGCACGGGATCCGTCTAATGATCGGCGCGGTGATGCACACCCATGTGCATGTGATTACAGAATCAAAATCGCCGGGCGGCTCCGAGCAGATGCGGCTCTTCAAGGGTGCGTCGTCGCGTGTTCTGACCCAGACATACGGCGAGCCATCGGGCCGCTGGTGGACGAAGAGCGGGTCCGTGAAGTTGAAGTTCGACGACACCGAGAAACGCCGTGCTTTGGAGTATGTTCTCCGCCACGATGCGATTGCGTGGTGCGGTATCAGGGCGCCGGGTCGGGCGGAGGGTTCGTGACCGATGATTGGCGATCGGGCGGGCTGGAGGGTGATATCAATGGGATCAATGCGCCGGACGGTGGTTGTGGCGACCGCGCGGGCTGAAGCCCGCGGCTCATTATTCATTGGCGGACGCGCACATTGCGTCGCCCGTCGAGGGGGCCGTTGGGCTGCTTGGCACGGGCGAACTTCAGGCGGACCCAGACCACGCCCAGCCAGATCAGGAAGAGCGTCCCTGCGAAGATCGCGAGTGGGATGAAGATGATCAGGCCCAGCACCAGCAGGCTCAGGAAGAAGAGCAGGGCGAGGAACTGGACCAGCAGGTTGGGCATTCGGAAGGAACGCATGGAGGCATTGTTCGCGTAGGTCACACGAAAGGGAGCCGGAGTGACGGGGGCTGCACTGGGGCCGCGAGGGTCCATGGTGGATTGTACGAAGTTCAGGGGTCGGGGTTTCGCGCGGCCTTGCCGCCTGTTTGGGCGGGGGAGAACGGCCGGGGTTGTGGAATCCGAGTTCTCCGCGGATGCAACGGCGGGGGGATCGCGAATACAATCATCCCCTGATGCCCGAGGCGGGTGTCAACGGGAATCGAAAGGGGTTTGTTTGTGTCTGAGGGCGTGACCCGGGGCTCGTTTGTCCACTTGCATCTCCACTCGGAGTATTCGCTGCTCGACGGCGGGAACCGGGTGGACAAGCTGGTCAAGCGGGTGAAGGAACTCGGGATGCACGCTGTGGCGGTGACGGACCACGGCAACATGCACGCCGCGGTGTCGTTCTGGGAGACGGCCCGCAAGCACGGGATCAAGCCCATCCTGGGGGTCGAGGCGTATGTGGCGGCGGGGGATCGGCGGGACCGCACCTATACCGGCGTGGCGGACGGCGGGCATCACCTGGTGCTGCTGGCCGAGAACGAGACGGGCTGGAAGAACCTGCTGTACCTGTGCTCCGAGGCGTACCTGACGGGGTTCTACTTCAAGCCGCGGATGGATCGGGAGATCCTCGAAAAGCACAGCGAGGGTCTGATCGCCATCAACGGGCACCTCGGCTCGGAGCTCGCGTTTCACCTTGTCAAGTTCGAGGAGACGCGGGACAAGGCGCACTGGGACGCGGCGGTGCAAGTCGCCAAGTGGCACGCCTCGGTGTTCAAGGGCACGGAGAAAGGCCCGGGGTTTTTCGTCGAGATCCAGCATCACATCGGGCTGCAGAACTCGATCAACCCGCACCTGATCCGCCTGGCGCGCGAACTGGACCTGCCGCTGGTGTGCGACAACGACAGTCACTTCCTGCTTGAAACCGACCACGACGCGCACGACACGCTGATCTGCATCTCCACCGGCAAGGTCAAGAACGACCCGGACCGGATGCGTTACCCGACCGAACTCTTTGTCAAAGGCCCGGAGGAGATGGAGGACATCTTCCACTCCGAGGAGTACAACAACGAGCGCTTCGGCGACGCGGGCCGAGAAGCCATGGCGAACACCGTCGCCATCGCGGATCGTTGCCAGGTGGACCTTGCGATCGGAGCCAATCACGCTCCGGTGGTCGTGGTCAAAGCTCCCGCGATCAGCAAACTTCCCCAGCACGATGATGCCCGATTTTCTGGCGATCTGACCGCCTGGTTCACGGATTTCTGCGCCCAGTTCACGCTGGAGCCCGCCACCGATCCGGACCAGAAACAGGAAGTGCTCAAGGCCGAGTGCGACCGGACGCTCCGCCTGCTCTCCGAGGCGGGCATGGTGTGGCGCTACGGGCCGGATGTGCTGGTACACCGCCATGATCTGGTTGAAGGGAGCGATGAAGCGACGCACAGGCGGGAAGGCTGCGTCACTGACGAGGAAAGATCCGCGTTCGACAAGTGGGCTCGGCTCAACCGTGAGTTGAAGATCCTCGCGGACAAGCTGATCTCCGCCTACTTCCTCATCGTGTGGGACTTCGTCAACTGGGGACGCCAGCGCGGCATCCCGGCCAACGCCAGAGGCTCGGGCGTGGGCACCATGGTCGGCTATGTGCTGGGCCTGTCCAACGCCTGCCCGGTTCACTACGGCCTGCTGTTCGAGCGTTTCACGGACCCGGATCGCTCGGAGTATCCTGATATCGATATCGACCTGTGCCAGGACGGGCGCGGCGATGTCATCAACTATGTCCGCGAAAAGTACGGGCATGTGGCGCAGATCATCACATTCGGGACGCTCAAGGCCCGGGCCGGCATCCGGGATGTGGCCCGCGTGCTGGAGTTCCCGCTCGGCGAGGCGGACAAGCTGGCCAAGCTGGTCCCCGAAGAGCTGAACATCACGCTGGACAAGGCGCTCGAGCAGGAGCCGGACCTCAAGGCGTGGTACGACCGGGACGAGACCGTCAAACGCATCATTGACACTGCGCGGACCTTTGAGGGTCAGGCCAGGCACTCGTCGGTCCATGCCGCGGGCGTGATCGTCGCCACCCGCCCGTTGCATGAGGTGGTCCCGCTCTACAAAGCGCCCCAGGCGGCCGAGAACGAGATCGTCACGCAGTGGGACGGCCCGACCTGCGAGAAGCTCGGCCTGCTCAAGATGGACTTTCTCGGGCTGCGCACGCTCAGCGTCATCGAGCGGGCCAAGCTGCTGATCCGCGAAACACTGCCGGAGCATGAGGTGTATCGCGCGGTGGGACGGGACCAGGAGAAGGAAGCCCAGGGTTTGAAATCCATGGGCATTGGACACCCTCTCGATCTGGAGCGTTTGCGATACAACGACCAGCGTGTGTTCGAGATGTTCCGCCGGGGCGACACCACGGGCGTGTTCCAGTTCGAATCCGGCGGCATGCGCCGCCTGCTGACCGAGATGAAGCCCGACCGGCTGGAAGACCTCATCGCGGCCAACGCGCTGTTCCGGCCCGGCCCGATGGACCTGATCCCGGACTACAACCGACGCAAGCACGGTCAGGACACCGTGCCCCGCGTCCACCCCATCGTCGACAAGTTCACCGACGAGACCTACGGCGTGATGGTCTACCAGGAACAGGTCATGCAGATCGTGCATGAACTCGGCGGCATTCCCCTGCGCTCGGCCTACGGCCTCATCAAGGCGATCAGCAAGAAGAAAGAGAAGATCATCGCGGGCGAGCGCCCCAAGTTCGTCGAAGGTGCCGGCAAGCAGGGACTGGCCAAGGACAAGGCTGAGGAACTTTTCGAGCTGATCCTCAAGTTCGCCGGCTACGGCTTCAACAAGTCGCACTCCACCGGCTACGCGATCGTCGCGTACCAGACCGCTTACCTGAAAACCTATTTCCCCGCGCACTACATGGCCGCCTTCCTGACCTATGAGAGTCAGGCCCAGAAGGTCAGCGAGTGGATCCCGTATCTGGAAGACTGCAAACGCACGCGCTCCATTGATCCGAGCACCGGGAGCATCGTCCGCTCTGGCGTGGATGTCATGCCCCCCGATGTGAACCTGTCACGGGCGGACTTCTTCGTGGTCTACGCCAAGGACGAGCCACGCCGCGCCGACCATGGTCAGATTCGTTTCGGAATGCGCGCCATCAAGGGTGCTGGAGCGAAGGCGATCGAGGCGATTGTTTGCGAGAGGGAAGGAGGGAGAAGCAGCGAAAGCAAGATTGAGGACGCGAGTTCAGGGGTGGGCTCCGCCACCACATCGCTTCCAACCCCCTACACCTCGCTGTTTGATTTCTGCGAGCGAGTTCCGTCCAGTGCGGTCAACAAGGCCACCATCGAGGCGCTCATCAAGGCCGGCGCGTTCGATTCGCTCCACGGTCGTCCCGCCCGTTCGTCGATGGTGGCCACCATCGAGCAGGCCGTCTCCGCGGGTCAGAAGATCGCCGCGGACAAGGCGGCGGGACAGGGTGCCTTGTTCGGCGGGGGCATGTTCGCCGAGGCCGAGCCCGCCGCCGGCGCGACGGAAGCCACCCCCCTGGCCAAGGTCGAGCCTTGGGCCGAGGCCGAGACCCTCAAGCAAGAGAAGGAAACGCTGGGCTTCTATGTCTCCAGCCATCCGCTGGATGAATGGGGCAACTGGGCGCGTGCGTTCACACCGTTGAAGCTCAACGGGCTGAAGGAACTGGCGCAGGACAAGCGGGTCATCGTCGCGGCCATGGTCCAGAGCGCACGAACCATCATCGTCAAGAACGGCCGCAGCGCGGGCCAGAAGATGGCCATCCTCACCATCGAGGACTCCGGCGGCACGGCCGATGCCGTGCTGTTCGCCAATGTCTATCAACAGTTCGGCCACCTGTTCGAATCCGACCAGCCCAAGTTCTTCATGGGTCGGCTCGACCACTCCCGCGGTGATCCGCAGATCATTGTCGATCGCTTGGTTCCCATCGACGGCCACCCGCTCGAGCAGGGCACCATCCAGGTCATGCTGCGCAGCAAGCAACTCAACGGCAGCGCGTCAGCCAAGGCCGCCCTCGTGCGTGACATTCTTTGTCAACCGCCCGATGCCTCGGACCTCTCGCTGGCCAAAAGCCCTCGCCCGGTCGAACTCATTGTCGAGACCGATGACGCGTGGATCCTGATCGAGCCCAAGGGCATCAAGCACGCCCAGCTCCGGCCGGATCTCGTCAAACGCCTCTGCGACGAACTCGGGGATGACTCCATCCGCCTCGCCGGCGGCGTGTCCATTGAGCTCAACAAGGACGACCGCCGCAAGCAGTATGCCCGCGGATGAACCATAGACAGGATTCCCTCATGGACACCACCGCCACCACACTGGCCGTCATCATCCGCTTCGAGAACGGCTTCAACGCTCGCAACCCGGACGCGCTCGTTGCCGACATGACGGCGGACGCGGTGTTCGAGCATGTCGCCCCGTCGGGCAAATCCATCGGTCGGTTCGAGGGGCGCGATGCCGTCCGCGCGGTGTTCGCATCGCTTGAAGAGCATTTTCCGAACTTTGACCTGCAAGCCGTGGAGATCTTCGCCCATGAAGACCGCGCTGCCTGCCGCTGGGAGATCACCTGGGACGGCCCCGACGGCGAACGCGCTCACGCCCGCGGAGCGGACATCTTCCGCATGCGCGACGGCAGGATCGCGGAAAAACTGACTTACATCACCCTCTGAACGGTCATACCGGGTTAAGGACAACCTAGGCTCCACACTCGGGGCAGGTGGGCTTTGGCAACCCCGTCAGGTCATACCCACACGCCCGGCAACGGTGCGGGTCGTGGATCTTGCAGCGAACCACCCCCACCCTGCCTACCACCAGCATCGTGATCACGACGACACCCGCGCCCCATCCCACACCGAAGAAGGAGCCGCCCAGGGCCGCCAGCGGGGTCCAGACAATCAGTGGCGGCAGGGCGCGTGAGAGATCCCGGTCGTTGAGGGCGTAAGCGATCAGTGCACCCGGCACGCAGCCAAGCACAATCCCCACCACAAAGCCCAGCATCGCAACGGAGCCGGCCATGCTGAACGCATTGCTGTTGAATGATCCCATCTCGGTCAGGCCGTACCCCAAGCCAATGATCGTGCCGGAGCATGCGCCAACCATGGCACAGAACGCGAGCGCCGCTTCTCCGCGTTGCGTGATGCTTGCCTGGAGCGGATGCCATACCGGGTTGCCAAGCACCAGCCTCGCCCGCAATCGCCGGTGCATGAAAGCCAGCGGCACGAAGAGCGGAGCCACACCCACCGATGCCGTCAGCAGACCCATCATCAGCCAGAACAGCATGTCAGCTCGATCATCCCGGAACCAACCTACCAACACCATCCCACCAGCAAGGCACGCCCCCGCGGCCAGCACGGCCCAGCTCGCCTGGCGCACGCCGCGCACAATCCCCGGAAGATCCCCACGCCGGTGAGAGCGGGCGATCATCCACACGCACCGAGCGATGAAAAGCATGAAGAAACCGGGGATCAGGTGCTCCCGGAGCGGCGCTTTATCCATCCAGGCAATCACGGCGAAAAAAGCCACCACCATGATGACTAGAGCAATCCACCCCAGCGCGGCGAAGGTGAGGAAGTGGGTCGGCACCGCGAAACCGGGAAACGCGGCACGCAGCAGGCGTTCACGCTGGCGCTCGCTCCGGGCCCGACTGTTCACGGAGATTTCCTTTCGTGGGGTTTAGTTCGGCGGGCCGCATTCAGGGCAGGAACGCCCACCGAGGCCAGAGAAGTCATAGCCGCAGTTCAGGCAATGATTGTCAGACGATGCCGAATACCTCCGGGAACTCAAGGAAAACAGCCATCTCGATACTGCGCTGGTTGCGATAATCGCCATCGCGGTACAGAGGATCGCCAGGAAGGGGCCGATGAATGTTGTGCCCACCCCAATCATCAATGGCGGCAGGAAGATCGTGGGGACTGATATTCCCAGTTTTGTATTGCCCGCGAGCGGAGCGACGATGCACGCGCCGGCAAGAAAGCCCAATACAAAGCCAAGCCACTGAATCTCTGAAGCGAAACGAAGCCCACCAAGCATTTGTTCATGCACTGTCACGGTGTAATCGCCGTCCAGGTCGAACATGAACGGATCGGTGATCGGGTAGACCAAGCCGGCAAGCCCCGCGGTCCAGCCGCCGATCAGGATGCTTAGAAACAACAGGGTCAGGACGCGGCCGGTGTGATCGGGGCTGATGGAATCGGATGCGTGCTTCGGCGAACCCGACAAGACGCGGAAACGCATCGAGAAGAAGAGGGCGGGCACGGCATGGGCGAGGACGAATCCGGCCAGTGGGATGATGTCATCCGACGGCTTGCGGTGGAAGTACCAGACAATGGCCCCAAACCACACGGGATTTGCCGCGAGAACAGCCGACATCCACCAGTCGGCGCGGCTCGTTCGCTCGCCCGTGCAAGCGCGGATCCCGAAGAAAACCGCGGTTCCCAGCCCGATGAGGATGGAGACAAGGGATGTTTGGACAAGACCGTCCCGGGAACCGTGCCCAGTGACAAGGAAGCCAGTGGTCAGAACCGCCTGCCATGCGCCAGCGCCGGCGCAGAGCCAACGCAAGAGCCGCCCGCTCAGGCCGGCAGTGGGCGAGAACGACCGGGCGCGCACCCTCACGCCCCGCCTTCCCACCGGGTCTTCATGTTGTGCGGGATTTTGAGCAGGTCCAGCAGCTTGCCCGCTACAAAGTCGACGATCTCGTCCACGGTGGTTGGCAGCAGGTAGAGGCCCGGGTTCGTCGGGCAGATGATCGCGCCGGACAGGGTCAGGGTGCGCATGTTTTCGATGTCGATCAGGTTGAGCGGGGTTTCGCGATGGGCGATGACCAGCGGACGCCGTTCCTTCAGCGTCACCATGGCTGCCCGAGTCAGCAGGTTCCCGCCAGATCCGGTGGCGATCGCGCCCAGTGATGTCGACGAGCACGGCACCACCACCATGCCGTCGTGCAGAAAGCTGCCGCTGGCGATCACCGCGCCCACATCCTTGTTGGGGTGGATGACCAGGCGCCCGGCATACTCCGCGGCGTGAGGCATGGCGTTCAGGTGAGGACAGAAGGATTCCAGCCCCACCTCGCGGATGCCCAGCTCATCGAACAGCAGGCGTCGGCCGTACTCGGAAACCACCAGGTGCACCGTGTGTCCGCCCAGAAGCATCTGCTCGACCGTCCGGACGGCGTACGCCGCCCCGGATGCGCCGGAAACACCCACGACAAACACCCGCCCGGACTCGGGGGGGATGGTGGCGGGGGGGGTGGATCGGGGCACCTGCATGGGCATGGGTTCATCCTACGGGCCGGGTTGCCAACAGGTTGGAACGATTCACCCCACCGCGGACGGGTCATGGGCCTGCAAGCGGCTTAGAGTCTGTGCAAGAGTTTCACGGTGGGCATCACGACCGATGCTCGGGAGGTTGCCGCATGGGTGCGTACCGACTGGTTTCGACAATGGCTGTCGCGGGAATGCTGGGGGGGGTGGGTCTGGGGGTGCTGCCCGGCTGCTCCAGCTATACCAATGTCCCCGGGCCTGAGTCGGGCATCGCGGGGCAGGATCCCAACAGCCGTCAGGCCAGCCGGGTCGCTGAGACTGGCCTGGCCTGGACCATCCGGCGGCATCCGGTGGAGGGTCCATTCGTCATCAACCTGCCACATGGCACCTCGACGGAGACCGCACGGTCCATCGCCGCTTCGCTTGGCCCGATGGCCCAGATCCCCCTGTCCGAGACCACGGACCTGCCCGTGTACCATGTCAGCCGGGTCTGGATCCGCCTGTCCGACGCCAAGGTGGATGTGACCTTCCCATCCAAGGATGGCCTGGGCCGCGATGTCCAGCGGGGTGTCACCACTTGGATGAGCTCGGTGGCCCAGCCCTGGCGGGTGACGCGCGGGCAGTATTGGTCGCCGGGGACGGTGCCGATCCCGGCCATCTGGGTTCCCATCCCGCAAGCTGAGCTGGACGCGATTGCTGAAGCGGAAAGGGCCGCCACCCGTGCGGCTCGCCACCCCACCCCACCCCCCGCCGCCGAACCCGTCGCCGAGCCTGCCGCTCCCCTCACCCCTCCACCTTCCCAACCCCAACCCGCGGCACCCGTGATTCCCCAGGAGCAGCCAGCCCCCACCCCACCCCCTTCTCCCGCGGCATCGCCGGATACCGCGCCATCTGGTGCGCCGGTCTATCGCGAGATCCCGGTGGGCGGCGGGTACTGATCCATGTGGGACGGCCCGCACCTGCTGACCACGCATGACCCCGATCCGCGCCAGGTCCGCGCCCTGCTGGACCGCGCGCGCGAGGAGACCTTCGAGCCTGACACCCTCCGGGGGCGGGCCGTGGCCACTGTGTTCTTTGAGGATTCCACCCGCACGCGGGTGAGTTTTTCACTGGCCGGGCAGCGCCTGGGGGCGCGGGTGGTGGACTGGTCCAGCAAAGGCTCGTCGGTGTCCAAGGGCGAGACACTGATGGACACCTTCTGGACCATCGAGTCGATGGGCTTTGATATCGTGGTGGTGCGTCATCAGGACAGCGGGGCGGTCCGCCTGCTGGCCGAACACGCCCGCTGCGCGGTCATCAACGCGGGTGATGGCTCCCACCAGCACCCCACCCAGGCCCTGACCGATGCACTGACGCTGGGGGAGGCGCTGGACCGGCACCAAGGCTGGGACTTCACCGGCGTGAAACTGGCCGTGGTGGGTGATTGTGTCAGCTCCCGAGTCGCCCGGTCGAATGTTGGGCTGATGCGGGCGCTGGGGGCCGAGGTGACGCTGGTCGGCCCGCGGCCGATGGCACCGCCCGAGCTGGGCGAGGCATTGGGCTGCGCGGTGAGCCACGATCTGGACGCGGTGCTCGCGGAAACGGACGCGGCCATGATGCTCCGCATCCAGCTGGAGCGTGGGGCGGCCCGGCTGCTGCCCGAAGGATTTGACTACCACGGCGCCTTCGGCCTGACGCGAGCGCGGGCCGAGCGGATGAAACCCGGAGCGGTGGTCATGCACCCCGGCCCGATGAACCGTGGCGTGGAGATCGAGGGATGCGTGGCCGATGGGTCGCGCTCGCTGGTCCGCAAGCAGGTCGCCGCGGGGGTGCGGGTTCGGATGGCCGTGCTCGAAACCTCGATGCGCCGCATCTGAACGGACTCCCAACCGTCCCACCCCTACCCCCCCTACCCTCGCCCATATGAGCCCCGGCCACCCACGACTGCCCACCGATACCGACGACGGCCTGCTGCTGGTCATCTCCGGCCCTTCAGGCGTCGGCAAGACCACCATCACGCGGGCGGTTGAACGGTCCATCCCCGGTTCCGTGTTCTCTGTCAGCGCCACGACCCGCGCCAGAACGGAGGCCGATGTCGATGGCGTGGACTACCACTTCGTGGACGAGGCACGCTTCGACGAGATGGTGCGGGATGGCGCGTTCCTGGAATGGGCGGGTGTGTTCGGAAAGCGCTACGGCACGCCGCGGGCATGGGTGGAGGAGCAGCTTTCCCGCGGGCGCCTGGTGATTCTCGAGATCGATGTCGAGGGGGCCAAGCAGATCAAGCGGGCGATGCCCCGCGCGTTCGGCCTGTTCATCAAGCCCCCGAGCGAGGAAGAGTTGCTCCGTCGGTTGCGCGGACGAAAGCGCGAGGACGAAGCCCTGATCCAGAAACGCTTCGCGGAGGCCCAACGCGAGATCGTGGAGGCCGAACGCTGCGGGGCCTATGACACCTTCATCACCAATGACGACCTGGATACGGCGATCAAGCAGGCGGTTGAGACCGTCACCCGCGAGCGGGAGCGCCGGCATCCTGGGTGAGTGATCAACACCATTCATCCAAGTCAGCACAGATCCGCTCAGTGCCCGGCTTGCTCGTGAGGCAAAAGGGCCACGGTGCAGTCATGCGAATTAGCTGCGATTCCAAATATTGCAGGAACAAATATTCCATCGCCCACTGTTCGCTTCCCTGCCGCCCGCAGGAACGGCCTTGGAGCGAGGCATGGCCAGCATGGGACATCGTCTGTCTGGAAAGGTGATTCTGATCACGGGGGGAACAAGCGGAATCGGGCGTGCCACGGCACTGGCCGTGGTGCGTGAGGGTGCGAAGGTCGGCTTCACCGGCCGCCGGGAAGAAGCCGGGCGAACGCTGGAGGCGGAGCTGAACGCCATCGCGCCGGGCAGCGCACTGTACATCCGGGCGGATCACACGAAGGAATCCGACGGAAAGCACGCGGTGGATGCGACCGTGACGCGTTTCGGTGGGTTGCACGGTGTGTTCAATAACGCGGCTGTTGGGGGGCGGCCCGGCATCCCGACTGTTGAGCAGACCGAGGAGGAGTACCGCGCCGTGTTCGACCTCAATGTGTGGGGCGTGCTGAGCGGCATGAAATACCAGATCCCCGCCATCCTCAAGACGCTCAACGGCGAGGCGGGCGGCTCGATCATCAACACCACCTCGGGCCTCGGGCACATCGGCATGCCCGGCACCTCGGTCTACACCGCCAGCAAGCACGCGGTCGAAGGGCTGACCAAGACGGCGGCGCTGGAGCTGGCGCGCCAGGGGATCCGCGTCAACAGCCTTGCCCCGGGCGGTGTTCATACCGAGATGTCTGCCCGGTTCACCGGCGGCAGCAAGGAAGCGGCGGACCAGTTCGAAGCCATGCACCCGATCGGACGGGCGGACCGACCGGAGGAAATCGCCGCGCTGGCGGTGTTCCTGCTCAGCGACGAGTCCTCATTCACCACCGGCCAGTCCTATGTCGCGGACGGTGGCTACCTGGCCCAGTGAGTGAGCGAATGCACGAGAGAAAAGCCCAGGGATTGGATCCCTGGGCTTTGGTCATGTCCGCTGCGCCAGCCTGGGCGGATGCTGGATGGATCACATCCCCCCGTACATGAACTCTTCCTGAACGACCTTGCCGTTCTTGACGGTGTAGACACCCACCTCATGGAAGATCCCGCGCGGGCGAGAACCATCCTTGGGCTCCACATCGAGTTCGTACATCACGGAGAAGCCGGTCGCGCCCACGAACGGTCCGGTGGCCTTGCAACCGTGCACGGTGTTCGCGTTCATCCATGCCTGGCACTTGGCATCGATCGCCTTTCGCCCGGTCCACGACTCGCCCGATCCTTCGATCGAGACGAACTTGGGGTGGAAGTGCTGCTTCCACAGCTCGGTGTCCGGGGCGCTCATGGCGTTGACATGGGCAATGACGGCCTTGCCCAGCTCGGCGGGGGTGGCGCCCTTGCCGGTCTTGATCATCTTGGGGGCGAGGGGGTTGCCCTTCTTCCCGGCTTTCTTGGCAGCCTTTTTGGCGGCGGGCTTCGTGGCCGCCTTCTTCGCGCCCTTGGCGGCGGTCTTCTTGGCGGTTTTCTTCGCGCTCTTCTTGGCGGCTTTCTTGGCCATGACGGGGTCCTTCCTGCGGTGGACGGGCGGCCGACAGCCGCCTGGATGGTGGACCGGTTCCGTGCGGTCCACACCCATGAGCGAAGCAGGGATCCGAGTGGTTGTCAACAAGGCGGGGTTTGGTCATCCGCGTCCGGCAGTTGGAAAGCACCCCGAATAGCGCGAAGCAATCCATCACCTGTGCACCCGACACCACGCATGCTGCACACGGTCAACGGTGGGGCATCAGCTCGAACAAGTCGCACCTTCCGCCCGAAGGGCAGCCCGGTCACGCCGTTCGCGTGGGACACGACCTCAACCGCGACCACCTCGCTGGTGGGTGTCGGCGGCCGGGTCTTAAGCCGGTACACGCCGCGGACACGATCGACGATCAGGCGGTTGGCGGGACGGATGTCAAGCCACCAGCCCAAACAGAAACCGGCGGCGAAGGCCGCCGCTACGCCGACCGTGCCGTACGCCAAGATGGGTCCGCTCCGGTCGATACCAGTCCCGAATGCGACCACGAAGATCAGGATAAAGGAAAGGACTCCGGCCCCCGCGAGAGCGCCGAGCACGGGCGACACCCGTTGGAAGCGGACCACGGCACGGTCCGGCCGGTCGGAAACCGTGTGACGGGCGTGCTCGGGATCATCACCGCGCCGGAACAACGCGCGGGCGAGGGCGCAAAGACTCGCGTAGACCAGCCCGACCGCCACGCAATGGAACGGGATCAGAAAGAACAGGATGAAGCGGGTGAACGCACGCTCGGAAACATCGAGCACGGCATCGTCCGGGTTGGCCGGGTCGTAGTGGACGGTGACGCTCGAGCGGGCGGGGTGGCGTGCGACCGCTTCCCGCGCCACGGACGGGTTGCTCGACTCCCAGACCATATACGCGTACCGGTTGCCTTCGATCATCCGGCCGCCGACCTTGTAGCAATACACGATGGCAGGCTTGTGCCTCATGGCGGAGCCGAGGCCGGATGATCCCGAATGATGTCGAACGACCTCGGAGGAGACGACCCATCCGGCAGTCTACGCGTATGTCTCACGCGCCCGGCGTTCCTTGGCAATCTGACTCAGGATGATCATGTCGAAAGCGACCAGAGCGAGCAGCCAGAAAGTCCGAAGAGAACCATCAGTCGAACGGTCAAGTGGCGGTTGGTCTTCGGTGTGTTCATGGTCGCCACCATCACGAATGCCGGAATGAAGAAGGCAGGAAGCCAGCAGGCCAACTCGCGCGTGACCCGACGGCATGAATGCTCTCACGGTCAATCATACGGATTAGTATTGTTTGGGTTTCGGCCGTGGCACGCAGGACTCGGCAAGACAAGCTTGGTCGGAGAGTCAAGAACGAGTTTGGCATGCCGGATCTGACCATCATGACTCGGTCATGATTGATTCGTTCGTCATCTCCGGGGTTTCGGGATCGGACGCCCCCGCCAACCCAAGTTCGGCCCGAAGCAGGTCACGGGTCTGCGTGTGCGCGTCCGCTGCACGGGTCGTATGCCCGAAATCGAACAACTCCCCTCGAATCGTCCGGAGTGCGAGTCTGAACCTTGTCTCCCTGTTCCGATCCTTCACGGGATGGACGACCACCTCGGCAACTTCCGACACGGCCCCAGAATGATCCCCGATGCGATACATCCCGGTCGTCCAGTCGATCACGAATAGGATCGCACGATCTGGCTTGCATGCCAACTCGACCCGTATCGCAACCAGCCCCAGCAGCAGCCCAAGAGACCAGATACCGGGCACGACCCAGAACGGAACCATGCTCACATGGCCCATCGTCAAGCCGAATGCGAAGATGGAACAGAAGCTGGCAACCCCCACGCCGATCGGCACAAAGAGCCAACCAAAGCGATAATCCACGCGAAGCACGGCCCGCTCAGGGGTGTCGATGATGAGATCTTCATGCCGCGCGATATCCTGTTCGGACAGGCCTCGGTACCGCCTCCGGACGATCAAGCTCCATGGCCCCAACACCATCAGCGTTACCACAACCAAAACGAACGGAGTCATGAACAGGAACATGCCGAACGGGTAGTAATCCAAGTCAACGCGCAAGTACGCTTCGTTCGGATCACGCGGATTCACCCAGGCCCGCGTTGTCACGCCCGTCTGATACGGGGTCAGGAACAGCTCCGCATCGCGCTTCTCGTGAAAGCTCAGCCTGTACGGCATCACCCGGTCCGTGCTATACCACCGGCCCGCCCGTTCGTACCGATAGTTCACAACAGGCTTATAGCTTGTGCTTGATCCCCGCCTACCGCCGCTTCTGTCCGTATGGACATCTGTGCCCGTGACCTCTGCGATGACAGGCACAAAGTCGGCCCGTGCTCGGAGGGTACTGACAAGATCCCCGATAAAGATCGTGAGCAGAAGGATCCCCGCTCCGATCAAGCCAACAGAGACAAAGAGGAAAAATCCGACCAGAAAACACCCACCGCCCTTTTGCTCGCCCCGCTGATCTGCTTTGGCACTCCCCTTGGTCATGGATCACCGCACCGTCAGTGTCGGCCTGCTCCGCCCTTGCTTGAGGCTGGCCAGATTCACCTGTCCCTCGAGGTTGCGGACCAGTGTTTCGAGCGCGAGGGGCAGGGCTGGGCCGCCGGCGGTGGGGGGGTCGAAGTTGTTCAATGGTTCGCCCGCGTCGGAGTTTTTGCGCAGGGCCGTGTTGATGGGCACCGAGCCGAGGAAGGGCAGGCCGAGGCGCTGGGCCATTTTCTCCGCACCGCCACGCCCGAAGATGTCGTACTCCTTGCCGTCGTCGCCGATGAAGAAGCTCATGTTCTCCACCACGCCCAGCACCTCCACGCCGAGCTGCTCGAACATTTTGGCCGCTCGCACCGCGTCGTCCTGCGCCACCTTCTGCGGCGTGCAGACCACCACCGCCCCGGTCAGCTTCAGCGATTGCGCCATGGTCAGCGGCACATCGCCCGTGCCCGGCGGCAGGTCGATGATGAGGTAATCGAGTTCGCCCCAGCGGGTGCGCTCGGTCAGTTGCGTGAACGCGCCGTGCGCCATCGGGCCGCGCCAGATCAGCGGCTTCTCGGGGTCGACCAGCTTGCCCATCGTCACGCCCTTGATGCCGTGGACCAGGAACGGCTGGAGCGCGCCTTCATGGACCAGTTGGTCCATCGCGTCCAGGCCGAGCATGGTGGGCAGCGAGGGGCCGTAGATATCACCGTCGAGCAGTCCAACCGCGTGCCCGCGCCGCGCCAGACCCACCGCGAGATTCACCGAGACCGTGGATTTGCCCACGCCCCCCTTGCCCGCGCCCACCGCGATGATGTGGCGCACACCCTCGATGCCTGAAGCCGATTCCTGCGGCCCAGTCTGGGCAGACTGAGGTGGCCTCTCTTCACTCTTGATCCCATCACTCCCCGCGCCAAACCGCGCAACCGTCTTGCCCGCGTGGTTGACAAACTCGATCCCCAGCACGATCTGCTCTTCGCCCGAGGCCATGGCCGCCGCACGAACCACCTGCTCGACCCGCCTGGCCAGAGACTGCATGGTTTCCGTCGAAGGATCCGGATCCCCGGGACCGGAGACGAGGCTCAGCTTGATGGACGCGTGCTGGTCGCAGGCGGCAATGTTAACGACCGCCTCACGCCCGACGAGGTCACCACCCGCGGGGTGAGGCACGGACCGAAGCCACTGGCGGATCTGGTCTTTGTTGAGGCCCATACGGACTCCGATCGGGGCAGGCAGAATGGTGTCACAGGCCCAGGAACGGGGCGGCAAACACCGCCCGGCACGGGCCAAAGCGCAATCGTAGGGATCCGCGGAAGACGCGGGTGCAATTGCTCCGCCCCTTCCGCGTTGGGCTGGCATCGGCGGGTCCGACACCCACCACGGAGAAACAAGGCCATGCAGAACACCACACGAATCCTGACCGCGGCGGCCATCGCCCTGATGACCGGTTCGGCCATCGCCCAGACCCAGAACGCGCCCCTCCGGGGGCCGACCATCCGGGATGCAGGCAAGCCCGACTCGGCACAACCGACCGAGGCCGCCGATCAGAAGAAGATCGAACTGCCGTTCGCGTCATACGCCCTCGCCGTTCGCGCCCTGCAGCGCAGCGAGGATGAGGCCCTCCGCCTCACGCCCGAACAAGCCGAGCTGGTCCGCGCGATCAGCCAGCAGCACCGCGAGGCGATGCGCGAGTATCTGGATGAACATAAGGAGGAGATCGCACAGCTGCGCGAAATCTCAGGAGAGCGGGAGCCTGGCCAACGAGAAGGCCGTCCCGGCCAGCGTCCGCGTGAAGATGGTGCCCGTCCGGACGGTGCGGAGCGGCGCGAGCAGGTCCGTGAGCGCGTGCAGGATCGCCGCGAGCAGAACCGCGACACCATGCACCCAGAAGATGGCGACCGCCCGCAGTACACGCCCGAGGAGCGCGCCAAGGCCGCCCAGCGTTTGCGCGAGTTGCTGACCGCTGCCCCCGCGGACAAACTGAGCAAGGAGAAGCTCCAGGCGGTCCTGACCAAGGAGCAGCAGTCGCGGGTGGAGGTCGCCATCGAGGCCCAGCGTCAGCGCATCCGCGAAGGCCGCCCACTCGCCCCGGAAGGGCGTGAAGGTCGGGGCGGGCGCCAGCCTGGTGGTCCAGAGGGTCGCGGCGAACGCCAGCCCGGCGGATCCGGCGGACCCGAAGGCGAACGCCCCGCTCGTCGCCCAGCCCGCGACTGACCCCCCTCACCCCCCCGCCGCCTTCCCCTCCTCCCTCTTTGCTTTCTCCGTTCGTACCACTGAAGTGTCCCGCAACGCCCCGCCCTTCCGCGGGGCGTTGTGCTTTCAAATAATCCGAGCCAAACGATGGTGAGCGTGCAAGGATCAGGCTTGCCGTCAGTCTGGATCACCATCCTGCTCGCCTGGCACGCCGCCCTGTCACTGGCCGCGCTGCTGTTCTACGGGTGGGATAAGCGAGCCGCCATCAACGGAACCTGGCGCGTGCCCGAGGCCCGCCTCCACCTGCTCGCCCTTCTGGGCGGCTGGCCGGGCGCGCTGCTGGCCATGCGGCTTTTCAGGCACAAAAGCCGCAAGGGTGCCTTTGTACGGGTATTCTGGGTGACAGTGGTGGTACATCTGGCGGCTCTGATCGCGGCGATGGGCGTGCTCAAGGGGATCTGAACATGGACGCAACCTCACAGCTCATCCGTCCGAACCGACCCTGGATGCCCCGGCGTCGCGCCAGCCAGACCGTCCTCGCCGCCGCCGTGCTTGCACTGATCGTCTCGCCCGCATGGGCCAACCCAGGCACGGCCATGCTCTGGCCGGTCGTGTATCACTTCTTCGTCGGCAACCTGTTCATCGGGATCGCGGAGTGGATCGGATTGTGTTTCTTTGGTGCGTCCAAATGGCGTGCCGCTCTGATGATCCCCGCCAACTACTTCTCCGCCTACTTCGGCATCATGTTCTCACGCCTCGTGATTCCGGAAGCCATGCTTGCCGGGTCCGGGGTGCTGTCGAACATCGTGATCGCATCCCTGGTGGCCATCGTGGCTTTCACGATCATCGGGATCTTTCTCGAGCTTCCGTTCGCGGCGATCTCTTTCAGATCACCCCGCAAGTGGAAGCGTGTGCTGCTCGCGTGCGTCGTGGTCAATACGGTGACATCGGCCGGCCTCGCGTGGTACTACCACGCCAAAAGCGATCTCTCCATCGCCCGCGCCTTCCGCGTCGTTCCGCTGGACGAGATGCGAACGCTGGAGCACGCATGGATCCATGCGATCACCCCGGATGATCTGGCTGTGGAACGCTTCCGCCTGGATGGAACCGGTCGGGCATTGGTTGTTGAACTCCCCACGGTTCCACCGCGACTGTTCAATGCATACATCGGGTGGTCGCTCAGCGCCGCCGATATGGACGGCGACGGACAGCCCGATCTGATCTATCACCAGAGAAGCGCCAACTATCCCATCAAGCCCATTGCGGAGTCTGACCAGACCCACGCGGACGCTTTCTCCGACGATGAACCCATCGACCGACGCTGGAAGAAATCCGAGGATGGCAGCTCTTACACGCTGATCGTGACCTCGATCGGCGCGGCCGCCGCCACCCAGCAGCCCGACCCCGACCCTCGTGGCTGGATGCGTCTCGCCGCCGACCTGCGCCCCGAGCACGAGCGGGACCCGCTCGTAACCGATGGCATCATGGACCTCCAGCTCCGCTTCACGGACGGACGCACGGAGGAACTCAACATGCTCAGCCCGGTGATCGGATCTTCAGCGACCCCGAAGGCGATCACCACCCTGCCCGGCGGCCTGCTCGTGCTCGAACTGGGCCTCCCAGATTCACCCCGGTCGCGCGGCATCTTTCTGGCCGATCTCCACAATCGCACCATCGCCTACATCGGCCCATGGCGCAGCCCGGTCGTCGTGCTCGATGCCGTGCCCGCTGAGTGATGTTACCGACCGACGCTCACGCTCACCGGCACGAAGGTCCGGCGCACGCGTGCCTCGAACTCGTCGCGGTACTTGTTCATGATGGTGCGGGTGGCCCAGTTGTTGCCGTCGGCCAGGCCGCAGATGGTGGTGCCGGGCATCGAGCCCATGCTGGTGGCGATTTCCAGGGCCAGGTCCAGGTCCTTGGTCCGGGCGTCGCCCTCCTCGATGCGGCAGAGAAGCTGGTAGAGCCAGCCCGATCCTTCGCGGCAGGGGGTGCATTGGCCGCAGGACTCGTGCTTGTAGAACCGGGCGATGTTGCGGGCCACGGCCACCATGTCGGTGTCCTCGTCGAACACGGTGGGGCCGGCGGTGCCCAGGCCCAGCACATTGTGCTTGCGTCCGATGTCGAAGTCGAGTTCGGCGTCGTACTGGTCGGGGCCGAGAATGCCCATCGAGACGCCACCGGGGATCGCGCCCTTGAACTTCTTGCCGTTCCGCATGCCGCCGCAGTAGTCCTCAACGAGCGTGCGCAGCGGGATGCCCAGCTCCAACTCATAGCAGCCGGGCTTGTTCACATGGCCCGACACGCCCATGAGCTTGGTGCCGAAGCTCGGCGGCCCGCCGATGCTCGACTCCACGCCCTGCTCCATGAACGCCTTGGCCCCGCGCTCGATGATGAACGGCAGGTGGCACAGCGTCTCGACATTGTTGATGATGGTCGGGCGTCCGAAGAGACCCTTGACCGCGGGGAAGGGCGGCTTGATCCGCGGCCAGCCTCGGTTGCCCTCGATGGCTTCGAGCAGCGCGGTCTCCTCGCCGCAGATGTACGCGCCCGCGCCGCGATGCACGAAGCAATCGCCGACAAAGGCATCGCCCGAGGCGTTCGAGCCTTGATTGAGGATGCCCTTGGCCCCGAAGATGCCGTTGGTATAGGCCTCCTTCAGGGCTTCTTCGAGCACATGGGCCTGATGGTGATACTCGCCCCGGATGAAGATGTAGGCTCGGTCCAGGCGGCAGGCGTACATGCAGATGGCGATGCCTTCGAGCAGCAGGTGCGGGTCGAAGTCCATCAGCAGACGGTCCTTGAAGGTGCCCGGCTCGGACTCGTCGGCATTGATGGCCAGGTAGCGGTGCCCACCATCGGGAGCGGGCAGGAAGGTCCATTTCAGCCCGGTGGGGAAGCCCGCCCCGCCGCGTCCGCGCAGGACGGAAGCCTTAACCTCCTCGGTGACATCCTTGGGGGCCATCGTCACGGCCTTGCGCAGGCCCACATAGCCGCCGGTCCGGATGTACTCGTCATACCCGACCACATGCCGGTCTCGGATGTTGCCAAACGGGGCGGTGGGGATGCGCTTGAGCAGGACATGCTCGGTCAGCGTGTTTTCCCAGGTCTTCTTGGGCATGGGCGGCGGCTCCGGGTGGCCTGGCTCGGGGGACCGAGCCGGGCGGAAAAGGGCTTTGGGACCGATTCTAGGGGGTCGTAGCGTTGGTCCGCCCGCCTGGTCGGCCCGGCAAGAGGCCCGCTGGGGGGTTTGCCGTGCCTGGTTCCGAGCCAGCCGAAGCCTGCGGACGGTTCGTCCGCGACCACAAAAAACCCGGCGGACCGGTCGCCGGTACGCCGGGAAGAATGTGTCGGCACTGGGTGGTCAGTTGCAGTCGCTCGCGTGCATGTTGTTGATGTTGATGAGTTCGTCCGCTCCGTCGCGGGTTCCGTTATTGTCCGCATCGGCGCACGATTCGGCCTGGCCGCACCATCGATTCTGTGCCCAACAATTTCCATCATCCACATGGCAAGCCACGCAGTGCAAGATGCCCCCCTCGCGGTCAAATCAGCTTTTCAAAGCGTATCAAAGATCAGGATGCACTGTGATACGGATTGCCCGCCTGCTCAATGACACCGCCAACCACACAATGGCTCCAGGTGATCGAAGGCAACATCATGCAATACCGCCGGCGCATCGCATCCTAGATTCACGCATGGTTCAGACATGTGCCCACACCCGTCAGAGTGGCAGTGAAAGCACCGAGTGAGAGGGAGGCATCGAAACCCGCCAACCCACTTGGAATGGTGCCTGGCGAAGAAACATCACCCCCGCCCCGGCAACTCATACCACAGCTTCACGCTCGCCGGCATCGGGGGGTACGGCATCACCAGCCGCAGGCAGACGAAGTCGCGGGCGTTCCAGCCACCCCGCTCGAAGACGCGGGCGATCAGGCGGTCGTAGTCGGGGATGAGCGGTGTCTTGACCATGGTGGCTTGCCCGAGCATGGTCAAGCGTTCGGCGTGGGGCAGGATGGCCACGCTGTCCGATCCCAGCAGACCCGTGGCGGGGTGGCCTAGCAGCTCGAGTTTCGGGCTGATGGCTTCGGACAGATCCTGATGTACGATCAGGTCGAACAGCACCGTGCGGACGGGCATGGAGATCGAACTGACCAGCTCGGCGGTGGTGTTGGTCTCGTCGCGGTAGCGGGGCACATCACCGCGGTCGATAAAGCCGAAGAAGCAGTCGAACTCACCCATTCGCCCGATCGGGCCGTCGCCGGCATCGTAGATCTGCGCGCGCCCGCTGGGCCGCACCGAGATCTCCGGCAGCGCACCCGTGCAGAACTCGGGGATGAGCCAGGGGTCCCCTGCCGCCCTGAAGTCGATCGCCACGCGGCGCTCGCCGAGGGGCCGGAAGGTCTGGTCATCGTTGTAGCTGTCCAGCCGGAACAAAGGCCAGCGTGGAACCGACCGCAGCCGGCGCAGCCCGGTGAACCCGGCGACCAATCCCACATCCAGCAAACTCGGATCGTCCGCCGACGGGGCGAGAAACTGCGCTGTCACCCGCACATCCGCCTGGATGCCCCAGATGCCGCTGTTGCCACGGAAGGCCAGCTTGCGGCTCATCGCCAGCGGCTTTTCCTCCGAGGAGCCCATCGAATCCAGGATGATCTCGAGCATGGCCCGGTCGCCGACATGGACCTCGATCATGTCGTCGAAGGCTCTGGCCGCGCCACGGACACGCTCCAGGGTCTCTCCCCCTGCGCCCTCCATTGCAGTTAGAAGAATCTCCAGCCCGCCCGCGCCGGGAATCAGCGGGACGGCGGCCAAGGCATCCTCCGCCGCGATGATCCGCGCCACCTTCCAAGCCAGGTTCTTGCCGAGGTTGAACCGTCGGGAAACATCCTGCGGCCGGGCCGGGTCCGCCCCAACCGCCTGATAAAGGTTCAGAAGTGACCCTCTGAGTTGATGCACCGCCTCCCGGCAGTCCTGATCGAAGCGATCCGGGATGATCGGGATAGGGTGTGGATCGGCCATCTGATCTTATTTTGTTCGGATGTCGGGCGGGATTGTGCCGGAAAATGAGGGGTGATTTCCTTGTGTTGCTGGGCGAATCATATCACATCAGGCTGCAAAGTGCAAAATTTTCCACGATTGTTCGCAGGGAAAGTTGTGCAAAGACGGTTGATCTGGTAGTCTCAAGTGGACGCGATCGGCGGCATGGCACCATCCCCCGACCGTTGGACCCAACTAAACCGTCTGAACAAGACACCTGAGAAGGAGAAACGACATGGCACTCAAACAGGCATTGATCATTTTGGCCGCGGGCGCGGCGGCATCGTCGGCTTCCGCACAGTTCTGGGAGTTCCGCCCGAGCTATCAGGCGAATCGGATCAGCAACAACGGCGTGGTCGTGGGTGACAACCTTTCGAGCCAGCAGTACTTCATGTGGTCCGCCGCCGCCGGTGGCGTGGACATCGGCGGCATCATTGCCATCGACGGCCCCGGCGGTCAGGCCTCCATCTCCAACGATGGCCAGTGGGTCAGCGGCACGCACACCCGCGCCGATGGGTTCTGGGGCATGGGTCGCTACAACACCGCCACCGGCGTGTGGTCCGAGCTGCCCGGAATCACAGGCGGGGGACAGATCGACAACAACATCAGCTCCGGATGGGGCATCTCGGGCGACGGGCAGACCGCCGTCGGGCTGGGTTGGTTCGGCAACGGTCGTGCCCACGCGATCTCATGGAACCAGTCCACCGGCACCGTGGATCTCGGCTCGACGACGCCGGGCAGCAGCTCCCGCGCCAACGCCGTTAACTACAACGGCACGGTCATCGGCGGCTGGCAGGACAATGACAACGGCCGCCAGGGCGCGGTCTGGATCAACGGCTCGCAGCAACTGATCTCCGATGCCGACGGCTTCGGCATGGGTGAGGTCTACGCCCTTTCCGACAACGGAACCTGGGCGGTCGGTTACCAGAATGTCGGTTTCTTCGGCACCGGCAGCATGTGGATCTACAACACCAACACGCAGGAGCACCAGTACCTGGGCAACATCGCCGACGGCATGGGCACCGTCGCCGCCACCGCCGTGAACGATGCCGGCACCATGGCCGTCGGCGGCACATGGGGCTTCGGTCCCGCGTTCTGGGGCACCGCCGTGATCTGGACCGAGGACACAGGCGTCATCGAGTTTGCCGAGTATCTGGACTCGGTCAGCATCTCGTATACCGCTGGCTACACCTTCTCGTTCGTGACCGACATGTCCAGCGACGGCACCTGGTTCACCGGCTGGGGCACCAACGCCGCCGGCCAGGTCACCAGCTGGGCCATCCATGTCCCCACGCCCGCCGGCGTCTCGGTGCTGGCGCTGGGCGGTTTGCTGGCCGCTCGCCGCCGTCGGGCCTGATCCGTCGGGGGCGGGGGGGGGGGGGCCGGGCTGTCCCGGTCTGGATCTCTTCAGCTTTCCTCTCTCCGAACGCCGTCGTGCAGGCACGACGGCGTTCTTCATTTCATGATCGCGCCGTCGTATTATCCCGCCCCGCGCAAACGCACAAACTCGGCCCGCCTGGCGCGCACCGCATCGGGGTGATACAGCCGCGTCACCAGTGATCGAAAGTCCCGCTCCAGTTCGGGCACGCTCATGCGGTCCGGGCGGAAGTTGACATCGAACAGCGTGCAGCGATCCCAGCGTCCGGGGTGGGTCAAGCGGCCCTCTGCTTCAAGTCGTCGGTACAGCGGCGTTCCCGGGAATGGTGTCTGCACGGTTACCTGCACATCGTACAAACCCACGCGGTTGGCGAAGTCCTCCACCGCCGCGAACGACCCGGCTCCCTGCCCGTCCAGACCCAGCACGAAGCACCCGATCACGGTGATGCCCCGGCTCTGGATGCGGCGCACGCCGTCCTCGTACCGGCCGATCTGGCGCAGCTTCCAGCCCCGCGGGTCCACCGTGTCCAGGCCGTGCTCGGTGGGGCTTTCCAGGCCGATCAGGATCTGGCGGCAGCCCGCCCGGCGCATGGCATCGAGCAGGTCCACATCCTCCGCGATCGAGATGTCGCACTCGGTGAACCACTTGACCCGCTCCGGCTCCAGCGCGGCCATCAGCTGGCGGGCGTGCGCGCGGTGAAGGAACGAGTTGTCGTCGGCGAACTCGATGAACGGGCGGGGCCAGATTGCCTTGATCGCCCGCACCTCCTCGATGATCTTCGGCACGGGCTTGATGCTGTAACCGGGGTGGATCAGGATCGAGCTGGCGCAGAAGCCACACTTGTGCGGGCAGCCCCGGGCCGTCTGCACGGTCAGGCGGTTGTAGCGGTCCGGGTCGAGCAGATCGAACCTCGGCATGGGCGCATCCTTCAGATCGAACGGCGTGTCCGAGCGGTAAAACCGCCGTAAACGCCCTGCGCGTGCGTCCTCGATCAACCCCGCCCACACGGTCTCGCCCTCGCCCACGACCACCGCGTCGGCGTGCTCAGCGCATTCATCCGGCACGCAGGTCGCGTGCAGCCCGCCCATCACCACCCGCACGCCCGCCGCCCGGAAAGCGTCCGCCACGGCGTATGCCTCGAACGCCTGGGCGGTCATCGTCGAGATGGCCACCAGATCAAACTCCCCGGCTGGCAGCGCACCGGGCTTCATTTCCGCGATCTCGTGGTACGACACCGAAACATCCGGCGGCGTGAGCGCCGCCAGCGTCAGCAGCGACAGGCTCGGCAGCGAGGCGATCACCTCCGACCGCTCGACGAAGCCCGGCAGCGTCAGCCCGAGCTTCATCAACTCCGCGTCCTGCACACGCACGCCGGACATGGCGATCAATCCCACGCGCATCACCACACCCCTCCCGTCACGATCCCAATCGCCGTGATGCCCGTCCCCATCAGCAACGCCACCACCGGAATCGGGAACAGCGCCTTCAGCGGCTTCTTCCACGCGCTGAGACCGCAGCAAACCGGCATCGTCACGCCGCCCACAACCAGCGACACCGATGCCACCATCGGCCATGGCGCATCCAGCGACACCCGGGCTACCGAATGCGCGAACAGGATGTTGATCAGCCCCAGCCCGAAGAACGAGACATGTCCGAGTCGCAACAGGCGGCGCTCCCACGAGCCGTAGCCCCCGAGGAACCCCTCCCGCGCGAACCCAAGCCCGAGCATCGCCCCTGACAGCATCCCCACCAGGAACCACACCCAGCCGAACGCTTCATTGATCATCGCCGTCTCCCGTGCGCACCACCATCCACCCCGCCATTCGACCCACCCCACCGGCAGGACGGTTAGTGAATGCTTACTTTTATACGGGATTTTTCCCTCTCGGTTCCGGCGGACGCTCGAATTGGGTGCTAACCCGGTTCAATCCCGGGGGGGCAGCTCGCGGAACTCGACTTCTTCGATGATGGTCCGCCGCAGGATCACCCGCTGCCCGTCCACCATGCCAGGTGTTTCCTCGGTTTCAGCCCGCACCGTCCGGGTGGAGGAGGGGTCAGGAGCATGGGGATCGGCCTTCACCGGTTTCGCGGCGGCGTGCCACAGGTGCCCGAAGAACCGGCCCACCGCGCGGGAGATCGGGATGTCCTTGTCCTTCTGCGGCACGCCCAATCCTACCTCGGGGGGGGGGGGGGTGGGGGTGGGGGTGGGGGTGGGGGGGTCACTCCGCCTTGGGTGCCTCGAACGCATAGTTGCGGTCCCGCATGGGGTACTGGTCTGCCGCCAGCGGCTTGATCGGCACCGAGGCCGAATCCGCGATCAGCCCGGTCGCCCCGCGCGCCGTGGCGTTGCGCACCGTGATCTGCTTGGCCGGCGGCCCGAGCAGTTCGAACCAGAACACCGCGTCCTGCTCCCAACTGGCCGTCACGATCTCGGTCCGCAACCAGTACACCAGCTCATCGTCCGGCTTGGTCCCCAGGAACACCGCCTCCCGCGGCCGCCGGATGGTGACGGCCTCCCCCTGCCCCCGCGCGATCTCCACCGCTCGCCCGTCTTGGCGGGGCTGCACCGGCCGCCCCTCCAGCCGCACGCGGTCGCCGAGGTGCAGGCTGACGCGGATGGTGTGCGTGGAGGCGTTGACGATCTCGGTCGTGACCGTGGGGTCGCGGGAGGTCTTCTTGGACGAAGACGAGCACCCGGTCATACCAACCCCGCCCAGCGGTAGGCCGATGGCCAGGCCAGCGGCTAGCACGGAGAGGGAAACGCGGTGGATCGGTCGGGGGCGCGGCATGGGGGATTCGTCGTCGTTTCAATAGGATTCGCTTGAAAATGGACGCCCCCATCGCGATGGCAGGAGGCTCAGAGCAGATGTTAAATCGAAGTCCGAATCCGGCCGCCCGGGCTCACAAGCAAGGAATCCCACCTCCGCACTCCGAACTCGGTGAACCCAATCAGATGGAATACCCCGCCTTCAGACCGCGTTGGGTCCACACGGACTTGCTCCTTGTAGTACGCGCGAAGACCGCAGACCGCTGCAGAAAGCTTCCGATGCACCAACTCAACTCTCGCGCGTGCACCTGCCTCGTCGGCGCACTTCTGTCCATGCTCACACCCCACACGCGCGCAGACGGCTCTGATGCCCACGCGATCTGGTCCGACCACCAGGCCGCCATCGACCACATCAATGCCGAACAACCCGACCATCTCCTCGCCCACCTTGCCCACTTCCCTCGTGGCGAATGGCGCACTACTCCAGCCAACGGCATCCAACAGCGCGATGTCTGGACATGGGGACCATCAAGGCAGGCGCTGACCTCCGTCACCTCGAACAGCAAAGCCACAAGCCAAGCCGTCTTCGGGTCCTTCCGAGTCATCTACCACCACCCCCAACGGAATGAAATCGCCGTGCTCGCGCTCTTCGCGCCCCATCTCATCCAGACGGGAACCCTCACCCCACTTGATGGTCTCAACACCCACTTCGACATGACTCTTTACTACGACCTGAAGCATTTTTCGGGGATCCCCGAGCCTACGCGAAAGATCTCATCCGTCTGGACCTTCGACACTCCAACCAGTTACACCAACCACTGGGTCGAAGACCAGGGCCAACCCGTCGACCCCTCCATGACCGGCTGGTCCTATACCTGGCACGACGATGTCACCCCGCTCCCGCCGACCGCAACCGAACCACCCGAACACATCAAGCACCTGACTGCGTTCATCCCCCTCCTCCAGTCCGAGTGGAGAACCGATACCACCCTCACCACCTTTGCGTGGATTCCCTATAACGAAGCGATCTTGATGCGTACCATCGACACGCGCACCAACAAACAAACTTCCGAAACGATCTTCTATCCTCACCCTCACACCAAGGCCATCCACACCATCGCCATCCACGATTCTGGTTCGATCGACGAAGGGATCGCCAAATCCGATGGCGATGCGATCGTGATCCTCGCGGAGCGTGCCGATGACACTACCACCACGCGCATCGAACAACGCATCGAGCACCCGAACGTCCGGACCATTCGCATCCAAACATGGTCGATTAGCGGCACAGATCGCACACTTCTCATCGAGACGACCCATCAGGCGAGGGCTGACTGATCAGCGGATTCCGCTGAAACGGACACCCGTGATGGAGGGATCAACATGTGCCGCGCTCTGCCTCTACACACTATGTGATGTGGTCCAGCACCCTCACCCCCGCACCGCCCGCTCCAACTCCGCACTCTCGATCTTCACCATCCCCATCATCGCCTGCATGGCCTTGGGGGCTGTCGCCGGGTCGTTCATCAGGTCGATCAGCAGCTTGGGGTCGATCTGCCAGGACACGCCAAAGTGGTCGGTGATCCAGCCGCAGGCGACGGGCGTGCCGCCCGCGTCCACGAACTTGCCCCAGTACTCGTCCACCTCCGCCTGCGTGTCGCACAGCACCGAGATGGAGAAGCCCTGGCTGAACGAGAACTGCGGCCCGCCGTTCAGGGCCGTGAACGGGCGCCCGTCAAGCGTGAACTCGACGGTCATCACGGCCCCGGTCTTGAACGGCGACTGCGGCCCCAGGTCGGGGTATCGCGCGATCCGCGTGATCTTCGAGTTGGGGAAGACCGTCGTGTAGAAGCGGGCGGCTTCCTCGGCCTGGTCGTTGAATGTCAGGAAGGTGCTGATCTGTGGCATCCCGCATGATACGGGCGTTTCCGCATGGCCCGGGCCGCCGCTCAGATCGTCTCGGCCAGGCCCAGCACGCTCTTCGCCACCGCCTCGGCCACCTTGATTCCGTCCACGCCAGCCGAGAGGATGCCGCCCGCGTACCCGGCTCCTTCGCCCGCGGGGAACAGGCCGCGGGTGTTGATGCTCTGGAAGGTGTCATCGCGCTTGATGTGGATGGGTGAGGAGGTGCGCGTCTCCACACCGGTCAGCAGGGCGTCGTCCATGTCGTAGCCGCGGATGCGTTCGGCGAACGCAGGGATGGCCTCACGGATGGCGGCGATGGCGAAATCAGGCAGGCACGGCGTCAGATCCGTCGGCAGCACGCCGGGTTTGTACGAGGGGACGACCTCGCCGAGGCGCGTGCTCGGGCGTTGGGCGAGGAAATCGCCGACGCGCTGGGCGGGCGCGGCGTAGGTGCCGCCGCCGGCGGCGAAGGCGGCCTCTTCCCATCGACGCTGGAACGCCACGCCCGCCAGCGGCCCGTCGGGGTAGTCCTTCTCGGGTGAGATGCCGACGACGATTCCCGCGTTCGCGTTCCGCTCGTTGCGCGAATACTGGCTCATGCCGTTCGTGACCACACGCCCGGCTTCTGAGGCGGCGGCAACGACCGTGCCCCCGGGGCACATGCAGAACGAATAGACATCCCGCCCGTTGGCGGCGTGATGCACCAGTTTGTACTCGGCCGCGCCGAGAATGGGGTTGCCCGCGTTGGGACCGAAACGCGCCTTGTCAATGAGCGATTGCGGGTGTTCGATGCGGAATCCCACGGAGAAAGGCTTGGCCTCGATGAACACGCCGCGGTCGTGCAGCATCTGGAAGGTGTCGCGTGAGCTGTGCCCGATCGCGAGCACCACATGGTCCGAGGCGACACGCTCCCCGTTCGCGAGCACCACGCCGCGGACCTGGCGTGTGCCGTCGGGCTTTGTTTCCACATCCAGATCCGTCACACGACTCTCGAAGCGGTACTCGCCGCCCAGATTCTGGATGGTGGCCCGCATGCTCTCGACCATCTTGACAAGGCGGAAAGTGCCGATGTGGGGGTGGGCTTCGGTGAGGATTTCGGGCGGGGCACCGGCCTTGACGAACTCGGTCAACACTTTGCGGCCCAGGTGGCGCGGGTCCTTGATCTGGCTGTAGAGCTTGCCGTCGGAGAAGGTCCCGGCGCCGCCCTCGCCAAACTGCACATTGGACTCTGGGTTGAGGACGGATCGTCGCCACAGGCCCCAGGTGTCCTTGGTGCGTTCGCGCACGACCTTGCCGCGTTCGAGAATGATCGGGCGGAAGCCCATCTGCGCAAGGATCAGCGCGGCGAACAGCCCGCTCGGTCCGGCACCGATCACGATCGGTCGTGGGGCGGTTGCATCGGTCGCGTGGCCCACAAAGCGATAGTCGGTGTCGGGCGTCGGGCGGACATGAATGTCGTCGGCGAACCGCTTGAGCACCTCGGCCTCGTCCTTGACCTCAACATCCAGCGAATAGACGAGGAGGATGGCGGCCTTCTTGCGGGCATCGTGCGCCCGTCGGGCGACCGTGCAGGAGATCAGCCGGTCCGGCGCGATCCGCATGCGCGCCACCGCCGCCCGGGCGATGGCTTCGGGCGCATGATCGAGCGGCAGATGGATCCCGGTCAGGCGGAGCATGGTGTCCTTCGTTGTACAGGGCTGTCGACGGGTGCTGGAGGCGGTCACTGTAGAACTTTGATCCGACGCCGCCTGAACGAGCCGACCGCCCACGCCCGGACTATCCTGACACATGGCGAACAAGTCTGTCGTGCAAGCCCGCTGCCCATGGGCGAAGTCCGAGGCCGAAGCGGTCTACCACGACACCGAGTGGGGTGTGCCCAGCCGTGACGAGACCCACCTGTTCGAAATGCTCACGCTGGAGGGCGCGCAAGCCGGGCTGAGCTGGTCCACCATCCTCAACAAACGCGCGGGCTACCGCACGCTGTTCAAGGGCTTTGACCCCGTCAAGGTCGCCCGCTTCACCCCGAGGGATGTCGAGCGGCTCATGGGCGATGCTTCCATCGTCCGCAACCGCCTCAAGATCGAATCGACCATCGACAACGCCAAGGCCCTCCGACGCGTCCATGACGCGGGCGAAACGCTGGCGGATCTGGCGTGGTCCGTCGTCGGTGGCCAACCCCTCCAGAACCAACGCAAAACCCTGAACGACCTTCCCGCCCAGACCCCCGAATCGAAAGCCCTGAGCAAACTCCTCAAATCCCGCGGCTTTCGCTTCGTCGGGCCGACCACCATGTACGCCTTCATGCAGGCCTGCGGGCTGGTCAACGATCATCTGATCTCGTGCCCACGCCACGCGGTGTGCGCTCCCGAACAAGCCGGAAGGCGCGATCGCTAACAGAGGGCTTGCACAAGGCTTGTGGTTTCAACGCGAGGACACTCACGATGGGGAAGGCATCGCATGAGGGTCATCGTGTGCAATCCCGCCACGACCATCGGAACACACCGAAGCCATGGGAACCGTGAAGCATCATCGAAACGCTTCGGATCTCCGCGTTCAGCGCTGTCCGTGATTTTTCTGCCTCCCCGCGAGGGACTTTGCACGGCCGCGTGCCACTTTCCGTTCACCTGCCCGATCTACACTTGCCCGCATGAGCTTCGGACTTGGACACGGCCGCCCGCTTGACCCCGCACCCGGTGTGGTGGCGATCTCGCAGGAAGAGCTGGGCACGCTGCCCGATTCGATCCTGACCGACCCGAACGCCGGGCGGATGGACCCACGCCAGTGGTTCCCGCACCCGGAGCGCCGCTTCGAGCTGGAGATCGGTTCGGGCAAGGGCACATTCCTGGTCCAGCAGGCCGAGCTGGAGCCGGAGACGAACTTCCTGGGCATCGAGTGGGCGGGTGAGTTCTGCGCGTACGCCGCGGACAGGGTGCGCCGGCGTCGCGAGGCCGATGGCTCGTTCCTGCATGTCCGTCTGCTGCGGGCCGACGCGACGGAGTTCCTGCGCTGGCGCTGCCCGGCGGGGATCTGTGCGGTCATCCACCTGTACTTTTCCGACCCCTGGCCCAAGCGCAAGCACCACAAGAATCGTGTGGTCCAGCACCGCTTCCTGCTCGATGCGTGGAAGGCCCTCGCCCCCGGCGGCGAGCTGCGTGTCGTGACCGATCACGACGAACTCTGGGCCTGGGACGAGGCGCATTTCGCCATGTGGTCTGTGCTCGATGGGTTGAAAGCGCCCGCGTCCAAAGACATCCCCGGCGTGCCCGTCGATGTGGCTCGGGAACTGGGCGCACTGCCCGCCCAACCGTTCGAACGCCTCGCCTTCGACCGCCCCGGTTCGGCGCGGGAGGGCGAGCTGGTGGGCACCAACTTCGAGCGCAAGTTCCGGGAGGAAGGCCGCGGCTTCCACGCGGGCGTGTTGAAGAAGCGGGTGTGATCAACAGCCTGCGACCGCGAGGGAGCGGGCGGGGCCGACTTGCAGCCGAACCCATGCGAAGAAGTACCCCACGATTCGAGGACACACCGTGGGCGTACTCTCAAAAACAAAGCCGCTCCGGCGCGAGCCGCATCCGTTCACTTTGCGCGCGGCTTCTTGGCCGTCGCGTCGCTTGGCGAAGCGGGCGTTGCCGGATCCGCGCGGAGCCTGTTGCTCGCCGCGTTGGCTTCGATCAGTTCCAGGATCTTCTCCGGATCGATCGTGGCCGTGACCCACTTGTTCCCCGCGGCGGTCTTCATGGCGTCTCGCAGGGTGGAGCCGTCGGCGTCCAGGCCCGCGAGCATCCGGGCCAGCGAGTGATGCACGCGCCCCGTGGCCCGACGCCGGTGGATCTCGACCGACCATTCCTTCCAGAAGCACCATGCGTTGACTGCGACCACGCCGATCACACCGGTGCCCACGGCGATCATCGTGGCCAGGGTGAGCGCATCCTGCGCGGGGTGGGGATGAGCGGGCAGCACTGCCGTGAGCACGGTGAAAAGCATGGACGATCCCACGATGACGACCAGAAGCCCGCTGAGCAGGGCCGTGATGCGGCTGAGCGTCGTCCGGCGCGGGATGGACCCGACCGGCGGCACGAACTGCTCATAACTCGCGTGCGCGAACGCGTTGAGCATCAACTGCCAGCGCGAATCGTTGGACATCAGATCCACTTTCGCGTTGCGGTAGGCGTCGGCCAACGCCACCTCCCGGTGGTCACGCCCGAAGAAGCGGATCAGCGCGTCGTATGGCTCCTCGCCAGTCAGGGGTCGAAAGCCGTCCCCAAACCCACGCTCAACCATCGCCGCATGCCCGCACTGCGGACACCGCACCATCTCGGCGTAAGGCAGGTCGACCGCCTTGCGGAACAGCCTCCTGGATTCGATCACCACCCGCTTGCGGTCATGCAGCACCGCGTCCTGACACCCAGGGCAGGTGAACGGGCAGGTGCCCAACTGTCGCCAACGGAACCGTTTCACGCCCGAATCCTAGGTTTTCCGAGTCTGCCGGGGAATGGGCTGGGTGGGAGTCAGGGGTCGGTGGCGAGTTCCAGGCATCTGCCAGATGCCGGCGGAGCCGGATTGGGCCCCGATGCCCCAAGGACCATCGAGCGGGACCGGGCTGGCCGCTTCGACGATCTGCCTGCCCTCGATCATGACCCGGACCCGTCCGTTGGTTGCGTGAACGCTGAAGGGTACTGGTCCATCCGTCGGGATTGCCGTCTCTCGCGCTGCCAGCCGGGTCCAGCGGTTCTCGGACGAACTGTAATGGAACACCGTGACGCCCCAGCCGGCGGTCAGGGCGATGCTGATGAAGCCGGTCTCGCTCCGCGCCAGCAGAACATTCATCTGCGTGCGATCTCCCGGCAGGATGCGCACCCGCCCCCGCAGCGTGTAGCTTTCCGAGGGCTGGGCGGCGGTCGTCCAAGCCACGGCGTTCGAGTTCAGGAAGGCGATCTGGGTCCAGCGTTGCGCATCCTCCGCGTCCACGGCGAGTGATCGGATGGCCTCGTCCCATGGCGCGGGCTGGGCAGCGATCCACGCTCGGAAGTGCTCGTCCGGTTCACTGATCCCCGCGCTCCGCACGGACTCAAGCACATAGGTTCGGAGTTGCTCGGCATAGCCGCGTCCCCCCCCGGTTCGGCGTGCGTGGGCCAATACCTCTTGCAGCATTCCAGTGTCCTGCAGCCACGCACCGATGGCCCACCGTGCGGCGTATCGCTCCGAGTTGTTCAGACTACCCTGCCCGTCGGACAGCAAATCCTCGATGCTCGGCATCCGTCCGTCCTCGTTGGCACTCTGCAAACGACGGATCTGGGTCGAGGTCCACGGGTCCGCGCCCCGCTCCGGTGCGAAGCCCATTGCGCGGGCCGTGTGGGCCGACACAAGCTGCTCGGTGGCATCGGCCAGCCAGTGCGGGTGCGACGCACGGTTTGGTAGTGTGTTGCGGACAAGGTGGGCCGTTTCGTGCCCAATCAGCCGCAGTGTCTGCATCGGCAGCCCAAGTTCACGCATCCGCTCCTCGGAGAGTGTCGGCTGGACAAGCACATGGGCCTGATTATCAAGGGCGAAGGCGCCGTTCTGCCGGAACCGCCCCCCGGTCAGTTCCTGATCCGCGGCTTCGTACCCCTTCTGCTCGGCGTGCAGGGTCAGGTCCGCCCGCACCGGGCCGGCATCGAGCGACCATAACCGTGCTGCTTCGGTGCTGGCGATCTCAATGGCCCGTGTCGCCTGGGCCTGCGCGTAGGGCAGATGATCAGCGCGGAGGACAATCTGGGCGTTTGCTGGAAGTACGATGGCCGCGACGGCAAGCACATGAAGGGGGAATATCATTTGGTATTTTGCCTCAATTAAGGCCCGGCTATGGATCAGTCAGGAGGGTCGGTTTAATTGATTTGCCCGTCGATCAACCGACGCAGACGCGCCAGGTCAAGGCCCTTGGCGACCGAGCTGCCGGCGCGAGCGAGCGTGTCGCGGACGATTCGCAGTTCCTCGTCGGTGGGATCGAGAAAGGCAATGGCGCGGGCGATCCGTTGATCCACGATGCGTCCGCGTGCCCGCGTCTGGCCCCGGACCGCGCGATAGACCAGCCACACCCAGAACGGGCCGGACGCAACACCCGCTGGCCACACCCAGCGGGGGGCCGCCACGGTGGCGATGGCGCTGGCAGCAGTCAGGGCGATCGCCGCTGCCGCGACCAGCGTGGTCACGCTCTCATAGCGCCCCGATACCTGCCGGCTGACGGCGTCAGCCTCAAGCGAGCGGATGGCTTCATCAATGGAAATCAACCTTGCACGCTGATCGGCGCTGCCATCGAGGAGCGCGATCTCGTGCTCTTCCCGGGTCGCGACCTCGGCCCGCAGGCTCGGGTTGGTTCGGAAAGCCAGATCGTCCAGCGGGGATGCTTCCGTCAGCAGGCTCGCGTAGTGGCCCACGGGACGCACGAAGCGGCTGTCGCACCCGTGGCAGGTGGCCCAGAGCTGGAATGGCTTGCCCGGTGTCACGGGCACGAAGTAGATCGTCCGGCTCATCCGGTACTCACGGATCCGCATCACACTCGCCGAACGGCATACGGTGCAGTATTCGGCGGCAAAGCCGACCCAGCGTTTCCCGACCTTTGTTCCGATGATGATCACTGGATGGATCGTACGGCAAAATCCGTACGCCCGCTCACCCCGGAACCATCCCCGACCGCCGGATGCGGTCGATGTGTCCGCGCAGTTTGGCCGGGCTCATCTTGAATCCCGCGCCCATGCGATGGGTCTGGAGTTCCATGCGGGCCTGGCGGATCTCGGCCTCGGTCGGGTCCAGCGGGGCCAGGGCCATCGCCAGCCACATGCGGACCCGGGCGCGGGGGGAGTGCGTGTTGACCCAGTGCCACAGCCCGATCCACAGGACGGCCGCGCCGAGCAGCACGCCAAATGCAAGCCACGGGTGGTCCAGGCGCGTCCACGCCAAGTATGACAGCACGCACGAAGCGAGCGTCGCCGAGAAGAGTGCGGCGCTGGCCAGCGGCGTGATCCGCGCCGTCCACGGTTCGTCATAGATCCGGGCGAAGCAGTGGATGGCGTGGCGGATCATCTCCTCCCGCGTTTCGGGCCGGACCTTGCCGGACTTGCGCAGCGCTTCCATCCGAGTGCAGTCGTCGATGCGGTGGCGGACGATCGGCAGGCATTCCGGTTCGAATGCTTCGGCGGCCCGCCTTGCGGGGGCTTGGAGGGCATGGGGGATCGGGCGCTCGGAAGCGGGGCGTTCCACCACGCAGCCGCAGGACTTGCAGAGGAGTTCGTGATGCTCCTGTCCGGCGCGTCCCCGGTCGACCAGCAGGACCACCCGCCGGTACTCTGCCTGGGCCAGGCGGAAGCGGCGCTCCTGCCGGCAGACCGGGCAGAAATCGCCGGTCACGCCCACGGGGCGGACCCGCAACACCGTCGCGCTGAGCAGCGACATCGGCATGGAATCAGTCTAACCGAATCGAAAAAAAAGTGTTGCAAAAAATACCCTGTCGGGCCTCGGGACGGAAAGGCGGCATCCAAAGCCCGTTTGGGGTATCCCGTGGCAGTTGTTGGGGCGGTCAGATCCAGCCCAGCCCCACGGCGATCCAGGCCAGCAGGCAGACCAGCCCGCCCCCGATCAGGGCGGGGATCCACATCCGAAAAACCGTTTCCCGGCCCATCGCGGCGTTGCCGTCCGGCCCGGCCAGTTCCGTGGCAAGGCGCACGATCCTATCGAAGTGTCGGATGTCCTCGGACACCAGGAACCGCGACCGCTCGGTGCCGATGAAGGCTGCCCGGCCGCGCTTCTTGGTGGATTGCATGGACACGCCGCGGACCTCACCGAATGGAACGGTCACGAGCGGCTTCCGGCGGATGTCCCAGAAGCCGAGCGGGTACACAAAGTGGTGCAGACGGAACTCCGAGCGGTCAAAGTCCACCTCCAGCACGCAGCGAACAGTTCGGACATAGATCAGCCCCAGCACCACGCCAAACAGCCCGAGCAGGGCGGCCCCGGAACCGACGGCGGAACTCCATGCCTGCCCACGGACAAGCATGAACACCCCGCAACCGACCGCCACGCCGCCCATGAGAACGGCATGGACACGGAAGTGGGCCCGATCGAACCCGCAGCGAATCGTGCCCCGGCGCTCCAGCCAGGGGATCTCGTCCCGCAGATCCTCGCGCACCATCGGGTGTTCCACTCCGGGAGGATACCAAGACCCGGAGCACTTCGGGCGTACCGTTCCTGGGTATGGCCACGCCGCAACCATCCCGAAATGCCCCGGCCCGCCCGGGCGTGGTCCTGCTCTCCGGCGGGCTGGACAGCGCCACCGTGCTGGCCATCGCCCGGAACCAGGGCTTCGCCTGCCACGCGCTGGCCTTCGACTACGGCCAGCGTCACCGGCACGAACTGAACGCCGCCCGCCAGGTGGCCGAGGCGCTCGGGGCTGTGTCATTCCGCGTCTTCCCGATCGACACCGGCTCCTTCGGCGGCAGCGCCTTGACCGACCCGGTCCTGGCCGTGCCCAAGGACCGGATGGCCGACCGATCGGTGGACGACATCCCCATCACCTATGTGCCAGCGCGCAATCTGGTCTTCCTCTCGATCGCCCTGGCCCTGGCCGAGACACTGGGCGCGCACGATCTGTTCATCGGTGTCAACGAAGTGGACTACTCCGGCTATCCGGACTGCCGCCCCGAGTTCATCGCCAGTTTTCAGCAGACCGCCAATCTGGCGACCAGGGACGGCATGCGACACAACGGCTTCACGATCCACACCCCCCTGATCGGCATGGGCAAGGACGACATCATCCGCACCGGCGTGGCACTGGGTCTGGACTACGGCATGACCCACTCGTGTTACGACCCCGTGGTCCAGAGCGGCATGGCGCTGGCCTGCGGCCACTGCGACTCCTGCCAGCTCCGCAAGCTCGGCTTCGAGCGGGCCGGCGTGCCGGACCCGACGAAATACATGGGAACCGCGTGATGGACGATGTGTCATTGCCCATCGAGGACCATGCAAGCCCGCGCGCTCCGGGGCATGGCCCGGACGGATCCGTTCCCGTCTCGGAAACATTCGTGTCCATCCAGGGCGAGGGCAAGCTGACCGGTGTGCCGTCGTGGTTCCTGCGTCTGGCCGGGTGCAACCTGCGCTGCCGCTGGTGCGACACGCCCTACGCCAGTTGGAACCCCGAGTCGGTCAAACGCACGATCGGTGAGGTAGTTCAGGAAGCGCTCGCTGGCGAGAAGCCAGGGGGGAGGGGGGCCGGTGTCCGCCACGCCGTCATCACCGGCGGCGAGCCGATGATCTTCCCGCAACTGGTCCCCATCACACAAGCCTTGCACGCGGGCGGGATGCACATCACCATCGAGACGGCAGGCACGGTCACCCTCCCCGGCGTGCGGTGCCACCTGATGAGCATCTCGCCCAAGCTGGCCAACTCCACCCCCATCGGTGACCCGCGCGATCCGTCGGGTGCGTGGGCCAGCCGCCACGATCAACGCCGCCTCAGCTTCGAGGCTTTGAACGAACTGGTCGCTTCATCACCAGACCGGCAGCTCAAGTTCGTGGTCGCCTCGCCCGCTGACCTGCCGGAGATCGAGTCGATCCTAGCCCGCCTGCGGGGCTGGAAGCCGGACGATGTGATCCTGATGCCAGAGGGTGTCACCGTGCCCGACTCCGCCTCCGTCGCGTGGGTCGTCGAGGCATGCCGCGAACGCGGCTGGCGCTACGGCGACCGCCTGCACATCCGCCTGTTCGGCGACACGATCGGGACTTGAGCAGCACGACAAGCCGCGACTGCCTGATTCAACGGGACGCAGGCGGGTGTCCACGAGTGGTGCGCAACCGGTTGATGTTCGGCGCGAATGTGCTCTGTATGAGAAGTCTAGGTAATTCGCTCCCGCCTACGGTCTCTCGACCGCCGTCAGCAGGTCCTTGAGGACGCGTGCCTCAATGCCCAGTTCAGCCGGGACCACCGCGCCCGGCTCGTGTGAGACTTCGTAGAACGCGTCGATATCGGGGTATTGGAGCGGTCAGTCGAGCCCCGCACGGGGCGGCCGGGAGCCCCGGCCATCGCGCCGCGACTGCTCCTGGCCCTCTGGCTCTATGCCTGCGTGGACGGGGTGGGCAGCGACCGCGAGCTGGCTCGGCTGTGCCGGTCGTACATCTGGCTCTGCGGGAAGGTGGAGGTCAACCACCACAGCCTCAGCGACCTCCGCGGCGGGGGGCGTGGCGTGGCGAAGGTGGTGGGGGCTGATTGGAGCGATCGTGTACAATCTGGTGCACTTCGCCGAACCCTTGGCGGGCAGGCCGATGGCTCCGTTCCGACTGCAACTCTGACTACGAGCATGGGGGGCGGGCAACGACAAGCTCCAAACGCCGACGGTGCCCTCAACCCGGCCGAGCAAATACGAATCCCGCACCCGAAGGATTCACACGCTCGAAAGGCCGTTTGTCCGTTGTCACGGGTGGAGCCCAGCGCAAACCCTGGAAGCCGCAAATATCCCTCCCCTTTGAGTTGAAGGCGCGAAGTAAATGCTCGTTTCTTGAAGATCAGAGAGCACCCGGTTCGGCTCGTGCAGGCCGCAGGGTAAGCTGCCACGGCCGAGACTAAGGCCGAGTAGAGAGGCACCGACCAGAATGAGCAGGCGAGAAAAAACACGAGGGGAGAACCCCAAACGCCCCAAGGACTTCGGAAGCTATCGAAGCCGCTGTATTGAGGGCAGATTCCGTCAACTTGAGGTCATCAAGTCAACGAGGAAGTTCGCCACGCTTGGTATATCGGATTGTGGGGTTCTCTGGAATCCCGCTTATGGGAAAGACATTCTTCCGGTGCATGCGGAGATCTCATCCCGGTTTGTCAATCGTGGTTTCGCCTGTGCTTTTGCTTCGGTCACAGACTATCCGAATCAAAGTTTGGCGGATACTTGTGCGTCACTTGTGCATGGCATGGCTGATGCTGGCGTTATGCCCGATGTACTTACGGGTCTCGATCGAGATCGTCTGCTCGATGGTGGCATGGCGATGGTAGATCAGTCATTTATCGGGGATGCTTTGTTGTTCGGTCTGACCAGCGGGGCGTATGCTCCGGCGGTTTATAATTTAGAGCCATGCAGAGAGCGGATCAGTCGCTATTTGCGAGTTTTTCCCCAAGAGACCGAGTATGAGGTCATCGCCCTTGATCCTGAACTGAGTACTTGGTTCTGGAACGACTGGATCGACTTTTTTTTCTGCGTGATCTGCCCATCCCTCGGTTGGGCAGCGATTTATGCAGGCAGTGACACGGACTGATCCCTCATTGCATGTGTAAGGATTCCAGATTCCTTCATACACTCTCGCCGTGTCCACCTACCCCGTCATCACCGGCCCCACCGCCGGCGGCAAAACCGCCCTGGCCATCGCCATTGCGCACACGCTGCGTGACCGGGGCATCTCCGCCGAGGTTGTCACCGCCGACGCCTTCCAGATCTACCGCGGCATGGACATCGGCACCGCCAAGCCGACTGCGGAGGAGCAGCAGGGCATCCCGCACCACCTGATCGACCTGGTCGAGCCGACCGAGCGGTTCACCGTGCACGACTGGCTCCAGCGGGCCGAGCCGCTGATCGCGGACCTCCGCGCCCGCGGCGTCACCCCCATCGTGGTGGGTGGGACCAACCTGTATGTCAAAGCCTTCCTCGACGGCATGTTTGATGCCCCGGAGACCACGCCCGCGGTGGCGGACGCTGTGCGGGCCATGACCCAGCCCCAGCGTCGGGCCGAGCTGGATCGGGTGGACCCCAAGGCCGCCGAACGCATCCATCCCGCCGACGAGCGGCGGACCATCCGGGCGTTGGAGGTCTTCCGCCAGACCGGCACGCCCATCACCACCCTGCAGGCCCAGTGGGATGCGGACCACCCCGCCCGCCCGGAGGCCCTGCTGGTCGGTCTGGACTGGCCCACCGAGGCGATCAACGCTCGGATCAACGCCCGTGTCAAGGGCATGATCGATGCGGGTCTGGCGGAGGAGGCCCGGGGTTTGTGGGCCGCCGGACGGCTCGGCCCGCAGGCGCGCGAAGCCATTGGCTACAAGCAGTTGATCCCGTATCTGGAGGACCGCTTGTTCCTCGATCTGGCGGCCGAGCAGATCAAGATCGACACCCGACGCCTGGCCAAGAACCAGCGGACCTGGCTCAACCGCTTCCGCACCCGGAACGGGGGGGGTGGCGAGGAGGCCGGATCGCTCTGGATCTCGGCGGCAGAGAAAACTCCTGATGAAATTGCGCAAATCGTTGTGACACAACTGCTTTTGTGAATGTTCGAGGGGGGCCGGCGGCCCCAAAGCCCGGGGTCCGGCTTGACTCCGGCATGAAATCCGTCTTCCCTGTCCTCCCGGACCCCGGGCCCAGAAGGCCGCGGGGCGGGATCCTGCATGGCCAAAAAAACCACCAAACGAACGACCAAGAAGACCGCCTCCAAGGCCGCCGGGCAGGGTGCGGGAGAGGCTGCGCCCGCCAAGGGCCGTGGTGCGCGGACCGGTTTCGGTTCCAAGCAAACCTATAAAGCGGGCGAGGCAACCGGCAAGGATCTGGTCATCGTCGAGTCTCCGGCCAAGGCCAAAACCATCAACAAGTACCTGGGCGGCAAGTACCATGTCATGGCCTCCATCGGCCATGTGCGTGACCTGCCCGCCAAGAACGCCAAGGGTGACAAGTCCCCCGTCCCCGGCGTGAATCTCGAGAAGCGCTTCCAGCCTTCATACGAGATTCTCAAGGGCAAGGAAGGCGTCATTAAGGATCTGAAGCGGGCGGCCAAGGACGCGATGTCCTCCGGCGGCGAGATCTGGTTCGCGACCGACTTGGACCGCGAGGGTGAGGCCATCGCCTGGCACCTCGCGCAGGAACTGGGCATCCCCTCCAAGGAAGCCAAGCGGGTGATCTTCCCCGCCATCACCAAGACCGAGATCGAGCGTGCCTTCGGCAACCCCCACCCCATCGATGAGGACCGCGTCAACGCCCAGCAGGCCCGGCGCATCCTCGACCGCATCGTGGGCTATCAGGTCTCGCCCCTGCTGTGGAAGAAGGTGGCGCGGGGCCTGTCGGCCGGTCGGGTGCAGTCCGTCGCGGTGCGTCTGATCGTCGAGCGCGAACGCGAGATCCGCGCCTTCGTGCCCGACGAGTCGTGGACCATCAACGGCTACTTCAGCCTGGATAAAGCGAGTGCCGCCAAGCTCGGCGCATCCTGGCGCGAGTTTCTCGCCGAGAAGGACGAAAAGGGCAACACAGCCACCGTCAAGGCCCAGAACGCCTGGCTGGGCAAGAAGGACGCCATCCGCGCCGAGCTGATCGAGTTCGACGGCCAGAAGTTCGATCCTTCCGTCATCAGCGCCAAGATCGTTCCGGAGCCCAAAGCGCTCACCGCCGATGCCGTCAGCGAGCGACTCGAGCAGGTCCAGGCCGTCTTCGCGAAGAAGGATGCGCACGACCTGACCGGCCCCGTGACGAAGATCGCCGAGGCCTGCGGCCTGCGCGACATCAAAGCCCACACCCGTGAGGACAAGCAGGGCCGCGGCCCCGCCCGCTGGATCCGCTCCATCGACGGTGTGTGCGACCCCGCCACGCCGTACACCATCGAGTCCATCGAGACCAAACGCACCAAGGCCCGCCCCGTCCCGCCGTTCATCACTTCGACCATGCAGCAGGCGGCGTCCAGCCGTCTGGGCTTTGGCGCGCAGCGCACCATGCGGGCCGCTCAGTCGCTGTACGAGGGCGTGAACATCCCCGGTGAAGGCCCGGTCGGTCTGATTACCTACATGCGTACGGACTCGACGCACATCTCGTCCGAAGCCATCACCGCCGCGCGGGCCTACATCGCCCGCACCCACGGCGAGAAGTACCTGCCCGAGAAGCCCAACTTCTACAAATCCTCGAACAAGGACGCGCAGGAGGCCCACGAGGCAATCCGCCCCACCGACCCCGCCCGGCACCCCGATTCGCTCCGCAATGTCCTCAAGCCCGACGAGCACCGCCTCTACACCCTCGTCTGGGAGCGCTTCGTCGCCTGCCAGATGGTGCCCGCCGAGTGGGATCAGACCCAGGTCCTCATCCGCGGCGGCGCGGGCAACAAGGCCCTGTTCCGCGCCACCGGGCGCACGCTCGCGTTCGACGGCTTCTACCGCGTCACCGGCGTGCCCGGCGGCGGTGAGGAACTCAACCTGCCCAAACTCGCCGAGAAGGCACCCATTCACCCCTTCCACATCGAGCCCCGCCAGCGTTTCACCGCGCCCCCGGCCCGCTATTCAGAAGCTTCGCTCATCAAGGTGCTCGAGTCCGAGGGCATCGGGCGTCCGTCCACCTACGCGGCCATCATCCAGACCATCCAGGACCGCAAGTATGTCGAGCTGGTCGCCCGCGCCCTGCACGCGACCGATCTGGGCGAGGTCGTCACGGACAAGCTCATCGAGGGTTTCCCGCGTCTGATGGATGTCGGCTACACCCGTGAGATGGAAGGCCAGCTCGACAAGGTCGAGGACGAGCACCTGGACTGGATCCAGATGCTCGAAGCCTTCTACGCCCGCTTCAGCGAGTCGCTGGCCAAGGCCCACGACTCCATGACCCACGCCAAGGCCGAGGTGAAGCCCGCGCCCGAGGAGTACCGCTGCGAGAAGTGCGACTCGTCACTGGTCTACCGCTTCGGCAAGAACGGACGCTTCCTCTCCTGCTCGCGCTACCCGGACTGCGACTACGCCTGCCCCTGCGACCGCGAGGGCCGCCCGCAGTTCGCCGAGTTCGTGGATGTGAAGTGCCCTAAAACGGGCCGCCCGATGATCCGCAAGACCGGGCGCTTCGGTCCCTTCCTCACCACCCCGCTCGAATCCGGGGAGACGCAGGACACCGGCATCATCCTGAATATCGACAAGAAGGGTCAGGTCACGGCTCCTTCCGTGCCCGCCCTGCTCACCGATCTGCCCTGCCCCACCTGCGAGGCACCGCTGAACCTCCGTTCCGGCGTCCGAGGCCCGTGGCTGGGCTGCTCGCGCTTCCCCAAGTGCCGCGGACGCGGCAAGTGGACGGAACTGCCAGACAAGCAGCGTGAGGCCCTGGAGAAGCAGCTCGAAGCCCACGAAAAGGCCCACCCCGTTCTGGTCATCCGCCGTTTCACGGACAACTCCCCGCTCACCGACGACAAGGGCAAACCCCTCGCCACGGCTCCGAAGGTGGACGACCTGGCAATGCAGGGCGACCCGCGAGCGGCCGTGGCGGTGTAGTGGGGTTGTGGGAAAGGCATCGGAAAGGGATTAGGGATCAGGGATCAGGGATCAGGGATCAGGGATCAGGGATCAGGAAATTATAAAAAAGAACGCCCGAAGGGCGCTCCTTCCCTGATCGCTGATCCCTGATCCCTGATCCCTGATCCCTGATCCCTGATCCCTGATCCCTGATCGCTGATCCCTGATCCCTGATCCCTGATCCCTGATCCCTGATCCCTG
>CAZXGL010000029.1:0-43437 GCA_964640595.1 uncultured Phycisphaeraceae bacterium | reverse complement strand
CGCGCGCAGAGCCAGGCCGCGAGGCAGCCGACCGCGCCCGCCCCCACCACGCCCACCCCGCCCCCGATCCGCCACCTCCCCCGCGTACCATCCCCTTCGCAACCCGAGGGAGACCGCCATGACCGCTTCAACCGCCACCGCCCGCCCGTTCGATCTCCGTGCCGACGAAATCCTCAAGACCCTCGCCGACAACGGCCAGTACAAGCACCTCCACCTGCTCGACTCGCCCATGGACGCGGTCGTCCGCATGGTCGGTGATGACAGCCAAGCCCGCGACACCCTCTGCTTCTGCTCCAACAACTACCTCGGCCTGGCCAACCACCCCAAGGTCGTGGAAGCCGGCATCGAGGGCCTGAAAAAGTACGGCGCGGGGACCGCCTCCGTCCGTTTCATCTGCGGCACCTTCACCCCCCACAACACGCTCGAAGCCACCATCGCCCGTTACATGGGCACGGAATCCGCCTACACCTTCGTCTCCTGCTGGACCGCCACCGAGGCCCTCTTCCCCACGCTGTGCGAGGCGGGCGACATCATCATCTCCGATGAACTCAACCACGCCTGCATCATCGACGCCATCCGCCTGACACCCGTCATCAAGAAGGGCGTTCACAAAACCGTCTACAAGCACGCCGACCTCGGCTCGCTGCGCGACAGACTCACCGCGGCCCGCGCCAACCCGGATGTCACCGGCCAGATCTGGGTCATCACCGACGGCGTGTTCTCCATGGAAGGCGCCGTCGCCGACTTGCCGGCCATCCGCAAGCTCTGCGACGAGTTCAACGCCATCCTTGTCGTTGATGATTCCCACGGCCACGGCGTGATGGGCGCGACCGGCCGCGGCACGCACGAGCACTTCGGCATGTGCCCCGGCGCGCCCAACTTCAACCCCGCCAACGGCGTCGTGGACATCTTCACCGGCACGCTGGGCAAGGCCCTGGGCGGCGGCGCGGGCGGCTTTGTCGCCGGCTCAAAGCGCGTCACCGAGCTGCTCATCCAGCGCGGCCGCCCCACGCTGTTCTCCAACGCCCTGCCCGTCACCGTCGCGTGCAGCGCGAACGCCGCGATCGAAACCATCATGGCCGAGCCGCAGCGCGTCGCCAAACTCAGGGACAATGTCGCCTACGCCCGCAAGAGCCTGAAGGCCGCCGGATTCGAGGTGATGGACTCCCCCACCGCCATCTGCCCCATCATCGTCGGCGACACGGCCAAGGCCATCGCCATGTCAAAGAAGCTCCTCGAAAAGGGAGTCTTCGTCATCGGCTTCGGCTTCCCCGTGGTCCCAGAGGGAACCGCACGCCTGCGCATCCAGATGTCCGCCGCCCACACACGCGAGCACATCGACACGCTTGTGAGCGCGCTCAAGACGCTATGAAGCAAGCCCGCACCACCTGCTGGTCCTGCGGCTACGACACATCGTCGCTTCCGAACGGGGTCTGCCCGGAGTGCGGGAACGATGCCAGAAATTTTCCCAAGGTCAAACGGGTCCAACACAGCGGCGGGATCTTCTTCTCGGCTCTGGGTGCGCTTGTCATCGGATCCATCGGCTTTGCGCGTTTCACTCATGCTTCCACCCGCGGCAAGCCCGGTCCGGACGCATGGGTCGATTTCGGCGTGCTCGTCTTGTTCGCCAGCATCCCGGGCGCCTGCGCGATCTGGTTGATGGCTGTCCCTCCCAATCGCACCAGTGAGCGAACAACCAGCGCCATCGCGCTGCTCATGCTCTGTGTGGCGGCTTCCGCAACCGCGGTATGGCTCAGCGCATGACAATCAATCCGTGTTCACCACGGAACCGCTCTCCACTGTGCCGTGCCTCATCAACCGCTCCACCCACCACAGCGGCACGCGCACGCCGTCCACCCGGTCCCACGATGCCACCGCGTCGTCCTCGCGCGTGATGTGCCCGCACTCCGGGCAGGTGTGCGTCCGCTCCGCCTCCGACGGCTCGAACAGCGGGTACGCGCATCCCGGACACGGAACCTCGCGCGGATCCCCCCGCAGGTGCTTCTTGACCCGCCACCACTCCCGCATGACGGGCAACCGCATGAGCACACCCACCCCGGCCAGCGTCAATCCCATCACTGCATACAGCGTGAACCTGTGGAGCCGCGTGTCGTCCGTCAGGTTCTCAACCGCGTAGGCAACACCGACCAGCGGCGCGAGCATCAGGAAAAGAATGATGCTGGCGCGCCAAGCCCGCACCTCCATCGGCGTGCGCCGCACGGCTCGGCCTTCGGGTCGGTACGGGGCGAAGAGGGGCCGCTTGCGCATGCCTCGGAGTGTACCAGATTCAATCATTCAGCACAAAGGTCACCTTCATGTTCACCCGGTACGCCGTGATGTGCCCGTCCTGCACATCCAGCGTCATCTCCTGGACCCATGCCCCGGTCACATTGTCCAGCGTCTTGCAGGCCCGCTCGATCCCCTTCTGGATCGCGTGATCGAACCCCTTGTCGCTCTGCGCCGTGATCTCCGTCACCCGTGCGATGCTGGTCGCCATGCGGCACCTCCTTTCCTCCAGCCTACCAGCCCCAATCCCTCCGCCAAAGTGAGTTTTTGATCACTTCCTGACTCAAGCGCACCAGACCGATACCCTTCCATATGCCCACCAGCCGCCCTGCCATGCCGCCCACTCCGCCCCCACCCATGGCCCCGCCCATCACCAGCGTGGCCCTCATCGGCCTGGGTGCGTTCGGGCGGCTGGCCGCCGACACGCTCCGCCACCACACCGAGGTCCTCGTCCACGACCCCAACACCGACGACGCCACCGTCCGCGATCTCGGCGTCAACCCCGTGACCATCGAGGACGCGGCCCACGCCGAGGCGGTCATCCTCTGTGTGCCCGTGCAGGCCATCCCCGTCGTCTGCGTGACCATCGCCCCGCTGATGCGCGAGCACGCCCTGGTCTGCGATGTCGGCTCGGTCAAGCTCCGTCCCATCGAGTGGATGCTCAGCACCCTGCCCCGGCACACCCAGGTCCTCGGTATGCACCCGCTCTTCGGGCCGCAGACGGCCAAGGAACTCGGCTCCCTCGATGGAGAGCCGATCGTCCTCTGCCGCGCCCGCGTGGATGATGATGTCTACACCCGCGTGCGCACCTTCCTCGACGAGAAGCTCAAGCTCAAACTCATCGAGATGACCGCCGATGAGCACGACCAGCAGATGGCCTTCGTCCAGGGCCTGACCCACCTCATCGGGCGAGCGTCGTGCGCCATGCGATTGCCCGATCTGCCCGCCTCCACGCTCGCCTACCGCCGCCTCCTGCAACTCAAGCACAACACCGAGTGCGACGCCCCCGAACTCTTCGAGGCCATCCAGAAACTCAACCCCTACGCCAAGAACGCCCGCCAGGCCTTCCTCAACGCCATCACCGATGTCGTCGAGTCGATGGACAAAGCATAAATACAAGCCGCGACCGCAAGGGAGCGGCCCCCCACGCCGTCATATGCAAAGCACCCCGCGCCACACGCGGGGTGCTTGTCACGCTCGAACTCTTCCAACCCCTCACAACGGCAGCTTCGCCATCTCCGCCTCCGCCCGCGCCACCAGCCGGCCGACCGTCTCCGGCCCAAAGTCGAACGGCAGATCGGCCGCACGCTCAACTTCACAGACAGCCGACTAACTCACGGAATATGGCCCGGTGCTCGGGCACCCGCGCCCAGGATCGCACCACCTCATCGTACTGCAGCGCCGACCCGCACTCCGGGCAGACCCGCTCCGGCTCCGGGTCGTCAACGACGAACACCGGGTACGCGCAGCCGGGGCAGAGGATCTGGTCGCGCTCCACCAGCGACCGCTTCACACGCACATACCGGTAATAGCGCACGAACGCGAAGACCTCGGCTCCAAGCCCGACCATCACGACCACCCACAGCAACCGCTCACTGACCGAACGACCGATAACACCGCACCAAGAGGCGGTGGTGAGGCCCACCCAACCGATCAACAGGAACAGCGCGCTTGCCCAGACAATCCGTATAAACACGACCCAAACCCTAGGGCGGCCAAAGAGATACGGCCCGGCACCGGCTTGTTCCATTCCTTTACCCACAGGTCCACTGGCCCGCGGTCAAACACTCCTGATAGCATCTCCAATTGCGACGGTAATTCTTGTTGTAGTTCTCCGTCGCCTCCTTCAAACACTTGGACCGACCCGTAAACTTATCGATAGCCCATCCAAAGACGGCACCGATACCTGCACCCGTTGCCGCTCCTGGTATGCCAGCCCCCGCGCCACCAATACCGACACCAATACCCGCACCGACCCCCGCACCAGTCATGCCGTCTCCGCCACACGCTTCGATACCGATCAGATAGTCGTTCGCGTTATCGAATGCCCGACCCGAGTAAATGGAAGCGCAAGTCGCAGGTTGTGTGACGGTGGGCGAAGGCGGTAGAACCACTTCGAATGCGATCTCTTCAGCAGCCTGGGATGCCGCGGCAGCCGTGCCTGCGCGACCCAGCGGCACCCACATGCTGTAGACATAGCTTTGTCCCCCGGCTGCGGGACCTTCGGTAATGTTCAACTCCCACAGTACCCCGAAGATGAACGGTTCATACCCCCCCCCGGATGAAATCTGACCTGAGAACGCATAAATCTGCGTATCGATAGTCCCCGACCACTCCGAGTCATCCGCGAGAATGACAACGGCCGAATGGGGGTCATCTTCAAACCAGTCCATGTCCCACACCTGAACGCCGGTCATCGTCCCGGCTGCGATCTCGCCATCAAGAAAGTTCTCGGCGGGGTCCCAATCCAATCGGTGCAGTATGTGCGTGGGGTCGCTTGCCGGTTGAACGCTCATCAAACCATCCTCTCCGGTCACGAAAGTGGCCCCCCACAAGTCGTCCCAAAGAAGTTCCTGGAACGACAAAAATGGAACCGGGTCGATAGGCGCGATCGGCACATCTCCACCTCCTTGGACCTGCCCAAAACCAGCAGAAGTAAAGCTAAAGAACATTACGATTACAGCGAATGCAGCGTGCATCATGGCACCTCCTTGAGCAGCGAGTCTACTGCTGGATTAGTAAGGCTTGCTGCTCTGAGAAAATTGCCCACATTTTGCCCACACTTTGTCGCTCCATCACAACGGCAACTTCGCCATCTCCGCCTCCGCCCGTGCCACCAGCCGGCCGACCGTCTCCGGCCCGAAGTCGAACGGCAGATCGGCCGCCGCGAAGAGCTCCGGCAGCGGCTTGCTCCCGCCCAGCGACATCGCCCGCTTGTACGCCTTCAGCGCGGCCTCCGGCCCTTCCTCCAGGCTCTTGAGCCACAGGCCGAGCGCACCCAACTGCGCGATGCCGTACTCGATGTAATAGAACGGGCTTCCGAACAGGTGCCCCTGGCGCTGCCAGATCAGCGGCCGGTGCGACTCGATCCCGCTCCAGTCCACCCGGTGGCCCTGATGCCCGAACCGCTCCTCGATCTTCAGCCACGCCGCCGCCCGCTCCTCGCGCGTGTGCGTCGGATGGTTGTAGATCCAGTGCTGGAACGCGTCGATCGTCGCGATCCACGGCAGCAGACCCAGCGAACCCTCAAGCTGGCGACGCCGCGCCCGGTCCGCATCCTCCCGGTCGGGGTAATACTCATCCCAGAACGGCATGGTCAGCAGCTCCATGCTCATGCTGGCGACCTCGCAGAACTCGATGGGCGCGTGCCGGTAGTGCGCCAGCGGCTCGTCCACGCAGTACATCGAGTGAAAGGCGTGCCCCGCCTCGTGGACCATTGTCTCCACATCGCGGTGCAGGCCCGCCGCGTTCATGAAGATGAACGCCTTGCGGCTGCGATCACGCATGTACTGGTACCCGCCCGGCGCCTTGCCCTTGCGCGAGTCCAGATCCAGGCTGGCCCCGCCCTCGGCCCCCCTGGTGTTCGTCCCGTCGCCCATGCTGGCGAACATCTCCGCCAGCTCGGGGCTGAGCCGCTCGAACACCCGCCCGGTCCTCGACACCAGATCCGCCCCGCCCTCGAACGGTTTGAGCGCGGCCCGGCCCATGGGGTCCACCGAAAGATCCCACGGACGCAGGCTGGAAACGCCCAACGCCGCCTTCCGCTCCGCGTCCAGCTTGGCCACGAAGGGCATCAGGTGTTTCTCGATCCCCTCGTGGAACGCGAAGCAGTGCTCGGGCGTGTAGTCAAACCGACGCTTGGCCTTGAACGAGTACTCCACGAAGTTCCTGAACCCGGCGTTCAGCGACAGCTCGTGACGCTTGGCCACCATGGTGTCGAAGATCCCGCTGATCGCGTCCGCGTCCTTCGCACGCCGGTCCGCCACGGCCCGCCATGCCGCCTCGCGCACCGCCCGATCGGTGGATTCCTGGTAGCGCCCCATCTGCGGCAGCGTCTTCTCCGCCCCGTCGAACTCCACCGTCATCCCGCCGCAGATCGTGTCGTACTCGGTGTCCAGCCGTGTCAGCTCCGTCTCGATCGGCACATTCTTCTCGCGGAACAGCTCGACCGATGCGATGGTGTCCCGGTTGATCACCGCGTACCGCTTGCCCAGATCAAACTTCCTGGCCAAATCCGCCTGCTTCTTGTCCAGCTCGAAGCTCGCCGGCTTGATCCGCGGGACGACCGCTTCCACAAAGTCCATGTACGCCTTCTTCTTCGCTTCCGATGCCGTGTCGCAGGTCATGTCGATGTACCGGATCGCCCCGGCCTCCGACAGCGCCGCGTCCAGCTCGGACCGGTCCAGCAACCACGCCTCGAACTCACCCGCCGACCCGACCACCCGACGCTGCAGCTCATCGAACAGCGGCTCGACATTCACCCACTTTGAAGCGTCAAGATCCGCGGGCACGAAGTCACTGGTCGCCAGGCTGGTCATGGATTCCCTCCGAAAATGATTCTGGAAATTTACGGTGGATGGTACGCGCTCAAGCCTGATCCCGGCGAGCCAGGCACACCAAGCCCAGGGAAAATGACAGACCGCCCGGCTTGTGGCGCGGGCGGTCCGTGGCGGGGACTTTTCAGGATCTTGGTCCGAAGCCGTGCGGGGAGTGGGCCGCCGATGGGGATGATTCACCCCCCGAAGATCTTCAGCCCACGCCTTACTTGGCCGCATCCCGCATGGAGCGGATCCGGTCATGGTCGCTCTTGATCGACGCGTACTGATGCTGGAGCACATCGTTGAGCGCGCTCCCGGCGGTCGCCTTCAGCACATTCTCATACCGCTCCTTGATCGCATCCTCACCCCGCTCGGCCTCGGCCAGCACCGCGTGCTCATTCCCATTCTGAATGGTTCCCCGCAGGTCCAACCACCAGCGATGGACCGCGCCCTTCAAACTTCCCGACTCCTCCGGCTTCGTCCCCGATCGAGCCACATGCTGCTGCAACTCGCTCGCGTAGCGCTCCCGCCGGACGCCACACTCACGGAAGTAGTGAGCCACCGTTGAGTTCTCAATATTCTTCGCCGCCTCGGAAAAACCCTTGGCGCTATCGATGTTGATCTCGATCAGCTTCTGAACCTCTTTGATCGTGTCGTCGTTCAGATTGTTCTTGGTCTCAAGCATGGTGCTTCTCCTGCAACAGGTGTTGCATGAAGTTCTCAAAACGCCACGGCGCCCTTTGTCCGTGGCCGGAATGGCCGGGCGCAAGCCACGACCATCCCTCTTCACCATGTTCCATCGCGAATCTGAAAGCACCCACCGGCCGCCGGTGAATCCCCGCTCATCTTCACACAATCCCCACCCTACCCCACACACATAACCACCACCAGCCCTCAACCGCTCGCCAACGAACCCGCCAGCACCCGCGCCCCCGCCGCGTCGGTCACCCGCCCTTCCAACTGCGCGTCATACACCTTCCGCAGAATCTCCGCGAACCGCGGCCCCGGCCGCAGCCCCATCGCGATCAACGCCTCACCATCCACGAACGCGGCCGGAGCCAGCCCCCCAAACCGTCCGCGCAGCCGCTCGACTTCCGCATGCACCCCGGCCGCCCGTGCCCGATCCGTCGCCATCAGCACCGCCAGCGCGTCACCGAACCCAGGGCCGGACGCCAGCCGCTTGCGCCCCGCCTCGCCCAGATCATCCCATCCGCGATGCAACACCACCAAAGCATGCAGACCGTCACGCAACGCATCGCGCTCATCGTTGGAGAGCAGCAACGCCGCGCGCAGGGCCGTCACCGCCGCCGGGTCCGGCGCATCCGCGTTCCATTGTCCGCGTCCGATGAGCCAGGCCATCAACGCCGCCGCATACGAAGCGTCCGGCGCCAGCCCGTCAAGCGCCGACCCGTCGTACGCCCGCACTGATACTCCCAGCACCGCCGCCGCCAGCTCCAGTTCCTCCAGCAGCCACGCCGCCCGTCCGCGGCTGTCGTGCGTAAACATCCGCCGGATCTCTTCCCCGATCCGCTCCCGAGACACCCCTTCCAGCCGCGCCGCGTGCCGCCGGATCGCCTCGCCCGTGCCCGCCTCGATCACCAGCCCATACCGCGCCGCGAACCGCACCCCGCGCAACGCCCGCAGGTGGTCCTCCGCCAGCCGGGTGTCCGGATCCCCCACCGCCCGCAGCGTGCGCGCTGTCAGATCCCGCCGCCCCTCCACATAATCGATCACCCGCGCATCACCCTCGGCCAGCGGGTCGATGAAAAACGCGTTGATCGTGAAATCCCGCCGCTGCGCGTCCGCCCGCGCATCGCTGAACTTCACCGAGTCCGGCCGCCGCTTGTCCGTGTACGGCCCGTCCGCCCGGAAGGTCGCCACCTCGATCGTCGGCCCGAACTCACGCACCAGCATCACGCCGAACGCCGCGCCGACCTCCGCCGTCCGCCTGAACATCACCCGGATGTGATCCGGCACCGCGTCCGTGGCGACATCAAAGTCCTTGGGCACCCGCCCGAGCAGCTCGTCCCGCACGCACCCGCCCGCCAGATACGCCGTGAACCCGTGCGCACGCAGCCGGCGCACGATCGCCACCGCCGCCTCCCTCGGTGCCAGACTGTCGGATGCCTCACCCATTCGCAAAGCGTATTCCCCCCGTCCCCCCAATCCCCTCCTCTCCCACCCGCCATCCCCCCCTCCACTCCACCCCCGCGTATGCTCGGCCCATGACCGCAGCATCAGACCGCAAGCTCGCCGCCGATCTCTTCAACCACGCCTGGACCCTTCTGGACACCCCACAACGCACCCCCGAGCAGGACGATGAACTCGTCCACGCCGCCCACGCGTCCGCTCACTTCTGGCTCCGTGTCGGCGGCCCGCAGCAGCACTTCCGCTCCCACTGGCAACTCACCCGCATCTACGCCGCCCTCCAACGCCCCGAGCCTGCGCTCCACCACGCCGAACGCTGCCGCCAGCTCTGCACCGACCGCGCCCTGACCCCCTTCGATCACGCCTGCCTCTTCGAGGTCACCGCCCGCGCCTACCACGCCGCCGGCCGCTTCACCGAGGCCCGCATCAGCCTGCAACGCGCCCGCTTCGTCGCCATGCAGCTCACCGACCCCGACGAAATCACCGTCATGAGTACGGATCTGAGCGACACCGAACACCTCCTCGCCCAACCCGTCTAACCGCGCACGAAAGAAACCAACCCTGACTTCTCCCCCCCTCCCCCCTTCTGCCCCCTACCCCGCAACTTCCACCCCAATCACCCCAATAACCTGTCAGCACCCTATCCCTCCCACCGGTCCACGCACAAACACCCCCCACACAAGGAGCCGCCCATGCCTCGTTCCCACCGCATTGCCGCCGCGGCCTCTGCCGCCCTCATCCTTGCGGCTCTACCAGGCTGCCTTGTCACATCGGACAGTTCCTCGTCCTTCAGCGGCAACCGAGTCGATCCGGGTGCCGAGTCGCGTGTGGTCCTCTTCCAGACCACCGCCGATGAGGCCGTCACCATGCTCGGCGAACCCACCTCCCGCGCCACGAACGACACCGGCGAGGAAGTCCTCACCTGGCGCTGGACGCGCCAGTCTTCCAGCAGCGGCAGCGTCTTCCTCATCTTCAGCGGCTCCTCCGACACCACCCAGCAACACGCCCTCAACATCGCCTTCCGCGACGGCGTCGCCGTCCGCCGCTGGCGCCAATGACACGGATCACCTCCGGATGGATGATGAAAGTTCGTGCGACGGTGGCACAGGCGTCCCGCCTGTGCGTATTCACACCTTGCTTGCACAAAGCTTGCTCGGTGTGAAGCAATGGGCCTGAATCGAAGCCGATCGAGCCAACCCCGATCCACCCACGAAACTCAACGACGGCCCATCAACCGCTTTCCCCCAAATCAACGGTCAGCACCGCCCGAGCAGCGACGGTCCCCCCACGGACCAACGCTCAAGCAAGGAGCCGACCATGCACACCAACCGTCCGATGGCCACGCCCGCCGCGCTCACGCTGGCCGCGTTGCTCACCATCCAGCTCACCGGCTGCCACCGCGCGACGCGCCAAACAACCCACCACACCCGCGTGGTTCACCATCGCCCGACACCGGTGCATGTCGATCACATTTCCTACCACGACCACCATGAGCATCACAGTCATCACAGCCCTCACGACCACCACACCACCCAGGTCGTCATCCTCCCCGTCGCCTGCGACCTCGGCCATGCGCACTGCGCCAACCAATACCACTTCCTGAACTACCACGAGTCCTACCACTTCACCGAGTACCACACGCACAACCACACGCATCACCACAAGCACACCCACAAACACATTCACCCCAAGCCCCCCCCCCCCCCCCCCCCCCCCCCCCCCCCCTCAACCCCGCCCCCAACCCCAGCCCCGCCCCATCGGCATCCGCCCCGTCACCCCGCCTCCAACGCCATCGCCGGATCGTCCACAACCGGTCCGCCCGCCTGGCGGAAACGGGCACGAAACCGCCCCTCCTCCGCAAACCCGACCGCCCCAGCCAGCACGCCCGCGCCCCGACGCGACGCCAACACGCCCCGCTCAACCCGTCGCACCCCCGGCTGAGAAGACGCAATCCCCCGCCCCCAGCCCCAAGCCGCCATCAACATCACCCGCCCCAACCCCACGCCCAGCCCCCCGCCCGGCCGCCCCGCAACGCACATCATCCCCAGCACCAAAATCTCCACCCCCCGCGCCAGCTTCCTCACCTCAAACCCAGACAACCCGCAATCCCCCACCATCACCCCCCACCCCCCCCTCCCCCCGCCCCCCCCCCCCCCCCACCCCCCCCCGCCCCCGACCCCCCGCCCCGCCGCAACCCCCTCCGCCCCCCACCCAACTCGGCAAACCGCCCCCGCCCGCCCCGCTCCGGCAAAGACTTCGCCCGCCGTTCCCGCTCAAACTCAGCCGACTGCACCTCGTCCGCGAACAACCCAGCCCCCTCCGCCGAAGGCACCGCCCGCGGCCAAACCCGCCGCCCGTCCCTGAGCACCACCGCCCGCACCACGAGTGACACAACCCCGTCGACCGCAAACCGCCCAGAGCCGATCCTCATGCTCTGGCCCGATGACCCTTGTGCCACGCCGCAATCCCCGGTAGTCTGCCCCCTATGGCCGAACCCGGACAAGCCGCCCCTTCCGACATCATCGCGCTCTACCTCAAAGGCCGCGATGTCCCCTGCCCAGCCTGCAACTACAACCGCCGCGACGACACCACCCCCGCCTGTCCCGAGTGCGGCCACCACCTCCGCCTCCGACCCATCGCACGCAACTCCCTCGAACTCAATCCCAAGACCTGCTACTGGCTCGCGGGGACGCTCATCACGCTCGCCGCCATCTTCATCCCGATCCAGACCTACGAGGTTGTGAGATCGTTCACGCCGGGCACATCGCGCTTGCAAGGGTGGACGATCCCAGAGATCGCCATGATTCTCGGCTTCCTCACCGCCGGCATCTTCGCCATCCTGACCATCCTCCGAGTCCGCCGCCGCCACCCCCGCGCCGCCCAAAGCGCCACCGCCGCCGTGGCGGCGTTGCTCGCCGGACTCATCCTCCCGATCGGCTCGCTGCTCACCACCCTCCTCTGACCTCCATCCGCCATGCTCAACACGCCCCCCCCAACCCCCGCCACCCCCACCGAACTCGCCGCCCTCTACCTCCGTGACCGCGATGTCCCCTGCCTCAGCTGCAACTACAACCGCCGCGACGGAACCACCACCGCGTGCCCGGAATGCGGCACCTCCCTCTCACTCACCCCAACAAACCACCGAATCTCGCGCACCGCGGCCCTGCTCATCATGGTCGCCTTCGCGGTCATCGGGGTCGACCTCGCGTGGTCAATCGCCTACACGGCCGTCGGGTTCCGACATGACCTGCAAGTATCGCCCAACCCGCCCATCCTGACGCTGCGCGTGGCCTCAACCATCCTGCTCCCCACGGCGGCGGCCATCCTCGCGATATGGGCACTGCTCACCGCGGACAACCCACGCCGCCGAACCCGCCTCTGGACCCTCGCGGCCCTGATCTTCCTCACCTGCAAACTCATCGAACACGCCTGGGCGCTCCCCGACCGAATCCAATACATCCAAGACCGAACGGACCCCGCAATCATCTGGGACTGAACATGCAACACCCAACCCCCGCCACCCCCGACGAACTCGCCGCCCTCTTCCTCCGCGCCCGCGATGTCCCCTGCCCCAAATGCCACTACAACCGCCGCGACGGCCTCACCGCAGCCTGCCCGGAATGCGGGACCGACATCATCGCCGCCATGGATACCCTCCCGTTCGCGGCCGTCCTTGGCATCAAGCGCCTGCGTCTGATAGCTCTCTTCATCGCCTGCATCGCCGCCGTCAGCGGCCTGCGCCACGCTGGCGAAATCTGGCAACTGAACAACTCGGTGATGTATGTCGCGTTCGGAACGCCGCGGACATCCCCATGGCCAATGTTCGGAAGCACGATGGCCATGCTGTACCTCGGCATCCTCGGCGCATTCGTATCGTTGTACTATGCCGCCCGCATCCTGGCCGAATCCCACCGCTCATCCACCCCGATGATCCCGCAGGGCTACCGCATCAACTCCGCCATGCTCTGGCTCGGCGTGGCGATCCTCCTCCCCGGCTTCGACCACCTCTTCATGCTTGCCCGACTGATCATCCCATGACCCATTCCGCCTCGCTCACCCAACATGAAGAACACACAGTACCTATGCCAGATACCACATTAACCCAAGCCACACCGGACGAACTCGCCACCCTTTTCCTCCGCGGCCGCGATGTCCCCTGTCCGGGTTGCACCTACAACCGCCGCGACGGCACCTCGGCCACATGCCCAGAGTGCCGCTACACCTTGATTGTGAGCTATGCAGTTTCAATCCCACGCCAACTCAAACTCGCCTTGCTCGGAATGCTCGCGTGCATCAATCTGTTGATTGCTCTCCCCGCGATGTTGTGGTTCGTCGGTGAGGGCATGGAGGGCTCGTACAACTTCGGTGCGTGGTACGGCTGGGCCATGCTGGGTGTGGCCATCACCACATTCGTGCTGCACGGATCGGTGCTGCGTTTCCTGGTCATAAGGTCAAGGGATGCATACAGGGTCTCGCGTCGTCTGACGCTGATCGCCTGCATTGCTCTCATCAACCTTGCGGTCACCAGCACCGCGCTGCAGTTCATTCTCCTCGACTACTGGCTCTGAGCGGGCAACCATCCCCCCTCCGTCGCTTCGTCGCTTCGTCGCTTCTCAAAGCCGATCAAACAACGGCAACTCCCCCACCAGCGGCCTGCAATAGTCCAGGAACGCCCGCGACACATTGCAGTGCCCCTCGATGAACTCCGTCGGCATGTGCCGCGTCTTCGCCGCGATCTGTTCCAGATTCACCCGCTCGTACCGCGCCGCATAAGGCTGCCCGCTGCCGATCGGATGCACCCGCTTGATCGTCACCGAGCCGTCCAGATCCCCCTGCGCCGCCAGCTTCGCGGCGTACCGCCCCGTCCCCCGTGCCTCCTGCTGATCGACGGCGCTCTGATCGGGGAAGCACCGCTGCACATACCCGAAGGTGTCCGCCCGCACCCGCGGCGGCTTGCCGCCCTTGGCAGTCAACGCGCTCTTCAGATGGTTCGACAGCGCATCGCCCAGCGCGCCCGAGCCGGAAAGCTGCACATTCCCGTGCGCGTCCGTCTGCGCGTTCTCGATGAGTTTCGCCGCGATCGGGTTGCCCTGCGCGTCGCACACACCCTCGCTCACCGCGATATGCACCCGCCCCTTGCTCTCGTACAGCGCGGCCACATCCTGCGTGAAACGCTCGATGTCGAACGCCACCTCCGGCAGATAGATCAGCTGCGGCCCGTCCGTCGTCGGCCCCTCGTGCTTCATCCGGTCGTCGCGCCGGGCCAGCGCGCTGGCCGCCGTCAGGAAGCCCGCGTGCCGACCCATGACGACATTGATCTTGATCCCAGGCAGCGAGATGTTGTCCAGGAAGTCCGCCATGCACGCCTTGGCCACGAACCGCGCCGCGCTGGCGAACCCCGGCGTGTGGTCGTTCTCCACAAGGTCGTTGTCCACCGTCTTGGGCACATGGAAGCACCGCAGCTCATACCCACCCTTGTTCGACAGCTCGTTCACAATCCGGCAGGTGTCGCTGCTGTCGTTGCCCCCGATGTAGAAAAAATACCGGATGTCGTGCTTCTTGCACGCCTCGAAGATCCGCTCGCAGTACGCCGAGTCCGGCTTGTCCCGCGTTGATCCCAACGCCGCCGACGGCGTCCGGGCCAGCAACTGCAGCCGGTCGTGGTTGATGTCCGTCAGATCATGGAAGTCGCCGTTCGTCAGCCCCTTCACCCCGTGCCGCATCCCCAGGACCTTCTTGATCGGCGACCCCGCCACCCCCGCATTGGCGTGTAGCCGCAGGCCCTCGATCACCCCCACCAACGACTCGTTGATGACCGCCGTCGGCCCGCCCGACTGCCCGATGACCGCGTTGCCCGGAATCAGTTCCGCCATGTCCGATCTCCTTGCGATTCAGAACGGGGAGGGTATCCACCCTCACCCAAGGAGACCGGGCGACTGCGACGGGGGGTGGGGGAGGGGGAATTCCCCGCTGCGGAGCGGGGTGCTTCCAGCCCCCAGTCGGCCCCAAGGCCGACCCGCCTGACCCAACACGCCCCCCCGGGGGGGGGGGGCCGATAATCAGGCAACTGATCGTCCAGGCCCCTTGTTTGTTCAAAATATCACGGAACTGTTCAAAATATCAGCAAAAATTCAGGCTTCCCCCTCGCTTTCAACAAACTCCTCAGGGTAAACTTCCCCCCCCCCCAGTCGGAAAATTCCGCAGATCCCTTGATCGCTCCGAGGGGAATGCCGAAGTGACCATGAACCCGCCCCTTCGGGCATTGAGGGAAGAGAGCAAACATGAAGATCCTGATCACCACCGCCGCCATCGCCACCGCCGCATCGCTCGCCACCGCGGCCGATGTCTACACCCAAGGCTTCGAAACCGACACCGCCGGCTGGACGGCGGGCGGCGTCTACGGCAGCATCACACGCGTCGCCTCCGGAACCGACGGAATCACCTCTTCCTCAGGGAACTATCACGCCACGGTCAGCGCAAACCCTTCCGGTGCCTACACGAACTTCGGCGGCTACAGCTCCACTTGGAGCGGGCCGTACACCACCAGCATTGATGTCTACCTCGACACCAACTGGGCCAACAACACCGGCTTCGACTACACGGTCGCCTCGAGTAGCGCCTCCGGCAGCCATCTCCGCGACTTTATTTTCCATGTCTCAAAGGACGCCAGCACCGGCAACCTCATCGTCGGTGCCAGCAACAATACTGACTTCCTGGCCAAGCAGAACCTCGAGAACGGCAATCACACCATCGTCAGCACTTCCGGCTGGTACACCCTCCAGCACACCTTCCGCGATGCTGGCGACGGCACGCTCGCCGTCGATCTCGAACTCATCAACGAAGCCGGCATCGCAATCTTCACGGAAACCCGGAACAACACCGGCGACCTGCTCGGCACCGTCGCCGGTGGCAATCGCTACGGCTGGTTCACCTTCGCCGATATCGGCGGCCCGCTTCACATCGACAATGCCCGTCTGACCATCGTTCCCCTGCCCCCCGCGGCCTGGGCCGGCCTCGCCATGCTCGGCGGAATCGTCGGCGTCCGCAAGCTCCGCCGTCGCTGATTCTCACGACACATCCCAGCTCACCCACACCCCGGCCACCGCCGGGGTTTTTCTTGCCCTCTGCCAACCGCACCGCCCCAAACCAGGCTCGCCACTTGCATAAGGAATACAACCCCTGTAAAGTGAATCCACTCAGAACGGCTCAGCCACAGTCCATGGTGCAGAGGGATTCAACGCAGACCAACAAGCGTGATGGGTGATTTCCTCCCCACCCCGCCTCCCGAGAGCCGAGATGAAGTTCAAACTCGTCTCCATCATCACGGCATCGGCCGTGCTTATCTGCTTCGGGGTGGCCCAGGCCATCGGATGGCGACCACGCACCGATCACGCCGCGCCCGATAACACCACCATGGTCGCCTGCGCCCTCCTCCTGACGGCCATCATCGTGCGCCACACCACCCGCCGCCGCTGAGACTCCCCCCCTCCCCCTCCCCCCACCCCCCCACCCCCGACGCATCCCGCGTCGCCATGAGACCACGCTCGGGCGGCAGCCCATGCCTCGACACCGGGCCCACCGTTTCCGGTAGGATCCGACCAAGGAGCTTCGATCCATGAACATCCAGACCCTCCGGGCGTTCGCCTTCGTCGCGGGACTTGGCCACGCCCTTGCCGCTTCCGCCACCACCGGTGATCCCGTCAGCCTCCCGACCCCCCGCCCCAACGGGCCCATGCCCGCGCCCCCCGCTCTGCACCTGATCGACAACGCGACCGTCCACGCAGCCCCGGGTGCCGAGCCTGCCGTGATGGACATCCTCATCCGCGACGGACGCATCATCCGCGTGGCGGCCGTCATCGAACCCGGCGCGGCCCGCGTGTGGGACGCACAGGGCCTGCACGTCTACGCCGGGTTCATCGATGCCTATGTCCCCGTCACGGCCGGCGCTGTCAGCACCGACACCCCGGGCGCGCACTGGTCCCACCTCGTCACGCCGCAACGCGATGCGCTCGCCGGCGCGGGTCTGCCCACCTCCGACGCGACCACCCTGCGCAAGCTCGGATTCACCGCCGCCAACATCGCGCCCGACGCGGGCATCTTCCGCGGCTGGTCCGCCGTCGTCTCCACCGCCGAGCCACTGCCCGATCCCGCCCTGGGCAAGCCCCCCGTCTACCTGGCCAACGCCGCCCAGCACCTCGGCTACGAGCGCGCCGGCTGGAACGAGGGCGGCTACCCCACCAGCCACATGGGTGTCATCGCCCTTCTGCGCCAGACCTTCATCGACGCCGCCCACCGCGCGGGACGGACCCACACCAATGCCAGCGTGCTCGACCGCATCAACCCCGAGGCGTTGATGATCTACGACACCGGGTTCGAACTCGAAGCGCTCCTCAGTGACAAGGTCGCCGCGGAGTTTGACCACCCGCGCGTGGCCATCGTCGGCTCGGGCAACGAGTACAAGCGTCTGGACGCGCTCGCGGAAACCGGTCGTCCCGTCATCACGCCGCTCATCCAGCCCGCCACGCCCGATGTCTGGAGCGTGGGCGCGGCCGACTCGGTCAGCCTCGAAGAACTCGCCGCGTGGGAACAGGCCCCCGCCAACCCGCGCTGGCTGGCCGACAAGGGCCTGCAGGTGGCGATCACCTCCTCGAAACTGCCCCGCAACCAGGACTTCTGGACCAACCTCCACCGCTCCATCGACGCCGGCCTCACGCCCGCGCAGGCCCACGCCATGCTCACCACCAACCCCGCCGAACTCCTCGGCGTGGCCGAAAGCCTCGGCACGGTCGAGCCGGGCAAACGCGCCAACCTCGTCATCGCCTCCGCCCCCATCTTCCACGGCTCCGATGCCAAGGGCGACAAGAAGGCCGAGATCCTCTCCGTCTGGATCGACGGGTGGCACCACAAAATCAACGACCGCAAGGACACGCGCTTCGACGGCTCGTGGACCATCACCATCCTCGGAGCGGACCACGAGGTTGGCATGACGATCAGCGGGTCCAAGGTCACAAGTATCGAGGGCGACAAGAAGACCGAGGCCCGCAAGGTCACCATCAAAGCCGACCGCCTCTCCTTCATCCTCGACGACGAGAACGAGCGTACCTCCGGCTCGTACCTGATCTCCGGCATCCTCGGCCCGGACGGCGTCATCCGCGGCACCGCCATCGCCCCCGACCAGTCCGTGTTCGAGTGGACCGGAACCCGCGCCGAAACCGTCGCCGAGGCCGACGAACCCGCCAAGGCCGTGCCCTCCGACGACTTCACGCCCGATGCTCCCGCCACCCGCGCCGCCGCGGACGGCGAACGCCCGCAGCGCGGCGGTCGAGACCGCGCCAGCGCCGAAGCAACCAAGCGCGAACCTCCATCGATACCCGTCGGCGCACCCTTCGCCGCCTACACCGTTGAAGCCTACCCGGATGCCCGCAACTACCTCCTCGTCAACGCCACCGTCTGGACCCAATCCGACCGCGGCATCATCGAAAACGGCTGGGTGCTGATCCAGGATGGCAAGATCACCCAGGTCGGCTCCGGCGGCTACCCACGCATTGCCGCCGATGTCATCGACTGCGCCGGCAAGCACATCACCCCCGGCCTGATCGACACCCACTCCCACACCGGCCTCTTTCGCCTGGGTGTCAACGAGTCCGGACAGGCCGTCACCAGCGAGGTCCGCATCGCCGACGCGCTCGACCCCGGCCACATCAACTGGTACCGCCAGCTCGCCGGCGGCGTCACCACCGCCAACCTCCTCCACGGCTCGGCCAATCCCATCGGCGGCCAGTCCCAGACCGTCAAGGTCCGCTGGGGCGCGATCCGCCCAGAGGACATGTTCTTCGACGGTGCCAAACCCGGCATCAAGTTCGCCCTCGGCGAGAATGTCAAGCAGTCCAACTGGGGCGACCGCAACACCAGCCGCTACCCCCAGACCCGCCTGGGCGTGGAGACCATCATCCGCGACCGCTTCACCAAGGCCCGCGAGTACGGCATGGAACGCGGCATCCTCAAGACCGACGCCGGCGCGTCCACCCGAACGGGTTCGTTCCTGGCGACAACGCCGCCCCCAAACACCCCCCGGCGTGCGGCCAATCCCGACGAGCTGCACCGCGACCTGGAACTGGAAATCCTCGCCGAGATCCTCGCGGGCGGCCGGCTCGTCCACTGCCACAGCTACCGCCAGGACGAGATCCTCATGCTCTGCCGCGTGGCGGAGGACTTCGGCTTCAAGATCGGCACCTTCCAGCACGGGTTGGAGACCTACAAAGTGGCCGAGGTTGTCCGTGAGCATTCCATCGGCGCGTCCATCTTCTCCGACTGGTGGGCGTACAAAGCCGAGGTACAGGACGCCATCCCCGCGGCCGGGCCGATCAACTTCGAGGCCGGGCTGCTCACCAGCTACAACTCGGACTCCGACGAACTGGCCCGGCGCATGAACGCCGAGGCGGGCAAGGCCTACCGCTACGCCCGCGAGTCCGGCATCGAGCTGACGCGCGAGGACGCCCTCAACTTCGTCACCCGCAACCCGGCGATCCAACTCGGCATCATCGACCGCGTCGGCACCATCGAGCCGGGCAAGGACGCCGACCTGGTGGTCTGGTCCGGCGAACCGATCTCGTCGCTGTCCCGCGCCGAGCGGACTTTCGTCGACGGCCGCCAGCTTTTCAGCCCCGAGATCGACGCGGCCCACCGCGAACGCAACCGCGCCGAACGCACCCGCCTGATCGAGAAGATCATGAAGGAAGGCCGCCCCGCGCCCAAGAAGGATGACGCAAACCCCTCCACCGAATCCCACTCCGGCGATGCCCCGCCCACCCGCCGCTCGCTGCTGGCCCGCACCTACGAGGCCGCCCTGGAGGACCACATCGACCACGGCCCCCGCCCCGGCGACTGCGGCTGCACCCTCCTGCCCCGACACATCATGCTCATGATCGACTGACCCCCCACCCCCACCCCCCCAACCGCACCCAACACGAACGAATCAAGGAAACCACCATGCTCAAAGCCATCACCATCCTCGCCGCCGCCACGATCGGCGCCGGCGCATCCGCGCAGGACCTCACCGTCACCGCCCCGGCGCAAAGCAATCCGATCTTTCTGGTCGGCGCGACGGTGCATACCGGCACGGGCGAGGTCATTGAGAACGGCGTGGTGTCGTTCAATGAGGGCCGCCTGGGTCTGATCGGACGCGCGGATGACATCATGCCGCGGATCCGGCTGACCGCCGACACACAGATCATCGACCTGTCCGGCAAGCACATCTTCCCCGGCATCGTCGGCGCGGTGACACTGCTGGGGCTGGATGAGATCAACGCGGTGCGGGCGATGCGAGATTTTCAGGAGGTCGGCGATTCGACGCCGGAGGTCCGCGGGTTTGTGGCCGTCAACCCGGACTCGACCCTGATCCCGGTGGCCCGGACCAACGGCATCCTGACGGCCGGGGTGTTCCCGACGGGTGGGCTGATCTCCGGGCGCGCCTCGGTCATCGCGCTGGAGGGCTGGACCAACGAGGACATGGCCCTCGACCGGGACGCGGGCCTCATCATCAACTGGCCGACCATGCGTCCGGGGCGCAACCGCTTCGGCGAGCAACGGGGGGGCGCGGATGACCGGATCGAGCAGCAGATGGCCACGCTCAACGAGTGGTTCGACCAGGCCGTTGCGTACCGCGAGTTGAAGCGGTCGGACGCTTCGACCCCGGCGGACCTGCGTCTGGAAGCGCTCGGCACGGTGTTGGCTGGAGAAGGCCAGAACCCCGTGTTCATCCGCGCGGACGACTATGACCAGATCGTGGCGGCGGTGAACTGGGCCGCGGGTCGCGGGCTGAAACCCGTCATCATCGGCGGGCAGGACGCGCACCTGTGTACGGACCTGCTCAAGGCGCATGACGCGGCGGTGATCGTGCAGGGCGTGCATCGGTTCCCCAAGCGGGCCGACTCGGCGTTTGACGATGCGTTCACGCTGCCGGCGAAACTGGAGGCGGCGGGCGTGCGCTGGTGCCTGGCCTCCGGCGCGGAGACCGGGCACGAGCGGAACCTGCTGGACAACGCGGCGATGGCGGTGGCGTACGGCCTGCCGCTGGAGGCGGGGCTGCGCTCGGTGACGGCCTCGGCCGCCGGGATCCTGGGGATGGGCGACGAACTGGGCACCATCGAGCAGGGCAAACGGGCGACGCTGATCGTGACCGACGGGCACGCGCTGGAGAACACCTCGTTCGTGGTCCGGGCCTTCATCGACGGGCGGGCGATTGATCTGAGCAACAAGCAGACGGAACTTCGGGACAAGTACCGCGAGAAGTACCGGCAGCTGGGCGTGACGCGGGAGGAGTGAGGCTTTTTTCAGGTCTCCGCACAGGCGGGACGCCTGTGCCACCAGAAAACATCACGGCCGGATGGTCATCTCGTCGCGCATGACGATGGGCGTGCCGGCGACATCGGCGGAAAGAAACAGGACGCGGAGGCGGGCGGCGTCGGGTGTGCCGTTGCGGACGGCGTCGGCCAGCCAGCCCGGCAGGCCGGTGAGCACGATGCGGTAGGTGCGGGTGGCGGGGTCGTGGAAGGCGGCGTTGTCGCGGAGGGCGCGCAGGTCGATGTCCCAGCGGGTGGCGTTGTCGGCGGTCTGGCTCTCGTGCCAGAGCTGGGCCTGGACGCGCCCGATGCCCTTGACCGTGTCGCCCCAGGCATCCTTCAGCTCGACATGGAGGATGATGCGGGGCGCGCCGTCGGCGTCGAGTTCGGCGTGGGTGAGCGGGTGGATGCGCATCGCGCGGGGGGCGAAGGGGCCGGGGAAGACGAGGCCGTCCTCGGTGCGGACGACCTGCTCGCGGACGACGATGCCGCCCCGGTTGCAGGCGGGAAGCAGGGCCGCGGTCAGGGCCATGGCGGCGGGGATGGCGGCGGGGGTTCGCACGGGGGATGCTATCACGCCGCACCCTTGCCGGGGGCGGAGGGATGGGCGGGGTGGCGTGGGGGCTGAGCCGCCTCCGGGCGGTCGGCGAGGCGCTGGATCAGGTCGGCAAGCGACCTTTGGGCACACTCCAGGGCAACCAGGGCGCGAGTGGAGTCCCGCAGGGCGTCGAGCAGGGCGGCGCGCTGCTCGGACTGGTTGAGGATCCGGGCGTGGGCCTCCGAAAGCTGGCGTTCGCGCTCGGCGCCGGCGCGGCGCTCGGTCAGCCACATCCAGCCGATGAGGCCGGCGATGCCGAACTGGGTCAGGGTGGCGGCGAGTTCTGGGGGCATGGGATACCTTGGCTGGTGAGGAAGAGAAGAATCCGCTTACTTCGTGCGCGGCTACAAAGACCGAGCATCAATCCGGGCGGCCGAACTCGGCGGTGTAGGCGAGGGAATAGCGACGGCCTCGGTCGGTACAGGCCTCCGGTGTGAAGGAGAGCAGCTTCATATCGGCCCAGGTTCGGGCGTTGCCATCGGCGAGTGCGCCCGCGGTCGCGGTGCTGACTGCCTGGGCGGTGATCGCGTCGCGCAGCGACCACAGGGCCGATTCGGTGGACGCGACCAGGCGACCGGTGACGGTGATCCGCAGCTCGTGATCACCGGAGACGAACGAGCCGGGCATGGATGGATCACCGGTGAGGGCGGCGTATGTGATGACACGCCGACCCTCGCGCCCGACGCGGAAACGGTGCGGGCCGGATCCGAACAGGTTGAGTCCCTTGAAACTGCTCATGGCTGGCTCCTTGCGTTGTCAGGACGCATCGGTGATGAGGACGGGGTCGGTCCCGCCCGTGGCGGATTGGGCCGTGCAGGTGATGGTGCGGGTGGTGGCAGAGGGGCGAGCGGAGAGATCGTGCGTGACGGACTCGACCACACAGTCGATGCGGATCAGGCGGCGGCCCTCGTCGCCGCCGCGGGCGAGTTCGACACGGAGCAGGCCCAGGTCGCCGGGCTTGGGGGACGACAGATTCGTGGTGTCGAACGACTGGGTGATGCGCACACGGACGAGGTGCTCGGGCACATCGACCAGCGTGGGGTAGGGGCCTTCGTCGGACCATTCGCGGACGACCTTGGTCCCCACGCGGTCGATGGCGAGGCGTTCGATGTTGGGCCATTCGGACCCGGCGAACGAGACGAGATTGGGGCGGAGGATGAGCATGGCGGCTCCTTCGGATGGCCCGGCGCGGGTCGGTTCTGGCTTACGCCCGGGTGAGACTGAACACGGAGAGTGAGCGGCGGCACTCGGGGATGCCGTCGGCGTCGAGGTCGATGAAGGCGGAGACGCGGGCGCGTTCCTCTTGGAAGCGCTGGCGGTACATCGCGGCGCGATGCTGGTGGGCGACGGGCGCGCCGGCCGCGGGATCGGCCCCGGCGTAGATCACCTCCAGCGTGCCGAGGGCCTCCAGGCGGACGAGGTCGCCGGGATTGGTGATGTTGGATTCCGTCAGCGGCCCGACCCCATCGGGATCAACCCCGATCATCGTGAGCACGGCGCGGTGGACCAGTTCGCGCTGCGGGGCGAAGGAGTAGACGCGGAGGGGTCGGTTGCTCGCCGCCGGGGGCGGGACGGGGTTGCTCTCGCGCCTGGCGCGGAGCAGCGAGACCGTGGCGGTGGTCGGGCCGGTGACGGCGGTACATTCCACGGCGAGGCCATCGAAGAGGGCGATGGAACCGGCCTCGACGCCGGCATCGGCGAATGAGCCGGAGGCCAGGGTGAGCGTGGTCCCCGCGAGTGTGGCGTTGACACTGAGGGTGCGCTGGCCGGCCCATCCTGCATCGCGGAGCAGGGCGGGTTCGAGGATGAGCAGGTCCCGGTCTTGGGCAAACATGGGTGTCTCCTTCTGGTCGTTCGGTGAAACCCCGGCACGGGCGTGTCCGACCGTGCCGGGGGTGGTGGGTGAGGCCCGCTCCCACAGGCCCCGCGTGAGATGGCGAGGGGGGAAAGAGACGGAAGGAAGAGGGGGAGAAGATGGAAATGGCCGAGTGGAACTCGGCCCCACGAGCGGTCAGACGGCGAGGCCGCGGAGGACGGCGTGGGCGTTCTCGTTCTTGAACTCGAGCGTGTACTCACCGATGACCTGGCCGGAGATCGAATCGCCCGTGGCGGCCAGCGGCTTGTAGTGGAACGAACGCCCCTGCAGCGGCATGACCGAGACGCGTGAGGAATCGAGCAGCAGCAGCGCATCCGGCGGCGCCCAGCGTGAGAGCACCACGCGGCAGACGCCGAAGTCCGATTCGTAGACGCTGAGCAGGTCGGAGTAGGTCTGGTCGGTCGGCAGATAGGACCGCGCGCCGGTGGCGAAGGAGTTGATCCGCCGCTTCTGTGCACCGCCCACGACGATGGTGTCGACCACGCCGGAGGACTGCTCCCACACGGCGCGGAGGGCGGCGTTGAGCACCTGCTCGGTCAGGCCGTTGTTGCCGCCGCCGTCACCGTTGGGGATCGGCCCGGTGCCTGGCTGGAAGGCGTTGGTGCTGATCGAGCGGATGATGCCGTTCATCGATCGGCGCACAGTGGCGGATCCCTGCTGGTTGGAGGCGGGCGCGACGCCGTTGATGACGCAGTTCTCCAGGTCTCGGAGCAGTTCGCGCATGCGTTCCTGCTTCTGATAATCCACCTCGTCGGCGATGCCGTAGGCCGCGGCGGCCTGCATGGAGCCGGAGACATCGACCGAGGCGGTGAAGATCTGGGTGTAGTTCTGGCGTCGGACGCAGTTTGTGAAGCGGGCGTCCGGTGCGTCGTCGCCCTCGAGGGCCGCGTTGCCGAGGATGTGCAGGACCATGCTGTTGACCAGCGTGGCGGCGGTGGTTCCGCCGTAGGCACGGACCACGGTGATGACCTGCGTGCCGGTGTGATGGCCGTGACCAGCATCACCTCGTTGGTGTTGGCCGGGCGGACGAGGTCGCCCGGCCGGAACCGCGATGCGTCAATACAGATGATGGCCGTGGCGGTGGTCGCGCTGGGAGTGAAGGTGGCCTGATTGATCTGGCCGGTGTTGGGCAGCAAGGTGTCCTCGATCCACTCGTGGACGGTGCTGATGGCGGCCCGCTTCGCGTCGCCGAGGTGATCAAGCAGCGGGGTCTCGTGCGGACTGACGATGCCGATGATGTCCGAGACATCCTCGACCAGTTCGGGCAGGCCGGCGCCGGCCGTGAAGGTGGATTTTCCGGTGAATGCCATGCGTGGCTCCTTTTCAGCCTGGGTGATGGGACGGGGTCAGTGGGTGGAGGGGACCGAACGGGTCAACGCACACGCCGACGGCGGAGGTAGCGCAGCAGCGCGGCGCGGTCGCCTGAGTTGCGGGCATCGGACGCCAGCTCGCCGAGTTCGTCGGTGGGCACGGACGGACCCATCGACGCGCCAGAAGCCGGTCGCGGCGCGGCGAACAGGAACGGCTTGCGGCCGCGCAGGTCGCGGACGAGCGCGCCGATGTCCGCGTCTGGTTCGGCCATCATGGCGGGGCTGAGCAAGAGCGCCGCGGTCTCGGCGTCGATCGCGCCGGCACGGATGAGTTCCTGCTCCAGCGTGCGCTGCCGCTCGGCCTGGCCCGCGGCGGAACGGGCATCGGCCAGCTCCGCCTCAAGCTCCGCCACGCGGGCTTCGAGGTCGGCGACCTCCGACTCGGCCTTATCGAGCAGGGCCTGCCAGCGTTGGGTCTCATTGAGCGGGGTGCGTGGGGACTCTGCGGTGCTCGGTTGGCCGCCGCCGATGGGCGTGACGCCGCCTTCGATTTCCTTCATGGTGTGCTCCTTTGGGAACGGGGTGGAAGAAGATGAGGATCAGGAGGCCGACAGGAAGTCAGCCCTCGCTGCGGGGGGGGGGGTGGGAGGGGGTCACACGATGCCGGGGTCGGGGCGGTCGTGGCCGAGTTCGGCCAGCACTCGGCGCGGGTCGATCCCGAGTTCCTGCTTCTGCCGGGCCGCGGCTAGGCGATCGGATTCCTCCTCAAACGGCAGGGCGGGCCAGACCGTGCGCAGCGCCCGGTCCGGCTCGGAGAAGCGCAGCGTGCCGGACTCGTGCAGGGCGCGGAGGATCAGCGAGCCGATGCGCTCCATGCCGCGCCCGTAGGCGATGCGCTTGCGCTCGGTCTTGGCGATCAGTCCCATCAGCGTGACGCGCAGGGCGTTGGCGCTGGATAGGTTGCCGAGCTTGGCTCGCACCACGCCCCCGGCGAGCGGCGGGACCGCGCTGATCTTGTCCATCGCCTCGCGGATCTCGGCGATGTGGGCTTCCTCGCCGGGGTTGTACAGGTCGCCGCCGAAGGCCTGGATGGACGCGTCGGGGTTGTTGGTGCTCCACACGGTGCCGGGGCCGATGGCGGTGCCGTCGAACGAGTCGATGCCCTTGGCCAGGTACATGCGGAAGGACTGGAGCGTGACGCGGTTGGCCCGGTCGCTCAGGCGGGTGTTCAGTTCATCCTGCAGCGGCGCCAGCGGCTCGACCTCGCCCACGCCCGCGTAGACGAAGGGCTGGCTGACATTCTGGATATGTACTACGGGCACGGTGTCGGCCAGCAGGCGGGTGCGCTCGCCATGGATGCGCCGGCCGTCGCGGTAGAGCCGATGCCCGCCGGGCGTGAAGACCTCGGTGATGGTCTCGTGCTCGCGGGACGGCGTGTCGGCAATGGCACGCGGCTTCGGGCGGCGAGCGTGGATGGCGTAGGCGTCGAGCCGGCGGTAGTCGTCCGGCGAGACCACGGGCACGCCGCGCCTCGGGTCGATCGGCTCGATGCTGAACGCTTCGGCGGCGGCGTCGAGCGAGCCGCCCAGTTTGCTTTCATCAATCCGCAGCAGCAGATCGACATGCCCGAACACATGGCCCAGCAGGGCGGCGTCCTGCATCATGGCGATGCCGCCGGAACGCTCCCAAACGGTCTCGATCAGGCGCTCGGCCTTGGCACGGGCAGCCTCGTCCGACGCGAGCGACTCGAAACGCACGGGACGCCCGAGCATGAAGTCAACCATGGCGTGGACGCGCCAGGCGATGTCGTTCTCGATGACGACCTCGCGCCGGCCCGGCTCGGTCCCCGGCAGGGCGGCCGCCCCCCCAGCCCGCCCCCGGATGCGCCGGGGCAAGCCGATCTCCTGGGCCTGGCGGTACCACCCGCCCGGCCCGGCGGAGTCGGTCCCCGAGGCCCCGACCAGCCCGAGCGGGTTGCGGTAGTACGCCCACAGGTGTTCGTGCCGGGGCAGTTCCCGGCGCGTGTGCTCGGCGATGGCGAGCGTGATGGTGCCCCATACGGGGTCGGCGTCCGCAGATTTCCGTTCGGGCTGGCCGGGCATCGGTCCCTCCTCCACATCCGGGGCCGCCGACATTGGCAGGCCCTCACAGGGGGGGATGCGCGGACCGATTTGGGCGCACCCGATCGGTCATTGGCAAGGGGGGTGGATCGCAAGTGCTTGCGGAGGAAGGAATAGAAAATCTGACAAAGTTGGAAGGTTGCGCAACGCGCAGGCGGGGTTGGCGGTGCGAGAGCATGAAAAATCCCCCAGGCTTTGGGGGATCGTGTGCGATCAGGAACATGGGAGGGGCCGATTGGAAGTCGTCCCCACCCCCCACCCCCCACGGGGGAAATGGGGTCAGGCGATCTTCTCAACCCGGGAGAACTGGTCGAGGTTGACGACCACGATCTCGCCGTCGTCCAGGCGGAGTTCGAGGCGGTCGAGCCACAGCTTCTTGTCCTTGGCGTGGGCGAACCACGAGCCGGTCTTCTGCTGTCCGGCGCGGAGGACCACGCCCTCGGTGCTGGTGGTCATCGTGCCGGTGCGCCGGGGGATCTGCTGCACGACGCGGACACGGTCACCGATCTGGTAGTTGGACAGTTGGGTGGGGATGGTCATGGCGGCTTCAGTATAGATGGTGACCGCCCCCCCGACGCGTGTGCCACCAGTATCAGACCTCGGCGATCCGGGCTTCCACGGAGCGGGCGGTGTCCTCGGCCTGGGCCTCGGTGGGGGCCTCGACGATGACGCGCATGATGGGCTCGGTGTTGCTGGCGCGGACATGCGCCCACACGCCGCGGGCGGGCCAGTCGATGCGGACGCCGTCCTGGGTATCCACCACCGCCCCCGCTTCCCCGGCGTAGACCTTGGCCAGATGCTCGACGACCGGCACCGCATCCGCCTTGCTCGCCAGCGGGGCCTTTCGCTTGATGATGCAGTATCCCTGCTTGCCCGGCCCCATCGCATCGATCATGGCGACCAGTTCGGAGACTTTCTTGCCCGTGCGAGCCATGAGCGCGAGCGTGAGGGCCATGGCCGAGAGGGAGTCGCGCACATAGGTCACTTCGGGCCAGATCACGCCGCCGTTGCCCTCGCCGCCCATGACAACATCGCGACCGGCCATCCTGAGCTGCTTCATGCGCTCGACGACATTGGCCTCGCCGACCGGCGTGCGGACGACCTCAGCCCCGTAGTGCGCCGCCACATCGTCGATCATGCGGGAGGTTGAAAGGTTCACCACAAAGACGGGTGGCTGCTCATCCATGCCCAGGGATTTCAATCCCTGGGCTCTCCGCGCTTCCATCAACGCCGCCGCGCACAGCACCAGCGTGTACTCCTCGCCGATGTAGTTCCCCTTCTCATCCACGATCGCCAGTCGGTCCGCGTCCGGATCCTGAGCGAAGCCGACATCCGCCTTCAAGCCAGGCACCGCGTCGCATAACCCGCCCTCGCCGGAGAGGTTTTCCCTGGTTGGTTCGGGCGTGTGAGGGAAGATGCCGGAACCGTCGCCATGCAACTGCACAACTTCATGACGCGCGTTCGGCGCGACCAACTCGCCGGTGCGAAGCATTTCCATGGCGGCCGCCGCACCAGAAGCGTTCACCGAGTCAAGAATCACACGAAACCCACGACTGTCCCGTGGGAAACCGAGCATGGCCTGATGAATGCGAAGCAAGTGCTTCGCGACGGCATTCTCACCGCTCTTCAATGAACCCAGGTATTTGGCCGGTGACCACCGTACTCCTGCCTTGAACAAGCCAATGATCTCCTCAGCCTCGACGCCGCTCGGTGCTCTGGTTGTCGATCGGCTTCCCTCCTCATCTTCCGCATGTTGAAAGACCAGCGCCTTGATGCCATTCCATTCTTGTGGATTGTGACTGGCCGTCACAATCAATGCGCCCATATAGCCAAACTCATCCACGGCCACGCCGACCGTCGGAGTCGTCGCCACACCAATCGACAACACATCGCAGCCGGACCCCAGCAGTCCGGCAATCACCGCGTTGTAAATCAACTCGCCGCCGGCGCGCCCATCTCTCGCGACCACAACGCCACCCCATGATTCCTGCTGACGGCCGATCCATCCCCCGAACGCCCCCGCGTAGCGCACCGCCACCTCCGGCGTCAGGCTCTCGCCCACGATGCCACGCAGCCCGCTCACGCCCAGAATCAGTGGTGCATCCGACATGCTCGTTCCTCACGATCCCCCCCCGGTCCAGGGGTGGGCGGGGGGGGGGGTGAGAGTCTAGGTTCTACCCTCAAATCCCACGCGGGCCGAGTCCATACAAGCCGCGACTGCAAGGGAGCGGCCGCGGTCGCACCCTCCGTCCGCAACCCCCCCACCCGTCCCCCCCACCCCCACCCCCGGCAACACCGGCTGCTGGATGCTCTCCGCGCCCCCGCACGGTCCGGCCGCTTCCTTGCAGTCGCGACTTGTCGATGCCCGCCCCCCCCGCCCCCCCGTCCCCCCCGCCCCTACCGTCCGCCCATGTACGACTTCTTCTTCAAGCATTACGCCCTCGACTGGGCCGCCGCCGTTTTCATGTTCCTGTCGATGTGGCGGCTGGGCAAGCACCACCGCGACGGCTTCGTCCTGGCCGCCGTTGCCAGCGCGTTCTGGATCGCCTTCAACATCCGCGTTGATTCCGCCGGCGGCATGGTCGCCAATGCCATCATCCTCGCCATGGCGGTGCGGTCGTTCTCGACCTTCAAGAAGGGATCAGGGATCGGGGATCAGCCATCAGGAAAAGAGGAAGAGGAATCAATCGCCACTTCTTCCTCCGTCCCTGATCCCTGATGGCTGATCCCCTCCCCCCTAACATCGCCCATGTACACCGTCGAGATCACCACCGAGTTCGCCGCCGCGCACGCCATCGTCATCGCCGGGCGGCGCGAACCCGTCCACGGCCATAACTGGCATGTCACCGCCCGGCTCTCCGGCCCCACCCTCGATGCCGACGGCCTGCTGTGCGACTTCCACACCGTCCACGCCGTTCTGGTGGACATTGTCGCCCCCTTCCACAACAACAACTTCAACGCCGTGGCCCCGTTCGACCAAACCAACCCCACCGCCGAGCTGATCGCCAGGCACATCGCCGATGAACTGACGGCCCGTCTGGGCGACGCACTGGCCGCTGCCGCCCGCGTCGAATCCGTCCGCATCACCGAATCCCCCGGCTGCGCTGCGATCTATCGTCCCTAACCCTCACCTCACCCGCTTGCCGATACCACAAAGCCCATGAGCGACCAACCAGCCAACCCGATCAATCCACCGGCACCCGACACCGAGGTCGCCCGCTTTTTCAACCGTGACCTCTCCTGGCTGGAATTCAACCGCCGCGTGCTGGCACAGGCGCTGGACACCCGCACGCCGCTGCTGGAGCGTGTCAAGTTTCTGGCGATCTACGCGAACAACACCGACGAGTTCTTCATGAAGCGCGTCGGCCTGCTCAAGCAGCGCGAGCAGCACGGCAACATGGGCTCACCCGCCCGGCCCGGTGAGATGTCTCCCCACGACACCCTGACCGCCTGCCGCGCCGCCATCCTGGAAATGCAGGCCATGATGACCCCGTGCTGGACCGCGGATCTGGTGCCCGCGTTGGCCCAGGAAGGCATCCAGATCGTGGCGTACGGGGACCTGCCCCAGTCCGACCGCGACGCGCTGGATGTGTGGTACCGCCGGCAGGTCTTCCCCGTGCTGACCCCGCTGGCCGTGGACCCGGGCCACCGGTTCCCGTTCATCTCCAACCTGTCCGAAAACCTCGGCGTGCTGCTGGAGAAGCCGGGTGAGCCCGAACTGCGCTTCGCCCGTGTCAAGATCCCCGATGTGCTGCCGCAGTACATCCGCGTCGAGTCGATCATCGCCGGCGGCCGCGTGCCCGCCCCCACCCGCGAGAACCCCGGCCGCTACATCCAGCTTGATGAGATCGTGCTCAACAACGCAGACGAACTCTTCCCCGGCATGCGCATCGCCGAAATCCTCCCCTTCCGACTGACCCGCTCCGCGGCCGTGGAGATCGAAGACGACGATGTCGAGGACCTCCTCGAGCATGTGGAAGCGGAGCTGCGCATGCGCCGTTTCGCCGCCGCCCTGCGCATCCAGGTCGCGCCGGATCCCTCCCCCCGCATCCTCAGCTTCCTCCTCGACGAACTCGAGCTGCAGGAAGAGGATGTTTATGTCCGCCCCGGCCCCCTGGCCTACGCCGACCTCTTCGAGATCGCCGAGATCGACCGATCGGACCTCAAGGACACGCCGTGGCGGCCCGCCCGCCCCCCGGCCCTCGCCGACGCGGATGCGGACATCTTCGCCCGGATCCGTGAACGGGACATCCTCGTCCATCACCCCTACGAGTCCTTCTCGGATTCGGTCGAGCGCTTTATCTCCGCCGCGGCCAAGGATCCGGATGTTCTCGCAATCAAGCAGACGCTCTACCGCACCAGCAAGGACAGCCCCTTCGTCGGCCACCTGATCCACGCGGCCGAAGAGGGCAAACAGGTCGCCTGCCTCGTCGAACTCCGCGCCCGCTTTGATGAAGAGAAGAATGTCCAGTTCGCCCGTCAGCTTGAGGCCGCGGGCGTGCATGTCGCCTACGGCGTCGTCGGCCTGAAGACACACTGCAAGTGCTCCGTCGTCGTCCGGCGCGAACGCCTCGACGGCCAGTGGGGCATCCGCACCTACTGCCACATCGGCACCGGCAACTACCACCCCAAGACCGCCCAGCTCTACACCGACCTCGGTCTGCTCACCTGTGATCCCGCCATCACCTCCGACGCCACCCGCCTCTTCAACGCCCTGACCGGTCACACCGTCAACCAGGAGTACGAACGGCTCATCGTCGCACCCCACCACATGCGCAACCGCTTCATCGAGATGATCGACCGCGAGATCGACCACGCCCGCGCGGGACGCCCCGCCCGCATCCTCGCCAAGATGAACTCCCTGGAGGACCGCGAAATCACCGAGGCGCTCTACCGCGCCTCCACGGCGGGTGTCACCATCGACCTCGTCGTCCGCGGATTCTGCTGCCTGCGCCCCGGCGTGCCCGGCATGTCCGACAACATCACCCTGCGGTCCGTCATCGGACGCTTCCTCGAACACTCCCGCATCTACGCCTTCGCCAACGGCCAAGCCGCTCCCAACGATTACGAGTACTACATCGGCTCCGCCGACTGGATGTACCGCAACCTCTCCGCCCGCGTCGAGTGCATCGCCCCGGTCCAGGACCCCGACGCTCGCGCCCGCCTGGCCCAACTCTTCGACATCATCCTCCGCGACCGCCGCAGCGCGTGGCAGATCTCACCCGACGGCCGCTCCGAACAACTCATGCCCAACCCAGAAACCCCCGCAGACACCCCTGAAGCCATGGGCACCTTCACCACCCTCATGAAACTCGCCTCCGGCGGCTGATGCCCACCCCTCTACCCCCCCCCACCCCCCTCCCGCTCCCCTGCGAACATCCGCCCCCCTACCACCCCAAAACGGAAAACGCCCTCTTAACAAGGGCGTTCTCCGAGTCATTCAACTCGACCGGCGAGCACCGATCGGTCCTGGCCACGAACCCAAAGGTCCACGCAGCCATCCTGACCCACCACCCAAAGCATGCCACAGGTTTTGGGACGGGCCAGTGAAATCAGAAATCACTCATATCACCCAAAAATATCCCAAATCACTGCCAATGTCTCCAAACCATTTCCTTTCCGGCACTTAGGCCAAGTCCCCCTCTACTCGCCGCAGCGACGCATAGGCTGTTTTCGATTCAGACCCAGCTCAATGCCCCTCATACCGCCGATAGATAAGGAACGCAGGATCCTTCGACACCCATCCAGATGCCGCCCCTGAAGATGGAAAAGCCCGAATCAAGACAAGATGCATCCTCGCTTCGCGTGCTCTTTGTCGCGGGCAACGGCGATGTGGCGGGCACGCTCCGGGAATGGTTGCGGCAAAAGTCAGACACCAGAATCATGGCTGAAGCCTACTCGGCCGCCGTGTACAGCCTCGCCCGCAAGCACAGCTGGATCCTTCTCGCATGCCCGAACAACCCGTGCGGATACGCACACGCGAAGCAGGTGGCCGTGCTGCCCGTGATCAAGCAACGGCAAAGCGGATGGAAGTATCACCTTGAAGAAGCACGCTATGGCCTCCGCCTCGCGAAAGTAGCTCGGCGCTTCAGGGCGGATGTTATTATCTCGACCACTGGAATGCACCCGCTCGTACGGCTGGCGATGTGTACGGCGGGCATCCCGATCGTGCTCAGCATACACAACACATTCTGGACCCGAGCCACATCCCCACCCTCCGGCCTGCGCGCGTTTCTCTCCAGGATCGCCTGCCGCATGAGCCGCCAGGTTCGACAAGCAGTGTGCGTGTCGGACGAGATCAAAAACCAAACAATCTGGATGGGGCTGCTTCAGCCGAATGCGGTCCGCGTCTTCGTTCCCCAATACGCCATCGATAGCCTCCCCTGGCAGGAGCCGATGGTCAGGCATGATCCCGCAACCGTACTGTTTGCGGGACGCATCGAATCCTCCAAAGGAATCGACGACATACTCGCCGCATCACACCTCCTCGAAGCACGGCATCCCGGCCGCTTCGTGTGGCATATCGCGGGCGACGGCTCCTACCTGGCGTCGGCTCGTCTGCGTTGTCAACAGCTCGATCTTGACCACGCAGTCCGTTTCTTGGGTCACCTGGATCGCACAGCCCTCTCCGCGGAAATCTCCGCGTGCTGGGTCACGATCACACCAACCCGGACGGATTTCCCGGAAGGACTCGCCAAGCTCCCCATCGAGGGTGCCGCCTGCGGAAAACCCGCGATTGTCTCCACTGCGGTCCCGGCCATCGACCTTCTCTCCGAAGCCGCGGAACCCGTCGAACCTTCCAGCCCGGCAAGCATCGCGGATGCCGTCGAACGCCTTTACACTGATCAAAGCCTGTATCTGCGCCGCCATCAGGCCTGCCACACCATCCGGGCGAAAATCTCAGACCCAAGCCTCGGCTATGGTTCCATGCTGGAAGCGGCTGTTTCAGACGCGCTCGCAATCAAACGGGGGTAACCATTGGCATCCAAAGTCGCCGCATCCCTTGCAAGACCTTATATCCGTCGCGAGTTTCCAGCGTGGGGGAAGCTGTACCGCACCTTCGTCGGACCGCCGGAAGGGACCGCATGGCAGGATGCCCCAACAAAGATCATCCGGGGCAAGCTTCACGGCTATCTCATGCGCCTGAACCTGTCCAACTGGTCCGAGCGTTCGGCCTACTTCCTTGGACGGTTCTACGACCTGGACAGCCAGATGGTCCTCATCCTTCTTCTTGACGAAGGCGATCATGTCCTTGATGTGGGAGCCAACATCGGCATGATGATGCTGACAGCCGCCCGACGCGTCGGCCCGAAAGGGCGAGTGGATTGTGTCGAACCGAACCCGTCCTGTGTAAAACGCCTCGAAGACCATGTCTCACTCAACCGTCTCACGCATGTCCACATCCATCACACAGCCCTTGCGGATGAGAACGCCGAGATGACACTCCGCGTCGTCACCGACCACACCGGCATGGGCAGCCTGGCGGACATCCCGGATGAGCAAAAACATCTGATCACCGCGTCTATCCCCGTGCCAGTCCGCCGCGGGGACGAGCTTGTCGCCGAGTTCCCCAACCCGCCGCGCCTGATCAAAATCGATGTCGAAGGCTTCGAACTCCGAGCCCTCCGCGGCCTGCGCGGCACGCTCACGGATCATCACCTGATCCTGATGCTCGAGTTCGTGGAAGCACACCTGAACCGTGCCGGGACCAGCCGCGCCGAGATCGTCGCATACCTCCGGGAACTTGGTTACGAAGGTTTCTCTACCTCACTACGCCGCCGCCGCATGCGCTACCACCTCCACTTGCAACCGCTCGATACCACCGGCCACACCGCCGACACGGACACCCTGTGGATCCACCCTGCTGATCCCCGCTGCAGCCGCCTCCCGATCCCGATCTCACGCCCGTGACCGCCACACCCTCCACCCCACCCAAACCAGCGCCACCCCCGGCACCCACCACACGGCCCGTCCCACGACAAACGCCAGCAAACCATGCACGGACCGCTCGAGCGTCCGCAGGCCGTCGGCCCACGCCTGGCCCAGCCCGCGTGTGAAGCGGTCCCATCCGGATTGCGTCCGTGGTGTTGGGTCACGAACAGACAAACTTTGCACCCACCCCGCTCAGACCCTCCCTGCCCTCAACCCTCTCTTCGCCCCCCTCCTTCCGATTCCAGCCTCCCCGCCCAATCCACCCTAGACTCCAGACCCGGTCCCCTTTCGCCCGGGTCACGCAATCACTTTCCCACTCTCAACTCAGCAGGAATCGCCCGATGCCCAACCTCACCATCGATGTCGCCAAAACCCTCGCCGACGACGCCCTCCTGACCTACCAGTCCAAGACCATCGACAAGTCCCGCCTCCACCTGCCCGGCCCGGACTTCGTGGACCGCATCCTCATCAACTCCGACCGTTCCATCGGTGTCCTGAACAACTTCAACCGCATCCTCAACACCGGGCGTCTGGCCGGGACGGGCTACACCTCGATCCTGCCCGTGGACCAGGGCATCGAGCACTCCGCCGGCGCGTCTTTCGCCCCCAACCCCGACTACTTCGATGCCGAGAAGATCATCGAACTCGCCATCGAGGGCGGCTGCAACGCCGTCGCCTCCACCTTCGGCGTCCTGGGCATCACCGCACGCAAGTACGCCCACAAGATCCCCTACATGGTCAAGTTCAACCACAACGAGCTGATGACCTACCCCAACCAGTTCAAGCAGATCCCCTTCGGCAACATCAAGCAGTGCTGGGACATGGGTGCGGCCGCCGTCGGTGCCACCATCTACTTCGGCTCCGATGACTCCACCAACCAGATCCAGTATGTCTCCGACATGTTCGCCGAGGCCCACCAGTACGGCATGGTCACGGTCCTCTGGTGCTACATCCGCAACAACGCCTTCAAGGTCAACGGGACCGACTATCACTCTTCCGCCGACCTGACCGGCCAGGCCAACCACCTGGGCGCGACCATCCAGGCCGACATCGTCAAGCAGAAGCTCCCCACCAACAACGGCGGCTACAACGCCCTGAACACCGGCGACTCCTCCTACGGCAAGTTCCGCAAGGAGGTCTACACCGAACTCGCCGGCTCCGACGCCACCGGCAAGGGCGGCCACCCCATCGACCTCTGCCGCTACCAGCTCGTCAACCAGTACATGGGCCGCGTCCCCCTCATCAACTCGGGCGGCGAGTCCAAGGGTCAGGGCGACCTCAAGGAAGCCGTCACCACCGCCGTCATCAACAAGCGCGCCGGCGGCATGGGCCTGATCTCCGGGCGCAAGGCCTTCCAGCGTCCCATGAAGGAAGGCGCCGCCCTGCTCAACGCCATCCAGGATGTCTACCTCGACCCCAAGGTCACCATCGCCTGATCCCGGGAGACCAGCACTCCGTGCCGGTTCTCCTGGTGGCACTGGCATCACACCTGTGCGTCCGTACCAATCCCCCAACGCCCCGCCCCGCGGGGCTTTTTCATGCCTTCGAACGACCCCCCCAGGTCATACCAGCACTTCCCCCAGCGCACCGCGGGCCGCCCGCACCACCCCGCCCGATCCCACAGCAATGACCACAACAGCACCGCTACCCCAAGCCCTGTCAGCCCCCATGCAAGTCCGCTCCACAGCCACGCCATGCGAATCGCTCCTTACTCGTCCCACAAGAGTGTGCCTGTCATCCGGTACTGATTCAGCCGCCCGCGTGTCGTCCCCGCGTTCAGTTCAATTTCGCCATCGAACACCCGTTCGGCCCCCAGGTCGGCATAGGCCGCGCCGTGGCCATCGACACCGATCCGCAACACCACCGGTTCCGTCGCGTCAAAGTCCGTCTCCGGTATGCCGATCCATTGCAAACCCGGCATGGACTCCCATCCCCCCGGCAAGAACAACTCATACAGCTGCAACCACCACTCCTCTTCCGATCGTTCCGCCCCCGCGGGCATCACCCGCCACCACCCCGCCGGCACCCGAGCCAACGCAACCCAGGCCCGATCGGCTCCGGTCCCGCGCCACGATCCAAGCTCCGCCGCGCCGCCCACCGTTACCGCGCGGTCCAGCCGCGGCACTTCGACCGGCATCACATCGAGCATAACATGCCACTGGTTGCCCGTGGACGGCTGCTGGGGAAACAACACCGCCCGCATCACCCGTTCCAGCTCTTGCCGCACCGCATCCGACCCCACCAGCTCCGGCCCCGCCCCGGGATCCACCGCGAACGACGCCCGCGCCCTGATCTCGGCCCGCGTCACCCACGGCCCATCCTCCCCCGCGCGATCTAGAATCCGCAATGGCCGCTCGATCACCTGCGATCCCGCTTGCTCCGCCTCTCCGAGCAGCATCACCACCGCTTGTGGCCCGCGCTCTCCACGCACACCGAACATCCCGCACTCCCCACCGCTGATGCCTGTCACGAAATCACTCCGCGTTGCCGCTCGCCACTCCACCAACCGCATCCCTGGCCCCGGGTTCGGACCAAACACCCCCCAGTCTCGCGCAAACGCCTCGAACCAGACCGCCTCCTCGCCGCTTCCCAACTCCACCCGGTACGCGCCAGACACCAGACGGCGCGTGCGCACCTCGGCCCACACCGGCGCGCCCGGCGTGATCCGTGCCCGCGGCGTCACTTCCACCCACACCACCCCCCGCGCCCAACCTTCCTCGAACCCATACGCCCGACCCTGCCACAGCGACCCGTTCACCACCAAGTGATACATCCGACCCCGCACCGTGCTCTGATCCGTCACGGATTCAGATGAACACACGCGCGCCAGCACGAACACCAGCCGCCGCGTCAGCCATCCATCCACCGGCGAGGGATGCCCCACCCCCCTCCACCCCCACGCCCGCATGCGCAGCTCATCGAACGCTGCGCCGTGCCACCTGACCGGCGAAGGTCCATGCGGCTGCCCCACCGCCCCGGAAGAGGCCGCCATCATTGAGACCAGCCCCACCGAAGGGACCGCCCCCACCCAGCCCCGCGCTCGCACCGCAGGCACCGACCACACCCCGTGCGCCACCACCCACAACCCCACCGCCCCAAACGCCCACTTCCACCGCCGCCGCGTCCGCCGCATGGATTTGAGCGTCTGATGCTCCTTCCCGCACTCCGGGCACACCACATGGAGCCGACTTCCAGTCGGCCTCTCCCCGTCTTCCCCAATCTCCACCACCCCCGCCAGGTCATACCAGCATCGACCGCACCGCACCCGCCTCGGCCCCCCGCGCACACGGTCCCACCACAACGCCCACAACAACACCACAACCCCAAGCCCTGTCAGCCCCCATGCAAGCCCGCTCCACACCCACGCCATACGAAATCCTCAATCTTCGCCGCCGCCGGCGCGTTCCGTCACCACGCCCGCCCGCGAGACGCCCACCTCCACCGATCCCGTCCAGACCCGCTTCACATCCAGCATCGTCATACCCTTCTCCGGCACGCCCGAGAGGCGCATCCACAGCGTGCCGTTCTGCATGGCCCGTGACACCCGCTCGTTGTACGCCTCGGTGTCCCGGATTCCATCCCACCACGCCGCGTCGCCCGCCGAGCTGGACACCACCCTGCCGTCGCGCGCCACCCAGGTGTAGTGGATGTGCCCGATCGTGGTGCTCCCGTCGAAGACATCCACCCGCACGCCGAATCCGATTCCGTCCATCGGCTTCGTCAGCCAGACCGGGTCGAGATTCAGTTGATGGTCGAAGTCCCACGCCCCGGTTGCGAAATGCGCCACCAACGCCCGCGTGATGTCCTCCCGGTCCACGAACCCGACCGCGTCCCCCGCGTCCGCGGCCACCTTCCACCGCAGCACGAACCGCTCCTCCCGTAGCACCGGATCGCCCGCCTCCCGATCCCAACGGTGCCTGGGATGCAGCCGCAGCGTCAGATCAAGCACGACCTCGTCACCCGCCTTTCCGACGCCTGTCATGTCGAAGTGGTACCTGAAGCCGTCAGATTGTCCTGTCAGGTCCGTCCCCCGGACCGACCACACCGCTTCCTCGCTCGGCCCGTCGAGAAAGTTCGTCCACCGCGGCGAGACAAAGCCGGATTCGATGCGGATCGGCAATCCCTCCACCCACACGCGCCGGGTTCGGGGGTACCACCGGGGCATCACGCGCTCCAGCCTGTCGAACGCCTCTTCCAGGGCCGCGTCCGCCGCCGAACCGTCCGGGTATTGCAACTTTCCACGCGGCCCGTCCGGACGGAAGCGGAACACCTGGCCAGTCAACCACTCTCCCGTCGTCTCCACCCACCGCCGGGAACCGGGGGCCACGATCAGATTGCCGTCCGCCATCCGTCGCACCATCGACGCGATCTCCCCGTTTGTCATCGGGCGCGAGGATGACAACCCCGTGACATTGGAGTTCCGGTGCGTGGTGGCGACCATCCGCCCGACCAGTTCATACCCCGGATGGCTCGGCGACGGCGGCCACGACTTCGTCCAGGAAGGAACGAGGGGCACCATCTCCGCCAGCATCCACGACGGGGCGCGGTGCAGCAGCCGCCCGTCCCGGTACGCCGGCGTGAACCCGACCACCACCCCCACCACCCCCGCCACCAGAGCCACGAACGCCCACCCCCACCGCCGGCGCGTCCGGCGCATGGACCGCTCCGTTGGATGCGCCTTCCCGCACTCCGGGCACACCCCGTGGGGCTGAGTTCCACTTGGCCTCTTCTCTTCTTCTCCCGCTTCTTCCGCGTGCCCGTTCCGAAACCCCACCACCCCCTCCAAGTCATACCAGCACTTCCGACACCGCAACCGTCCGCGCGCCCGATCCCACCACAACGCCCACGCCAACAACCCCAACGCCCCCACCTCCAGCACCCATCCGATCACGGTCATCGCCTGGTCCATCCCCCCAGCATACCAGATCCGGAGAACGGACCAACTTCACATCCAGCCCGACTTTTCAACCCTTTTCAGCCGCCTGCCCCTCCCCCTCCCACCCCATCGCCCCCATCTTCACGCCCGAAAACCACCTTTTCCCACGCCCACATGTCAACCCCTGCGGCCTGCACCGCCCCGAACCCACGCACCCAACCCGCTCCCACCACTTCTCACGCGCCTCCCCCGCGATCGCTCCGTACACCTTCTCAAGAGCGACCAACACCCGCGACCCGCACGGATGCAGACCCGCAGGACCACGCTCCACAATCACAAACCGGAGAGGAGAGACGCGAGTCTCTCTCGCGCGCCGGGTGTCCCGTCGGCACAAGTCCCCCCTTCCGCCGCGGGACACCCGGTCGCCTTTTGAGATGCCACCCTCCAACGCGGAGCGGGGGGCATCCTGCCCCCCGTCCCCTCGCTCGGCCAAAGGCCGATGATCCCCCTCTCTCATCCGTCAAGCAACCAACATCACCCCTCTCTCGCGTCCCACGCCTTCAAAACCTCCGCCTCCTTCTCCGCCGCCAGCCCGCCGCGGATCGCCCTGCGCCACTCAACGACATACTCGTCCCCGCGCTCGGCGCGCAGTTCCTCCGCCCGCCCGCGGTAGTACGCCAGCGTCGAACGATGGACATCGTCCAGATCCCGCGTGGTCAGCCCGGCCTTCACGGCGCGATCGGTGTTCATCTTGCCGAAGCCCGCGTAGCCCGGCGCGTCGTTGGGAACCCAGGCGGGCATGTGCTGCCAGGCCTGCACGCCGTGGGCCGCGAGGAAGTCCGCCGGCACCCACACCGCCTCCGTGCCCGCCCCTCCCACGCGGCGCGCGGAATCAACGACATCGCGGATCGTCCGCGTCCCGCCCGGGTTCACCGCGTGGAACACATCGAAATGCTTCTTCTCGATGCAGCGCACCACGAAGTCGCCCAGGTCGCGCACATCCACGATCTGGATGAAGTCGTCCCCCGTCCCCGGTCCAATCATCCGCCCCCCCCCACCCTCCCCACCCTCACTCCCACGGATCGGCCAGTACGAGTACCGCCCCGTGGTGTCCCGCGCGCCCACGATCAGCCCCGGCCGGATCACCGTCACCCGTCCCGGGAACCGGTCCTCGGCCGCCCGCTCCACCCGTGCCTTCATCGCGCCGTAGAACGGCATCACATCCCGATGATGTGTGATCGCCGCGGCCTCCTCGTCCGTCATCTGGGCCAGCGGCGCGTCCTCATCCGCCCCTGGTTCATTGCTCGATGCATACACCGAAGTCGTCGAAATCACCACGAACTGCCCCATCGCGGGCAGCAGCACATCCATCGCGTCCGTCACCGTCTTGGGCACATAGGTGAAGGTATCAATCACCGCATCCCACCGCCGGCCGTCGCCCACGGCCTTCTCCAGCCCCGACAGATCCGTGTACCGATCTCCCTCGATGTGCTCCAGATCCGGGAACAGGTCCGGCCCGCTGCGTCCGCGGTTGAACAGCGTCAGCTCGTGCCCGTTCGCCACCGCGCGCTCCACAATGAACGGCCCCAGTTGCCCAGTGCCGCCCAGGATCAGGATCTTCAACTTCTTCCCCTCCCCGTTCAGCCGCCCCACCGATCCGGCCATCACCGAGGGCACCAACGCCGCACCCACCGCCATCCCGCTCGCCCGCACCATGAAATCACGCCGTCTCATCGAACCGCTCCTTCCAGGGGCACACCCGCCCCAGCCTGTGTGTTCTCACCTTGCATGGAGGCCCGGTGCCTCTGCGCCACAGCCAACGCCACGCACAACCCGCCCCACACCGCCGCCAGCGGCAGCGCCAGCATGAGCATCCCCCACAACCCCACCGCCAGCCCCGTCAACCAGGCCCCCGCCACATCCCCGCCCCGATACAGGAACAGGTCGATCACCGGCTTGGCCTTGTACTTTTCCTCCGCGCTCACCACGCTGAACAGCGTCTCACGCGATGGCCGCGCCACCGCGTACCGCGTCGCACTATGCACCGCGTTGAACCCCGCCACCGCCCCGAACACCTGCCACCCTTCCATCCCCCCCCGTCTTTCCATCCACGCCAACAGCCCGAACCCCGCCACCGTCACCAGCGGCAGCACCGCCAGCGTCACGCCCACGCCCAGGTGCCGCATCAGCCGCCCGGTCACGAACAACTGCACGAACAGCGTTGCTCCCTGCGTCCACGCGTCCATCTGCGCGAACATCGAGACCCGCCGCTCGAGTTCCTCCGCCGCGTTGGAGACCAGCTTTGACCGCGTGAAGTACAGCAGCGTCGAGCTGACCGTCATGCACACCACATACAGCCCAGTTCCAAGTAGATACGGCGACCGCGCCAGCAACACCACCCCCGCCAACCAATCCCCGCCCACACGAGTCGGGCCTGCCACACCCCCTGCCCCCCCCGCACGCCATTCCTTTCGATCTCCCACATCCAGCATCCACACCAGCGGCACCGTCAGCAGAAAACACCCCGCCGCCAGTCCCATCTGCCAGTCAACGCCGATCTTCTCCGCAAGCCACCACACAAACGAGGATCCTGTCAGCGCCCCCAGCGTTCCCCCGACCGCGATCACCGGGAACAGCCGCTTGCCCTGCTCCAGCCGCCATACATCGGCCATGAACGCCCAGAACACGCTGGTCAGGAACAGGTTCACCACGCTGAGCCACACATAGAACCCGTACCCCACCCACACCCGCTGCGCATCGTCCACCGCCCACCGTGCCGCGATGAACACGCCCAGGCACATCGCCACCAGCACATGCCCCACGCCGATGAACCGCACCCGATCCAGCCGTGCAACCAAGCCGCCGAACCCCACCGCCACCAGCAGCGACACCCCGCAGGTCACATAGAACAGGACGCGCAGGTCGCCCATCGACCGCTCAACCCCCATCGCCTCCCGCACCGGGCGCAGCAGCCCGTACCCGAACAGCACCAAAAAGAAGTACCCAAGGCTCAGCAGCACGCCCCGCCACTCACCGCGGCCCACCGGCAGCACCGATCCCAACCTGAAGTCCCCGTGCGTCACGCCATGCGTTACCCACAACTATTCAGATCCGTTGCAAAATCTGACCACCCACATCCATGTGTACCCGAGTCACAGGCCATGACTGAAAGCAGGCCCCCCACCCCCCACCCCCTGCCCAACCGTTGGGACCGGCTACCAAGGAGTGAATCGCAGATGCCCACTCCGTCACCATCACCGTCAGTACCACGCCACCCAACCCCCAAACTTTCCCCCAATGACCGCATCCGTGCGCCCATTTTGCGGTCATTGTCTCGCCACACTTGAACGCTCCACCGGCTCCCATTACATTCCTCCCCAACCCCTCCTTTTCACCCCCACCCACCCGCCCC
>CAZXGL010000028.1:9618-44358 GCA_964640595.1 uncultured Phycisphaeraceae bacterium | reverse complement strand
CCCTCCCCCTCCCTTCGATTTCCTCTGGTTCATGAACGGACCGAGGTGGCACGGAGAAGAGCACCAGCGTGCAGGACCGACGCATCATCATCACCGGGGCCGCAGGCTTCATCGGTTCGCACACCGCGCGGGCGGTGCTGGCCCGTGGGGGTCTGGTGCTTGGGCTGGACAACCTCGACCCCTACTACGACAGGGCGCTCAAGCGGCGGAATCTCGTGTCGATCGGGTCGCAGCGTTTCGAGCACCGTGATTGTGACATCCGTGATGCCGCACAGGTCCGTGATGCGTTCGACGCGTTCCGGCCGGACACCGTGATCCACATGGCCGCCCGCGCGGGCGTGCGTCCGTCCATCACGGACCCCGCCGGCTACGCCATGACCAACATCATCGGCACACAGCACATTCTGGAGGCCGCGGAGCGCGTGGGATGCAAACGCATCGTGTGCGCCTCGTCCTCATCCGTGTATGGGGACAACCCCAAAACGCCCTTTGCCGAGACCGACCCCGTCGATGCGCCGATCTCGCCCTATGCCGCCACGAAGAAGGCCTGCGAACTGATCGGTCATGCGCACCACCACCTGACCGGCGCGAGCGTGGCCATGCTGCGGTTCTTCACGGTGTTCGGCCCGGCCCAGCGCCCGGATCTGGCGATCAGCCTGTTCCTGTCCAGCATCAGCGCGGGTCGGCCCATCCGCCTGTTCGGTGATGGCTCCACCTCGCGGGACTACACATTCGTGGACGACATTGTGGCCGGTGTCCTCGCCGCGTGCGAGCGGATCGATGCCCATGGCTACCGCGTGTGGAACTTGGGCGGCGACCATCCCATCACGCTGGCCGAACTGGTGGATACCGTCGCAGCGGTGGTGGGGCGCACGCCGGTAATCGAGCGCCTGCCCATGCAGCCTGGTGATGTCCAGCGTACCTGGGCCGATCTGACCCGCTCCCGGTCCGAGCTGGGCTACCAGCCGACCACACCGATCCGCGACGGCATCCGGGCTCAGCTCGGCTGGATGCGCGAGCACCCCTGATGGCCAGCAAACCCGTCATCCCGGTTCTTCGCCACCTCGCCCGTTCCGGAGGCACGGTGATCTCCAAGTGCATCGGCTGCATGCGTGGCGTCACCATGCTCAGCGAGGTCCACCCGGCCAATCTGGTCGTCACCCAGCCGGCCCGCCAGGCCCGTGAGTGGTTCGGCCTCATCACCGACGCGGAGATCACCCGGTGGAAGCGTCAGGGTCCGCCCACCATGCTCCAGTTCATCGCGATCTGCGAGCAGCGTGCCAAATCACGCGGTTCGCGATTGGTCATCCGGGACTGGACCCATCTGGATTACATCGGCGTTCCGTATGTTCGCCCAAGGATGGGATTCGGCTTTGCCGAGTCCCTGGGCGGGGCGTATGGCATCGCGGAGGCGATCACCACCCGCCACCCGTTCGATCAGTATCTATCTCTCTCCAAGATGGAAATCATGCACGGACGGCTCACACCGGAGGTCTACCTCCGCGGCTGCGCCGCCTTCGCCGAGCACGCCGCCCGTGCGGGCTTCCTTCGCTATGAAGATTTCACGGCCGATCCGGAGCCGGTCCTGCGTGACCTCTGCGAGCGTCTGACGATCCCGTATGACGCAACCTGGCAGGAACGATGGTCGTCCTACACCATGATTACGGGCGATACACCGCGGATGCCCACCTCACGCGCGGCAAAGTCGGAAGAGATCCGCACGCTTCCCCGCGCCAAGGCGCCCGATGGTCTGTACGAATCATTCCTTGGTAATGACGACTACCGGCGCGCCTGCGAACCGCTCGGCTATGAGCCGTAGCCGAAGGCCCGCAGGTCCGCGTCGAAGGAAGCATCGAACGCCGCATCCAACCCCGGTGCCACCGCGTCGAGCGATTGCCCGCTCGCGCCCTTGTTGATGAAGTAGATCCCCTTGCGCGTCGCCTTCGGGTCACCGACGAACAGCCGCTCGGCCCTCGCGTCCTTGACGGGTTTCTGTTTCTCGCGGATCTCCATGGCCCGCATGGCGTCGAAGGAGGAAGCCTTGATGGCCGTGTCCAGCCGTGCGGTGTCCACCGGCTCGCCCAGAAACTCGAGCATGGAGACGAGCACGCCCCGTGTGTCGGCCTTGATGTCCTCATACCGCACCGCGAGCACCGGGAATCGGTCCGTCTCCCGCCAGGAACGCGCGTGGGAGGCCCAGGTGCCGAACCCCTGACGCAGCCAGTCCGCATCCCCCCCCCCGGCGATGAACGATCGCAGAAAACCGGCCTCATCCATGCCCGCATCACCCGTGGCCAGACGGCGGTAGTTCAACGCCGACAGGGCCACATCACGCGGGTTGCGGATGATGTGGATCGCCTTTGTGGTGTTCGTCAGATTGGGGTGCCGGTCCGACAGCGCGAAGTGCGTCTTGGCGAACATGTACGCACCGGTGGGCGGGTCCATCGGCAACGGCCGGTGCAGGTCCGGGATTCTGCGTGGGATATCGATCGACGCGGCGGGCGGCCCATACAGATACGCGTACAGCATGAACCGCACCCAGGTGTTCCCGCACTTGGGGTATGACGCGAGCCACACGATCGGCGGCACGCCCACGGGACGCGTGGGGGATGGTGGGGTGGTGGTGGGAGGGATGGGTGGGTGGGTCATCGAGTCGGTCCTTTTTCGCACCACTCGGCCCACAGCGCAGCAAACGCGGATTCCAAGGCCCGCGTCATGCCGGCGTGGTCGAGCAGTGGGGAGGCCGCCACGCGTGCTCTGCGGTCCAGGCGTTCAGCGCTCCCGACCGGTCCGGCGTGGAAGGCCGTCACCGCCGCCGCGATGTACGCGGTCTCATCGGAGGCGATCAGTCCCCCCTCGCCCGCGGTTCGCAGCAGCGAGACGCCCACCCGGCCCGCGTGCGCTCGTCCCTCCAGCGTCAGCACCGGTACGCCCTGCCACAGCGCCTGGCAGGTGGTAGTGGTTCCTGCGTATGGGAAAGTGTCCAGGGCCAGGTCCATCTCGTCGTACAGCGCCAGGTGTCCACGGTCGGACTCGATGCGCCCCGTCAGCCAGAGACGATCCGGCCCGATGCCGTGCTCGGCAAAGCGTGCTGAGAGCATGTCGCGCATGGAGGCGTGCGAGAGTTCACCTGTTTTGATCAGCAGGCGAGCCCCGGGGCACTCATGCAGGATGCACGACCACACACGCACCACCGACGGCGAGAGTTTCTTCAGGTCGTTGAATGATCCGAATGTGAAGGCCCGATCGGCCACCGGTTCCGCGGGCTTGGGCGCGTTGTCATCGGGGCGATATGTCAGGAAGCAGCGGTCCAGGCGGACCAACCGTTCCGTGGCCAGCGCGTCGGCATCGGGCGCGGGGTCCGTGTCGTGGTCGATGATCCGCGCGTCGATCGTGGTCAGCCCGGTGGTATTGCCATAGCCCAGGTAGGTCACCTGCACCGGCGCGGGTCGGGCGGCCATCGTCATCAGTCGATTGCGGGCAAAGTGCCCTGTCAGTTCCACCAGGATGTCCACGCGGTCCTTGTAGATTCTTTGTGCCAACTGCGGCGGGTTGAGCTGGTCGCACGCCACCCACTGATCGGCATGCCGCTTGAGTTCCGTGGTCACCGCGTCCTCGTGGCGGCTTGTGTGATAGCAGATCACTTCGAACCGTTCCCGATCGTGGTGCTCGAGGATGGGACGCAGGAAGAAGGAGTTGGAGTGGTTGCGAAACTCCGCCGAGACATACGCCAGGCGGATCCGGCGTGACGGGTTCCTGTCGTTGGCGTGCGGGCCGCACCGGGGGATGAATGCCTCCACGCACCTCCCGAATAGCGCGTGGCATTCGAAAGCCTGTTCTGGGGTGATCGCGTCATCGTATGAGGACGCCATGGCCAGCGTGTCCGCCGCGGGCAGCAGTCGCGGGTTCGACTCGACCAACGGGCGGAGTATTTCGACCGCCTCGTGCGCCTGGGCGGTGCTCAGGAGCATGGTGGCCAGGGCCATGGGCGGGTCTGCCCAGCCTGGTCGCGCGCTGGCCGCGCGTCGCAACAGATCCTCTGCCTCGTCGTAGCGTCCGCTTCGCGCCAAGGCGGTGCCAAGCCCGGCCATCGCTTCCGGATCACCCGGCAACAGGCCCAGGGCCGCTTCAAAGACCTTGGTCGCCTCGGCCTCCCGGTTGAGCGACATGAGAGCGGACGCGACCGCCAATCGGTACCGCCCGTTGGAGGGCGCGGACTTGGCCGCTCGTTCCGCGTGGTAGAGTGCCCGGTCGGGCTGATTGAGCGCGATCAGTGCCGCGCCCGCGATGTGGTTAGCATCCGGGTGTCCGGGTGATTTTTCCAAAATCTTCTGCACGCCGGCCAGCGCCTGATCGGGGCGTCCCTTCTGAAACAAGCCGATGCACTCGTTCAGCCTTGCCAGCAGTTTCGGATCGGATCGTGCTGCACCGCTCACCGATCACTCCTCGCGATCAGGGTTTCAGCGTGGACACGCGCAGCGCGATCCGCCTCCAGCACTTCACCAACCGTTTGCACCGGGGAGGTTGCGTGCTCGCCGCACACGGTTTCCACCACTTCCAGAATCCGCCCGAACGGGATGCGTCGATCCAGGAACGCGCGCACCGCGGCCTCGTTGGCTGCATTGAACACCGCGCCCGCGTCGCCCCCGGCGCGGATCGCCCGCAGCCCCAGGTCGATCGCCGTGCGCCACCCGTTCTCAATCGGCCTGAACTCCAGTGAACCCATGGCGAGCAGGTCCATGCGCGCGAGCGGCTCCGGGCATCGGTGTGGGTAGGACAGGGCCCGCAGGATCGGCGTGCGCATGTCCGGCGCACCGAGTTGGGCCATCACGCTCCCGTCCCCCATCTCCACCAGGGCGTGAACGGTGGATGTCGGGTGGATCACCGCGTCGAGGCGGTCCGCTTCCAGTCCGAACAGCCAGTGGGCCTCGATCAGCTCGAGCGCCTTGTTCACCAGGGTCGCGCTATCCACCGTGACCTTGGCCCCCATGTCCCAGGTGGGATGGGCCAGCGCCTCTTCGGGAGTCGCCCCGTGAACTTCGCGCGGTGTTCGTCCGCGGAACGCGCCGCCCGACGCGGTCAGTATGACCTTGCGGACATCCACGGGCACGGGGGTCGGCGGTGCATACCCCCCCCCCCCCCCCCCCCCGCCCCCCCCCGCTCCGGCGCACGACAGCAGACACTGCCACACGCCCGCGTGCTCGGAGTCCACCGGCAGGATCCGTGCCCCGCGTGCTTTGGCCGTCGGCACGACCAGCGATCCGGCCGCCACAAGCGTCTCTTTGTTCGCCAGGGCCACATCGATGCCACGATCCAGGGCGGCCAGCACCGCGGGCAGGCCGGCCACGCCGACGACCGCACCGACCACCAGGTCGCACTCCACCTCGCGCACGAGACGCTCGGCCGCCTCCGGCCCGCAACGCAGGCCGACGCCCTCGCCCGCGGTCTTGCATTCCCGGTCCGCGACCGCCGCCTCGCGCACCCCGTGCCGGGCCGCTTGGGACAGCATCACGCCCGCATTCGCCCCCGTGGCCAGCCCGACCACCTCGTAATGGTGGGCGAACGAGCCCACATCGTGCAGGCGGTTGAGGTGGCCGATCGCGTCGAGGGTCTGGGTGCCGATCGAACCGGTCGAACCCAGGACAATGACACGGCGAGCCCGCGCGGGGTCACGCGGCAAGGCAGGGGTGCCTGGGGAGGCCTCGTTCGGTTGAACGCGGGTCATGGTCACAGGTTCTCCCGATTCTTACTCCGGAGAGATGCGTGCCACTTCGGATGGCGCCAGCTTGCGGCGCGATGCCGCGTACAGGCCGCGCCGCTTCGGCTTCGCCTCGGCAGCCGGAGCAGCCGTAGCAGCCGGAGCAGCCGGGGGTGCGGGGGGAGCGGGGGGCTTGGGGGCTGGCTGCGGGCTGGGCCGCGTCCCGGACCGACGGGGCTCCGGCCGGGGTTCACGCGGGGGTTCGTCCGATGATTCGGCTCGATCCTCGTGATTTTCAGATCCCTCGCCGTCCCCGCGGCTTCCCCGCCCGCGGCCGCGGCGACGCCGGCGCTTGCGCTTCTTCTTCCCGCCCTCTCCGTTCTCATCGCCGGATTCAGGCCCGTCGTCGTGCTCGCCGTCCGAGTGCTGTTCGGCATCTTCCGGCTCTTCGCCATCGTCGGCGTGCGCCTCATCCGCACTGTTTTCATGATCATCGCGGCCGGGTGAGGCATCGGCGGGGCCGTCGTTGTCAGACCCTTCGCCCTCACCGCGTCCCTTGCCGCGCCGCCGGCGCCGACGGCGCTTCTTCTTGCCGCCCGCGCTCTCGCCGCGGTCGTCATCATCCTCGCCGGTCATGGCGGGGTGATCCTTCGGCGCGGCCTCCTCGGCCAGACGGGCGATCTCCTCCACCAGCTTCTGGGCCGTGGTCTCGTCCGCCTCGTCCGTCGGGTCCACCGCCCAGTCATCGGGCGAGTCATCAATCCACTCGGCCACCTTCGGCTCGGGACGCTTGCGCCCCGACACTTTCTCCAGGGTCAGATCGGCCCCGGCGTGGTCGTAGGCGTAGAAGGTCACACGGTCGATGGGCAGGGCCTCGGAGACGCGCACCTCGACCTGCTTGCCCGCGTGCAGCTCGATCCGTGTCAGGGCGGTGCGTCGTGTGGAGAGCAGCGCGCCGGCCACGCGCGGGTGGACCACCATCTCGACCTTGCGGACCTTGTCATGGTCCACGATGGCCGCCAGATCGCGCAGCGCGGTGGCCGCCACCGAGTCGGGCTTCTGCACCAGACCGCGCCCGTGGCACAGCGGACAGTCGGCGAAGTGCTGACTTTCCATCGAGCCGCGCATGCGCTGGCGGGTCATCTCCAGCAGCCCGAACTCGGAGATGTGCCCCACGGTGGTCTTCGCGCGGTCGCGCTTGAGCCGATCGAGGAAACGCTGTTCCACCTGCTTGCGGTGGGAGGCGTAGCGCATGTCGATCAGGTCGTTGACCACCAGCCCGCCGAGGTCGCGCAGGCGCAGCTGGCGGCAGATCGCGTCGACGGCCTCCATGTTCGTCCGGAACGCGTTGGTCTCCGCGTCGCGGGCCGAGCGGCTCTTGCCCGAGTTCACATCGATCGCCACCAGGGCCTCGGTCTGGTCGATCACCAGACGCCCGCCGGAGGGCAGCGGCACCTCCCGCGCATGGATGGCCTCGATCTGCTCCTCGATGCCGAACGCGTGGAAGATCGGAGCGCCGCCGGTGTACCGGGCCAGCCTGGCCTGCGCCTTGGGCGCGGCGATCTTGATGAACTGCGCCGCCCGCCGCAGCGCGGCTTCCGAGTCGATCACCACACGCCGGATGTCGCTGGTCATCAGGTCGCGGATGGACCGCAGCAGCAGGTCGCTCTCGGAGTACAGCGGCCGCGGCTTGTTGCCCCCCTTGCGCCGCCGCTCCATGTCCTTCCAGAGCCGCATGAGGTACGCCAGATCGCGCTTCAGCTCCGCCTTGGTCCGGTCGAAGCCCGCCGTCCGCAGAATGAAGCCGAACCCTTCCGGCAGGTCGAGCTGGCTGAGGATCTCCTTGGCCGCGCGGCGGCGTTCGTCGTCCTCCTCCTTGCGCGACACGCCCACCTTGTCCATCCCCGGCATCATCACCAGGAACCGCCCCGGGATCGACAGGTAGCTGGTCAGCGTGGGGCCCTTGGTGCCCACGCCCTCCTTGAGCACCGCCACCGTGATCTCCTGGCCACGACGCAGGGCCTCCTGGATCGGGGGTCGATCTCGCCGGGGTGTCTTCTTGCCCACCCGTTCCGTCGCCTCGTCATCATCCCCGAAATACTGCGGGTGCAGGTCGGAGATGTGCAGGAACCCGTTTTCTTCGCAGCCGAAGTCCACGAAGGCCGCCTGGATCGACGCCTCCACATTGATCACCTTGCCGACATAGATGTTCCCCACCCGGCTCACGCGGTCCGTCGGCTCGGCGAACAGCTCTTCGAGCTGCCCGTCCTCGGTGATCGCCACCCGGCACTCCTCGCCGGGCACATAGTTGATGATCATCTCCAGCCGGCCCTCGGACGCGGGCTCGGCGTCGTCGTCGCCCTGCTCCGCCTTCGGCTCTGGCTGGATGCTTGCCTTGGGGGTGGCGGTGGTGGTGGGGGAGGACTGTTCGCGTCGATTTCCCCGGCCGGATCCGGTGGCGGTCTCGCCCCCTTCACCACGATCACCGGACTTCCGGCGGCGGCGCCGCCGCTTCTTCTTGGCCGCTTCACCCTCGCCGGGCGCGGCATCGTCCTCGCCAGCGTCCTGCTCCTGGCCTTCTTCATGTTCGCCAGGGGCGGCATCGGGGATGTCAGCGGGGGTGTCGGCCACCCGCTCTTCCGTGACAGACACGGGCTCAAGGGCTTCAGGAGCATCCTCGAACGGCGCGGTCTCAAGTTCCTCGACCGGCTCGACCTCCGCGGCCTTGGCGGCGGCCTTCTTTGTGGCCTTCTTGCTCGCGGCCTTCTTGGCCGTCTTCTTGGTGACCTTCCCGGCGGTCTTCTCGGCGGCCTTGGCCGGGGCTTTCTTGGTGGTCTTCTTGGCGGTCGTCTTCGACGCGCTCTTGGCCGTCTTCTTCTTCGTGGCCTTCTTCTTGACCGGCGCGGCGTCATCACCCGCATCGCTGGAAGCGCTGCCGCCGGCGCGGGGCAGGTCGGTCATGTCGGAGGAATCGAAGAGGTCGCTGCTGTTGGAATCGTGGATCATGGAAACGCCTTGGGTTCCTCTTTGGAACAAGGCGTCATCGTTCCGTCACGCACAACGACACCCGCCGGGAAACGCCCGGTGGGTGGATGCTCGTCGGGCACACGCGCTGAGAATGCACGCTGGGCGGCTCGCTGACGCTTCGCAGCTCGGCGGCGGTCGGCCTGACCCGCTCCGCCCCGGTCTCCGGAAGGCCCGTCCTGTCGGACGGCCCCGGACCGCGGGCGGGCGTCTTCGGCTGTCCCGCCAACCCGCCCGGAAAAACCCGGGGGCTGCGCGGTGATCTGTGGTCCGAGGCGACTGCCAATGGCTTGCGGCCGTTGGGCTTACGCCGATTCGACGGACCGTCCGTCGAACACCTCGGGAACAAGTTTTCGTACCCGATCGCGGACATACGCCGCGGCTTCGGCTTCCGAATCGAACGCCATCGCCTTCTTGGCGATCCGCTCGCAACGCTTTGAGTCCAGCCCCCGCACCGCCCGCTTCAAACGGGGGATGGAAGAGGCCGTCACAGAGAGGCTACGCACCCCAAGCCCGATGAGCAACGCCGCAAACTCGGGGTCGCCCGCGGACTCCCCGCAGCAAGAAACTGGGATCTTGGCCCTATCTCCCACCCGTGTCACATCCCGGATCAGCTTGAGCACCGCAGGGTGGATCGGGGTGTACAGCTCCGCCACCTGCTCATTGATTCGGTCCACCGCCAGGGTGTACTGCACGAGGTCATTGGTCCCGATGGAGAAAAAGTCGACTTCCCGGGCGAATGAGGACGCCATCAGGGCCGCCGCGGGCACTTCCACCATCATCCCGACCTTGATGTCCCGGTCGTAGGCCTCCCCCGCCTCGGCCAGATCCTCCATGGACTCGTGCAGGAAATATTTCGCCCGCCGGAACTCCGCGATATTGGTCACCAGCGGGAACATCACCTTCACCGGTCCCTGCCCGCTGGCCCGCAGAATGGCCCGCAGCTGACGCCGGAACATCTCCGTGTGCCGCAGGGAGTGCCGGATCGATCGCAGACCCAGAAAGGGGTTGCGCTCCGGCGTTTCGGCCCGCTGCTGGGTGTACTTGTCCGCGCCCAGGTCCAGCGTGCGGATGGTCAGAAGTTGCCCGTCCAGCCGTCGCACGCAGTCGAGGTACTCGCGGTTCTGCACGGCCTCGGTCGGCTCGTCGTCGCTGGTGAGATACAGGAACTCGGTGCGGAACAGCCCCACGCCCGTGCCGCCGTTGTCCAGCACCGCGTCGATCTCGCTGGGAAACTCGATGTTGCCCACCAGCTCGATGGGCACCCCGTCGCTGGTCACCGCGGGCAGGGCCGCGTCCTCGTGCATCGAGATGCGGGAGCGTTTGGCGTGTTCGGCCGCCCTGCCCGCCGCGGCCACTGAGTCCGCGTCCGGGTCCAACAGCACCGCGCCCCGCTCCGAGTCCACGATGATCGTCTGGCCGTCCCGGGCGTGTTCGGTCAGTTCCCGCAGGCCCACCACGGCGGGCAGTCCCAGCGCCCGGGCCACGATGGCCGTGTGCGAGGTCTGCCCGCCCAGGTCCGTGGCGAAAGCCACCACCCGCGAGCGGTCGAAGGCGGCGGTCTGTGAGGGGGTCAGATCCCGTGCCACCACCACCGTGCCCGGCTCGAACTTGGTCCGCCGGATGCCGGCGCGCCCGGTCAGGTGTCGCACCAGACGGCCCCCCAGGTCCTCCAGGTCCGACACCTTGCTGCGGAAGGTCGAATCCGGGTGATTGGCGAACCGTTCGGCCAGGGTCTTGAACGACGCGGCGACGGCGAACTCCGCGCACGCCAGCTCCTGCTCGATGCACTTGCGGATCGGCCCGATCACTGCCCGGTCGGACAGTGCGCCCACATGGAACAGGAAGATCTTGGCAGCGTCCTCGCCCATCTCCCGGGCGGCGTCGTGGTGCAGCGTGTTGAGTTCCTCGATCGCGGCACGGCGTGCCAGATCGAACTTTTCCAGCTCCGCCGGCACATCCGCCTGGTTGATCTCACGGCGCACCACCCGGCGCGGGCGGTCCTCATCGATGACCACCACGCGTCCGATGACGACGCCTGAAGACACCGGGATGCCCGAAATCGTCCGCATCGTGCTCCGAATCCCGCTGGGTTTCTCTTTGGGGGTGGCGGTGGGGTGGCGGGAGTCCACCCGGGAACGCCCATCGTAGGGGAAGGTTGGCCCAACTTCGCCCTCTTTCTTCTTCTTCCCCGCCCTTGCCTGCTCGATTTCCCACGCACCCGGTCGCCGGGTTGACCGACTCTTTCGGCCCTCCCGGGTGGGTTCCGGGTCCACCTTTGGGCTCGGGCTTGACCTTTGGGGGTCAACCGGCCGACAATGGTGGGCAGAGGGGTGTCTTCCGGCCGGGCCGGACCACCCAAAGACCGGGGGGAGCAGGATCGGCGTGTTGTGCCGATCGTGCCGCCCGGGGCGAACAGACAACCCATGTCAACCAAGACGCTTACCGGCATCCTCGAGTGGCCGGAGCGCGCTGAGGGGCGTGTCCGTCAACTGTCGGACACCAACCGCGTGCTCGAAACCCCCGACGACCCCTTCGTTCCGGCCTCCTTCGGCGAAGCGCTGCCGCTGCGCTCCGGCCTGCGCGTGTCCGTCGAGGTGGGCGAGCGCATGCCCCGCCGCCGCCGGCGCGGCAAGCCCGGCCCGCGCAAGCCCCGGTCCGTCGTGGAACGCTTCCTCGAGATCGAGGGCATGACCCCCGAAGAGTTCGCCAGCCGCAAACCCTTCGAGGAACTCACCTCCATCGACCCCCAGCCCCGCCTGACCCTTGAGCACCCCGGCTGCGCCGACTCCTGCCGCCTGATCGACTTGTTCTGCCCCATCGGGCGAGGCCAGCGCGGGCTGATCGTCTCACCACCCAAGGCGGGCAAAACCACCCTGCTCAAGGACATCTCCACCGGCATCCTCATCAACCACCCGGATGTCCACCTCATCGCCCTGCTCGTCGATGAACGCCCCGAGGAGGTCACGGACTTCCTCCGCTTCCTCTGCGGCACCCTCGACCAACGCGAGGGCAAGGCCCCCTGGAACAAACCCTGGCGGCAGGATCAGGTCGAGGTCATCGCCTCCTCCAACGACCACGATGTCGAACGCCACATCCAGATCTCGCTCAAAACGCTCGAACGCTGCAAGCGGATGGTCGAGAACGGCGAGCATGTCGTGATCGTCCTCGACTCGCTCACCCGCCTGGGGCGCGCCTTCAACCGCTCCAACCGGCACGCCAACTCCGGGCGCACCATGTCCGGCGGCATCGACTCCCGCGCGCTCGAAGTCCCCAAGCAGATCTTCGGCGCGGCCCGCAACACCGAGGAGGCCGGCAGCCTGACCATCATCGCCACCTGCCTGGTGGACACCGGCAGCCAGGGCGACCAGCTGATCTTCGAGGAGTTCAAGGGCACGGGCAACATGGAGCTGATTCTCGACCGCAAGATCGCCGAGCGCCGGCTGTTCCCCGCCATCAACCTGGCCGCCAGCGGCACGCGCAAGGAAGAACTGCTGCTCGACGACCACGCCGTCAAGACCATCACCGCCCTGCGTCGGCGCATGCTGCAGATGCCGCCGCCCGTCCAGGTCGAGCAGTTGCTGGCCGCGCTCAAGCGCTTCGAGACCAACGACAAGCTCGTCGGCAGCGCGGGGTGAGTGGGATCATCTCTGAATCTCACGCATGATGCCTGAAAAGGCCCCTCCGGGGCTTCTGGACACGAGCCATGCGCGAGAAGCAGGCGTGATGGGTATCACTCGTCCCGCAGCGCCCGCTCGCGCAGGCCCGCCGCCCGGTCGATCAGTTCGGTGCGAGCCGCTTCCGGCTCCGCGCTGGTTTCGGCCGTGGGGGTCAGGTCCACATGCCATTGGACGGTGTGGCGGATGTTCGCGGGTACGGCGGCCGCGACCAGGTCCGGGCCGGGGTACTCGTGGATCGGTGCGCTGGCCGTGTGTTTGGCGTGGTACGGCTCGTAGCCCGGCTTCTCGAGGCGCAGGTCGTAGTGGCCGTAGAAGGTGAAGCGGGCCTCGGCGGGGGTCACGCCGATCTCCTCGTCGTTCACCCACGCCCGCGCGCCCGGCGGCTCGCTGGTTACGCGGATGCGGCGTTCCGCGCAGCCGACCAACGGCACGGACGCGAGCAACATCGCAAACACCGGGAGCACCGCGCTCTTACGCATCGGCCCGCTCCTTTGCCGCGCTTGTTCCCACATCATCGAACTCGTCACCCCGGAACAGCGATCCCAGGTACACCCGGCGCACCATCGGATCATTGATGAGATCCCGCGGCGTGCCCTCGGCCAGCACCCGGCCCGAGTCAATGATGTACGCCCGGTCGCACACCCGCAGCGTCTGCTGCACATTGTGGTCGGTGATGAGGATCGAGATGCCCCGCTGTGTCAGCGAGCGGATCTCCTCCTGCAAGTCCTCCACCGCGATCGGGTCGACGCCGGAGAACGGCTCGTCCAGCAGGATGAGCTTGGGGTTCGTCACCAACGCCCGCGCGATCTCGAGCTTGCGCCGTTCACCGCCCGAACAGGTCCGCGCCTGGTCCTTGGCCTTGTGGCTCAGCCCGAACTGCGCGAGCAACTCCGCCGCGCGTTGCTTGCGTTTCGCCCGCGGCATGTCCAGGGTTTCCAGGATGGCCAGAAGGTTCTGCTCGCAGGTCAGCCGCTGGAACACCGACGGCTCCTGGCTGAGATACCCCATGCCCAGCCGCGCGTGCTTGTACATCGGCAGCCCGGTCACCTCGGTGCCGTTGAAGATCACCCGCCCCCCCCCCCCGTCGCGCTCGATCATGCCGATCGTCATACGGAAGGTGGTTGTCTTGCCCGCGCCGTTCCGTCCCAGCAGGCCCACGATCTCGGCGTGCTCCACATCGAATGACACGCCGTTGACGACCACTCGGTCGTTGTAACTCTTCTTCAGATCGACGGCTTCCAGCAGCGGCACGCCCCAGTCTAGGTTGGATCCGTTCGCCCGGTCCCACCATCCCTCCGCCCATACCATCCCCCCATGCTCTGGACCCTCTGGCGGGCCATCCTGATCGAGTTCTGGCGGTTGCTGCTGCTTTCCACGGCCGTGCTCGTCACCGTCATGGCCTTCGCCGCCACGGTCAAGCCCCTGGCAGACGGCAAGCTCACCGCCGACCAGGCGATCCGCTTCATGCGCTATGCCGTGCTCCCCATGCTTTCCTACACCCTGCCCTTCGCTGCCGGGTTCGCGGCCACCCTGGCCTATCACCGCATGGTCAGCGACAACGAGATCACCGCCGCCCAGGCCGGTGGTGTCAGCCACCGCCGACTCCTGGCCCCCGCCCTGGCCAGCGGCCTGCTCCTCGCCGGGGGCCTGTGGTTTCTCAACGACCGCATCATCCCCCGTGACCTGCGTGAGATGGAACGCATGATCACGCGGGACTTCGCCCGGCTGATGGTCAACAGCCTCCACCAGGGCCAGGCCGCCCGCATCGGCAACACCGAGATCCACGCCGACATCGTCGAGGAAGTCCGCCCGGACCCCGACTCACCCATCCGCGAGCGGTACCTGCTCGGGGGTGTCGGCGTCGTGGAGACCGATTCCAGCGGTCGCGTCACCATCGATGGCACCGCGAAGCGCGCCTGGATCCTCCTGCTGCCCGTCTGGGCGCTCAACCCGGAGGACCGCCAGCGCATCGGCGACCAGGCCGATACCGCCGTCATCATCAGTCTTGTCGATGTCACCATCTTCCGCAACGGCGCGCCCATGTCCGCCGATCCGCTGGTCCTGCCCGCCATCCCCATCGCCAATGTCTTCCGTGACAACCCCAAGTTCCGCTCGGGCGCGGAACTCCGCGAGATCTATGACGATCCGGACAGGATCAACACCGTGGACCGCCAGCGGATCGCGCTGGCCCGCATCCTCGCGGCCTACCGCTCCTACGCCGAGTTCGTCCGCGATCTTGCCGCCGGAAGGCCCATCGTGCTCAACACCCCCGACGGCTCCACCATCCGCGTGCTCGGGGCCGCGATGGAGGCCGACGGCGGGCGCTGGCGCATCCGCCCCGTCCGCGAGACCGGCCTGATCGAGATCGAGATCACCACGCGCGATGCCCGCCGAGACCGCCTGACCGCGTCCGCCGCCGCCCTGAGCATCCAGACCCCGGCGGAGAACGATCCCCTCGCCGACCAATCCGCCGCCGGTTCCTCCCGCTTCGCGCTGGATCTCTCAGGCGTGCGCATCCTCGGCTCCGGCACGGGCCAGGGCACCGAGATCGCCCAGACCACCTACCGCGATCTCTGGCCCACGGGCGACCCCATGCCCACCGCCCTCGCGCTGGACAGCGAGGGCCTCATCGCCCTCGCCCGCGAACAGCACGGTGCCGGCCCGGCCGATTCCCCCGTGCTTCGGGCCGTGTCCCAGCTTGAGCACGAGATCCGCCGTTTGCGTCACAAGATCATCGCCAAACGCCACGAGCGCTGGGCGCTCTCCGCCGCCTGCATCGTGATGGTCGCCCTCGGCGCGATCATGGCCATGCACCTCAAGCACGCCACCCCTCTCATGATCTATCTCTGGTCCTTCTTCCCCGCCCTGGCCACCATCATCATCATGGAGGCCGGCGGCCAGACCATCGCCTCGCGCGGGGCCATCGGGCTGCCCCTGCTCTGGTCCGGGGTCATCGGCCTCGCCGTCCTCGCCGCCCTGGTCTACCGACGCTTGACACGGCTCTAACCCAACCCCCCGTCCCCCGCCCCGCCGGAGCCGCCGTGCTACCCCCACCTGCCAGGCCCGATCCCCGCTGGCTGACTGTTGCCCGCTGGCCCTCCGCGCCGCTGGCCATCGCCGCGGCACTGCTTCTCGCCCGGATCTGCTGGCTCTTTCTCTTTTCCGACCTGACCCTGGCCGAGGACGAGGCCCACTACTGGGCGTGGTCGCTCCACCCCGACTGGTCGTATTACAGCAAGCCCCCCGGCGTGGCCTGGCTCATCCGCGTCTCGACCGAACTTTTCGGGCAGACCGAGGCCGCCGTGCGACTTCCCGCCGCCGTGTGCATCGCCGTCGCCACGCTGGGCGCGGCCGCCGCCGCACGCTGGTCCTTCCCGGGCCGTTCCCACCCCGAACTGCCCACCATCGCCGCGATCCTCTTCGCGTGCGTGCCCGCTTTCGCGGTCGCGTCGGTACTGATGACCATCGATGCCCCGCTTCTCGCCTGCTGGATGTGGGGTGTGGCCTTCGCGGCCCGCGCCCTGCTCCGGGGTCATCACGCGTCATGGCTTGCCCTGGGCGGGTGCATCGCGCTGGGGTTGCTGTTCAAGCACACCATGCTGCTGCTCCCCGTCGGTGTGGTGTTCGCCGCGTGGGCCACCCGTCGCGCGCGCCCCGCTCTCCCCTGGCGATTCCTGCTTGCGGGCCTGACCATCGCCGCCCTCGGTCTGGTGCCCAACCTGCTCTGGAACGCAGCCAACGGCTGGCCCACCCCCCGCCACCTGCTCGGCCACCTCGCCCTGCCCGGCGGAGATCTTCCTTCGGCCGGCACCAATCCCTCCCGGACCTTCTCGCTCCGCTCCACCGGTGAGTACCTTGCCCTGCTGCTCCCCGTGCTCGGGCCCACCCTGCCGCTCGCCCTGCTGGCCGCTCGACGTGCAGCTCACTCGCCCGCTGTCCGCGCCAATCTCGCCCTGGCGGCCCCAATCCTGTTGTTCTACCTGCTGGTGTCGTTTCGCACCCGCATCGAGGGCAACTGGCCCATCGCGGCCGCCTGCTCCCTGACCGTCCCAGCCGCCTGGTGCGTGCTCGAAGGTGTCCGACATCGGGCGCTCTTCACCCGCGTGCTCTGGACCTTCGCCCTGCTCATCGGCCTGTTCGTCACCATCGCACCCTCGATGCTCGGCTTCCTCAGCACCCGGCGCGTCTTCGGTTCGTACATCCCGATCGCCCGCGTCACGGGCATGCGCGAGCACGCCGCCGCCGCCCGGGTTGAGTTGGACCGCCTCCGTGCGGACACCGGCTTGGAGCCTTTCATCCTCGCGGATCACTACGGCCGCGCCTCCCAGCTCATGTTCTACCTGCCCGGCACCGAAGTGCTCACCGCCTCCGTCCCGCTCGGCGGCCGCCCTTCCCAGCTCGACCGCTGGCCCGACACCAGCCCCGCCCACCCGGACACCGCCGCCCGCCTGCTCGGCCGACCGGCCCTGCTCTTCGGCCGTCCGGGCGCGGCCTGGGCCTCCGCCTTCGATTCCGTGCATGATCTTGGCCCCCTCAAGGGCGAGCCCAACCCCACTTCCCGCACCACGGCGGCGGGGACCGGCTATAAAGGCTTCCCTTCCTCCCCGCGAGAGCAGACTGATGGGTAGCGAACGCAAAGACAAACTGGTCCGCTATTACAGCCCTGCGGAGAAACGCGCCCACCGGCGTGCCCGCTTGCGTCTGGCCGCTCTGGTCGTCGGCGGCTTCGTGCTCTTGACCCTGCTCGACCTGCCCCTGACCTATGTCTTCTTCGTTTCCGACCGCGAACCGATCCAGAACTCGGACCTGTACCGCATGGTCCGCGTCCTCGGCTCGATCGGGTTCTGGCTGCTCGTGATGTGGATCGTCTACCGTCACGACCGCGTCTGGGATCGTGCCGGCTCACTCTTCTTCGCGCCCATCCTCGCCGGGCTGACTGCTGAAGGCGTCAAGCTGACCATCGCCCGCGAGCGCCCGGTCACCGACACCACCACGCTCCGCGACGGCTGGTATGTGTTCCGCCCGCTCTTTTCCGGCTTCTCAAACGCAGAGAATCTCGGTTTTCCATCCAGCCACGCCGCCGTCGCTTTCGCCGGTTGCATGTGCCTGGCCGTCTGGATACCCAGGGCCAAATGGATCTTCATCCTCCTCGCCTGTGCGTGCGCCTTCATGCGCCTGGTCATCGGTGCCCACTACGCCACCGATCTCTATGTCGGCGCCCTCATCGGCTGGGCCTGGGCACGCTTCTTCGAGCCAGCCGAGAAGCCCGTCCGGTACGCATGAGGGAGGGAGAGAGGGATCAGGGATCAGGGATTAGACATCAGGGATTAGACATCAGGGGAGGATCGCCCTGCGGGCGGGCTTATCGACATAACTCCTGATGGCTGATCCCTGATCCCTGATCCCTGATCCCTTTCCTACCATCCCCCGATGTCCCTGCTTGACCGCTACATCGCCCGCCAGTTCCTCACCAACACGCTCGCGTTGTTCGTGATCCTCTGCGCCTTCGTGGTGGTCATCGATGTCATCATGAACATGGACCGTTTCCTCCGCATGGCGGCCGACCTGGGCGCACGCGACGGTGAACCGGCCGAGGGTGTCCGCAAACTGCTGGTCGCCATCGTGCTCATCGCGGATCTCTGGTGGCCCAAGCTCCTCCAGCTCTACAACTTCCTGCTCGGCATGGTCATGGTGGCCGCCATGGGTTTCACCGGGGCTCAGCTCACGCGCCAGCGCGAGTTCATCGCCATGATGGCCGCGGGGCTGGGGCTGCACCGCGTCATGCGTCCCATCCTGCTGGTGGCGCTGGCCCTGACCAGCCTGCAACTCGTCAACCAGGAGCTGCTCATCCCGCGCATCGCCCCCCTGCTTGTTCGTGAGCACCGCGACGCGGGCAACCACAGCCTCGGCGTGGCCAGCGTGGCTCTCACCACGGACGGCCAGGGCCGCCTCTTCCGCGCCGCCGCCTTCGATGCCGATTCCGGCCGCCTCGAAGGGCTGTACATCATGGAGCGTGACGCCGACCAGCGTGCCGCCCGCGCCATCCACGCCGAGTCCGCCACCTACCGCGACGGCGGCTGGGATCTCGTCGGCGGCATCGCGGAGCCCCGCGGCCGTGTCCCGACCGGCCAGCCCACTCCCATCGACCGCGTCCAGACCTCTCTCGATCCTGACAAGCTCCGCATGAACCGCTTCCAGTCCTACAAGCAGGCCCTCAGCTTCCGCCAGGTGGGCGAGATGCTCGCCCGCGACACCCTGGCCGACCAGGCCCAGCGCGACACCCTCCAGCGCATCCGCTGGGGCCGTTTCGCCATGATGATCTCCGGCCTGCTCGCCCTGATCATCGCCATGCCGTTCTACATCCGGCGCGAGCCCACCAACATGGTCGTCCAGTCCCTCAAGTGCGCCCCAATCGCCATGACCGCCCTCATCGGGGGGATCCTCGGCGCCTCGGCCGCCATCCCCGGCATCCCCGCCGCCCTGGGCGTGTTCCTCCCCGTCATGATCCTCTCCGTGGTCGCCATCGCTCAGATCAGCGGCCTCAAAACATGAACCCTCCCCTCCCTCCGATTCCCGCCCCCCTGCCCCGGTCATCACCCCGATGACCGCATTTGTGCGCCGTTTTTGGGATATCTGCCTGAAGCGCTTGCCAACCCACCCCCGTCCACGCCACAATGGGCAGTCCGATCGTTCCCCAACCGCCCCTTCCGCCCCACGCTCCAGGAGTGCGGCACGGGCTGGCCTGAGAGGTGTCCCATGGCGTCCACCGTCTTCTACTTTGAAGTCCACCAGCCCCACCGCCTCAAGCCCTACTCCGTCTTCCACACCGATCCGTTCTACTTTGATGAGGACAAGAACGGCGCCATCTGCCGCAAGGTCGCCGACAAGTGCTACCGCCCCGCCACCAAGCTCATCCTTGATCTTGTTCGCAAGCACGAGGGCAACTTCCGCGTCTCTTATGCCCTGACCGGCACCGTCATCGACCAGTGGAAGAAGTTCACCCCCGATGTCATCGACCTCTTCGCCCAGCTCGCCGAGACCGGCTGCTGTGAGTTCGTCGCCGAGACCGACTACCACTCCCTCTCCTTCATCTACTCGCGTGAGGAGTTCGTCGAGCAGATCGACGCCCACACCAGGCGCATCGAGAACCTCTTCGGCCAGCGTCCCAAGGTCTTCCGCAACACCGAGCTGATCTACTCCAACGAGCTGGCACGCTTCCTGGCCACCCTCAAAAACCCAGACGGCACGCCCCGCTTCCTCGGCGCGATCTGCGAGGGGGTGGACCGCCACCTCGGCTTCCGCAGCCCCAACTATCTCTATGCCCCCCCCGGCGACAACGGCCAGCCCCTCCTCCGCCCCGATGGCACCCCCTTCGGCCTGCTGCTCAAGAACTACCGCCTCTCCGACGACATCGCCTTCCGCTTCTCCAACAAGGGCTGGGCCGAGTGGCCCCTCTCCACCGAGAAGTTCGCCAAGTGGGTCCACCAGATCAACGGCGACGGGTACCTCTGCAACCTCTTTATGGACTACGAAACCTTCGGCGAGCACCAGTGGGCCGAGACCGGCATCTTCCAGTTCTTGGAGCACCTGCCCAAGGCCGTCTTCGATGTCGCGAAGAAGCCCGACGGCACCACCGAGAACCACTTCATCACCCCCAGCATGGCGCTGACCCAGTTCCAACCCGTCGGCGTGTACGATGTCCCCGAGTTCATCTCCTGGGCCGACACCGAGCGCGACCTGACCGCCTGGCGCGGCAACGCCATGCAGTGGAACGCCCTCGAGGAAACCTACCGCCTCGAGCGCGCCCTCAAGGACCGCCTGACCGAGATCAAGTCCTCCGCCGATCCCGACCGCCAGAAGAACGCCGCGTACATCCTCGAAGACTGGCGCAAGCTCACCACCTCGGACCACTTCTACTACATGTGTACCAAGTACTGGGCCGACGGCGATGTCCACAAGTACTTCAGCCCCTACGACTCGCCCTACGACGGCTACATCAACTTCATGAATGTCCTGGACAATGTGAAAACCCGCGTCGCGCAGCTCTGATCTTCCTGTGGGGCCGACTTCAAGTCGGCCTTTCGGGCGCAGCCCGAACGACAAGCCGCGACTGCAAGGGAGCGGCCGCGGTTGCGTCAGCAGCGGAGTATCCTGATGGAGACGCATCCCGCTTGATTCCAAGCGAAATCCGTCCATTGCCGAACCGATTCCAGCCGCAATCACAATTGAGAGGACTTCCGGTTCACCCTTGTTTGCAAGCCGTGGGCATGTGCGTCGCTCGGCCGCTCCGTTGCCATCGCGGCTTGTCCGGCCTCACCCACCAACCACACCCAGCACCACAAACCCACCGTCCTCCGCCTCCCGGCGCAGCGCGTCACGCGACACCCCGCTCCCGCGCACCACGGCCCGCCCGGTCTTCTGATCCACCGACACGGCACTGACCCCGGCCACGGTCCGCAGCCGTCGCTCCAGCAGCGCGGCGCACACCGAGCAATCCACCTTCTTGACCGTGACCACCACCGACCCCGCTCCCCCCATCGGCGCATCCCCGCCCGGCGGGTTGCTCGGGGGGGGAGGCGGTGGAGGGGTATCCCCGTCCGGCACCGACACCCGCGGCCCGCGCTCCTCCGGCGGCAGCGGCTGGACCTCCCAGGTCCCGCACCCGCCCAGCCATGCCGCACCCAACAGCACCATGCACACCACGCTCCGCTTCATGCTTCCAGTCTACCCCCAGCCCTTGCACGCGAGAGAACAAAAAGGCCCGGACACGGGTCCGAGCCGGGAAAACAACCAGTTGCACACGCTCAGAACAGCACACGCACCCCCGCCGCGAAGCCCCACTCGGTCTCCCCGCGTCGGTCGATATCCTGCGCCGCAGGCAGGATGACCGATGCCTCGGCCGCCCACCGGCGTGCTTCCCACAGAATCCCCGGCGCAAGCCGCCATTCGATGTCCCCGTTCGTCTCATAATCCACGAACGACTCCACCACCGCGTACCACGCCCCGACCGTGTCGGCGGCATACTCCGCCGGGCTGAACCGGAACAGGTAGCTCGTCTCCAGCGTCAGCAGGTCCGCATCGCCCATGCCCGCGCTGACGGGGTCGTCCAGCCCGTCGGTGGTCCACAGGTATCGCGCCGCCGCGTTGACCCCGTGGCGTCCCTGCACCCGCGTGAATACGAGACCCACATACGGGTCCACCCCGCCGGAGGACAGGTCGTCCGTCCCGCTGGGCAGTCGCGCCCCGCCGAACACGCTCAGCCGGTTCGTCTCGATCGCCCCGGTGTCGTGCTGCCAGAAGCGGTACTTCAGGCCCAGGCTGATATCGCCCAGCCCCGCCGTCGAGTCGCTCCCATCCACGGCCCGCTCGCGCCCCACCGGGATGTCCATCGACGCGGACAGCCTCCCCGACAGTCCCAGCGAGATCCGCGTGTTCAGCATGAACTTCTCGACATCGCCGTCGTCGGTGTCGTAGCGGGTGTACTGGAACTGCTCGCGCAGCGTGATGCGTCCCTTGGCCGGCTGCGTGGCCGCCCATGACAGCGCGGCCTCCTGGGCCGTCGCGCCGGCGGCGCACAACGCCATTAACCCGCCGAGCCCGATCGCCCGGCGGGTGTTGTCCCGCGTGGTCATGGGCTCACTCCTTCACGCGCAGGCCGCGGTAGGTGAACCCGCCGTCCGTGACGGCCCGCGCCAGGTCGCTCCTGGACACGCCCGCCCCGGGCGCGAACGCCACATCCACCGTCCCGTCGTCCAGGTTGACCTTCGAGCCGGTCACGCCCTGCACATCCTTCAACATCACCGTGATGGACTCGGCGCACATCGGGCAGCCCAGCCCCTCCACGGCCATCACCACGCCAGACGACCGGATCACATCCGGCACATCCTGGTCCACATCCGCCCGCGTCTGCGTCGATCCGCAGGCCCCGGCGAGCAGCGCGAACGAAACGGCGGCCGCGCCCAGCGCGCCGCGAGAAAAACGGTTGCTCTTCATCGAGAACATCTTCGTGGAAAACATGGGTATCCCTTTCGTGGCCCATCCCGGCACCGCCGGCGGGCACTATTGGTGTGAAAAGTCAGAACGGATCAGAACACGCGCGCAACCACAGCGCGGCTCAGATCGTCCAGACACACACCAGCGAAAGGAACGCGTTGACCGGCCCCGGCACCCGCGGCGGGGCGCGAGACCCGTTGACCTTCAGCACCACCGGCGTCACCCGGTCCGCCACGAACACCGGCCCGTCCGGTGCGGCGATCGCCCGCGGCCCGTCCGGGGCCGTCGGCGGCGTCACCGGCTCCGGCAGCTCGCCCGGCCCCGGATCCGTCATGCACGGGCAGGTGTCCAGCGCTTCGCACAGCGGGCAGCACTCCCCGCCGGTCCCGCCGCACTGGGAAACGGGTGCCGCCGCGGCGCGGTTCGGCACCGCCAGCACCCCGCGCACGGGGTGCAGAAGCAGCAGCAGAACCAGCATCCACCGGGCGGCCATCACGACAGTGTACCAGACGGGGCCGTCTCTTTATTCCTGCCTTCTTCCCCACCCCCCCCCCCCCCCCCCCCCCCCCCCCGGGCCAGCCCCAACGCCCGCCGCACCGCCCGGCGTTCCCCCCGGGCCAGATGCACGGCCCGCAGGCCCCGGGTCGCCGCGACGGCCTCCAGTGTCTCCGGCAGCGATCCGTCCAGCCCGAACCGTCGCACCAGCAGCGCCCGGTCATCTTCCGCCAGCCGCTCCAGCACCCCGGGCAGGCGTGGGTCCGTGTTCAGCCATGCCTGCCACGGCGCCACCCGCCGGGTCCAGTCCGCCACCGCCATGCCCGACGGCATCCGCCGCGCCGCCCGCCCCGCCTCGGGTGTGCGTGAGACATCCGGCACCTGCGCGCACCACCGACCCAGCGCCAGCGACACCGGCGCGGCCAGGCGTCCGCCGCGTCCCGGATCAAACCGGTCCACGCCGTCGGCCACCACGCCGATCAGCCCCAGCGCCAGCGTTCGTGTCCGTGCCGGCGCGAGCGCGTCCACCGGCCCCCCGACCCGCTGCTCCAGCGTGTCGATCGCCAGGCGCAGCTGCGACCGCACCAGGCACGCCTTGAGCATCGCCGCCCAGCGCAGCATGGTCTCGATCTCGTCCAGCGCCGGCCCCGGCACCGATGCGGAGGGCAACGCCGCGATCCGCGCTCCGGCGGCGGTCACCAGCGCCCGGTACGCCGTCGCCCGCGCCCGCTCCTCCACCGCCACGGGCGTGGTCCGTTCCCGCATCTGGTTCAGCAGCGCGGCCAACTCCGTCGGGCCCTCCACCACAAGCCCGGTCCGCGCCGGCTCGGCCCTGATTGCCACACCCGGCTCGGGCGGTCCGTCCACGGGCAGTTGCAACGAACGGAGCAGGTCCGCCCGTCCGTCATGCCATGCCCGGAGCACCGCGCTCTTGCGCCGCCCCCCGCCCACCCGCCGGGCCAGCAGCGCTGGCTCGATGCCGCGTGCGATGGCCCGCACCGCCAGCATCCGTTCCCGCTGTGTCGGCGGTCCGGGCTCGGGAAACACGGGGTCCGGCCGCGACCGGTCCGCCCGTCGCAGCACCTGCCGCACGCCCTCGGTGCTGCGGCCCGTCCGCACCGCCAGGCGCTGCGCCACCCGGTTCAGTGACCATCCCAGGCGTGCGCGATACCGGGCCGCGCGCCGCAGCATCCGTTCGGATTCGCCGTCATCGAGGCGTGTGAACCGCGCCGCCCGTCCCAGGCGTGCGGCGTGGGCCTGTTCGAACGCCTCGACCGCGGCCCGGCTGAAGACCAGCGCCCGCCGTCCGGACCCCAGGTCCACCCGCCGCGCGATCAGCCCCAGCCGCCGGTACCGCTCCAGGGTTTTGCGCGTCACACCCCATCGCCCGGTCAGCGATGCGACGGTTTCGCACCCGTCCCCGACATCGGCCTCCGTCAGCCCGGCGGATTCGCTCAGCCGCTCGGTCAGGGAAGACAGATCCCCCTTCAGGGCCGCACCGGGCAGCATCCGCCCGCGGCTCTTATCGGGACGATACCCCGTCACCCGGAAGATGATGAAGTCCTCCGGATAGACCCCGTCCTCCTCGATCTGGAGGGCAAGCTCCTCGATCCGGTCCAGGTGGCGCAGCAGGGTCTTCCGAGACCCGAACCGCAACTGCTCGCCCAGTTCGGCGATCACATCGGTGCGGGCTTGGGTCACGCGGGGCATGACAATCCGTACGCACGCCGCAGCCGTGGGGCCGACTTCCAGCCGGCCTCGGGCGGGCTTATTCACCCTTCGGCGTGCGTCCTTCGGGCCGCGCCCGAACGGGGGGCAGGATGCCCCCCCCCCCCCGCTCCGAGTGAGGGAAGGCGGTGGTTCAGGGGCAACCGGCCGCGTACATCGCGAGGTATTCCGACAGGTCGAAGAAGTTCAGCACGCCGAACGGTGCCGCGAGGTCCGCCGCCGGATCGCCCGCGTTGAACAGCGAGAGGAAATGGGCCAGGTCGAAGAAGTCCAGTGACCCGTACGGGGGGACAAGGTCCGCCGCGCATGCTTCAGCCGTCACGCGGAAGTTCAGATCCCATTCCATGATCGCCCCGCCATACGCGGGGGAGAAGGTGTTCCCGTGTGCGTAGGGATTGTTTGCGTTGTAGACCACGGCGATCTTCGGGCTGTTCGAGGTCGTCACCGCGATGGTGTACATCGAGCCCGCCTCCAGCACCGTGCCGCTGAAGTCAAAGTCGATGAACTCCGGCGGTGCCGAGGTGCTCGGCAGCACCGCGGGGAGCGTCATCGTCACCGATCTCAGCAGCGTCCCCCCGAAGCCTTCTCCGGCGTACAGGCTCATCGTCACCGGGGCGTTGGGGGACGACGGGTTGATGTCGCTGAACGCGAAAGCGATCGCGGAGATGCGGGTGTCCACGGCCATGAAGGACTGGCCCAGCGGCTGATGCACCCAGATCCCCAGATCAAAGATGCCGGAATCCTGCACGATGTCGGCTCCGGCCTGCCCGACGAACAGCGCTGAGGCCAGCAGGCCGCCCGCGATGATGCGATTCATGTTCACGCACTCCAAACTCGGTTTCTTCCCAGGGCGAATGGTTCCGCCCGCCAGGAATGAATGCGCAGCCCGTGCCCCCGTCCCGCAACGCGCGCGGGAGGTTCAGGGTGCGTTCTCGAGTTTTCGGACCAGCTCGCGGGCCGAGGTGGTCCGGTCATGGTCCGGCCCGAGCGTGATCTCGAACGCCTCGGCCCCCCGGCGTGCGTGCCGCAGGGCCTCATGGGTGTGGTCGAGTTCTTCCAACACTTTGGCGTACGAGATGTGCGTGGCGGCGGTCAGCCAGTGGGCCTCACCCAGCGAGCTTGTGCAGTCCGCCAGCAGGGCGGCGAAACCACCGGCCGCACGCTCCGCGTCACCCTGCTCTCCCCGTCCCATCACCGCCGTGTACAGGCCGTGGCGTGCCTGAAGCGTGTCCGGCGCGGTGGCACCCACCTGCTCGGTGCGCGTCCGCACGATCCGCTCGAACACCTCGGCCGCCCCCGCTGGATCGCCCAGCCGCGAACGCAGGGATGCAAGATTGGCCAGCAGGACCAGCGTGGTCGGATCGTCCGGGCCGATCCAGTCCGAGGCCATCTCGCTGGCGCGTGTCAGGTGTGGGCTCGCGTCGGACAGCCGTCTCAGATCGAGGTAGGTTGCTCCGATGTTGTTGTGCAGCCCGATCAGCAGCATCCGCGGCGGCTCGTCCATGGCCTCCGCGATGCGCACCGATTCCAGCATCAGATCCAAGGCCTCCTCCGCCCGCCCCTCCGCGTCGGACACCTGCGCCAGGTTGTTCAGCGTGATCAGCACCAGCGGGTCGTCCGGTCCCAGGATCCGCTTGCGTTCCGACAATGCCAGCCCCAGCAGTTCGGTCGCTTCGGCGCGTCGGCCCACGGATTCCATGGCCACCCCCGCGTCGTTGAACGCGGTGTTCAGCGCGGGGTCGTCGGGGTCGAGCACGCGCCGGGCGATCGGCAGCAGCGCGTCGTACCGAGCGGCCGCCTTCTCGAATCGCTGGCGCGAAGTATCCAGGCTGGCCAGCGCGAGCCGGGCACGCACCGCCGATGGGGATTCGGCCCCGTCGGCGCTGGCACCCAACTCTTCCGCCCGTGTCAGGTGTCGCTCGGCCGCGTCATAGGCGGCCAGCGCGGCGTACGACCGCCCCAGCGTCAGGTGCAGTTCGGCCGCGAGCGAGGGCTGGTCCGCGAAACGCGGGCCGATCCGCCCCGCCGCTCGGTCCAGCAGCGTCACCGCTGGCGTGTCCGCCGCGATCTCCTGCGGCGAGATCGCGGCCAGAAGATCCTCCACCAAAAACCGGTTCATCGCGTTGAGCGATTCCGCCCGGCGTGCTGCCACCGCCCGCTGCGCTTGCGCCTGTGTGTACCCAAGCCCCAGCCCCGCCACGCCCACGCCCAGCGCGACCACCGCCAGCGCCGCCGCCGTGCTCGCGATCTTGTTGCGTTCGACCAGCCGCGCGAACCGGTACGCGGCGGTGCGCGGGCGCGCGCTCACCGGCTCGCGTCGCAGCACCCGCGTCAGATCCTCGGCGAACGCCTCCATGGTGGCGTACCGGCGAGACGGCTCTTTTTCCAACGCGCAGGACAGCACCCGGTCCAGGTCACTCCACGCCGCCGCCGATGTCCGATCCGTGGTGATCGGGCCGGATCTTGCCCGGCTCGCGGGCATCGGCACGGTTGCGCGGATCGCCTCAAGCGCCCCGGCCGCGTCGTCGCCCGTCAGCGGCGGGCGACCCGCCGCCAGCTCATACAGCACCGCTCCCAGCGCATAAATGTCCGCCCGCGTGTCCACCACCCCGCCGAAGGCTTGTTCCGGGGGCATGTACGCCGGGGTGCCGATCGGCTGGCCCAGCGTCAGCGTGCGCGAGTCGCCCGGCTCCACGCCCCGCGCGATGCCGAAGTCCACCACCTTGGGACGCGGCTCCGCCCGGTCCCCGCTCACCAGAATGTTGCCCGGCTTGAGGTCGCGGTGGATCAGCCCCCGCTGGTGCGCGTGCTGCACCGCGCCCGCCACCCGGATCACCAGCCCCACCCGCTCCGCCAGTCCCAGCCCGTGCCGCTCGCAGAACTCCGTGACCGGCAGCCCGTCCACGAACTCCATCACGATGTACGGCATCCCCTGGTCCGTGCGCCCCGCGTCCAGCACCGCCGGGATGCCGGGGTGTTCCGTGCGTTCCAGCGCGCGCCGCTCGAAGTCGAACCGCGCCGCGTGGGCCGCGTCCAGCATCGCCTGCGGCACCACCTTGATGGCCACCCGCCGACGCACTGGCTCGGTCTGCTCGCCCAGCAGCACCACGCCCGTCGCCCCGCGCCCCAGCCGACGCACCACCCGGTACGCCCCGAACGACATGCCGGGCGGGAATGCATCCCCAGGCTCCGTGCTCTCGGCGGTGTCCGTTTCGCCGTGGTCCGCGTCCTCGGGCTCGTCGTAGCGCAGCAGGGATTCAACCTCCGCCCGCAGCGCATCATCCGTGATGGCGGCCAGCGCGGCATGGCGCCCGTCCGCGTCCAGCCCGCGCACCCGCGTGAACAACGCGGACACCCGCTCGTGCAACGAACGCGCGTCATCCTCGGGCCGGCTCATGCGTCTTTCCGCCTTTCCAGCCGCTCGGCCAGCGCGCGACGCAGCCACGCCCGCGCCACCGCCCAGTCCCCCTCAACCGTCCGCAGGCTCACCCCCAGCACCCCGCGGATCTGCGGCATGGTCAACCCGCCCATCACCCGCAGCGTCACCACCTCGGCCTGGCGCGGGTGCAGCACACGCAGCCGCCCCAGCGCCTCGTGGACCGCCTCGTACTCCACCCCCGCCTCGGGCGACTCTTCCGGCGCGGTCACCTGGTCCAGGTGGATCCGCAGCGCCCGCTCCCCACCACCCCGCTTGTCGGCCGCGTTCCGCCGCGCATGGTCGATCAGCACCTGCCCGAGCACCCGCGACGCCACGGCCAACTGCTGTTCCCGGGGCAGCTCCGGCATCCCGCGCCTGGCCAGACGCAGGCACGCCTCATTGGTCACGGCCGTGGGTTGGAGCGTGTGGTCCCCCCGCTCCCGGCGCATCATGGCCGCGGCGACATCCCGCAACTCGGCGTAGAGCGTGTCCGTCATGCCGGACCAGGCGTCGGGCTGGGAAGGGGGGTGGGGGGGGTCGGGGGCGGGCATGGAAGGCTCACGCGGCGGATCATGGGAGTGTCGGGAGAAGATAGGGCTGATAAGACGAGCCAGCCGAAGCACTGAGGGTTTTACTCCAACGAAATGAGAAGAAGCCATGAGCGAGAGACCACCTTTCTATCGCTCAAGATTTTGGTTATAATGAGCGATAGAAGGGCGGTCTATCGCTCATGAAGTGGAACTGGCAAAAACCCGACTGGCCCGAGTTTGTCTGGGATCAAACCCGGCTGCAACAGGCCGAGAAGTGGTTCCTGCTGACCGGGGGCCGGTTCTTCGGGTCTGTCCAGCATTTGGAGGGGGAAAGCCGTGAACGGCTGCTTGTCGAAGCCATGAGCGATGAGGCCGTCACGACCTCCCGCATCGAGGGCGAGATTCTGGACCGGGACAGCGTCCAGTCTTCCATCCGGCGTCAGCTCGGTCTTGCGGCCGACGGGCGGGCCGTCGGGCCGGCCGAGCAGGGCATCGGGGAGATGATGGTCCACCTGTTCCGGGGCTTCGCCGATCCGCTGGACGAAGCCGCCCTCTTCGCCTGGCATCGGATGATCGTCCGGGGCCGGAACGACCTGCGCGATGTCGGGCGCTACCGCACACACTCGGAGCCGATGCAGGTCGTCTCGGGACGACTTTACGAGCCCAAGGTCCACTTTGAAGCGCCGCCCTCCGAGCGCGTGCCCGGCGAGATGGCCTGTTTCATCGACTGGTTCAACCGCGTCGGCCCGGATGGCGAGGCGCTACCCACGCTCACGCGGGCGGGCATCGCCCATCTCCACTTCGAGTCCGTCCATCCCTTCGAGGACGGCAACGGGCGCATCGGGCGCGCCATCGCCGAGAAGGCGCTCACGCAGGGCCTTGGCGGGCCGATGCTCACCGCGCTGTCGGCCACGATGCTCGTCCGACGCAAGGCGTACTACGACGCTCTGGAAGCCGCGAACAAACACATGGAGATCACCCTCTGGCTCGCCTGGTTTGCGGGTGTCTGCCTGGAAGCCCAGCAGAGGACCATGGCCAGGGTCGCGTTCGTCATCGACAAGGCCAGGCTGCTCGACCGCATCGGCGGCCAGATCAACGAACGGCAACGATCCGCCCTGCTGCGGATGTTCGACGAAGGGCCGAGCGGCTTCAAGGGCGGCCTGAGCGCTGGCAACTACGCCGCCATCACCAAGGCGTCGCCGGCCACCACAACCCGCGATCTTGCCGAACTCACGGACATGGGCGCGCTGGCCCGCACCGGGGAACGCAAGCACACCCGTTACCACCTGACCATCCCGCTGCGTCCGGTCCCGACAATTACCATCAGCCCGGACGGCGAGATCATCGAAACCCCGGTCCGCTGAACCATCCTGTGGCACGCAAGCCGGTACCGTCACGGAGGCCGATCATGCTGTGGGCTTGCCGCGTCGCAGTGTCGGCGGTCCGCCTCCGTGGACATGGCTCTGCGGGTAGATCAGTTCCCAGCGTGCTCCGCTGGATGGATCGACAAAGTAGGTGGTCCATCCGTCGCACGATGCTCCGACCCGCTGAAGATGAGCACCGATCAGGTGTTCGATCCGCGCGCAGTTTTCGTCTGGCACCATCCGCCCTTGCCGTGCAATCCAGGCGCCCACGATTTCATGTTCGTGTGCCCCGATCTTCATGACCCAACCCACCGCGCGCCTACGGACGGCAACCCCCCCGGCCCCAGCCCCGCCGCCTTCTCCAGGAACACGCCCACGGCCTCGCGTGCCCGGTCGTCCACCTCGAAGCGGAGCAACTCGCCGATGTACTTGCGGGCCAGGTCGCCGGGCCAGCCCCGCCGGGCGGCCTCGGCCGTGACCACGCTGTCCAGGCGCAGCCGGTTGCGCCGGCGCTGGCGCTCGATCAGGTCGGCGGCCGTCCGCACGCCGGGGTCGTCGGCCCGATCCGTGCGGCACATCCACACCGCGTACACGAACGGCAGGCCCGTCATCGCGTGCCACGCCTCCCCCAGGTCGATCTGGTACGGATAACGCACCGCCGGGGGCGAGTCGGTGACTACCTTGTCGCCGATCAGCAGCATGGTCTCTGGCCAGGCGTCCGCGTCGTTGGATCCCAGGCGTTCCCGGGCGTGGAAGTTGCGGACCTGCGGGCGCACGCCGTGGCGCTCGGCCAGCACGACCTGCGCCAGCACCACCGAGGTGTGGGAATCGGTGTCGGCATGCAGTGTGGTGATCCGCTCGGGAGGTACTGCGGAAAACACCCGCACCGTCAGGGTCGGCCCGTCGCAGCCGATCATGCCGCAGGGCAGGAGGCTCAGCACGGGGTTCCCCGAGTCGTCCAGCCCTGCTCGGGCGTAGTCGGCCAGCGAGACCAGGCCGATGTCGGCCCGGCCTTGGATCACCATGTCCGCCATCCGGGCCGGGACGGCCGTGACCAGCTCGGCCCCGCGCCAGGCCTGGATGCCCTCGGTCATCGGCACGGTGTTCAGGTACGAGACCGCCGCGATGCGGATGGGGCTGGCGACGGTGAGGGGTGGCGTGGGAAGGGACATCGGGACAATCTCCGCTGGTGGGATGTACTTTCGCTCGGGTGGTTGGGGTTCCCCCGGTGTGAAACTGGGGGGACTTTGCGGAATTCCTCGGATGAACCGGCCGAATTGGTGGCCGCGCTGTCATTTATCCGTACATTCAAGGCAGCCAATGGCCCGCACGCGGGCCGGTCTGCATCGGGCTTGCTCGATGCGGGCGTCCGGTCCCCGGGCCGGGTGGTGTCTGGAGCGGGTCCACCTGTTCGGTGGGACTGAGGAGGAGCAAGGCCGCGGGTTTTCGCCCGTGGTTATATAGCAGAGGCCTCAACCAGATACCTACCCACCCGGCGTCGGGCTGCGAGTACAGCCCGGCGTCGATTGGCAGGAGAGCCGACCTGATCCTGGGTCGGCTCTTCTCATTTTTGGGCATGGCAACCCATAGCCAGCAGATGGATGGATCTCGCAGCCCCGGATTGATTCGGTCCCCGCCGCCCGACCGATGGAACTCCCATGCACACCACGCCCGTCATCCTGATCGGCGGCGGCGGGCACGCCGGGGTCGTGCTCGATGCCTGCCGGGCCGCCGGGGTGCCCGTGGTCGGCGTGGCCGATGACAACCCGGATTGCTCGCTGGCGCGGGCCGGTGACGGGGTCGCCTGGCTCGGCCCGCCGAGCAAACTGGCTCTGCCGGCGGGGGTTGGCCTGATTCTGGCGGTGGGGGATCTGCGTGTGCGTCGTGCCCTGCTCGGCACGCTCGACCCCGCCCAAATCGCCCGTCCGCTGGTTCACCCGGCGGGCATCGTCGGGTCGGAGGTCGTTCTGGGCGACGGCGTGGCCGTGCTGCCCGGCGCGATCGTGAATCGGGGGGCCTTCGTGGGCGACCACGCGATCATCAACACCCGCGCGGTCGTCGAGCACGACTGCGTGGTGGGGACCAATGTTCATCTCGCGCCGGGATCCGTTCTGGGCGGCGGTGTTCGCATCGGGGATGACACGTTGGTGGGCATCCACGCCAGCGTGCTGCCGGGCGTGCGGATCGGGCGGGGTTGCACCGTCGGCGCGGGGGCGGTCGTCACGGCCGATGTGCCGGACGGGGCGATGGTGGTGGGCGTGCCGGCGCGTCCCATCGGCGCAGCGGTGTGATGCGGGTCACCATTCAATGTCAGGCACGAAAAAGCCCCACGCGCATCGCGTGGGGCTTGGGGGACAGGAAGTAGTTTCAGGCTCGCGTCACGGGCAGCCTGCGTTGAAGGTGCTGAGGTAGGCCGAGAGGTCGAAGAAGTTGAGGGTGCCGAACGGCGCGGCCAAGTCCGCCGCCGGATCACCGGCGTTGAACAGAGCGAGGTAGGCAGACAGATCAAAGAAGTTCAGCGTGCCGAACGGGGCGGCCAGATCGGCAGGGGAGCAGCCCTGGCTGACGGGCGGCAGGCGGTTGGTGCCCACATTCACATCATCGACGAAGAAGATCCCGCCGCCGGTGTCGGAGGTGAACCGCACGCGGAAGTCGTTGGCGGCCAGCGCGCCGAAGGGCACCGGGAACTCGAAGCCGGTCTGCCCGGCCTGCAGGGAACCGCCGTTGACGGAGCCGAGGGTCTGCCAGTTGGAGGTGGGGGTGTAATACTCGACCCGCAGGGTGTCGTCCTGGCTCACTCCGTCGCCCGCGACATAGAAGTAGACATACTGCTCGAAGGACACCAGGCTCGCGATCGGGATGGGCACGGTCTGCACGCTGGTGCCCATGGGCATCTGCATCACGAAGTCCGTGCCGAGCAGGGCGGTGGAGGCGCCGGTGTTGTTGGTCCAGCGCATGGCGCTGACGCGCCCGGTGTCGAAGGTCTCGGCGAAGGGGGCGCCCTGCACCGAGCGGGGACCGATCTCGAAGGAGTCCACCAGCCAGCGGTCGGATGCATCGGAGCCCTGGGCTTCGAGGCGGACCTGCACACCGTGCCAGCGGAAGTCGGCCGGGATGAGTTCTTCGTGGACGATGTAGTCGGTATCCGCGCCCGAGGCGGCCACGGTGTACAGCGTCTGCCATGCGCCGGACGAGTTCGTGTAGCGGACGGCCAGAGCCTCACCGGGCTCGGCGCCCTCGGTGCGGACCACGACCCGCACGGAGTTGGATGTGTTGACAGTGCGCCCCGCCAGTGGGAGGGTCTGGACGCTCTCCGAACCGGTCAGTTCCAACGCGGTCTCACCTGTTGGTGCGTCGGGATCCTCGGCCGTCCCGGCCTGACCAGAGACCTGCTCGAACAGGTCCAGCCACGCCTCGGACTCGAACGATTCGGACACCGGCAGCATCAGCCGCGGCGTGTACGACTGCGCCATCGTCGCGGCCTTGAAGCTGTTCACGCGCCCGTGGCCGTAGTAGATATCGAAACCGGCCGCGCCGAGGTCATCGGCCGAGTGGTACAGCACATCCTGCACATCGTCCGGTGAGAGGTCCGGGTTGGCGGAGAAGATGAGCCCGCCCACGCCCGCGGCGATGGGGCTGGCGTAGCTCGTGCCCGAGCTGTTGCCATAACTGCCGTTCATGCGGGTGGAACGCACGCCCGATCCGGGGGCTACCACGCCCAGACCCGCGCCGTAGTTGCTGAAGCTCGAACGCTGGTCGTTGGAGCTGGTCGATCCGACGATGACAAGGTCTGGCACCACGCCGCCGAATCCGGCGCCGTCGTTGCCCGAGGCCCAGAACAGCAGACCGCCAGCGTTTTTCACATCACGCGCGGCCGCGTTGTTGCTCTGCGCGTCGGCTCCGGTGAAAGACACATTCACGATTTTCGCGCCGTTGTTCGCGGCCCAGCGGGCGCCGTCGGTCAGGGCAAACAGGTTGGCCGTGCCGTTGGTGTTGTTGGTCACGCGGATGGGCATGACCCTGAAGTTCCAGCCCACCCCGGTGACACCGGTGGCGTTGTTCCCGATGGCCGCCGCGCAGCCGGCCACAAAGGTGCCGTGCCCGTTGATGTCCTCGATCAGCCCGCCGTTGGCCTGCGCCACCCGCGTGGCCGAGTTGTAGCCGGGCACCAGCGCCGCGGCCAGATCGGCGTGATCAGTCCGCACGCCCGAGTCGCACACCGCGATGATGACATCCGGGGATCCGCGGGTGATGTCCCACGCCAGGGTGGATTGGAGTCGGGTGTGCTGCCAGGACTGGCCGAACTGAGGATCGTTGGGCGTGGTCGCCGCGGGAAAAAGAATCCAGTTGGGCTGGACAAACTCGTAATCGCCCGTGGCCATCAGCACGCCGGCCAGTTCCCCCTCGCTCATGCCCACGGGCACCCGGACGACGAACTCATCGACGAAATCACTCCGCACCGCGGTGATCGGCGCGATGCGATCCGCCGCGGCCTGTTTCGTCCGTTCCGGCCCGCCATCCTTCGTGCGGACGATCAGCTCTCCGGAGAACATCCGCTCGCCCAGGGTCGCTTGGAATGCTTTGGGGCTTGCCGTGGCGATCCGCTCGGCATCACCGGGTTGCAGACGCAGAGCTTCCGCCGCGCGCCGCGAGAGCGGGATGTGGTCGTGCGAGCGAATCTGGGTCATCGAGCCATCGGGCGCCGATTCGGCGGCCGATGCGGGCGTGCCGCAGGCGAGCAGAACGGTCAGGGCGAGCGCGCCAGAGGTGAATCGGTGCATCAGTCTTGGCTCCGGTCGAACGGGGGGGG
>CAZXGL010000028.1:237-9608 GCA_964640595.1 uncultured Phycisphaeraceae bacterium | reverse complement strand
GGGGGGGGGGGGGGGGGGGGGGGGGGGGGGGAGGGGAACGGGATCGGGAAAAACAGCCGGGACCCGCCCTCGCGAGTCCCGGCGGGACGGATGATTACGGCTCAGGGGCAGCCGGCGTTGTAACTGGCCAGATAGCTGGAGATGTCGAAGAAGTTGAACAGGCCGTTGCCGTCCCAGTCGGCCAGCGGATTCTGGGCGTTGTACAGCGACAGGAACGAGGAGATGTCGAAGAAGTTGAGCAACCCGTTGCCATCGATGTCCTGGGGGCAGGAGGGCGGCTCGGTGATGAACTCCTCGGTGATGGCGACATCATCGATGTACCACACATCGCTCGAGTCCGTGCCGTTGGCGGTGATCCGCACGGCCAGGTCGGTCCCGAACGCGGGGAACGGTATCTGGATCTGATGCAGCGTGAACTCACTCTGGTTGACGCCGTCGGACACGACGCTGGTCAGGGCATGCCAGTTGCCCTGCAGGTCACGGTACTCGACCCCCAGTGTCTTGCCGCTCTCGACGCCGGTGTGCAGGGTGCGCATCCGGAAGTAGGGCAGGTTGGTGATGGTGGTGATGTCCACGGGTCTGCTGGTCATCGAGGCCGTGCCGACCAGCTTGGCGGAGAACTCACCCTCGGGCGTGTCCGGTGCTTCGTTGGTGGCCACGGCCTGGGCGGAGGCCCAGTCGAACGCGGTGTCGATCCCGTTCTCGAAGCCCACATGCCAGGGCATCTCATTGCGGATGAACTCGGCCACCCGCACATTGTCGATGTACCAGTTGTCCGTCGCGTCCGCGCTCTGCGTCACGAATCGGATCTGCAGGTTGTCATGCAGGCCGAACATCGGCACCGCCACCCGCACGGGGGAGAAGTCGGCGGTGTCCGTCCCGTCGGAGGTGATGGTCGTCAGCGGCTGCCAGTTGCCGATGATGTCGGTGTACTGGATGAGCAGTGACTTGCCCGCCTCCACGCCCCGGTGCTGCACGCCGAAGCGGACCTCGCCGGTCGAGCTGATGAGGAACCCCGCCCGCAGCCCGACGGTGCGGATCGAGCCGGTGCCGTTCAGGTTGAGCGCGAAGTCGCCCGTCGCGTCGTTGACCACGGGCGTGCCCACCGGATCACGCCACAGGTTGCTCAGCGATCCGGAGGAGAAGTCATCGGCGAAGGGCAGATTGACCACGCTGGGCCCGTGGATGGCGGTCTCCACGGCGGCCTTGGCGTTGACCATGCCGTGCCCGGCGTAGATGTCAAAGCCGGGCGCGCCGATGTCGATCGCGGTGTCCTTGATGATCTGCTCGATCTGCTCGGGCGTCAGGTCCGGGTTCGCACTGCGGACCAGCGCGATCAGTCCGGACACCAGCGGAGCGGCCAAGGATGTTCCGGTCTCGCTCGAGTACCCCCCGGTGCGGGTCGTGGTGCGGATGTTCACGCCCGGCGCGACCACATCCACACCAGCCCCGTAGTTGGAGAACCCCGCCACCTGGTTGCTGGTGGTGGTTGCGCCGACGAGTGTCACGAGCGGCCTGTCATTCACCTGGTCCTGCACGCCGTCGTTCCCGGTGGCGAAGACCAGCAGCGCGTTCCGCTGGCGCAGATAGTTGCCGGTGTTGTTCGACTGCGAGCTGTTCCCACCACCGTACGAGCAGTTGGCCACGGCCGCGCCGTTGTCCGCCGCCCAGCGTGCTCCCTGCAGGATGTTGCTCAGGCTGGCGTTGCCGCTCGACAGGTCCGACACCCGGATGGGCATCACGCGGAAGTTCCAACCCATGCCCGCCACGCCGACGCCGTTGTTGCCGCGCGCCGCGGCCGCGCCAGCCACCGCCGTGCCGTGGCCGTTGACCAGGTCGCTCGTCACGCCGCCGTTGACCTGAGCCAGGTCGGTCGTCGCGTTGAAGCCGGGCACCAGCGAGGGCAGGTCCGGATGGTTGGGTATCACGCCCGTATCGCAGATGGCCACGATGACATCACTGCTGCCCGTGGCGAGATCCCACGCGCCGACGGTGTTCATGTTCTGCGTCCGGTGGTGCCACTGCTGGCTGAACTGCGGGTCGTTGGGCACGATCAGCGGGTACACCCGCCAGTCCGGCTCGACGAACTCGTAGTCCCCGGTGGCCATCAACACATCGGCGATCTGTTCTTCGGTCCATCCCTCGGGCAGGCGGAACGCGTGGGTGTCCACTTCCGGATGGGCCTCGATCAGCACCGGCGCCAGCCGGGCGCGGGCTTCTTCGATCCGCAGGTCGGCGCGGTCCCAGATCGGCGCGACCGATGTGGGCTGCCCGGCGATGGCCCGTGGCATCGCCACCAGTCCACTGGCGACTTCCGCCGCGGCCTGATGCGCCATGTCCGCCCGATCGCGCACCTTGGCCACCATCCGGGCCTGTCGTTCCATCGAACCCGGAGACTCCACGAACCGGTGCGTCGCGGGGACGGCGCGGTCCAGCAGCCCGGCATCGCGGGCCTGCCACGCGAACGACTGGGCCGCCGAAGCCCTCTGGGCCGAATTTGGGATGAACACCTCGCCAGAGGCGGCCGGGCCGGTCTGGGCCGCCCCGCACGCCAGCACGATCGACAACGCCATCCCAGCGGCAAGCCTGTTCGCTCTCATCTCTTCCGATCCTTTCGCATTCCGATGTACACCGGACCCAACCGATCCGGGCATGCAACAACCACAGAGGAGGATGGCCCCCGACCGCCCGGAACACAAGCCCGGACCCGCGGAAACCACCTTCAAACGGGCAATTCAGCCCGAGAGATATCCGCGAAGGTCCCATTCGGAACCGTGCGGTCCGATATCTCCTGGCGTGACCCAGTCCCGAAGACAGACCGTCCGCGGGCGGGCGCGAACAGACCGCGCCCGCAGATTGATACGCCACCGTCCCTCAGCGGTTCCAGAATGACCGCGAATCCCGCCTCAAACCCCCAAACCCCCGGATCCGGTTTTTCACAGTGCGGGCTCCGAATGCCGGGCGGCGGTCAGGCACGAAAAAAGGGGACGCGGGCTGCGTCCCCTTCTCACGGTTGTTCGGGCAGGAGCCTCACCGCCGACAGGAGCCTCAGGGCTTGTCTTCTTTGTTCCCGCCGAAGATGTTCTTGAGGTTGTCCTTCGCCTCGTTGACGGAGTCCTTGATCCCGTCGGCCTGCTTCTGCAAGTCTTCACCGGCCTTCTTGGCCTCGTCCAGCGCCTTCTGGGCCTGCTCCGTCGCCGCGCCGATCTGGCCCTCGATCGCCTTGCCGATGTCGCCCACGCCGGTGATGCCCAGGTCCGACAGCGACTTGAGCGAACCAAGCCCGCCCTTGAGGTCTCCGAGCACATCGGCGGGGATGATGCCCCCGCCCGCCTCGATCGAGGCGGCCAGCACGGTCTTGACCACCAGCCCGATCACCTCGCCCATCGACATCGGGTCGTCCTTGCCGACATTCTGCAGCTCGATCCGGGGCACGCGCACCGCGACATCGCCCGTGAGTGCGCCGATGCCCGGCATGTTCGCCAGACGCACGCCCACATTCTCGATCACCAGCGACTCGATCACCACCTGCATGGCCTCGGACTCGGCGGGAGGCGGGCCTTTCTCGCCCGACTCAAACCGCTTGAGGTTGTTCAGAACCGTGTTGTAGTTCGAGGGGTTGCCGCCCTTGTCCAGGATCAGATCAATCCCTGACAGCGTCAGGTTCGACAGCGTGACCACTTTGCTGCTGGATGCCCCCGTGTTCAGCGTCACATTGGTGTCCGCCAGCGCGATGAAGTGCTCGCTGCTGAACCCGGGCGGGTTGGCCATCTTGAAGCCGTCCATGTCGAAGGTGCCCTTCATCAGGCTCAGCTTCACGCTGTCCACGGTGGTGTCCACACCGGTGGCATAGGTGCCGCCCTTCTCGATTCCAACCTTCAGGATTTTGCCGGTACCGAAGTACAGCAGTCCCACCACGCCCAGCACCACCACCAGCACGATGACGACCAGCGCGATCAGTACCTTCTTCATACGACCCCTCCTGCGGCGGTGCCGCACGCCGGGCGGTGTGCCCTGGACACCCGGATTTTACCCAAGCACCCCTCCCCGTGATGCCGACTTTCGGTCGACCGTCCTGTTCTTTCATTTCCTTTGCCTCCTGCCCCCACGACGGGCTTGGAGCAGCGTTTGACAGGGGGTATTTTGCCCACTTTTCGAGATGATGCGGGGGGGCTGGGTGAAGTGCGGGATGGCTGATTGGAAGTCGGCCCCACCAAAGAGGCGAGACGATCGGAACCCGAGTCGGGACAATTGGTTGACCCGCGTGGGGGAAGGGTGAATGATCCTGTCCCGCTCGGATCACCGTCCGGGCGGTTTTCGTCCAAGCCCGGTGTGCCGGGTGCGGAGTTTGTGCCGCTGTAGCTCAGTGGTAGAGCGCACCCTTGGTAAGGGTGAGGTCGCGAGTTCAAGTCTCGCCAGCGGCTTTTCGGTCGGCCTCGGGGTCGGCCGCCCCGGAACCACGATGGTGAAGGGGAGTTTCGTGGGTGCCCGTGGGGTGCCCGCGGGACGAAGTTCCAAATCAGATGGCACGCCGGCCCAGAGCGGTCGGCGCAACGCCCCTTCCCGATGGTCGGGATCCGGGCAATACACCGACCGCTTCAAGCAGTCAGAATGAGGTAGAGCGATGGCGAAGGGAACCTTCGAGCGGACCAAGCCGCATGTGAATGTGGGCACCATCGGGCACATCGACCACGGCAAGTCGACCCTGACCGCCGCCATGGTTGCCCGCGCTGATGCCAAGGGCCTCGTGCAGGGCGCCAAGTCCTACGCGGAAATCACCAAGGGCGGCACCGTCCGTGACGCCAACAAGACCGTGACGATCCATTCGTCCCATGTCGAGTACGAAACCGAGACGCGCCACTACGCCCATGTGGACTGCCCCGGCCACGCCGACTTCGTGAAGAACATGATCACCGGTGCCGCCCAGATGGACGGCGCCATCCTCGTGGTCGCCGCCGACTCCGGTCCCATGCCCCAGACCCGTGAGCATGTGCTCCTCGCCCGTCAGGTCGGCGTGCCCCACATGGTCGTCTTCATGAACAAGGTTGACCTTGTCGACGATCCCGAGCTGCTCGACCTCGTCGAGATGGAAATCCGCGAGCTGCTCAACAAGTACAGCTTCCCCGGCGACGACACCCCGATCGTGCGCGGCCAGGCCAAGCTCGCCCTTGAGAACCCCAAGGACGACAAGGCCTGCGCTCCCATCGACGAGCTGTTCAATGTCATCGACAGCCACATCCCCGAGCCCACCCGTGAGGTTGACAAGCCCTTCCTGATCTCCGTCGAGGATGTGTTCTCGATCAAGGGTCGCGGCACCGTCGCCACCGGCCGTATCGAGCGTGGCGTCGTCAAGGTCGGCGATGTCGCCGAGATCGTCGGTCTCGCCTCCGCGAACCTCGCCACCACCATCACCGGTGTCGAGATGTTCAACAAGAGCCTCGAGCAGGGCCAGGCCGGCGACAACTGCGGCGTGCTCCTCCGCGGCGTGGAGAAGGATCAGGTCCAGCGCGGCCAGGTCATCTGCAAGCCCAAGTCCATCACCCCCCACACCCAGTTCAAGGGCCAGGTGTATGTGCTGACCAAGGAAGAGGGCGGTCGCCACACCCCCTTCTTCCCCAAGTACAAGCCCCAGTTCTACTTCCGCACCACCGATGTGACCGGCCAGGTCACCGAGCTGTTCGGTGACGGCGGCGCCAAGGCCGAGATGTGCATGCCCGGCGACAACGTCACCATGCTCGTCGACCTGGGCGACAAGCCCGTCGCCATGGAGACCGGTCTCCGCTTCGCCGTCCGCGAGGGTGGCCGCACCATCGGCTCCGGCACCGTCACCGAGATCGTCAAGTGATCCCGGCCCGGGCCTGATTTGATCCCACCGGCCCGGGCGCGAAAGCACCCGGGCCGCTTTTCCGAACAACACCCGCCGGGGCACCGGCCCCAAGGGAGCATCCGATGGCGAAGAAAAAAGCAATGGCCCGTGAGTATGTCTGGCTCCAGTGCAGCGAGTCCGGCGACCTCAACTACCGGACCTCGATCAACACCAAGGGCGGCATCGACGACAAGCTCAAGGAGGGCTTCTCGAAGTACTCCCCCCGCCTGCGCAAGCACACGATCCACAAGATCAAGCGGAAGTGATCCGTCGGCCATCGGTCGACGGAGGGACTGGCCACTCGCCAAGAAGGGCTAGGGCCTGTCCGGTATCTTTCCCTGATGGCTAGTCCCAAGTGGCTAGTCCCTTCCTACGGCGGTAGCTCAGCTGGTAGAGCAGTGGATTCCAAATCCACCGGTCGCGGGTTCGAATCCCTCCCGCCGTGTTGAAGAATCAAACTCCCCCGGAACACTGCCGGGGTGACACCCCCGGAGGCACACCCGACATGGCACTGGGACTTTACAAGCCGGGTCAGGGTTACTGGATGCGGGTGCTTACCGCTGCCGGCGCCGGCATCATCACCCTCTATGCCGCCGTCTGGGGCTGGGGCCAGGCCGAGGCCGTCCGCCTGCCCGCCAAGGAATGGATCATCGCCGCCCAGGCGATCACAGGTGATGTGAAGCCCGGTGACACCGTGGTCCTGCTGAAGAACCAGGAAGCCCCGGATACCCTGGGCACCGCCCGCGTGGCCGATTTCACCCCCGGCTCCGCCCGCCGCGCCACCCTGGTCATCGACACTTTCGATACCCCGGCCACCCGGGACACCATCCCGGATGCCTTCCGCCTGATCGCCGGTGATACGCTGGCCCCCACCTTCCGGGCCGACATCGCCTCGTCCGCTGCCACCCCCGTCATCCCCCAGCTTTATCTCCAGGCCGCCGTGGCGGGCACCTTCATCCTGATCGGCTGCGCCTTCATCGCCTGGTTCGTCGCGTTCAACCGGCGTTCCGGCGACTTCCTCATCGCCACCGATGCCGAGATGAAGAAGGTCAACTGGACCACCTACAAGCATGTCCGTGGTTCGACCATCGTCGTCATCGTCGCCACCTTCCTCATCGCCGGCATCCTGTTCATCATCGACCTCGGCTTCTCGACCTTCTTCAAAGCCATCCATGTCCTTGAGGGCTGAACCCCTCTCACCGCCCTCCACCGCCGCGGGCCCCACGCCCCCAAAGGCACACCACCATGGCAAGCATGTCAGAACACGACGCATCCCAGGAAGTCAAGACCGTCGGCACCCCCACCCGTGAGGGCGTCATCGGCCACGACGAGCCCATCCGCCAGGAGGGCATGGACTGGTTCGTGCTCCGTGTCGCCTCCAACAAGGAAAACTCGGTCCAGGCCACCCTGCTCCGCAAGGTCCAGATCGAGAACATGGGCCACCTGATCGGCCGCATCCTCGTCCCCACCGAGAAGGTCAAGACCATCAAGGGCGGCAAGACCAAGATCAAGGAAGAGAAGCTCTACGCCGGTTATGTCTTCGTCGAGATGCGCCTCGAGCCGGACGGCCGCATCCCCCAGGATGTCTTCTTCCTCATCAAGGAGACCACCGGCGTGGGCGACTTCATCGGCACCGCCGGCCGCCCGACGGCCATGGCCGAGCACGAGACCGAGAAGATGCTCCGCGACTCGCAGGCCCCCGCCGACGAGCCCACCATCCGCCTCTCCTTCGCCAAGGGCGAGCCCGTCGTCATCCGCGAAGGCCCCTTCGAGAACTACGAGGGCACCGTCGACGAACTCTTCCCCGACAAGGGCACCGTCCGCGTCCTGGTCACCATCTTCGGCCGCCAGGCCCCGGTGGACCTCGAAGAGTGGCAGATCGCCAAGGTCGAGAACGCCTGATCAAACATCTCGGAGCGCGGGCGGGGGGGGGGGTTGCGTTGTCGGCGTGGGCGGATCAACAAGCCGCGACTGCAAGGCAGCGGCCCGGGCTTGCGTGGGGCGATCGGTGTTTTCTGTTCACGCCCACGATGAATCCTCGCATCGTGGGGCTCTTCTTCCCCCTCACTCACGCTGCATGCTTGTCACGCGGAGCGTTCCGCGCCACGCCCGAATCCCGAAGAAAATCTGTATGAACGGAAGTCACGGTTCGCCCCCCCCACCCCCCGCGAGCCGTGCCGCTGAAGAGATGGAACCCCACGATGCGAGGACTCATCGTGGGCGTGACTTGGGTGACAAGGCGCGCACGAAAAAACCCGCGGCCATCCGTGGGTTGTTCATGCTTGCATCGTTTGATTCAGCTCTTCCGCAGCACGGCCCAGCCGACGGCCGCGAAGGCGATCAGGGCGAGTGCCCCGCCGCCCGCGACCATGTACAGCGTGTTCTGGCTGATGCCGCTGAGGATGCCGGCCGAGCCGCCGGACATGCCCAGGATCATCACGCCCAGCGAGATGAGCATCAGGGCGAACACGCCCAGCGCCACCCCGCCGAACAGCCCGCTCGCGGCCCCATCGTAAGGTTCGCCCATCATCATGGGCATCATGGCCGGCGCGACCGCGGCGCGGCCGAAGTCCGGCTCGCCCGCCGAGGTCTCAAACAGTGCGCCCGCCGAAGTCCCGGCCGAGATGCCCGCCCCGGAGTCGCCCGCGTCCAGCCCGTCGAGCAGGTTGCCGCCCAGCGAGGTGTCATCGGGCTCGAACGCGAGCTGGGCCAGGCCGGAGCCGGACGCGCCCGCATCCATCGAGAAGCCCGATCCGCCCAGACCGGCGGTCACCAGCGTCTCGGCGTTGGCATCGGCGGCGTCGTCGTCCTCTGGGTCGAAGATGGAGACGCCGGTGCCCTCGTTCAGGTTCGATCCGCCGAGCGACATGCCCGTGCCCGTGTTGGAGGAACTCAGGCTGATCGGGTCCAGCCCGCTGCCCGTGTCGGCCAACTGGATGTCCTCGTCCCCATCGTCCCCGGCCAGCAGGTCCACCTGGTCCACCTTGAACATCAGCCGGTCCCGATCCCGGAACTCCTGCAACTGTCCGGACTCGGCCAGGTTCTGCACCTCGCCCTCGGTCATTCCGAGCTTGGCGGCGGCTTCTTCCAGCGTGTAGAACATCTTGGCCATGATTCAGCGGCTCCGCGTGTCGTGTACGCCCGCGGGGTCCGACCCGCGAGCGAGCATGGTCTCAGGTGTCGTCCCGGCCCGGTCCGTCGGGCAGGGATGGTCAGCAGGCCAGCCAAAGAACCCGGCGGCCTAGCCAGAGAGGATAGCAACCGGTCCCGATCGCTGCCGGATCTTGCCGCCAGACTCCGGTCCCGAACCGAGGGGGGCTGGTCGGGGCTGGTGGGGGGCGGGGGGGTGATCTCCGCGGTCCGGGTTCTGGGGTGGGTCCTCTTCCGGAAGGAGGGGATGGGCCTGGGGGACGTGACGCTGGTGGCGATGATCGGCAGCTTCCTCGGCTGGCAGGCCACGCCGCTGACGCTCTTCCTGGGGGCGTTCCTCGGCCTGGTGCACGGG
>CAZXGL010000028.1:0-227 GCA_964640595.1 uncultured Phycisphaeraceae bacterium | reverse complement strand
TCGCCGCGGTCGTCGGCGATCCCGTTCGGGCCGTACCTGAGCCTGGCGGCGCTGATCCTCCTGCTCGGCTGGCGATGGCTCTGGCCGGGATGGCTGGGGGAACTGTTCCAGATCTACGGAGAGGTGGCACGGTTCCTGGCGGGGGAATTGCTGGGGGCGGTCGGGGGCTGACCGGGATTCCGATCAAGGGCGCCGGCCCGGCGGCGAAGGACATCGAGGGGACGGCG
>CAZXGL010000027.1:0-47373 GCA_964640595.1 uncultured Phycisphaeraceae bacterium | reverse complement strand
GATTGGGGATTGGGGATTGGGGATTGGGGATTGGGGATTGGGGATTGGGGATTGGGGATCGGGGATCAGGGATTGGGGATTGGGATCAGCCATCAGCCATTCGCCATCAGGGATCAGGGGGTGGAGGAGGGGGGAAGTGGTTGGTTGGAAGTCGGCGCGATGGGGGGTTCGGGCTGCGCTCGAACGGAGGGCTGGAAGCCCTCCGTTCCGGGGAGCGTGGGGGGAGGGGCGTACCATGCGGCATGAAAGCCGAGACCATGCTTGCTGAACTCAACCGCCTGCGCAAAGACCTTGACGAGGATCAGGGCGACATCGAATGGCTGACCCTGCACCACGCGTTCTGCTTCATCAGCTACAAGATGGCGGATTTTCAGAAGTACCTCAATGAGCAGTCCGAGAAGGGTGCGTTCGACGAGTTCGAGTAGTCCGTTTCGGGGCCGACTTCCAGCCGGCCACTTCTCCGTCCCGGTGGCTGATGCCCGATCCCTGATCCCTTCTGCCTTCTCATGCAAGCCCACCTCATCCAGATGGACATCGTGTGGGAGGATCGGCCCGCCAATCACGCGTTGGTGGAGCGGATGCTCGATGGGGTGGATGTGCGGCCGGGTGATCTGGTGGTGCTGCCGGAGTTGTTTGATGTCGGGTTCACGCTGAATCTGGAGGTCGCGCCGGACAAGGATGGCTCGACGCTGCGTTTTTTGCTGCGGCTGGCGGATGATCTGGGCGTGACGATCCACGGCGCGCGGGCGGTGCGGCCGTGTGATTGTGACAAGGCGCTGAACACGGTGGCCGCGGTCGGGCCGGGGGAGCGGCTGCTGTGCGAGTATGCGAAGATCCATCCGTTCTCGTACGGGCGCGAGGGGGAGCGGTACAAGGGCGGGGAGCGTGTCGAGACTTATCCCTGGACGGACGGAGCGAGTACGCTGACGGTGTGCCCGGTGGTGTGCTATGACCTGCGGTTTCCTGAGTTGTTCCGGCAGGGAGTCAAGCACGGGGCGGAGGTGTTCGCGGTCGGGGCCAACTGGCCGAGTGCGCGTCAGCATCACTGGCGCACGCTGCTGATGGCCCGCGCGATCGAGAACCAGGCGTATGTGCTGGGGGTGAACCGCTGCGGGGACGATCCGGGGCTGCATTATGCGGGCGGGACAATCGCCGTTTCGCCCAAGGGTGAGGTGGTGGGGGAGCTGGGCGACGGGCCGGGCGTTCTGACGGTGGAGCTTGATCCCGCGGCTGTTCGGGGATGGCGGGCGGAGTTTCCCGCCCTGCGGGATACGCGGTTGGTGTGAGCCCGTTGGGAATCTTCCGGGGATGATTTGGTCCGGTCCGCTCGGATCATCTCTTGCCGGTGGGCAAGACAATCCGCCAATTGCATCGGCGGCGTCGTAGTGGAAGAACCCCATGGTTCAGTCTCACGAATCGAGTGCTCATCGCGGGTGTGAACGGAAGATGTCGGTGCGGAGTTCCGGCCTACCAAGCCGACCGAGCGAGAAGAAAGGCCCGGGCTTCGCTTTCGCGAAACTCCCGGGCCTCACGCACAGGATCTGTTCAGCACTCGCCTGGGTTTTCTGATCCACCCGGCGAATGTCTTTGTGTCAACGAAAGAAACTACGCGGATATTGCACGCTTGGTTTGTGTGTTTGTGCGAATGGGCTTTTTACCTGTTTGTCCACTCGCCGTCGGCGGTGGGATCCCACGCGGTCCGGAAGAGTTGCATGCGTTTGGCGGTTTCCGCGTCCGGAAACTGGAAGCCGACCTCGAAGGACTTTCGGTTCTCCTTCTTCACCCAGACCACGATGGCCTGGCAGCGGTGTTCGCCCTTGGGTGAAGACAGGCAGAGATCGGCGAGCTGGCCGTTGGTGTACTTGGGGGCTTTGAAGAATCGGATGCGCACGCCGGTGGCGGAGAAGTCGAGCACTTCACCGTGGTCGCAGACCATGGAGTTGGCGCGGAAGCGCGGGTGGGTGCGTGATTCGGGGCCGGAGGGGCCGGCGGCGAGTTTGGCGAGTGCGGTCCACGAGTTCATGTCGCCTGTATCGGGTGGTTTTTCCCCCCGAGTCAGTTGAAGGGTGGCGGGTGTTGGTGGAGGCTGGCGGGGCGTGCGGATCGTGCGGGGGAGGCAGTGAAGATCGTGTTTTGATAGGTATATTGATGGAATTCTGTCCGTGTGGAGTGGATTTGGAACCGTAGGTAGTGATAATGCGTTCTCATGTGCATTTGTGGGCCATCCCGGTGCCTTCCCGTTCACGGATCCAGTCCCGGTGGCCGTGGGTTCACCTTGATCGAACTGCTGGTGGTGATCGCCATCATTGCGTTGCTGACCGGGATCCTGCTGCCCTCGCTGGGGCAGGCGCGGAACACGGCGCGGTCGGTCGCGTGCCTGTCGAATGTTCGTCAGTTGGAGCTGGCCCATCGGATGTACTCGATGGAGCATCGGGATTTGTTTGTTGATGCCGCGCTGCCGCACGGGAACCTGGCGGGGGACATCGGGAAGACCTGGATCGTGCAGTTGCGGTCGTACGCGGAGGGTTCGCTGGCGCTTCGTTCTCCGCTGGACGGCAGCCGCTGGTGGGATGTGGGGTCGGGGGGGGATGATGCCGGGATGACGGTGGGGGGGTTGGTGTCGTGGTTTGAGGAGCACCGGGGGGTGCTGGAGGATGGTGATTTTTCCAACGACCCGGGCGTGCCGGCGGTGGCGCGTCTGACGAGCTACGGCATCAACGGCTACCTCGCTCGCTCGGTGTCGCCGGTGCTGGTACGGGATCCGGTGACGGGGCGGCGGCTGGATCGGCGCAACGCCTACGACCGGATGCAGCGCATCCCCCGGCCGGGCGAGACGGTGCATTTCGTGATGATGACGCCGCGGAATGTGGTCAACGGGCAGGAGAGCACCACCGTGCCGGGGTATGCGAAGACGGACCATGTGCATCCGGACGAGTGGGATCTGTCGTTCATCTCGGACGATGCGACGGTGCGACAGGCGGCGACGCAGATGTGGATCGACGGGCACGGGGGGAGTGGGGGGAGTGGGGGGGGGGGGCGGAGCGCGGTGTCGCGGCTGGACGGGAGCGCGGGGGTGGAACGGTTCGCGGATCTGTACCGCGACACGATGCGCAACCGGTTCCACCCGGAGGCGCGGGCGGTGGGCGTCGAGGATTGAAGAAGTGAGCGGGGGGCCCGGCGGCGGGTGTTGGAGTTGGGTCGGAAGGGATCGGTTTGCAAAGAGGTTGAGAATGAGTTTGCAGAATCAAATGATGGCCGGGGTGCTGGGCGTGCTTGCGTGCGGCGTGCAGGCCCAGTCGTTGCACGATGCGGACTACCTGTTGCGGATCGCTTCCGGGCGGCTGGAGACGGGGGCGGTGGGGCCGGGGGGACAGCCGGTGTATCCGGTGCGCGTGAAGAGCGCGGTGTTCGGGGCTGAGGGGATTCCGAACTTCACGAACGATCCGGGGGTGGATGCGCAGCCGGGGCAGCTGGTGCCGGGGATGTTCGTGGGGTTTGACATCGTGGCCGCGGTGCGGGCGTGGGATGTGGAGGGCGGTTTTCAGACGATCAGCGACGACCGCATCACGGTGCGCAAGAGCGGGATCAACACGCAGTCGCCCGCAGCGGACCAGACGGTTCCGGGGATCGTCTTCGGTCAGGCGGATCTGGACGCGGCGGCGCGGTTTCACCATCATGTGTCGTTCATCCTGAACCCGGCGCAGGGGCAGAATCCGTCGGGTCTGTGGCTGTTCGCGTGGGAGATGTGGACTGACGCGCCGGGCGTGGATCGCACCGAGCCGCTCTACATCGTGTTCGCGCAGGGGGAGGGGGCAGCGGAGATCGACGCGGCCGTGGCGTGGGTGGAGGACAACCTGCTCGCCCCGGCGTGCGTCGCGGACATGAACGGCGACGGCGTGCTGAACTTTTTCGATGTGTCGGTGTTCATGGGGCTGTTCAACGCGCAGGATCCGCGTGCGGACCTGGCGGCCCCGTTTGGGGTGTGGAACTTCTTCGATGTCAGCGCGTTCATCGGGGCGTACAACGGGGGGTGCCAGTGAGGGCTGAGTTTTGTGCGACGGAACCCCACGATTCGAGGACTCATCGTGGGCGTGACCGGAGGAGGGGATGCACGGGCGGGTCGTCTGTGCATCGGAAGACCATCCCCTCACTTGCGTTCGGGGCTAACTGAGCGCACAGGTGGGATGCCTGTGCCACCATTACTTAAATCGGAGGTAAGAGATGTGCATTCAGCGTGGATCGTTTGTTTCGTCGGTGGTCGCGGTGTTGGCCGTGGCGGGGTTCGGGCAGAGCGTTCTGGCCGGCGGGCACGGGCATGGTCATGGTGGGGACTTCGGGCTGGTCATCGTTGACGGGCGCGTCGTGACGGGGGTGGGGGACCATCATCATGGCGATGTGGACGACATCGGGCACCGGGTGTTCAGCGGGGATTTCTCGCTCGTTGGTGGGGTGGGGGGGAACTGGGCGGGGTCGTCGCCCGGGCTGGTGGTCGCGCCCGGTTCGATGCCCGACGGCGTGGGGGTGAGCTTCGTGATCGAGGGCGCGCTGCGGACCTGGAACGGCGTGGGCGGGGTGGATTTCGGGACGGTCTCGGCGCACGCGCTGGTCATCGACTTCGGACCCGTCAGCGTCGGCACCCCGTTCGGGGGTGAGGAGGTCAACGGCTTCGTGATGCAGTACACCGACGCGGGCGGCGTTCACGAGCACTTCGATTACCTGCTCGACGGGTCGGCCGCGGCGGGGATCTACCTGCTGAGGCTGCGCTTCACGGTGGAGGGGTTCCAGGATTCGGAATCGGTCTTGGCGGTCTTCAACGCGGGGCTGGACGAGTGGGCGCACGATGCGGCGATCGAGTATGTCGAGCGTGTGCTCGTGCCCGCTCCGAGTGTGTTGGCGATGCTGGGCATCGCGGCGGTGGGGGCGAGGGCGCGGCGGCGGCGGTGAGTGTACCTGGGAGAGAGTGATTCCGACCGGCCCGGCGGGGAAGCCCTCGCCGGGCCTTTTGTGCGGGCAGGCTCGAAACAGGTTAGGCTACGGGCGTGCTGATTGATGCGCTGATCGGAGAGTGGGAACGGTTTGATCCCGTGGAGGGCCAGCCGTTCCATTTCGCGCTGCTGGATGTGGCGGACCTCTGGCGTGAGCGCGGGCACGAGTTCCGTGTGGTGCGTGGTATGCAGGGGCCGGGGTGGTCGCGCGGGGATGTCTGCGTGGTTCATGTGGACCTGACCCGCACGCCGCGCGAGTACACCGAACTGGCTCCACCTACCCGGTGGCGGTGAATGGCCGGTTCAAGAACAACTCGAAGCGTGCCGTCAGTCGGGATCTTGTGACACCGGGGGACGGGTATGAGGGGCCGGTCATCGTCAAGTCGGACCTGAACTACGGCGGGTTGCCGGAGCGCATGATGAAGCGGCGCACCGTTGGGTTGCTTGGGCGACAGGGCGCGTCGCTGCGTCGGCATCTGCCATGGATGCTGCGTTCGGACATCAACCCGAAGGATTACCGTGTGTACGGACGGAGGGTGGATGTTCCGCGGCCGGTGTGGTGGAACCGGCACCTGGTGGTCGAGCGCTACTTCACGGAGCAGGCGGAGGGGATGTACTGGCTTCGGTCGTGGGTGTTTCTGGGTGACCGGGGGTTCGTGCGGTACTGCGGGTCGGAACAGCCGGTCATCAAGGCCGAGCTGGTTCGCGTGCGGCGGATGGCCGGTGATGAATGCGAGACGGATCTGCCGGAGAGCGTGCGGGCACGGCGCGCGGAGCTGAGGATGGACTACGGGAAGATCGACTTCATCGTGCATGAGGGCGTGGCGCATGTGATCGACGCGAATCGCACGCCGAACTCACGGGCGGCGACGCCGGCGGCGAAGCGTGCGGAGGCCGAGCGGGTGGCCGACGGGCTGGATGCGTTGATCGCGGCGGCGGGTTGAAGCGGGGCGGGGCGGGCTGCAAGTCGGCCCAACGGGTGTTTCACGATCATTTGTCGCGAAGTTTGCAATCCGGGTCGATCCATCGGAGAATGCACGCATGAAGGACTTGCTCTCGTGGGTGCTGTGGGTCGGGCTGGCGGGGTCATGCGTGTGGGTGCTGGTTCTGACGCGTCAGAACGGGGCGTTGCGTCGCATGGTGGAGGAGCGGGACGCTTCGATCGTCGCGCTGGCGGGGGAGGGCGGGCTGCGCGTCGGCGATCGCGTGGAGGCGTTGCACATGTTTGGGCCGGACGGGGGTGGGCAGTTGCTGGCCTTTGACGAGGGGTATCCGGCCACGCTGCTGCTGCTGGTCAACCGGGGGTGCACGGCGTGCGATATCACGATCCCGCTGTGGGAGGCGATGACGGACGCGGACCTCGCGGGGGCGCGGGTGGTGATGGTCGATGCGGGCGCACGCACCCCGGCGGAGTTGGAGGCGTACTCGCCGCGTATTCCCGTGTATGCCACCACGAGCGATCGGATCGGGTGGCTGCGTGAGATCCCGCTGACGCCCTCGGCGGTGGCGGTGGGGCCGGGCGGGCGCGTGCTGGGCGTGTGGTACGGATGGCGGGCATCGTCGCGCACCGAGGAGATCGCTTCGGCATTGGGCGAGGCGGCCGGGGATTGAAAGCGCGGCGGTCCCAGGGCATTGACGGGGCCGCCGCGTCAGGGTGCCGGCACCGCGTGGCACCGACGATCCCGCGGTATGTGCGGGTGGGGCTGAATCTCCGGCTGCGCCCACGATGGGCCTGGGAGTGTGGTGGTCTCCGCCCGGGTTGCTCACGCTCCGGACTTGTCAAAGAGACGGCGGCTTGCACTGCAAGCTCATCGCGGATCGTTCCGTGTCACTCCGTGACATAGTACGGGACGCAGCGGGTCTGGCAGGCCTTGGCGGCGTAGCAGTCATTGCTGTAGACATTGCCGTCAGAGCAGATCACGGGCAGCCAGACATCAAGGCAGTAGACGCCGGGCAGACAATCCCGGACCGTGACGAAGCCGGCCTGGCTCGTCGCTGCGATACCCATTATGCCGGCCACGGTCAGGGCGGCGCCGATCTTCACGGTTTTCTTGCACATCTTCTTCATGAGATTCTCCTATCTGGGATGGGGGCGTGCACCACTCGCGCGAACGACACGATGGATCAGGCCCTTTGTTGTGCGCATCGTACAATTTTTGTGGCCGTGTCGCGCACGAACTTCGCAAGCAAGTGTGGTTCGGCGGGGCCGTGGTACACGAAAGTGCATCCCTCTGTCATATGTGACACGGAGGGGTATCCAAACCCACCAAAGCAGGGGATTTTTGGCACCGGGGAGGCGGCTACGGTTGTGGATGGATCTGACCAACTACAACCCTGATCGCCCGATCTGGACTCCGCCCGGTGGCCCGCCGCAGACCAATCGGATCCCCGCGGCGGTGTTTGAGGCGATGGGGGAGGACAACATCGTGTCTTTCACCCGCGCTTTCTATCACCGGCTGGCGGTATCGTCGATCGCGCACATGTTCCCGCGGGGTGAGCGGAATCTGATGGCCGCGGCGGACAGGTCGGCGGCTCTCAACATCTTCCTGATGGGCGGGCCGCACCGGTATCAGCAGCAGTACGGCCCGCCGCGGCTGCGGATGCGCCACATGCCGTTCGTGATCGATGAGGCGGGGCGTGTGGAGTGGATGCGGTGCTTCCGGGAAACATTGGCGGAAGCGCCGGCGCAGTTTTCCATGCCCGCCGAGCATGTGGCGGCGGTGGATGCTTTTTATGATGCGTTCTCTGGGTGGATGGTGAATACGGCGTAGGGGGGGTGGGAAGACGGGGAAGTACGCTGAGGTGCAGAGGTCACGCAGAGGGGCAGAGAAAGGATTTTCAACGCGAAGATCCGAAGGACGCGAAGGGGTGGCTCTGGCTCTCGGTCATGAGGCGCGGGCTTGAGCCCGCGCGGTGGTTGGGAGGAGGGGGGGGAAGGAGACGGAGAGATGGAGGGGGGAGGGGGGGCGCGCGGTTTATACGGATTCTCATTTCGTGGCGTGGTTCGGGAGGAGAAGCATTGCTTGTTTCAGCCTGGATGGCTCAAGAGCGTTCCAGAGCTTCCATCACCCCTGCCGGGGTGAGAGTGTTGAAAATGGGTGGTGTCCACGGGTTGCGCTGCGCTTCACCGGTGGCAACTGACGAACGCCCCTTCGGGGCTTGCGGATACGAGCACGCCGGGGGATCAAAACGGGAGCCGTATCAGGCTTCGCTTTGTGGGGGCAAGCCTTGGATACGCACAGGGGGGACGCCTGTGCCACCGATGGTCTAGTGGAGGGCGTTGAGGAAGGTTTCGCCGAATGCTTCGAGCTTGGCGCGGCCGATGCCCTTGACTTCGAGCATGGCTTCCAGGGAAGCGGGGCGGACGCGGACGAGGTCGCGGAGGGTGGCGTCGGAGAAGACGACATACGGGGGCACGGCGCGTTCCTCGGCCAGTTCCTTGCGGACCTGGCGGAGCTTCTCGAACAGTTGCTTCTCGTCGAAGGACAGCGGCGCGGCGTCGGGGACATGGTCGCGACGGCGGCGTTCGGACTTGGCGGTGCCGGTTCCGAGGGGGCGGGCGAGGGGGATTTCCTGCTCGCCTTTCATCACGGTGATGCCGCGGGGGCCGAAGCGGAGGGTCTCGAAGTGGCCGTCCACGGAGCGCTCGAGGGCCTGGGCGGCGACGAGCTGGTCGATGAAGGATGCCAGGGCTGCCTTGCGGTGGTCCTTGAGCAGGGCGTAGACGGTGAGCTGGTGGTGGTTGGCGGAGCGGATGCGTTCGGTATCCGCGCCGCGGAGGATGTCGGCGATGTGGGCTGCCCCGTAGCGCTGGTTGGTGCGGGCGACGGCGGAGAGGATGATCTGGCCGATGCGTTTGGATTCGGGTTCGCGTTCGGTCTCGCCCAGGCAGATGTCGCAGGCGTTGCAGTGGGGGAGGTCTTCGGGCGGGGTGTATGACTGGCCGAAGTGCTCGCTGAGGGCGCGGTGGCGGCAGCCTATCGCGGAGATCAGGCGGCGCATCTCGCGCACGAGGTTGAGTTGGGCCTCGGTGGATTCCTCGTCCGCGCCCATCTCGGCGTTGCTCTGGCGGATCAGGCGTTCCCAGCGGGTCGCGTCGGAGGGGTTGTAGAGCAGCAGGCACTCGGCAGGCTCGCCGTCGCGCCCGGCGCGGCCGGTCTCCTGCTGGTAGGCCTCGACGGACTTGGGCATCGTGGCGTGAACCACCAGACGGACATTCGAGCGGTCGATGCCCATGCCGAAGGCGACGGTGGCGACGACGACATCGAGCGTCTCATTGCTGAAGCGGTGCTCGACATCGCGCCGGATGCGCTCGTTCAGGCCTGCGTGGTAGGCCTCGGCGTTGAGGCGCTGGGCGCGGAGTTGTTCGGCGAGGTGCTCGGTGTCCTTGCGGCTGAGGCAATAGACGATGGTGCCGCCGCCATCACCGGCGCGCTGGTGGGTGCGGACGGCCTCGGCGGTCTGCTCGGCCGCGCCGCCCGCCTCGCGCCGCGCCCGGACGCGGTAGGTCAGGTTGGGACGATCGAATGTGCCGACGAGCACCTCGGGCTTGCCGTCGTCACACCCGACCGTGCCGAGGCGGAGCTGGCGGACGATGTCCTCACGCACGCGGGGCGTGGCGGTGGCGGTGAAGGCCTGCATCGGCACGCGCGGGGCGACCTCGCGCAGTTCGGCCAGGCGGCGATACTCGGGGCGGAAGTCGTGCCCCCACTGGCTGATGCAGTGGGCCTCGTCCACGGCGATCGCGCCCAGGCGGTCGGCATCGGCCAGCGTGGCCAGGAAGGATTTGAAGCCGGGCGTGACCACGCGTTCCGGCGCGGCCAGGAGGAGGTTGATCTCGCCCTTGACCAGTTGACGGAGGATGGCTTTCGCGTCGTCGGGTTCGATGGCGGAGTGGATGGCGGCGGCGGGGTAGCCGTTGAGTTCGAGGCCGCGGACCTGATCGCGCATCAGGGCGATCAGCGGCGAGACGACGATGGTGGCCCGGCCGGTGACGAGGGGGGGTGTCTGGTAGCAGAGTGACTTGCCGCCGCCGGTGGGCAGGACGGTCAGGCAGTCGCGTCCCTCCACCCCGGCGGCGATGGCCGCGGCCTGCATGGGGCGAAGATTGTCATAGCCCCAGACGCGGGCGACGGCGTCCTGGATAGAGGGGGCGGCGGCGGGCACGGGAGAGGATACCCGGACAGATGCCGGAGATCGAGGGGGAAGTGGGGGATTGGGGATCAGGGATTGGGCATTGAGAATGAGGCCAAGAGGCGGGTTTGCTGGTCCGTGGTCAGGGCGGAGCGGGGGACGAGACCGGCGGGCACGCCAGCGGAGGAGAAGATGAGGGTTCCGTCGAACTCCTCCGGGGGATCGAGGCGGTCGGCGGGCCAGGACACCTGCCAGCCGCGGTCGAGCCATTCCCACGACGCTTCGTGGCCGTCAAAGTGGAAGCGCCAGTCCCCGGAGGTGTCGGGGAGCGCGCCGGCCCGATCGAGGTTGGCGGCCAGTCGGAGGGCGGCGGGCGTGGTGATCTTGCCGCCGCGGAGGATGAGGAAGAGCGCGAAAACAACGAGGAACGCCGTCGTGCCGAACAGGAGCCTGGGGAACGAGCCGCCCAAGGTGGAGAGGACGAAGCACAGGGCGGCCGCGGGGATGAGCATCCAGGCATGCACCGCAATCAACTGGCGGGTCCGGTAGCGGCTGAACGCCTTGGAGCGGCGGACCCGCTGGATTTGCCATGCGGCGAGCCGGATCTGGTTTGTGCTGTCGGATCGCCATGCCGCCTCGATGGGTGCGGGGGACGGGGCGGGAGTGGGTGGGGATTCGGGCATGGGAAGTTATGATACTTTCTCAGGGAGTGGATGAGTGCTCGATCACGCCCCGGATGGATCGCTCTGGGAAGACGAATTCGGTGGAGCCGTCGGGATGGGTGATGATTTGCATGGGCGGGGGTTGCAGGTCCGGCGCGGCGTGGCGGAGGCGGTCGAGGTCTTCGGGGAAGAGCGGTTCGGTCGGGACCGTGACATCGAAGGTTTCGTCTTTTCGCTGGATCGTGAGGGTGATTTGCGGAGCGGGGTTGAACCTCCAGCCGGTGCGGTCGGCGAAGGCGGGGTCGGTGATGGATACGCCGTCGATGGCGAGGACTCTGTCGTTCGGGCGCACGCCCGCGCGTGCGGCGGGTGAGTCCGCGGCGATGCTGATGAGGCTTAGCCGGCCTTCGTGAAGGATGGTCATGTTGACGCCGATGCCCGCGAACTGCGGGGCCGTGACCCTTGTCTGCGTGGGATCGGCGGGGGTGAAGGTCGCCCGGCCGGAGCGGGGATCGAGGCGGACGCGGAACTGGCGGAGGAGCCGGTGGCCGATGAGGGGGCTGTGGGTGTCGAGGTCGGCGACGACCCGGTCGATCGTGACTTGCCCGATGGAGATCGGGCCGCGGAGGGGTCCGATGGGTTCGTCTCTTGCCACGCCGGACAGGGATTTTCCATGCGCCCACGGACGGGCCAGGTCGCGGTGGGACCAATGGTCCGCGTCGGCGGTGGGGAGGTGCAGCATCAGTTCCCCGCCGCTGTCGATGGCGAACCACTGGGAGTGTGTGGTCGTTCCGCCCTCGCTCAGCAGGGCGATTTCGATCTGGGGCGTGTCGAACGGATCTCGGCGGAGCTGGATCAGGTTCGGCTCATCTTCCGAGAGCAGCGTTTCGGACAGACGGACCTCCTCCTCGGGGTAGTCCAGGTCGAGGGTGAACCTGTCGAGCCCGATGTAGCCGAGGAGGCCCACAACGCCTAGAGAATCATCAAAGATGTGATCGAAGATATCGGAGATCACGAGCGGGACGGGTTCGAGGCGAAGCCCTCCAACCTCGAACTGATCGGCGTATGTGAGCGGGTACAGATCGGTGTGTCCGGCGATGTCGAGGATCTGGATGCGGGCGCGCTGCTTCAGCCCAAGCTCCTTGGCCGTTCCGGGTGAGATGCCGCTGATGCCGGCGCCGGTGTCCAGGATCAGGCGGTACGGCCCGCGGCCGTTGATCTTTGCTTCGACGATGATCCACCCGTCCTTGAACTCGGCCGGGAGCACGAGTTGGCCGGTTGGCCCGAAATGCGCGCTTGCGTCGGGGAGGCGGAGGGTGTGGGTGCAGCCCGTCAGCAGGACCAGCAGGGGCAGGAGGGCATGGATGGCTCGGATCATGGCCCTGCGGTCTCCGGGGCGGCGGGGATGGAGATTGTTCCTTCAGGCGTGTCGATTTCGAGGCTGCGGACCGAGCCGGTGGTGACGAGGCGGACGCCGGGGATGGTCCGGTCTGGGCCGGGTGAGACGGTTCGGTCGGGGGGGAAGAGGTATGTGGGGGTCAGGGTCAGATCGATCATGATGTCGTCACGATCGACGGTGAGGACGACGGGCGGGGCGTCGTGGTCGGGTTTGAGGTTGAGCGCGGCGCCGGCGACGACCGGCACGCCATCGATGGAGAAGACGAGGTCGTTCGGCAGCAGGCCGGCGCGTTCGGCGGGCGACTCGCGGGCGATGGAGAGGATGAGGTACGCCTCGTTGAAGCGGACGACCTGGGTGATGCCCAGCGTGCCGGGCGGGCGCAGGGCGACGGTGTCAGCGGCTGGGTCGGCGGGGGTCAGCGTGGCCAGGCCGCCGCGGTTGTCGATGCGGACGCGGAAGTGACGGAGCAGTTGGTGGCCGATGAGGTTGTTCGGTGCGTCGATCTGGGCGGTGGCGCCGGTGATCCGTGTCCCGGCGATCAGCAGGTCGCCGCGCAGGGGCACGACTCGGTAGGGGTGGTTCCCGGCCAGTCCGGAGGCCGTCCGGGGAGAGCTGGCCAGATGGGTGTGGGTCCAGCGGGATTCCTCGTTGGCGTCGAAGGAAATGAACATGCTGCCGCCGGAGTCGATCGCCATCCAGCGCGAGTGGGTCGGGCGGTCGTTCTGGATCTGTGCGACGCGGACCTTGGGGGTTTCATTGCGGATGCGGCGGAGCGGGATTGCGCCCGGTTCGCTCGGGTGCAGGCGTTGGGTGCTCACACGCACCGCGCCGGCGGGGTAGTCCAGGTCGAGCGTGAGGCGGTCAAAGCCGGGGTATCCGAGGATGCCGTCGGCGTTGCATTGCCGCAGCAGGTCGTGGATGTTGTCGCTGATGACGAATGGAACGCGGGTGAGCGTCAGCGGGCCGCTGACGGCCTCGTCCGCCAGCCCGACGCGGTACTTTGCCCGGATGCCGCCGGAATCGGTGATCCATGCGTCAAAGGACGGTTCGACGCCAAGCGACTCGGCGAGTTCGGTGCTCAGCAGGCCGTACACCGCGCCGGTGTCGAGGATCAGGCGGTACGGCCCGTGGCCGTTGATGGTGGTCTCGACGATGGCCCAGCTGTCGGCGATCTCGGCGGGCAGTTGGGCCTCGGTCGCGTTGTCGGCGAGGGTGGAGGTGGTGGGAGAGATCCAGACGACCCGGCAGCCGCCCAGCAGCAGGGCGGTCAGGGTGAGGAGCAGCAGCCGGGAGGATTGGGTGAATGGCTTCATCTGTGTGGCATCATTCGCCGGGTCTTGCCCCGGATCGGGGGAACCCGCAAGAAGTGATTACAAACTCCCAATGTAGGGTGGTGTTCCGGATTCCAAGGAGGTATTCTGTCCTCATGCCCATCAATTCCCGTCTTTCTCGTTCGTCGGGCACTCTGGGGGGTGCGGCTGGTGGTTCGGCTGGTGGTTCGGATGGCCCGCTGGACCCGCCACCGGAACATGTCACGGCCCGGAACGGGCTGCGTACGGGCGGTTTCGTGTTGATTGCGATCGGTGGGATGATGTCTTTGGTCGGTCTGGTGGACTTCTTCGCGGCGTTCGGGGGGGGCGTGGGGCGGGGTCCGGGGTTGTTCGGGATGGTCATCGTCGGCTTTTTCCTGATCGGCATCGGATCGGCGATGCTCAGGATGGGGTACATGGGGGCGGTGGCGAAGTACATGGTGCGCGAGGGCGCGCCGGCCGCGGCGGAGGGGGTCAACCGGGTGGGCGTGGGGGCCGCGCCGGGCATCACGGCCGTGGCGGCGGCGGTGGGGGCCGGCCTGCGCGAGGGGCCGCGCGTCGCCTGCCGCGCGTGCGGGGACATGCAACGGCCCGACGCGAAGTTCTGCGACGCCTGCGGGGCCGGGATGGGCACGGCGTGCGCCGCGTGCGGGGCGGTGGGGGAGCCGGGGGCGAGGTTCTGCGGTCAGTGTGGGGCGGAGGTCACAGGGTGAGGGGGTCGGGTTCTGGCGTGAACGGATGAGACATGTCGTTTGCACGCAACCGCGTGCCGCTCCCTGGCAGTCGCGGCTTGTCGATGCGTTCACGCCTGATTTGCAAGTGTGAGCCGGGCCGCCGGATCATGCGTCCGTACTGGAGTGCAGGGCGATGCGGTTGCCTTCGCTGTCGAGGAGGATGGCGCGGTAGCCGTGGGGGCCGAGGGAGTGGACATCCTGCAGCACGCGGCCGCCGTGAGCCTTCGCTTGGGTGATGGCGTCGCGGATGCGGGCATCGGCGTTGAAGTAGACCAGCAGGCCCTTGTCGGAAGGGTCACCGGGAACGAGGCAGCCGCCGTTGCCGTCCTGGTGGTCAAGCACGGCGAACTCGAAGTCTTGGAACTTCTCGCGCGGGCACTTGATGGCCAGGACCGCTTCGTAGAAGCGGCAGGCGCGGGCGAGGTCGGTGACGGGGATGTCAGTCCAGACGGTGCGGTTGTTGCGGCTGTTGAATTCGGACATGGGTGGGGCCTCGTGCGTGGCGGGGAAGCATACGGGGGCGGGGGGGGGGGCGGGGGAGGCCGGGGCGGGGTTCTGTCCCGGTATGGGGTGGAGGTCATGCCGTGAAGAAGACCAAAATGTTGATCAGGGTATGAGCAATGACCGCGGGCCAGATGCTCTTTGTGTGGGCGAAGACGAGCGCGTAGGACAGTCCGAACGAGAACGCGCTGACAACGCCATAGACGCCTTGGTAAACATGGTACGAGGCGAAGATGAGCGTGCTGATCAGGATGCCGGAGACGGTTGATCCAGAGAGGCGCATGATGCGGGTCATCAGCACGGCCCGCATGGCGAACTCCTCCGCAAAACTGTTCAGGATCAGGGCGAGCAGGGTGACAAGGGCCGCGAGGATGGCGATCAACGGGCTCGGATGCTCCGGGCGCTCGATCATGGCTTGCACGATGCCGGTATCCATGATGCTGTGAGGGGTTGCGAAGATCATGGCCATGACCGCGCAGGCCCATGCAAGCACGAAGTAGAAGGCGTACCCCGCGATGGCCGCGGCGAGCGCCCACGCGGTGTGCTGGATTGGTCGGATCCTGCCCAGGCCGAAGGAGTGCCACCCCTCGCTGCTTCGCCACATGATATAGAGCAATGGCAGAATGATCTGCAGTGAGGCCACCGATGTCCCGAGTTCCGTGAGGATGGGGTTCTCGTAGTACGACTTCGCCATTTCGGCACTCTTTGCGATGGATGCTTCGGTTCCAGACCCACCAAGAAAGACGGCCAGACTGCCGGCCATGTGAGGCAGCCAGGCCAGGGCAAGCACCACGAGGCACTCAAACCACAGCCTGGGCCGATGGCGGGTGTCTTGCGGTGTATCCGGCAAGGTGGAGGAGGTCATCAGGTTTAGCTTATCAAAAACCCCGCCTGGCGGCGGGGCTGGAAAGGTTGGAATGGTCGCGAAAATTGGTTTACGCGAACTGGCGTGCCTCGTTGAGTTTCTTGCGGACGACCGTCTGGAGGATGCCGCCGTTGCGGAAGTATTCGATCTCGACGGGGGTGTCCACGCGGCAGATGCAGGTGAACACGGTGGTCTTTCCGTCGGGGGCGGTGGCCCGGACGGTGATGTCGCAGCGTGGTTTGATGGGGTCGGGCAGGGCGATGTCGAAGACCTCGTCACCCTTGAGGCCGAGGCTGGAGGCGGTCTGGCCGTCCTTGAAGATCAGGGGCAGCACGCCCATGAACACCAGGTTGCTGCGGTGGATGCGCTCAAAGCTCTCGGCGATGACGGCCTTGACGCCCAGCAGCATCGCGCCCTTGGCGGCCCAGTCGCGGCTCGAGCCCATGCCGTAGTCCTTGCCCGCGACGACCACGAGGGGGATGCCGGCCTGCTTGTAGTCCATCGCGGCGTCGTAGATGTACTCGACCGGTGCGGAGGCGATGTCGTTGCCCTTGGTGAAGTTGCGGGTCCAGCCGCCCTCGGGCTGGGCCGCGCCGGTGGCGGCGATGCGGTTCTTGACGCGGACATTGGCGAAGGTGCCGCGGGTCATCACGCGGTCGTTGCCGCGGCGCGAGCCGTAGGAGTTGAAGTCGTTCATATGGACGCCCTTGGAGAGCAGGTGCTGCCCGGCCGGGGTCTCCGGCTCGATGCGGCCGGCGGGGGAGATGTGGTCGGTGGTCACCGAGTCACCCAGCACCGCCAGGCAGCGGGCGCCGGAGATGTTCGTGAAGCCGGGGGCCTCCTCCGTCATGCCCTCGAAGAACGGGGGGTTCTGGATGTAGGTGCTGTCGTCGTCCCAGGGGAAGAGTTCGGACTGGGAGACGGGCACGCGGTTCCAGGTCGGGTTCTCCTCATACACCTTGGCGTACTTGCTCTCGAACTGCTCGGCGGTGACGCACGAGTTGCGGAGGGCCTCGACCTCGGCATTGGTCGGCCAGATGTCCTTCAGGTGGACCTCGTTGCCGTTCTTGTCCTTGCCGATCACGCCGTGGGCCAGGTCGATGTCCACGGTTCCGGCGATGGCGTAGGCCACCACCAGCGGCGGGCTGGCGAGGTAGTTGGCCTTGACCGCCGGGTGGACGCGGCCCTCGAAGTTGCGGTTGCCCGAGAGGACGGAGGCGGCGATCAGGTCGCCGTCCTTGATGCCCTGCTCGATCTCGGGGGGCAGGGGGCCGGAGTTTCCGATGCAGGTGGTGCAGCCGTAGCCGACGGTGTGGAAGCCCAGGGCTTCCAGATCCTCGGTGAGGTTGGCCTTGTTGAAGTACTCGGTGACGACCTTGGAGCCGGGGGCCAGCGAGGTCTTGACCCAGGGTTTGCGGGTCAGGCCGAGGGCGCGGGCCTTGCGGGCGACGAGGCCGGCGGCGATCATCACATCGGGGTTCGAGGTGTTGGTGCAGGAGGTGATGGCCGCGATCACCACCGACCCGTGGCGCAGCGTGACCTGCTGGTCGGGGTGCTGCGGGTGCGAGGCTTCGGTGAGGGTGACACGGGCGTAGCCGTCGTCCTTGGAGCACGCGGCGGCCGGGGGGGGGTTGATGGGGTTATTGGCGGATGCGCCGCCCTCGGTGGCGAACTCGTCCAGGTCCACGCTCTGGCCGCAGACCTTCTTGCCGAAGCCGTCGACCAGTTCCTTGTGGAAGCGTGGCTTCATGTCGCTCAGGGCGACGCGGTCCTGCGGGCGCTTCGGGCCGGCCAGGGAGGGGACCACGGTGGACAGGTCGAGTTCCAGCACGCTGGTGAACTCGGGGTCGGGGGTGCCCGGCTCCCAGAAGAAACCCGAGGCTTTGGCCCAGGCCTCGGTCAGGCGAAGCTCGTGCTCGGTCTTGGCGGTCAGGCGGAAGTACTCGATGGTCTTGGCGTCGATCGGGAAGAAGCCGCAGGTCGCGCCGTACTCGGGAGCCATGTTGGCGATGGTGGCACGGTCGGGGACGGACAGCTCGGCCATGCCGGGGCCGAAGAACTCGACGAACTTCTCGACCACGCCGTGGGCACGCAGCATCTGGGTGACGGTGAGGACCAGGTCGGTGGCGGTGGCTCCCTCGGGCAGTTTGCCGGTGAGCTTGAAGCCGACGACCTCGGGGGTGAGCATGTAGACCGGCTGGCCGAGCATGACGGCCTCGGCCTCGATGCCGCCCACGCCCCAGCCCAGCACGCCCACGCCGTTGATCATGGTGGTGTGGCTGTCGGTGCCGACCAGCGAGTCCGGGTAGACCCAGTCGAGGCCGTCCTGGGCCTTGGTCAGGCAGCCGCGGGCGAGGTATTCGAGGTTTACCTGGTGGACGATGCCGGTGGCGGGCGGCACCACGCGGAAGTTGTCCAGGCTCTCCTGTCCCCACTTGAGGAAGGTGTAGCGCTCGTTGTTGCGCTCGAACTCCTTCTCGGCGTTGATGGTCAGGGCCACGCGGGTGGCGAAGTCGTCCACCTGCACCGAGTGGTCAATCACCAGATCACACGCCACGGCGGGGTTGATCTGGGCGGGGTCGCCGCCGAGGTTCTTCATCGCATCGCGCATCGCGGCCAGGTCCACCACGCAGGGCACGCCGGTGAAGTCCTGGAGGACCACTCGGCCGGGCATGAAGGGCATCTCCACCGCGTCGATCGCCTTGGGGTTGTAGCCGGCGATGCCCGCGATGTCGTCGTTGGTGACCACGAAGCCGTCGAGGTTGCGGATCATGGCCTCCAGCAGCACGCGGACGGAGAAGGGCATCTTGTCGATGTTGCTCAGGCCCTTCTCCTGCAGGGCGCGGAGGCGGATGTAGCGGTACTCGCGGCCGTCAACGGTGAGGGTGGATTGCGCGTGGAAGGGGTCGGCGGGCATGGGGCTTCTCCGTGCTGGTGGCTGGAGTGGGGAAGTGACATCATAGGATCGGCCTCAGGAGAGCATGAATCAAATCGATTGAAATGAAATGTCTGATAGATTCTGCTTATGAAACGGGGTGCGGGAGTCGGGGGGATCCGCACCGTCACCGCCGCTTTGCCCTGGGCAGGCTGGCGAGCAATGCCCGCTCGAAGGCGGCCGCGGCATGAGAGGGCACGCGGTCGCGACGGCGGACCACCGCCAGCTCGCGTCCGAGGGGGCCGCCGCCGCCCTCGCCCTCCACCGGGCGCAGGCCCGCGCCGTCGGGCAGGCCGTGCTTGCTGACGAAGCCGACGCCGATCTCGGCGCGGACCATCTGCACGATGGATTCGATGGAGCGCAGTTCCATGACGACGCTGAGCGTCACGCCGTGGACGGCGGCGGTCTCGTCGATGCGCCGGCGCACGGCCGAGCCTGCCTCGAACGCGACCACCGGTTCGCCGCGCAGTTCCTCCCACTTGAACGATCTGCGCCCGCTGAGCCGGTGCCCCTCGGGCACGATCAGGCGGAGTTCATCGGGGATGGTTCGCACCGTCATCAGGTCATCGGCGCGCGGGTGCTCGATGGGCAGCGTGACGATGCCCAGGTCGAGTTCGCCCGAGATGACCCCCTCGGCCACGGCCGAACTGCCCGCCTCACGGATCGAGAACCGGAGCCCAGGGTGCTCGCGTTGAACCGCCCGGATGGCCTCGGGCAGCAGGTAGCCCACCGCCGTCGCGCCGGCGCCCACGCGGATCGAGCCGGTCTCCAGGCCCACGAGTTCTCGCACGGCGGCGACGCCGGACTCGGCCGCCCGCAGCGTGTTGCCCGCGTGCTCGAGAAACACCCGCCCGGCCTCGGTCGGCTCGACCCCGCGCCCGGTGCGGTGGAAGAGGGGCGCGCCGAGTTCGTCTTCCAGCCTTGCCAATGCCGCGGAGAGCGCGGGCTGAGACACCCCGAGCGCGCCCGCGGCCCGGGTCATGTGCCCGTGCTCGGCGATGGCCAGCATGTAGCGCATGGTGCGCAGGTCCATGCGGGATGATATCTGGAGGGGTGGGCTTCCAGCCCACCGTTCGGGCGCAGCCCGAAGCCCGCCGCGTTCGGCCCTTTGGGCCGACGGAGGGCTGGAAGCCCTCCGCTCCAAGAGATGGGAACCGGTGGGGCCGAGTTCCACTCGGTCTCTTCACCCTCCAGCGTCTTCCCCCGCGCCCTCCGGCCAAGCCATCCACGCCAGAACCACGACGCAGAAAAGCACGCCGAGCGTGAGAATCACCGATCCCAAGTCGGAGAAGGTCGCCGTCAGGTTCGTCTCGTGCAGCTCGCTGACCATCCCCCTCCAATCCGGGATCATGTCGAACGCCGAGTCAGTGCCGGGCGGCGGGGGCGTCAGGTATCCCATCCGGTGCATCCATTCGAGGGACAATGCGTGCCGGTCCAGCGTGCTGTCGAACGCCCTCCAGCCGGAGACGCACGACCCGAGCGAGCACGCCACGCCGACGAGAAGGATCAGCACGATCAGGCACTTCTTGAATGTTCGCACGGCGCGGCTCCCATCGGGTATCAAGGCCTGGCCCGGCCGATCTGCGACAGGATCGACCGGTCCGTGATCTTGTCGTCCTCGGCCAGCATGAACGCCTTGCTGAGGATGATTGCCAGCGTCCGGTCGCCCTCGAAGGGCAGGTGGATGCGGCCCTTCGGCCCGGCCTCCATCGCAGAGTTGGGCACGATGCACAGATACTGGTCGCCGGGCTCCATCAGGATGTTGCCGCTGCCCAGGTGAATCTTGTAGACCCGTTTCTTGCCGAGCACCACAAGAAACTTGTCCGTCAGCGTACAGGCGTCCTTGATCTTCAGGCGGGGCAGCAGGCGGCCGAGCAGGTCGTGCCGGGTCTGGGCGGTGCCGGAGAGCGCGCCGAACGAGTAGTTCCGCCATGCGTCTAGGAAGCGGCCGTCCGGCCCGCCGTCCTGCCACTCCGGGTTGTTGCCAACGCTGGCCACGCCGACGAACAGGTCCACATCCCGCATGATCTCGCTGAATGCCAGCGGCGGGATACGGTCCATCCGAACCGGCTGGGGGGCCTCCGCGTTGCCGTACACCCCGCCGCCCCAGGCGTGCTGGCGGTTCATCCTTTCGTCGGCGGGGTAGAACCGCACCTGGTCCGTGGCGATATGGACGAAGGCTCCGGAGGGCAGGATGTCCTCGCCCTCCCCGTCGCCCACGGATTCGGCCCAGAACTCCGCCCGCAGCCCCAACGCGGGAAGCAGTTTGTGGGCGGGGTGGACCTCGGTGTCGGCGGCGATGCGCAGCATGCTCTTCCAGCCCCGTTGCTGGCACAGCGCGTGGCACTGGTGCTGGCGGAGGATGTGGGCGGCGAAGCGGTTGGAGTAGAACTCCGTCCGCATTTCCGCGTCGGTCAGCAGGTAGATCTCCCGGTGCGCCTGCTTAAAGGGCTGGCGGATGCCCCGGTCCTCGTAGAACCTTCTCCACGCTTCTACATCCGCCCGCACGCGCGGCTGGCTCGGTGTGGTCGGTGGGGGTGGGGGTGGGGGCGGGGGGGAGTCCGATTCGATCGGGTGCCAGAGCGAGACGATCGTGGTCTCCGGGTCCGGCTCGAATGGTGTTCCATCGGCTTCAACCAGGCGTCCGTCGACGTGAGCGGGGGAGGCACCATCGGGGGCGAACCCGTCGGCCAGCCAGGCTGCGGCAACCTTGTTCTTGCCGTTGTCGAACACCCAGATCATCCGCCGCGCGAGCACGCCCACCAGCGGATGGTCCAGGTATCGTTCCCGCCACGCGTTGAGGGACCAGGTGCGGTTGGCGACGAACAGGGCGTCCAGCCGGTCGCGCTGGGCGGGCAGCATCTTCTGAATGTCCTTGAGCGATGCCTTGAGTTCCTTGAGTTCTTCGGCGTGGTCTCTTTTCACCGCGGCGGGCACGGACTTGAGTTGTTTGCCGGCCGCGGTGAGGAACACGATCTCCGCGTGGGTGACGCCCCTGGCGCTGTCGCCGACGCGGACCTCGGCGGTAAACTCGCCCATCGACTCCCGTGCCAGACCCACCGCGTCAAGCCCGTAGGAGGGCACGGCGATCTCCTCGATCTCGTCGCGTGGGAGGCCTTCCCGTTTCGCGGTCTCGTCGAGGGCCTTGGCGATCTGGGTCTGCGCCTGTCCATACTTGACCTTGATGCGCAGCATCGCGAGCTGGCCGAGGGCGGCACGCCCCGGGATGCGGCCGAGGGCGTGGACGGCGGCGTTGCCAACCTTCTGCTGACGCATGCCCTCGCCCGGAATCTTCTTGAAGCACGCCAGCGCGGCCCTTCCAACCGCGTTCGCAAGCCCATCGCCGTCCAGTTCGGCGGCAATCCAGCACAATCCTTTGAGGATCTCGGCGTGGTGGGGGAGGTAGAAGTGCGGCGAGCCGATGATGATCGTGTCGTCCGGTGATCGCGGGCGTTCGATCAGGTTGAACCAGTCCGTCAGGCTTCGAGCGACCTGATCCCGGCCGATTGATTCCACGAGGGCTCTTGCATTCTTCGACCATCGGCCGGAAGGCTTGGAGCCGTCGGCCGTTGCCGCGTGCTCGATGAGCAACCGCCATGCTTCGATCTTGTCCGCGGGCAGCGCACGGATCTGTTGGATCGCGAGTTCCGCCCATGGTTCGCCCGGTTCGAGCGGGACGGGCTGTGGTTCGCGGAACGAGCGGACGATGTCGATGGTGTGCCGCAGATTGTCACCGTATGCAGTGGCGTTCAGGCTGTGCTTGAGGCCGACCAGGGCCTGGCCGACCCGAGAGCGTTCGTCGTGCTTGCGTCCTCCCTCCGTGGCGCGGCGTATCAGTTCGGAGACATGGTTGTCGTGGGAATACACGCTGGGCATGCCCCGGATCACCTCGATTGCGTAGACAAGGGTTTCATCCGGGAGTGGGGCATCGCTTTGTAAAAGCGACTTCGCAAGGTATTCGATCGATACTTGCTGGGCGAGCATGTCTCGCCGGACATACAAATGCACATTGGGGCCGATTGAGTCATCAATGACCCGATAGGCCGTCCGGTCGGTTGCCTGCCGGAAGAACCTGGTGCAGTTCTCAATCTCTCGGTACACAAGCCGGATCATGTCGGATCGGGCGTCCGACGGCAGATTCATGATCTCCTGATACACACGGACTTGTTCGGGGTCCGGTTCGCGCCACGAGGTTTTTGTTGGTGTTGCGCTATCTCGGGCGTGTTGGATGTACCGGTCCAGCAGCCGCTGCTCGTCGGATTTCAGGATCTTTCCCAGCACGCTCATCCCCCCACCAGCATCACCAGCCGCAGAAAGGTGACTTCCGTCCCTCGCCCGATGGTGATGGTTTTGTCCAGCGACGCGGTCTGGTGGTCGCCCACCAGCACGAGGAAGCGTCCGGCTTCATAGGCTCCGGCCGCGATCTCGTACTGTTCTTTCCAGTCCACCACGCGCGGCTTGCCTTTCGGCTCGCCGTTGAGCGCCCGCTCCAGATCCTGCGGCACCACCAGACCGGTGTAGCCCACCGCGGAAGCCTTCGCCGCCGCGGCCCGGCGGTTCAGATCCTCGACCTCCTGATACACCCGTTCGCGGATCAGCTCCCGGACCGTGATTGACTCGGTGGGAAACTCCAACTGGAACGATGTCCCGGCATCCCCCGGGGTCAGGTGTTCATCGCGGACGGTCAGCACGGCTGGCATGGGTGGTCCTTCCTTCTTGGGGCGATCCACCATACCAGAAATCGGGGGCCAAGTCGATCGTGGTTCGAGTTCCACTCAGCCTTCTTTCCTCTCCCCTCCCCTTTCCCCCTCCCACGCCCTCCCTTGCGGTTGCGGCTTGTATGATTCCCCCATGCCCCCTCTCTCCCCCCGCCCCCTGATCCTTCTTACCCTGGCCGCCTGCGCGGCTCCGGTCTTTGCCCAAGCCACCGAGTTCACCCTGGAGGACGATGGCGCCTGGGCCCAGACGGCCGCGCCGGAGGCGGGGACCGACGAGCACACCATGTGGCAGGCCCGGCGGTTGCTGGCCGAGGGTCGCCCGGGGCGGGCGGTGGATGTCCTGAGCAAGTGGCTGGAGCAGTATGGGCGTACCCGCAACCCGTATCTGGCGGAAGCCTATTTCCTCCGTGGTGAGGCCCGCCTGGCGGACGATCAGGAATACAGCGCGCTCTTTGACTTCGAGACGGTCATCCGGGATTTCTCGGCCACGCCGTTTTACGCCCGCGCGGTCCAGCGCGAGTACGAGATCGGCATGGCCTACATCGGCGGCCTGCGCCGGCGGTTTCTCGGTGTCCGCATCGAGAATGCCCGGCCGACGGGCGAGGAACTCATCATCCGCGTGCAGGAGCGCCTGCCCGGTTCCGCTTTGGCTGAGCAGGCCGCCCTTGATCTCGCCCAGCATTACTACAACCGGCGTGAACTCAAGCTCGCGGCCGAGATGTATTCGATCTTCCGGACCAACTATCCAGATTCCGAGCACATCCGCTTTGCCATGCTCCGGGAGATCGAGTGCAGCGTCGCTCGGTTCAAGGGGCCGCGGTACGACGGTTCCGGCCTGATTGATGCGAAGATCCTGATCGAGCAGTACCGTCGTGTGTACCCCGGAGAGTCGGCACGCACCGGCACGATGGACGGTCTGGAGGCCTGGGTGGACGAGTCGGCCGCCCAGCAGGCGCTCGACACCGCCCGCTGGTATTTGAGGACGAAGGACGAGCCGAGCGCGCGATTCCTTCTGACCCGTCTGGTCAACCGTCATCCCGGTTCCGACGCGGCCGCCACCGCGGTCCGACTGATGGAAGAGCGGGGCTGGATGACCGCCATGCCCATGCCCGAGGTGCGCCCCCAGGATGAACAAGAACTGCTGAACCCACCGCCCGAGGATGCACCGTCCCGAATTCCCGCGGAGGCGATGCCATGACCCGTGTCCTGCTGGTGTTTCTCGCGTTGCTCGCCGCCGCCCTTCCCGCCTGCTCCGCCGATCCCACCCGCGGCTATGCGTTTGCCGAGCCCTTCGACGCTTCCGTCCGCACCGTGGGCGTGCCCATATTCGCCAACCAGACCTTCGCCCGCGGCACGGAACTGGCCCTGACCGACGCCATCATCAAGCAGATCCAGCAGCAGACGCCCTGGCGTGTCGTGTCTCCCGATCGCGCGGACACCGTGATCGAGGGCGCGATCACCGAAGCGGAGCTTGGCATCCTCTCCAACGATCCACGCACGGGGCTGGTGGAGGAGCAGACCTATCGCCTCACCGTCCGCTATTCCTGGCGCGACAACCGCACCGGCGAGACCCGTGTCGCCCGAGAGAACTTCTCGGCGGTGGGCGTCTTCGCCCCCAGCCGCGGAGCGGGCGAGCGGATCGAGGTCGGCCAGCGCGACGCGATCGACGAACTCGCGCGGGACATCGTGGCGACCATGCGTTCGGCCTGGTGAGTGGGCGGGCAGAGGTAAGCAGAGGGGCAGAGACCACGCGAAGGGCGCGAAGACACTCATTTCGAGCCCGAACCGCATCAAGCGTGGTCGTGCTTTGATCCTTTCATCCGCTTGGCGTCCTTGCCAGCGAATTTTTATCGCGACCTTCGGATCTTCACATTGGAACTTCGTTTGCTGCCTCCGCGTGGCCTCTGCTTGTCTGCGCACCTCTTCATCCAATCGCCGGGCATTTCGAAATACAACCCCAGCCGGTGATACTCTTCGAGTATGAATACCACCGACCTGCCGGGCAAGGATCTTGCCGCCGTCATCGACGCCATCCGGCCCGGTCCGCTTTTTCGGGCCGCGATCGAGGAAGTGGGGGTGTCCGTTGCTTCCTTGGTCGAAGACACCCCCCGGTATCGGGATGCACGGGTCTTTGAACGGCTGCTCATCCCCGACCGCGTGGTTCGCTTCCGCGTCGAATGGCTCGACGACAAAAACAAGGTCCAACTCAACACCGGCTGGCGGATCCAGCACTCCAACCTCATCGGTCCGTACAAGGGCGGCCTGCGCTTCCACCCCTCCGTCACGGAGGACACCCTCCAGTTTCTTGCGTACGAACAGTGCTTCAAGAACGCGCTGACCGGCCTGCCCATGGGCGGCGGCAAGGGCGGCAGCGACTTTGACCCCAGGGGCAAGTCCGATCAGGAGGTCATGCGGTTCTGTCAGGCCTTCATGCGCGAACTCTGGCGGCACATCGGGCCGGAAACGGATGTACCGGCGGGCGATATCGGCGTGGGCGGACGCGAGATCGGCTACCTCTACGGCCAGTGGCTCAAGATCACCAAACTCCCCGGCGGCGTGCTCACCGGCAAACCGACCGCCATGGGCGGCATCCCCGGACGGACAGAGGCCACCGGCCACGGCCTTGTCGCTTTCGCCGGTGCCATGCTTGAAGAGGCCGGTGATTCCATGGATGGCAAGCGTGTTATGATTTCAGGTTCGGGCAATGTGGCTCTTTACGCCGCGCAGCGGGCGTCTCAGATGGGGGCGGCCGTGGTCTCACTCAGTGATTCCGGGGGCTGCATCATTGCCGAGAAGGGCCTGACCGAAGAGCAGATCGGATCGGTGCGTGATCTGAAGGAGAACCAGCGTGGTCGCCTGAAGGATTTCAAGGCCGACGGCGTGAAGTTCCATGACAAGGCCGAGCCCTGGGGGCGGACCGAGGCGGCGGTCGTGCTGCCCTGCGCCACCCAGCACGAGATCGACGAGGCCGAGGCCGCGCGGCTGGTTGAGCATGGCGCTCAGTGTGTCGCCGAGGGGGCGAACATGCCATGCACCCACGCCGCCCGCGAGGTTTTCCGGGGCAAGGGCGTCCGCTTTGCCCCTGGCAAGGCGGCCAACGCCGGCGGCGTGGCCTGCTCCGGCTTTGAGATGCACCAGAACGCCTCCCACGCGGCCTGGACAAAGGAGGACACGCTGGCCAAACTCGATGATCTTATGCGTGACATTCATGCCCGCGTTCTGGCCCACGCCCCTGAATCCAAGGGCGTGCCGGACTACGCGGCCGGGGCTGATATCGCGGGCTTCACCAAGCTCGCGGATGCCATGCTCGCGGCGGGGGTGTGATCTGGCGCGGAACAAGGGTTTCCGGACATGGCGGAGAATCACATGAAGAAGTGGATTGCCATCGTCTGCGTGTTTCTCGTGGTGGCTCAGTTGCTGACGGTCGTCATCGTCGTGCTTGGCGTGTTGATGCTGGGTCCGCGCCGTCCGCATGACCCGACAGGCTTTCTTGCGAGACTTGAGCGGGACGCGCAGGGGTCAGGTGAGATGCTGACGGATGGGGATGTCAGCAACTACTTCTGGAAGCCGAGTTCGGTCTACTCAAACATCCACGAACGGCGACCTGGTGTGCCAGAGTACTTCATCAGTGACTACCGAGGTGACGAGTTTTTCAGGATCTACAAAGCCGAGGGCCAAAGTGAGATTGCTGCGGTGGAGTACGCCGGTTCGAAGGATGGCGTGCTTGTTTTCATGGTGTTTGTGTACCAGCCGGACATCTATGAAATCATCCGAGCAGACCTTGAGAGGAGGATCGGGAGGCGTGATTGACCGCGGCCGGATTTTCATGGCTGCTTGATGGTGACAATGTCATCCGGCCCGCCCAGAAACTCAAACGGGATCCGAACTATGAACCCGCGTACCCATCGAGTTCTGCGCGGAGATTGACCCTCGCACGCATCTCGAATCCTTGTTCGAGCGCCCACGCCGTATGAAAAATGGCGTTCGAACTCAGCATGGATCTCAGGAAGGCCGCACGGCCGGTTCGGAAGGACTCATCGTCCACCGCTGCGTACTCAGTCCGGATGCAGGCCGCATAGAGGGCGTATGCCTCGGGATTCCCCGCCAGTACGGAAAGGTCGATGTCCGCCATCATCCGTTCATCGGTTCGGACCGCCTTCGCATGGGCTGCAGTCACCAGGATGATCCGGTGCGCGTCATCCAGAACATCGGTCGGAAACCCGCAGGCATTGGCGACACGACGCATCAGGTCGGCCGATCTGGCCTCGTTGTCCCTGGCGAGCGGCTTGTATACCGCGTCATGAAACCAGATCGCCAGCTCCAACGCGGCGTTTCCCGATTCGGGAGTGGTGTCCAACAGTGTGAGGCAGTGCCGGATGTGTTCCAGGTTGTGGTATGCGCGCGGCGGGTTTTCGTAGGCCTGGGCGATCATCGCCCATGATGCATCGTTCGGTGCGCCCGTGGATCTCGTGACAAAGGATCTCCACTTCGGCCTCATGCGGGATGATACTGGTCTCATTCCTCTGCCGCCTCTATCGCTCGCACGAGTTCGATGGCCGCCGCCCGCAAGTCCGGGTCGGGCGATGCGGACAACCTGTGCAGCGTCTCCATTGCCGGGCGTGCGCGGCGTGGAATCCGTGCGAGTGCGGAGCAGGCCGCGATGTCCACGCTGGTCGGGCGCGTTCCCAGGCCGTTCATCAGGATGGCGGCCAGCTTGTCCGGTTCGCTGTCCAGAATGACTGTGATGGCGATGACGGCCTCCGCGGCGACCCGCTCATCCTGATCGCGGATCGCCGCGACGACTAGGTCGGCCCGGTCGCGGAGGTGTCGTTCGGTCTGAAAATCCTTCCAGAACCGGGAGATGCGCGTCCGCTCGGCCGCCCAGCGCACGGCGGCCCGGCGGATTCCCGCGTCGCCCGATGCCAGCGAATTTTCCATCAGACGGATCGACGCATTCCCGCCGATGTTCAATGCGGCGAATGCGATCCCGGCCTGTTGCGGTTGTCCCGACAAAGTTTCCGCGAGTGCCAGCAGTTCGCCCGCCGTGATGGCGGCCTCGGCGGGGTTCAGGTCGTGTTCGTACGGCACGCAGACCGCGGCGAGTTCGGCCAGATTCATTCTCTGGCGTGCGTCGTGCGTAAGGCGGATCCGGTCCATCACCCGGCGCAGAAAGGCAGTATCTCCGGACCGGATGGCAAAGCCCGCGGTCATGCGGGTGATCGGCTGCGATTGGCCCGGTTCCGAATCCATGCAGGAGAGGATCAGTGCGCTAGCCAGCACGCGGAACCCGTCCAGCGGCCATTCCGCATCGATCGGAAACCCGTCCATGCAGCGGATCAGGCGCATGGCCCCGTCGCTTGTCTGTTGATCCGGGGCACTGAGCGTTTCGGCGGCGCGATAGGCCAGCGTGTTCCACTGGACCGGCGTGAGTGGCTTGATTTTCGAGGATGTGGGGTTGCCGAAGCACCGGATCGTGACTGCTTTGATCATGTCGTCATCGGATCGTTTCGGGTTCCAGTTGTTCGCGGCGGCCTGCTTGGCCCACGCACGCGACAGCCAGTCCGCGATCTCTCCCAGCGGCCCGGTCTGGAGGTAATCGTCCGGAACCGGCGGCCAGACATACCGAGTCCGTCCATCCGCATCGGTCACGAAGCAACCACCCCGGCCGGGTTCCCACGGTTCGATCGGGAACGCCTGGGCATGCGAGCCGAGGATGACCGCCGCGGCCGTGGCGACGATCCGCTGTCGCAGATGAAAAAATCGGCGGGGTGTGATGGATCGCTTCATCGGTGTTTCCATCGTCGTCATCGGGATCAATCGACAGCCCCGATCGCGTTGAGCAATTTGATCGCAGTGTATCTCAACTCGCCATCGCGCGAGGCCGTGAGTTTTCGGATCGTTGGGATTGCCGTGCGGGCTTGATCCGGAAGCTCCAGGAGGTACAAGCACGCCGCGGTGGCAACGACCAGATTGGTTGAATCCAGCGCGGCGACCAGCGCAACCCCCACGGTGTTCGGGTCGCCCTCCAGCAGGATGTGGACCAGCGACACCGCTGACGAGGAGATCCGCTCGTCCGTGTCGTTCATGCCCGCCATGAACCGCTCAAGCCGGGCCGTGAGCGCGACCTCGGGTTCCGGGTCGCCGTCCGCGCGGGCCTGTCGGACCATATGGATCGCCGTGTTGAACCCGGCGCGCCGGATATCCGCGTGCTCGGACGCGATGGCCCGGTCGATGAGTTGCAACGAGGTGGCGCGATCGGCCAGACGCATGGCAACGCTCGCGAAGGCGATCCGCTGCCTGGCTTCCAGGCCCGGCTCGCTTGCCAGATTGAACAGTTCACCGCCCAGCGTCGTCAGTTCGTCCTTGCTGGGGTCGTGCTCGTGCTCCTCGGAGGCGGCGATCGCTTCGGCAAGGCGTGCTCGGGTCTTCTGGCTTGGGGCCTGCCTGATGAGAAGCATCACGCGGCGCATGAAGCCCGTGTCCCCCGTCCTGGCAGCAAGATCCGCCGTGAGATAGGGCAGGCCGCGCCAGTCATCACCTTCGTCGCTGGCGCACTGGCGCAGGGTTTCTTCCGCGGCGGCCCGATGGCCCGCGAGCGGTCCCTCCTCCGGCTCGGGCATGCCGGTGAGCAATACCAGCATCTGCCGGGCATCGGCTTCCAGGTCCGGGTTGCCCAGCGACAGGTCGTGCGCGGCCCTGCCCATCAGCGCGTCCCACTGGGCGAGGTTCAGCGGCGCGGGTCCCCGGTTCCAGATCGCAATGACATCGCCGGTCCAACCCCGCGCACGGGCGAGCTCCCAAGCCTCTTTCCTCCTTTGCCGCTGCACCCACATCGCAATTTCCTTGAGCGACGCGTCGCGGACATACTCATCGCGTACCGCGGGCCAGACATACCGCAGCCGTCCACCGCTCGGCGATTCCTCAACCTGTCCCGCCTCCCCCTCCGCCCAAGGCAGGACCGGCTCCAACGCCGTGGCTGTCGATGCCGTGGCGGCCGATGCCGTCGCGGTCCCGAATGCAAGCACGCCCGCCACCCATCCCGCCCGGAGCCGCCCCGTCCGTGTGTGCATCGCGGACCTCCTTTGTTGGTGCAGTGTACCAGACCATCGGTTCGAGACGCGCATGAAAAAAGCCGCCCCGGAAGGCGGCCTTGGAGGGAGATCGTCCGAAGGTTCAGGTCAAGCCGGTTCCGGCAGCGCGCCGCCCGAGGATTCCGGTTCCGGGTCGCTCGATGTCTTGGGGGTCTTGTTCCGTGCCCTGTCCGCACTGAGCAGGTCGGCCACGGTGGGCTTGGACAGCTCCTCGCCGCGCATGAGCTTGTGGACCTCATCGGCGGTGAGTGTTTCGTGCTTGAGGAGGGCCTCGGCCACGGCGACGACCTTGTCCCAGTTCTCATCGAGCAGGCGTTTGGCTTCGCCGTAGGCCTCACCGGTGATCCGCTTGACTTCCTCGTCGATCAGGCGGGCGGTGTCGTCCGAGTAGTCCTTCTCGGGCAGGTACATCTCGCGTGTGTCACTGCCGGAGTAGTTGATGAAGCCCAGCCGTGGCGACATGCCCCACTCCAGGATCATGGCCCGCGCGATGGCGGTGATCTGGCGGATGTCCTGCGAAGCGCCGCTGGACACATCGTTCATCGCCTTCTCTTCGGCGATGCGTCCGCCGCACACGACGCGCATGGTGGCCAGCAGCCACTTGAGGCTGTAGCCCATCCGGTCCTTCTCGGGCAGGCTGAAGGTCGCGCCGCCGAAGTCGCCGCGGGAGATGATGGTCACCTTGTGGAGCGGGTCGGCATCCTTGAGAAGCGCTTGCAGCACCGCGTGCCCGGCCTCGTGGTAGGCGACGAGCTTGTTCTCATCCTTCTCGCGCACGCGGCTCTTCTTGGCCCGGCCGAACTTGACCTTGTCGCGGGCTTCTTCGAGGTCTTCGTGCTCGATGAAGTCCTTGTTCTGCATGGTGGCGCCGATGGCCGCCTCGTTGATGATGGCCGCCAGGTCCGCGCCGCTGAACATCGGCGTGCCGCGGGCGATCTTCTCCAGGTCCACATTCGGGCCGAGCTTGACCTTCTTGCAGTGGACCTTGAGGATCTCCAGCCGCCCCTTCACATCCGGCAGCGGCACGGCGATCTGTCGATCGAACCGGCCGGGGCGGATCAGCGCGGGGTCCAGCACATCCGGGCGGTTGGTCGCGGCAATGACGATCACGCCGTCGCCCGATCCGAACCCGTCCATTTCCACCAGGATGGCATTGAGGGTCTGCTCGCGTTCGTCGTGCCCACCCTGGTTGAACCCCGCCCCGCGCCGCCGGCCCACGGCGTCGATCTCATCCAGGAAGATGATGCACGGCGAGCTTTCCTTCGCCTGCTTGAACAGGTCTCGCACGCGGCTGGCGCCCACGCCCACGAACATCTCCACGAAGTCCGAACCCGAGATCGAGAAGAACGGGACATCGGCCTCGCCCGCGATCGCCTTGGCCAGCAGCGTCTTGCCGCAGCCGGGGCTGCCGGACAGCAGCACGCCGCGGGGGATGCGCCCGCCCAGGCGGGTGAACTTCTTGGGGTTCTTGAGGAACTCGATGATCTCCGTGACCTCGTCCTTGGCCTCGTCGATGCCGGCGACATCCTTGAAGGTGATGCCGGTCATCTCCTTGGTCAGCGTGCGGTGACGCGACTTGCCGAACGATCCGAGCATCCCGCCCGGTCCGCCCCCGGCCGCGCGCATGCCGCGAGCGATCAGCACCCACAGGAAGACCAGCACCAGCAGCGGCAGGCCCATGAACCAGAAGTAAGTCACCCAGGGCGACTGGGGACGCTGCTTGACGCGCCCGTCCGTCAGTTCCATCACCCGGCGTCCCATCTCCTCGCGCGTCACGGCCGTCAGCGGCACCCGGACCAACTGAGGCCGCTCGGAAACCTCGGTCTGCACCAGCGTCGCCAGAATGCCGGCATCGCGGACGAGCACGCTGTCCTTGTCGATCTGGCCCGATGTGTAGTAGTCCTCGAACTGCTTGTAGTTGATCTCGCGTCCCTGCTGTGAGGAACTGAAGAACAACACCAGCATCGCGATCATCAGAAGGACGACCATGAGACCCATCATCCCCCTGGATCCGGGTGTCTGGCTGCCCGCGCCACCCCCCCCGGGGCCGCCCGACTTTCCGGGGCCTTGACCCTTCGGTCCGCCCTTTCCGGCGTCCTTGGTGTTCTTGGGCAGCTTCGGGTTCTTGATGTCCTGATCCGACATGTGGCTCAACGCCTCCTCAGGGGCCTTCTCACGCAAAGATCGGTCCGATGCGTTCTGCTGTTCCGCCCGAACCAAAAGACCGGGAAACCCCCAGTCCAAGGCCCGAGCGCACGCCATCCCGCCTTCCGGCGTTCAGCGTATCCGGTGATTCTAGGAACAAACCATCCCCCACCCCCCACCCCCCTACCCACCCCCCCAACCGCACCGCTCCCTCCGTTCCAGCTTTGTCCCCGGATCGCCACAATCCACAACCCCATCCATACGCCACCGTACTCCCTTTGGATCATCCCCACCTTGGAATAGACACTTCTCCCCACGGTCAACCCGCTCGCACGGCATCTCTCACGCGGAACACCTCTCCCGCCATGAAGCGGTCTTGCAATGCAAACGCCTCTATTTCCAAGGGAATATCCCGGTACGAGCGCCCCGCCATCCACCAACCAGCGAGATACGCCCCGCAGAATCCGGCCTCGCCCATTCGCTGCATCTGGACGCAGTGGACCAACTCGTGAAAGAGCACCGTCTCGAATCGGTCGGATTCGGCCACATCCCGCGCGATGACCACGATCCGCCCCAGACACAACCCCGCCGGTTTGATCCGGGCTCCTGGCGTTCTGACTCGTTCGACGATGCGAACTTCCACTTCGTCGAGCAGGTCCGCATCGAAGTAAGGAGTCAGGCGGGGATGCATCCGGTCCAGATCGATGGTTTGTTGCGATCCCGTGGTTCGCCGCGCCCAGCGCATCCAGATCGGTCCAGCCTGAACACCTATCCCATACACAATCCTCCGTTCAATCGCCATCATGCTCGCCCCCGCTGAGTCTTCGGGATCCCGCACTCGGGGCATAGCGGGAGGATGGGCAGGGGGGAAGGGGGCTTGTGGAGAGGAGGTTGGACGATATCGGTCAGGTCGTACCCGCACCACGGGCAACACCCATGGCGTTTGCGACGAGAGGTTCGCCACGCCCGCGGCACACGGATCAACGCTGATCCCAAGAGCAATCCAGCATGAATCCCCGCGACCAGAAGCAGGAACCCAGGCCACATCGGCCGGGTCGCGAGCGAAACAAAGCCCACCCGTGCAAGCCCCACCGAAACACGGTACGGCCGAGCCGTTGGGTCGATCGCATAGGGCTCGAATGGTCCGGGGAGGTCACCGACGGTCACATACTCGGCCACGCTGAGCGGCCAGCCTACTTCAGCGTGGCTTGATCCGGCCAATCCATCGGGGATCGCTTGCCGAAGCAGTCGTGACCGAGTCTGGATCTCGCCCTCCGGTTTCCATCCGGAGGGGTCGGCGGATCCGATCTCTTGCATCAACCCGACCGGGATGATCCGGCGGGAGATCCGATCGCGTTGAAACTCGGCCACGAACTCGTGCGTGCCCGCGACCACGATGGTGCGCAGTCCGGATTCCATCGGCAACCGCATCGGACGCGGTATCCAATCGCGGTGCGCATCACGGCGAACCAGTTCCCCTGCGAGTGTCATGGCGATCAGTGCCGCGGCGAACAAGCGCATCGACTCCCACGCTGCCCGCTTGCGAACACTCACCGCGGACCTCCCGCGGGATTCGCTCTCCACTCGGTGGCGTGCCCACACTCCGGGCACAGCGCAGCATCGATCCCGGTGAGGTCGTATCCGCACGAGGTGCAGTGGCCGTGCGGGGTCCGCATGCGTCGCACCTTTCGCACCGCACAACAGCCCGCCTGTTCCATTCCCCAGATCGCCACCGTGACGACGACCACCGCCAGCGGAAAGCCCGGCCATACGGGGCGTGTCATCACGCCGAACGGACCCCATGACACAAAGCCACTGGTCCGTGCGATGCCGGAAGCGTGGGTGCCAGCGCGAAACTCGCGCACCCATACCTTCCACGGCCAGCCGACGAGTTGCATGGTGGCGGTCTCCGCCCCCATCGCGATCGCGGTGTGGAGGCGATGGTCGAGTGTTCCGCGCACGCGTTGGCCGTAGAAATTTTCGATGGTCTGGGGCCGATTGGTGGCCGCGTCCCAGGCGATCGGCTCGTCGCCGGTGCGCCTCCGCACCATGGCGGCCCGACCGATGCGTGATCGGGACTCGTAATAGGTGTAGCCCGCGTCGACGGCCTCCGCGTTGTACACCGGTTGCAGCCAGCCGCCCCAGCCTACCAGTTTTCCCGAATCCACCGCACGGACAATCCATCCGAACCCCAGCGAGAGGACCAGCACCGCCGCCGCGATCCGGGCCAGCCAGCGGGGGATCATGCTCGTTCACCTACCGGGGGCTGCGGGCTGGTTCCGCACTCCGGGCATGTGCTGTCATTGATGCCGGCGAGGTTGTAGCCGCACTTCGCGCACGCGAGTCCAGCCCGTGTCCGTCCCACGCACCATCCCCGCGCGGATGCTCCGCCGAGCGCCGCCGCGAGCGTCAGCCCCACCAGTCCAAGCGCGCCGCCGAATGCCATCGCCAGCCCGGGGTTCAGAATCTCGAACGATCCGACCCGAAGCACCGGCGAGCCGCCCACCCCGCCCATCGAGAACAACACCTTCGCCATCAGCGTCAGCCCGATCAGGCCGAGCGCCCCCCACAGGACCGTCATGCAGACCCGCCACCCGCGGCTGCGTTCCAGAACGCCCATTCCTCCGAACAGGAACAGCAACGCATCGATGGGAACATCCACGATCCCCGAGGCCAGATTGATCGGCGTTCCCGCGAGTCGGAGCATTCCGAACCAGACGCACGCGGACGCCGCCCACAGGACCGCCGCAGGCCACGCTCCGCCGGACACTCCGGATTCCGCCACGCGCCACGCCACCGGCCACATCGCAAACCTTCCCGCGGCCACGATCCCCAGCAGCCACGCCGCCGCCACGATCCACACGCCCGCGCCCAGCAGCGACGGCTCAATGAGGGACACCGCGGCCCACACCGCCAGGCTCAGACCCAGCCCGATCCCCGTGATGGCCCACAACACCCGGGAGACCACGGAATCCGTCTCCCGGCGCAACGGCCGCTTCCGCCAGCACCGCTCGGCGAGCAGCACAAGTACGACGGCCACGCCAAGCGGGAGAGCGTCAAGCATGGTTCGCTCCGCATTCAGGGCACACGGCCGCGCCGATCCCGACAAGGTCATACCCGCACACCGTGCAACATCCGCGTCTCTTCCGGCGGCGGGTCCGAACCCCATTAGGAATCCGTAGCGCGCGTTCTCCCACCAATAGCAACCCGTACAACACTGCGACGAGCAACGGGAATCCTGGAAACAGCGGGCGCGTGGCGATCGAAACGGGGCCGATCGAGAGATAGCCTGTTCGTTCGGCAACGATTTCAGGACAAATGTTGATGAATCCCGATGCCTTGGCGTGAAGGGCTTGGTAGTAGGTCTCGTCGGTCTCAACCTCGGATTCCCTGAGATCAACGCGGGCGTAGCGCAGCGGCCATCCGATCTCACTTCGCCAGGCGCTGTCGAAACCGCTCTTGGCGGCATCGACCGCCCATGCGGGACTCGGGGCTTCCCTGACGACATCCCAGTCGGACGGGTCAATCGGCGGCGTTCGTTCAAGAAAGAAATCGGAGGAAAACCAATCTACCGAGCCATAACACTGGTATCCATACGCGGCCAGTTCTGGATCAACATAGAGAATGGACGGTGCGCTGCCCGGATACCAAATGCCGTTCTCGGCGTGCCGGCGACACGCCCAGCCCAGCGCGATCAATGCCACCATGATGGCCACGACCAACCGAATCCAGGTTCGAGGCCGCACGAACCGCTTCACTCACCCTCCCCCGCCAGCAACGCCCGTGGCTCCACCACGACCTGTTTCGATTCCGCCAGCTCCTTCCCGCTGCCCGCGCCCGCCGCCTCGAAGCGTTTGAGCGTCGGCATCAGGCGCGAGTCGATCGACCCCACCAGCCGGTTGTACCGCTCCACGCTCTGGCGGATGGTGTCGCCGAGGTCCGCGGCGTGCTTGAAGGCCACCGCCGCGCGGTCGTGCAGTTCTTTGCCCAGGGCAAGCAACTCCTGGGCCTCTTCCGCCAGCCGGTGCTCTCGCCAGCCCACGGCCACCGCCCGCAGCAGGCCGATCAGCGTGCTCGGGCTGGCCAGGATCACCCCGTCCTGCGCCGCCCGGTCGATCAGGTCCGGGCGGCGTGCCAGCGCGGCGTCGATGAACTGGTCCCCCGGCACGAACATCACCACGAACTCCGGCGAGCCGTCGAACAACGACCAGTACTTCTTGTCGCCCAGTTTCCTCGCCTGCTCGGCGATGTGCCGCGCGAACCGTTCCAGGTGGGCCTCGCGTTCCTGGTCGTCCGCCGCATTGACGGCGGCCATGTATGCGTCGATGTTCGCCTTCGCATCCACGGCGATCATCCGCTGGTTGGGCAGCGTCACAACCATGTCCGGGCGCAGCATGTTGCCGTCGCCGTCCACGGTGGAGGTCTGCTCGGAGAAGTCGCAGTAGCTGGTCATCCCCGCCAGTTCGGCAACGCGGCGCAACTGGATCTCGCCGTACTTGCCGCGCACCTCCGGTCGGGACAGCGCGCGGGCGAGGCGGGCGGTCTGCTCCTTCAACTGGTCCGCGCTCTCGCCTGAGGCCTTCACTCGTTCGTCCAGCTGCGTCAGCCGCTCGGTGGTCTTCGCAAGCGTTTCACCGATGGGCTTGACCATCGCCTCGACCGCCGCCCGGCGCTGCTCGTGCTCGGCCCGTGATTTCTCGTCCGCGGCCGTCAGCCGGTCGCTGATGATCTTGGCCAGTGCCTCCTGGTTGGCCCGCATCGTCTTGGAGCCGATCGCCTCGAATGCCTCGCGCATACGCGTCTCGTTGGCGACCAGTTCCTGGCGGATCTTCTCGACCCCGTCCAGCCGCTCGCGCAACGCGGCCAGTTCTTCGGAGAGTTTCACGACCCGCCCGAGAGATTCCCGCTCCCGCTCGGACGCGAGGGACAACTCGGCCCGCGCCCGTTGGAGTTCGCGTCCCGCGCTCTCCGCGTCGGCTCTGGCTCGTTCGGCGTTCCGCCGTGCCTCCTCGTCGGAGGTCCGCAGTCCACCCACGGCGGCCTGTGCGGCCTGCCACCCACGCCAGCACACCACGGCCGCAGCGATCGCCCCCAGAACCAACACAATCAGAACACCGTGCATGACATCCATGTCTCCAGTGTACGGTCTTTGGTGGCCCAGCTCCCCCCGCCCCGCCCCCGCCTCCGCCCCCCGCGAGCCGGGCCACCTGGGGGGGGGAGTCGGCACCGAGTGCCAACGGACCTAACAATCTTCCATGGATCCCGCCACCGTCCAACGCCTCGTTCGGGAGATCGAGCGCAAGGATCTGTCCACGGCCGCCCACACCTGGCGTGTGGTGCTCTACACGCGGGCTTTGCTCGAGCATTTCGGTGTGGAGCGGGATCTGATCGCCTTGCTCACGCAGGCGGCGGCCCTGCACGATGTCGGCAAGATCGACATCCCCGATGCCATCCTCCAGAAGCCCGGTCGCCTGACGGAGGAGGAGTTCGAGATCATCAAGCTTCACCCCGTCACCGGCTACGCCCGGATGATCGACCTGGATGTGCAGGAGGAGCCGATCCTCAACTTCGTGCGCTATCACCACGAGCGCTGGGACGGGCTGGGTTATCCCTTCCAGCTCAAGGGCGAGGACATCCCCCTCGGCCCGCGCGTGTTCAGCGTGATTGATTCGTTCGACGCGCTGACCTCGGTGCGTCCGTACCGTGCTCAACTGGGCGAGCGTGCCGCCGAGCGGGCCATCATCGAACTCGAGGCCGGCATGGGCACCCGCTATTGGCCCGACGGGGTTGAGGCGTTCGCCGACCTGTACCACACCGGCAAGCTCGACCACATCCTGCATTACTTCAACGACGAGGTCCCCGTCCCAGCCTTCGAGCAGGCCCGCGACAACCAGTTTGAGGCCATCCGCCGGGACCACGCCGCTCCCAAGCCCCCTCCCCCCTCCCTTCCGTGATGCCCGCGATGCAATCGCAGGATTCCCGATCTTCCTCCATTGGCAAGGGGCCAGTCCCAAATCCCAACTCCCCCGTCAGCCACCCCGCTCCACCGGCGGTCCCTATCTTGTAGTGCAAGAGATCCCGCCCCCACCCCCCTTTGGAGGGATGCGGAGCCGGACAGGAGGACCGCCGTGCAAACGATCACCACCTGGTTCCTGCGGCTGATGGCCGCCCTCACCCTGGCCACCCCCCTCGCCGCAGCCCAGACCGCTCCTGAAAAGCCTCGTCTGGCCGTCCGCGAGATCCAGGTCCAGCAGTCGGTGCTGGATGCGGCCCGGCGCCAGGGCCAGGCGGATGCGCTGAATCAGATTGTGCAGGCCGCGGACAGCCAGTTGATCCAGTCCGTGCTGGACACCCGGCGATTCGACATCGTGGCCCGTTCCGATCTGAGCAAGATCCTGCGCGAGCAGAACCTCGCGGATTCCGGGCTGATCGACCCCGCGGATCCCCAGGCCGCCCGCGCCTTCGCCCTGGCCGGGGCGCGATATGTCGCCACGGTCAGCATCGACAACTTTCAGGATGCCGTCGCGCGGGCTGATTTCTCAGGCGGTCTCGGACGCACCACCATGGAGCGCCGCACGGTCCAACTCCTGGCCTCTCTCCGGTTGTATGACACCACCACCGGCGTGCTGCTCGACTCGACCACCATCCGGCTTGAGGAGTCCGATGTCCGCGAGACCATCCCCGGTGCGACCGAGGAAGGCCGACTGACCAACGCCCTGCTGGGCTTGGTGACGGAGTCCTTCGCCCGCCAGGCCGCGAACGCCGTGATGGACCGGCTCGCCCCCGCGAAGGTCATCGCTTACACCGCGGGTCAGATCACGCTCAACCGGGCCGAGGGCACTGGTATCGCCCCCGGCCAGTTCTGGCGTGTCTTCCACCCCGGCCGCGAGCTGATCGACCCGGACACCGGCGAGCGGCTCGGCACCGAGGAGATCCCGGTCGGCTGGGCACGCATCATCGAGGTCAACCCCCGCTTCAGCACCGCGCAGGCTCTGGAAGACACCGGCATCGACATCGGCGCGGTGATGCGTCCTTCCTGGGGTGGCCTGCCGCCCGGCGTGAACCCCGACACCCGTGTGTGCGGTTCGGCGTCCAACGCGCAACGCCCCGCATCCTCGACGCCCGCCCAGCCCTCGCAATCTTCTCAGCCCACGCCACAAGCATGGCAGGATTCCCCTGCCCAGCCCGCGGCGGTCGCCACTGGCTCGGCCCGTGTCGCGGTGTTCGTCCGCATCACGGACGCCGACATCCCCGACCGCCACACCGACACAATCGAGACCTGGGTCACCTCCGGCCTGGCCGGTCAGGGGGTGGAAGTCATCAGCCGGGCCGTGGTGCTCAACGCGGTCAGTGAACTGTCTTCCGCGGGCGCGAACCGAGGAGGGAACGATTCGGTCGCAGCGGAGGCGGTCCGTTTGCTGTCCGATCAGGCGTCCGCCGCTTCACTCGCCCGCACGCTGGGGGCGGACGCGATCCTGATCGCGACCGCCGCCGATCTGTCCGAGTCTCGCCGCCGTTTCAACGACGCCGCACTCGGCGTGGACTCGGACATCACCGAGACCACGCTGTCGATGGCGTGGAGCCTGATCTCCGGCGACACCGGCGGCGCGGTCGCCGCCGGCTCGGCCGTCAGCGCGGACCGTCAGCGTCAGTCCGCCCAGAACCAGTCCTCCCCGACCGATATCGGCACGCTGATCCGTGACGCGGGCAACCGCATCGGGCGTCAGGCGCGGGCCGAGGTGCTGGCCTCCCGTCTTGCGCCCGCCCAATCGACGGAAGTGGCCATCGACCTGCGTGTTTCGATCGAGCAGATCTCGCTGCCCAACATCCGCAAGGTGGACGGCCAGTGGGTCATCACCGGCGAACGCCTTGCCATTGTCCCCGCGGAGGCGGGCGTGCTCATCGACGGCTTCCTGGTCGGCAGCGCTCCGGGCACGCTCCGCATGGCCCCCGGCCCGCACCGAATGCGCCTCGAAGGCCCCGGCTTCCAGCCGGTGGACCGCTTCATCGTCGCCCGTGACGGCATGGCTCTGACCGTGCCGCTCCAACTCCGCCAGGAAGCGCTCGACCAGTGGCGTCAGCACGCCCAGCTGCTCAACTTCCTCAAGGACGGCGACACTCTGCGAGAGAACCAGGAGGCCATCGCCCGCGGCGTGGCCCAGTTCCTCGCCGCCAGCCGTCTGACCATCGACACCTCATCCCTGCAAACCCTGGATCTCTCGCCCGAGGCGGCATCCTTCTGGCTGGAACACCTCCGCCCGTGAACCGAGCGACCCGGACAGTCTGGTGCGCCGTGCTGAGCCTGTGCGCGGTGGTGGGGGTGCTTGGTGCGGGTGGTTGCCAAGGCGGCTACCGCAACTTCACGCAGCAGCTCGACCAGCGCGTCGCGGCCGGTGATTTCGAGGGCGCGGCCAAGCTCGCCAAGGCCCGTGCCGAACGCGCGTCCGGCGACCGCAACAACCGCGTGGTGTACAACCTTGAGGCCGCCCGCGCCGCGCAGATGGCCGGGGATTTCCAGGCCAGCCGCGACTTCTTCGGGCGGGTCCACGCGGATGTCCGCCCGTACCTGGACACCCAGGCCGAGGACCGCGTCTCGCAGGCGGTCACCACCACGGTGATCAACCAGACCACCAGCAGGTTCATCGGCACGCCGGTGGACCGGATCATGGCCACCGCCCTCAACGCCATCAACGAGATCGGTGCCGGCGATCTCGAAGAAGCCCGCGTGCAGTTGAACCTGACGCGTGAGTGGCAGGAGGAGGCCGTGCGGAGGCTGGGGGGGGGCGTGAACGCCACGGGCGATCTGGACGACGAGGCCAAGCGCCGTGGCGTGGGCGTGGACCGCGACCGCGTGGATGGGATCATGGCCACGCACTTTGCCGATCTGGCCGACCTGCGTGCGTACAGCGACTTCCGCAACCCGTTCGCATCGCACCTCCGCGGTGTGTTCCTGCTGGCCACCTCCGCCGATCCGTCGGACACCGAGCGGGCCAGGTTCGAGCTGCGCCAGGTGCTATCGATGGAGCCGGATGCTTCTCCCGCGCTGCTACCCGATCTGGACCGGATCGAGCGGGGTATGAATCAAGATGCGGGACCGACCACCTGGGTCTATGTCATGGCCGGGCGCGGGCCTTGGCTGGAAGAGCTGCGCCTGGACCTGCCGATCCCGTTCGGCAATGTGAACTATGTGTCCGCCGCGTTCCCGCGTCTGCGCTTTCACGACGACTGGATCGGCGGCGTGTCGGTTTCCGGGGGTGGTGGGGGGGGTGGAGAAGAATCCGTGGCCGTGCTGCTGGCCGATGTGGACGCGATGGTGGGGGCCGAGTTCCGCACCCGCCTGCCGCGGATCATCATGCAGGAGATCCTCAGCTCCGCGTTGAAAGCCGGGGCCACCTACGCCATGCGGGAAGAGGCGGGCGGCTGGGGACAGTTGCTCGGCATCCTCTATCAGGCGATCACAACATCGGCCGACACCCGCATGTGGCGGACGCTGCCCAAGCGAATCCTCCTGGCGCGGGTTTCTACGCCGACCGACGGCGTGCTGACGGCGCGATACTCCGGCGTGACCGTTCCGATCCGGGTGGAACCGGACCGGAGTCATATCATTGTTCTGACCGTTCCCCACGCCGGCGTGCGCCAGCCGTCGGTCGTGCGGGCCGCGTTGACACCCGCCCGTGCCGGGCAGGAGACAAGCCCATGAACCAGTTCCTGAGCAAGCGCACCCTGTTCCCGGCCTTGGCCGTCCTCTGCCTCCTGCTGCCCGCCTGCGGCTCGGTGAACACCACCGGCACCCGCACCGAGCGGCGCGGGGAGGACAGCGTCGTGGTCCGGCGGGACATCAACGACCTGCTCTCCGCCCTGGCAATCAAGACGCGCGAGGTGCGGATGTACCGCAACGACTCCGGCACGCTGGAGGCCCAGGTGGACATGGCCAACGACGGCTTCCGCACCCGCCGCTTCTCGTACCGCTTCGAATGGCTGGATGACCGCGGCAATGTCATCCCCAATCAGAACACCGCGTGGAAGGCGGCCTCCATCGCCTCCGGCGGTTTCCACATGATCAGCGCCACCGCGCTGACCCCGGAGGCCGCGGATTTCCGCTTGCAGGTCCGCCGGTCCAACTAGATCCAACTCGGTCGGTCGGCACTCCGTGCCGGCTCCTGAGATTGGGCTGACGCTGCGGTTGCAGATGTCGAGGCCTCCGGGCGAGAGTCGGCACGGAGTGCCAGCCTGCCCGCGGGGGGTGGGGGTTTCACGCCCGGTTGTACGGCTCCCCGAAATCCTGTACCATGCCGGTGTGCGCCCTGTCTCGGGCGTTTTTCCCACCTCCCCACCCCCCCGCGTTCAACGATAGGAGCAAGCGTGCATAAAGCGGCCTGGCTCCTGGTGGCATTGGTGCTCGGCATCGTGGTCGGCGCGCTGCTGCACCCGTTCAAGGACGCGCAGGGCTGGGCCTGGCTGACCCCGCTGATCTCCAACTGGATCGCCATGATCGGGCAGGTGTTCCTGCGTCTGATCTTCATGATCGTGGTGCCGCTGGTGGTCTCGGCGTTGATGATCGGGGCCTACGAACTCGGCACCGGACGCGGCATGGGACGGGTTTTTGCCAAGACCCTCGGCTGCACCGTGCTCGCGAGTGGTGCGGCGGTGCTGATCGGTGTCTCCCTGGTCAACTTCTTCCGCCCGGGTGACGGGGCGAACCTGGAGGCGACCCAATCGCCCGACCGGGTGCTCCAGGCCGCCGCGGCGGCCAAGCCCGCACACCAAGCCCTGCTGGACCTGATCCCCAGAAACCCGCTTGATTCGGCCGTGCGTGCCCTGGATGGCGAGATCATCTCCCTCATGGTCGCCTGCCTGATCCTGGGCGTGGCCATGAGTTCGCCCGGGGTGCGCGAGGTGGCTGGCAGAACACTCGTGCCCCTGCTGGAGCAGGTCTTCGCGGTGTGCATCAAGGTGGTCGAGTACGCCATGGTGCTGGCTCCTGCGGGCGTGTTCTCGCTGGTGCTCAAGCAGGTTTTCGAGAACGGTTTGGAAGTGTTCTCCACCCTGTTCGGCTATGTGGCGGTCGTCATCGCCGCCCTGCTCATCCAGCAGTTCGTGGTCTATCCGCTGATGCTGATCTTCCTGGCCCGTCGGTCGCCGTGGAAGTTCTTCAAGGACTGCCGCGAGGTGTACCTGTACGCCTTCTCCACTTCCTCCAGCAACGCAACACTGCCCAAGGCATTGGAGACCGCCGAGAACCGGCTGGACATCCCCTCCCGCATCTCCCGCTTCGTCCTGACCATCGGCGCGACCGCCAACCAGAACGGCACGGCCCTGTTCGAGGGCATCACGGTGCTCTTCCTCGCCCAGGTCTATCAGGTCGAACTGTCCTTGAGCCAGCAGTTGGTCGTGGTGCTCATGTCCATCATGGCCGGCATCGGCACCGCGGGCGTGCCGGGCGGCAGCCTGCCGCTGATCGTCATCCTCATGCAGACCGTGGGCGTCCCGGCAGAGGGCATCGCCCTGATCCTGGGCGTGGACCGCATCCTCGACATGTGCCGCACGACCGTGAATGTCAGCGGTGATCTGGTGATCGCGGCCGTGGTCGGGCGGGGCGAATCCCACGATGTGCCGGGGTTGGAGCCGTCCGCACCGGAATCGCCGAACTACGACTTACCACGGATGGATGACGGTGCGTAAACACGGTCGGAGCACCGCACAACCCCTCGGCACTTCAGGATCCGTATGAGCCTGTGAAGGAAAGGCGTGGGCGGAGGGGTGGGGGGTGGGGGGGGCAGGGAAGCGGCCCTGGGATTTGCAGCAGATATACTCCTTCGCTGTCAGCAGGCGTCAGCCCGGGCGGTCTGCGTGCATCAGGGAGGATTGAACATGCGCCTTGCCATTCTCATCCCGACCGTTCTGCTCCTGGTCCCCATCGGCTGCTCGCGTCCCGCGCGGGTGATCGAGACGGGCGGGCGAGAGTCCGTCGTGACGGTGGGGGATGTGGACATCCAGGACCTGCAGAACGCCGCCCAGGGCATGCTCGAATCGCTGGTGTCCACCGGCGTGCTGACCACGGCCCCCAACAAGCCCGCCCGCCTGGTGATCGACCGGGTGGTCAACGACACCTCGTCCTCGTTCAGCACGGATGAACTGCTGTACCGGATGCGTGAACAACTGGTCAACTCCGGCCAGGTGCAGGTCATCACCACCCGGGGCGACAACCCCGAGTCCCGCGAGGCCCAGGAGGAACTCCGCCGCCGGGCCATGCAGGAGGGCCGCTCGGACTTCCCGACGCTGACGCCCGACTTCACCCTGACCGGGCGCATCACGCAGCTGTCCCGCACCGCCGGGCGCACGCGCCAGAGCACCTTCACCTTCCGTTTGACCCTGACCGATGTGCGCACCGGGCTGGAGGCCTGGACCCGCGTGGTGGATGTCACCAAGCAGGGCACCCGGAACTCGGTGGGATTCTGACAAGCCGCGACTGCAAGGGAGCGGCCGGGCCTGGCCTTCGGTGGTACGGCTCGGGGGAGGGGAGGGACGGGGGTCGCCTCAAAGCCCCGTCGCGGACCTGATGAGTTTGATCGCCGCCGCGGGCACGGGCATCACGCTCAGACGAGGCAGACGCACCAACTCGAACCCCTCAATCTCGAAGCGTGGATCGGCCTTGATGTCGGCCAGTGTCAGCATCTTACTGGCGGGCTTCATCGGTTCCAGATCGACCACGGGGCGGGCGATGTCGCCCTTGCCGTTCAGGCCGGGGTTCTTCGGGTCTTCGTACGCGGCCGAAACAACCTTGGCCATGCCCGCCACGCGCCGCTCGTCGCCGGTGTGGTAGATGAACGCGGTGTCGCCGGGCTTCATCGCGCGGAGATGGATGTTGGCCGCGGGGTTGTTCACGCCGTCCCACACCGTCCGCCCGTCACGGGCGAGATCGTCGTAGGAATAGACATCAGGCTCGGACTTGAGCAGCCAGGTTGCCATCGGTTGGGACTCCTTCGTGCAGGAGCCGGAGTTTAGCGGGCGTCGGCTCGTTCCATGCGGCTGGTGACGGCACGACGGAGCTTGCCCGCCGCGTCTGAAACGGCGGCGTGGTAGTCCGGCGCGTGGGTTTCCACCGCGATCGGGTCCAGGCCGATGGGGCGGGCCTCGATCATGCAGCGTTTGTCGTCGGCCCCGTGCTTGTGATGGCCGTTGAGGTCGGCCAGATGCACCTCGACCCGTGTGATGCGGTCGGCCAGGTGGCCGATGCTCGAATCGAGCGCGTGGCGGACATGGGTTTCGAGCGCGTCGGAGGAAGGGATGTTGGCGAAGTTGAACTGGATCTGCACGCTGGCCTCCTTTGTTGAGAAAAGGGGTTTTGGTGCTTACGGATCCGCTTTGGCGGCGGTTCGATGAATCAGAGCCGCTCAACGCGAAAGCGGACGCGGGTCTGGAGGGATTCACCGGGGGCGAGCACGCGGACACCCGTGTCTGTTTGTCCGTTGTGCATCAGGTTGAATCCGTCGTTGGGCATGGTACACGGCTCGACACAGAACCACGGCAGCGGCGGGCCGCCCTCGCGCAGACGCGGGGTGAATACGACAAGATGGTTGAACGCCTCGGAGCAATCCATCGTCAGACGCACGCGCGAGTCGGGCCAGGTGATGATGGCTTGGGGCGGGCGGTGATCGAGCCCGGAAAACACATCGTCCAGGTTGGGATCCCCCAGCGGGCCGCCGGCGCGCAGGGCGGCGCAGACCGCATCATCCCGCGCGGGTCCGGTGGGCAGGCAGTTGACGGCCTCGTAGCGCCCCGCGACGCCGGCCGTGAAATGAACCTGCTCACCCGCGGCCATCAGGGTTCGCGGAAAGTAAGGATGGTGCCCGCAGCCGGCGGGCATCGGGCGGTCGTCGAGGTTGGTGATGGACAGGTCGAGGATGAGTTCCTCGGGGGTCAGCTCCACACGGAAGACCGAGCCGAAGGCGAAGGGGAAGTTGGGAGCCTCCTGGGTCCGGCTGTCATAGACGAGGCGGGCGGAGACGGGGGTGCGATCGGTGATGCGCCAGGGGGCGTCGCGGAGCACGCCGTGGATGGCGGTGCCGTCCGGGAAGTTGGGTCGGAGGGTGTGGCTGTGGCCCTGAAAGTTGAAGCGGGCATCCCGGATGCGGTTGGTCCACGGCCCCATCAAAAACGAAGAGCACTCGGCGGGGTCGGTGTCATCACCGCGTCCACCGGGTGCTCTTCGCATGAGCGGGTATCGGTCGTCGCACGGCCCACGGAGGGAGAACTCCGTCAGGCACGCGCCGAGCGTGGGATCAAGGCCGGCCCGGAGCGGGCCGGCGTCGAGGATGATGCGGTTCAAGGTGTGTGGCCGTCCGGATCTGGAGATCAGGGCTTGGGGATCCTGGGGATTCAGGGATTGGCGGGCTGCTCAGCGAGGTTGTAGTTCTCGATGCAGCAGGCCTTCTTGTCGCTGCACGGCTGGGGCAGGCCCTTGTCGGAGCAGCACTCACCCTCGGGGGCGGAGGGCAGCGTGGCGGCGACGGTGGTGATGACGACCTGCTCGGCCTTGCCCTCGGAGCAGCAACCGCTCTTGGTCTCGGCGGCAACGCAGGCCTCGGCGGCCACGCCGCAGGCGGACTTCTCGGTCTCGGCCATCAGGGCGCAGCAGGAGTCGGTGCCCGCGTCCGTGGTGTGGGCGGCGGTGGTGATGGCGGCCTGGGCGGCCCGCTCGGTGGGGCACACGCCGGTCGGGCATCCGGTGGTGATCCAGTTGTACCCAAGGACGGAGGCCGCGCCGACGGCGACGACACCCGCGATGAACTTGCCCGCGCTCAGACCTGAGATGGCTGCCATGGTGCTGCTCCCTGCTGTCGGCCGGCGAAGGCCGGATGGTGTAAGAGGTTCATGCCCCTCCGGGGCATGAAC
>CAZXGL010000026.1:35454-49844 GCA_964640595.1 uncultured Phycisphaeraceae bacterium | reverse complement strand
GCTTCGTCTGCTCCCCCTCTCCCCCGCCCCGCCCCCCCGCCCCCCGCCCCCCGCTCCCCGCCCACTCCATTTGAGTGGCTTCCGAGAAATACCCCATGCGAGACCCCCGACTCGACCGCCTCGCCGATGTCCTCGTCACCTATTCGACCCGCCTCAAGCGGGGTGACTTGGTCATGATCGAGTCCGACCCCATCGGCCTGCCGCTGGTCGAGGCCATCTACGAGAGCGCACTCCGTGCTGGAGCCCACCCGTTCTGGAGGGCGTCCAGCGAGTCGTTGGCCGACATTTTCATGGAGACCGCGGACCAGGCCCAACTCAATCACTGCTCACCGCTCGACCGTCATATGGTCGAAACCATCGATGCCCGCATTGTGCTCTGGGCTGAGCAGAACACCAAGCACTTCTCCGGCATCGATCCCAAAAGAATCGCCACGGCCCGCGTCGCCCGCAAGGAGATCACCAGACGCTTCTTCGAGCGTTGTGCAAGCGGTGAAGTCCGCTGGTGCGGCACGCTGTTCCCCACCCAGGCCGCCGCGCAGGACGCGGAGATGTCGCTCTCCCAGTACGAGCGTTTCGTCTTCGAGGCGGGGCTTTTGCACCTGCCCGACCCCGTCGCCGCCTGGCGAAAGGTGCACGAGTCGCAGGAGCGTGTCCGCGCGTACCTCCAGACCAGGAAAACGCTCCGCTTCACCGCCCCGGCCACCGACGCCCACGACGGCACCGATCTGACCGTGGATATCGATCCGTCCAGGTCCACATGGATCAACTGCGCCGGCACCGAGAACTTCCCCGATGGGGAGGTCTTCACCGGTCCGCAGGGTGTTGACGGCCATGTCAACTACACCTTCCCCGCCGTCTACAACGGACGCGAGGTCGAGGGTGTCCGCCTCGTGTTCAAGGGCGGCCGCGTCGTGGATGCCAGCGCAAAGAAGAACGAGGATTTCCTGTTCGCCATGCTCGATCAGGATCCCGGCGCCCGCAATCTCGGGGAGATCGCCGTCGGCACCAACTACGCCATCAAGAACTTCTCACGCAACACCCTCTTCGACGAGAAGATCGGCGGCACCTTCCACGCGGCGGTGGGGGCCGGATACCCGGAATCCGGCAACACCAACGAATCCGCACTCCACTGGGACATGGTCTGCGATCTACGGGCCGGTGGCCTCATCGAGGCCGACGGCGAAATCTTCCACAAGGACGGCCGCTTCCTGATCCCCGATGCCCCCGCGCCGGCCTGACGGACCACACGCGATGGCGAGGCAGCGGTTGTGGGGCGCGGACCCACGGGGGCGGGGGGGCGGTCATGCCCCCACTGAGTCCTCGAATCGTGGGGTTGCCTTTTTCAGCGTCCACGCCCCGGGCTTGTCGATCCGGCCATGCCAGTGATCCAACGGTCATCCGCACGGCCCATCCGTCACACCTTCGGTGCCCGCCCGCCATCGCGGAACGCACGCCGCGCCGCCAGCGAATGCAGGTTCACTCCGCACTCCGGGCATGCCAGCACCCCGTCCGGGCCAATCGGCACGCCCCGCATGTCATACCCGCAGAACCCGCAACCCCCGTCCGGGTCTTTGGCGGCCTCCGTCTCAAAGATCGCGTCCCACACCGGCCCGATCGCCGCCCGGGCCCGCTCCGCATCCAAGGTTTGAACCACGATCGCCCACCGATCCCCTCCCCGCCCGCTGCGCTCCACCACCTCGGCATCGATCGCCCGGATCCGCAGCCCATACAGCAGCATCCGGACATCCTCCGCCCGATCCGCCGTCGTGATGACTTCCTTCCCCATCACCAAGCCTAAGCGTTGTCCCTTTCCCAGTGGCCCGGCTGGCCGAGCCGGATCTTTTCATCTTCCCAAACTTCGTCTCCGTCCCTTTCCCACCCCCCGCGTATCGTCCCTCCTTGCACCACGATCCCGCCCACATCCCCGTCCTCTATGAGCAAGTGCTTGATCTGCTCGCCCCTCGTCCCGGCGAAACCCTGATCGATTGCACCGCCGGTTTAGGGGGGCACGCCGCGGCCATTGCCCAGCGGCTCGGTCCCAATGGGCGTGTGGTCCTGTTTGACCTCGACCCGGCCAATCTCCAACGGGCCGAGGCTCGGGTTCGTGCCTCCCTCAATCCCGCTGATCCCGCCGTCGCCGAGGTGGTTGGGGTCCGTGCCAACTTCGCCCAGGCGCCGGCGTGGGCCGCGCAGGCCGGTATCCGGGCCGATGTGGTGCTTGCCGACCTGGGGTTTGCCAGCACCCAGGTGGATGACCCCGCCCGCGGCCTGAGTTTCCGCCATCCGGGGCCTCTGGACATGCGTCTGGACCCCGCCGGGCCCGTCACCGCCGCCGAGCTGGTCAACACCCTCAGCGAGCGGGATCTTGCTGATCTGATCTACCGCTACGGGGAGGAACGCCTCTCCCGCCGGATCGCCGCAAAACTTGTGGCGGAGCGTCGGCGCGAACCGATCACTACGACGGATCGCTTGGCATCCATCGTCCGCTCGGTCGTCCCCCGCAGCCCCGGCTCCATCGACGGCGCGACCCGCACCTTTCAGGCTCTGCGGATCGCCGCCAACGACGAGATCGGATCGCTGGAGGCGCTGCTCGGCGCGATCGATCGCGCAAGCGGGCGGACCTCGCAGGCCGGTTGCTGGCTCAACCCCGGCGCACGGGTGGGCATCATCAGCTTCCACTCCCTGGAGGACCGCCCGGTCAAGCAGGCCTTCGCCGCCATCACCGGCGACGGCCGGGCCACCGCGATCACGCGCAAGCCCGCCGTCCCCACGGACGACGAGCAACGCGCCAACCCGCGTTCGCGTTCCGCGAAACTGCGGGTCATCCGGCTGGACGGCGGAGACGCCGACAGCAAGGATTGATTCCGGCCCGCCAAGGATTCGGCGTGCCCATGTCTTGAAAGAGCAGGGAAGACGCCGTGACCCGAGAGAGCAAACTCGCGCTGATGATCGCCGTGACCCTGATCCTTCTGGTCGGGGTTCTGTTGTCCGACCACCTCTCGGGCGCGCGCACCGCCGAGTTCGACGAACCCGCGCAACGCCAGGCCGTCAACACGCCCCTGGCCGGTCTCCCCGGCGCGGCCGAGCCCATGCCCATCCCCGTCACGCTGCCCACCGCCGTCACCCGCCAGGATGCTCCGGCCAGCCTCGTGATCCCTCGGGATTCCCAGCCGCTGGAGATCAGCCAAGGCATCACCGTGGCCGCCGCGGAGCCGGGCATCGTCGGTCGGGCGATCGAGGGCTTGACCAACACCGTCAACTCCACCAACTGGACCGAGGCCCCCACGCTCATCGCACCCACGGGAGGCGGACGCGAGGAGCCCAAGCCCGCCGCCCCGACCCTCCAGGATCTCTTTGAGCCCGTCACTCCCCAGAACGCCACCATCGCTCCCAACCCGACGCGGACCACGCCTACACACGCCGTACCCGAACCCGAGCAGCGCCCCGCGAACCGGCCGGTTGCCAACTTCCGAACCCACACGGTGGTCGAGGGCGACAGCCTCTACCGCCTTGCCGCACGCTACCTCGGTGACGGCAACAAGTGGCCCCAGCTTCAGAAGCTCAACGCCGACCAGCTCGGTGATTCCGAGAATGTTCAGGTTGGCATGGTCCTCAAGATCGAACAGGCCGAGACTGTTCCGACTCGCACCGCCGCCCCCACCCCGGCGAGCAAGCCCGCGGCGACCAAGCCGGAACCCGCCCGCACTCGTGAGTATGTCGTCCTCCGGGGCGACAACCTCGGCAAGATCTCCCTCAAGCTCCTGGGAACCTCCCGGCGCATGGACGAGATCGTCAAGCTCAACAACCTGAAGGATCCCGACGACATCCGCGTCGGCCAGTCCCTCAAAATCCCGGCAAAGTAACCACATGAGTTTCGGGATGTTCGCCAAGCTGGTGGTTCTGGTGCTCGGCGTCGGCGGCTCGGCCGTCGGGATGCTGGCCCTGCGTCAGTCCCGCCTGCAGGCCGCCCATGAGGCCGCGGAGGCCCGCCTGCGCATGCGCGAGCACGCCGAGCGCACCATGAACCTCCGCGCCGAGATCGCCCGCCGCGTCACGCCCGAGGCTCTGGCCCGCTACGCCACCGACCCGGAACTCACCCCCGCCATCGACAACCGCTACCGCGCGGCCGATGCCCTGGTCGCCCCGCGTGAGCAGCCCGATGCGCCCGCTCCCAGGAGCGTCCCATGACCCCCCCCTCTTCCCCCTCCCCGTCTCCCCAGCGCCATGCGGACCGTGTCACCTTCTGGGTGCGTGTCGTCTGCCTGCTGGCGCTCTCCGCCGTCGCCGCCCGCGTCATCCAGCTCCAGGTCTACCCCGGCGACGATCTCCGCGCCGCCATCAACGCCCGCACCAGCAGCTCGAACATCGACCCCGTCCGCGGCGACATCCTCGATCGACGCGGCCGCGTCATGGCCACCTCGCTCGTCGGGTGGCGTGTCATCGTTGATCCCGTCGCCGCCGGTGACCACACCGACCGCGTCATCGTCGCCCTCTCCGACCAGCTCGGCGCCCGCGGCGACGACATCGGCGGTCGGGTGATGCGGGCCGCCATCGCCAACAACCGTCGCCTCGCCGAGAACGCCCAGAAGCCATCGGACGATCCTCAGACCGCCGACGCATCCGCCGGCATCCGAGGCTGGCTCGCCGATGTCGGCCTTGTCCGCCAGCGGGCCGATGCCTCCGCCAGCCGCGGTCTCATCCGCTATGTCCCCGTCTCCGGCGTCATCTCCCAGGACGAGGCCGACGCCGTCAAGGCGCTCCGTCTGCGTGGTGTGTTCGTCGAGCGTCGCGCGGTCCGCGAGATCGTCGGCGGCGAGTCCGTCGCTTCCCTCCTTGGCAAAGTCGGCTACCGCGACTTCTCCACCGATCGCATCGGCCTCATGGGCGCCGAGATGCTCTTCCAGGACCGCCTCGAGGGTGAGGCCGGCTCCCTCCGCTACAAGCGCGACGCCCTCGGCCGACCCCTCTGGGTCGAGCGTGGCGACTGGACCGATGCCACCCCCGGGCGTGATGTCCGCATGTCCATCGACGCGGAGATCCAGCGCATCGTCACCGACGAACTCCGCCAGGGCATGAACGAGGCCGACTCCGCCGGCGGCCGCGCCATCGTGCTCGATCCCCACACCGGCGAAGTTCTCGCCATGGTCGATCTTTTTCGGGATATCCCCACCCTCGTTGAGATCCCCTGGCACGATCCCACTTCAGGCAACCCCCGCCAGGCCATGCCCACCGGGGTTCGCTTCCGCGTGCTGCGGGAAGATCCGTTGCGTGAGGTCGAGCCGGCCCTCGCCCGCAACCGCTGCGTCGAGGACATCTACGAGCCCGGTTCCACTTTCAAGCCCTTCGTCTGGGCCGCGGGCTACCAACTCGGACGCATGAAGCCCGGCGAGGTCATCCGCAACGAGACCCGCTCCATCCGCACCTGGTACGGCCGCCACATCGAGGATGTCAGTTTCCGCCCGGAGTTGACCTGGGACGAGGTCCTCCGCGCCTCCTCCAACATCGGCATGTACAACATCACCGAGCGCCTCACCCACGACGAGCTGCGTGAGTTCGTGGTCCGACTCGGCTTCGGTCAACGCACCGACATCGGTCTGCCGGGCGAGACCGCCGGCAAGGTCACCAGCCGACGCGACTGGACCAAGTACACCCAGACCTCCGTCGGCATGGGCTACGAGGTCGGTTCAACCATGCTCCAGCTCGTGCGCGGCTACTCCGTCTTCGCACGCAGGGGCGACGACGCGGGCACACTCCCCGGCATCCGCCTCACCGCCGCCGGGCCGGAGGATGCCCACCGCCCCGGCGTCATCGGCGAGGAGATCTTCGTCGAGCGCGTCTTCACGCCCGAGGCCGCCATCGCCGTCCGCGAGCCCCTCAAGACCGTCGTCGAGAACATGGATCGCGCCCGCCTGCGCAAGCACCCCAACGATGTGCCCGCGCGCTACACCATGTTCGGCAAGTCCGGCACCGCCTACATCGCCTGCACACCACCGCCGGGCATGCAACGCCCCTTCGGTGCGGGCGGCTACATCAAAAGCCAGTACACATCCAGCTTCCTGGTCGCCGCGCCGGCCGAGGATCCCGAGATTGTCATCCTCGTCGTCATCGACGACCCCGGTCCCGCCACGATCGCTCTTCGCCAGCACTACGGCAGCCATGTCGCCGGCCCGGTCGTTCGGCGCATCGCCGAGCGCGTCCTGCCCTACCTTGGTGTCCCGGCACCGTCCGAGAACGCTCCCATGGCCGGACTTCAATCAAGCCGTTAGGCCCGATCAAAATCCATTCAAGCCCCAAAACACCCCGCCAGTTCGCCGGATTTTTCCCGAGAATCGTTGTGGGGGAAACATCTTTCGTTTACACTATATTGCGCTCTCCGGTCCATGCGGCGTGTTGTCCCGCTGCGGCTCGGGGGCTCGAATTCTTGAGGGAGATACAAAGATGCGTCACATGCTCATGGCCGCGGCGATCGCCGCGACGGCCGGTCTTGCTTCCGCCGATGTCTACAACGACAACTCCGGCAACCACCTCGCCGGCGGGGACCTCCACGACTTCTTCGCCAGCCAGGGCTTCGCCCACCTCGACATCGTCTCCGTGACGATCACCAACGATGCCAGCAACCTCTACTTCAACATCCACACGGCCGGCGACCTCGACGCCACCGCCTGGGGCAAGTACGCCGTCGGCATCAACACCGGCGTCAACGCGGGCGATGCCGGCAACGGCTGGGGCCGCAATGTCTCCTGGGGTGGCCAGACCATCACCCACTGGATCGCCACTTGGGCCGACGACGGCGGTTCGGGCATTGGTGGCCAGGTCTGGTCCTTCGATGGCGGCTGGGGCGAGATCGGCGGCCTCGCCGGTTCCGATGATTCCCAGCACGCCGCCGGTCATCAGATCTTCGCCGTGTCCCTGGCCAGCCTCGGCCTGTCCATCGGTGACACCTTCAGCTTCGATGTGATCTCCACCGGCGGCGGCTTCGACCCCGGCGTCGATCACCTCTCCCGCTCGGACTACGCCACCGACGACTGGGGCGTTCAGTCCGTCGCCGGCGCTTTTCTTTCCTACACCGTCGTCCCCACGCCCGGTGCCCTCGCGCTGCTCGGCATGGGCGGCCTGTTGACCAGCCGTCGCCGCCGCTGATCCATCCGATCTATCCAACCACGCAGGCCCGGGCGAAAGCTCGGGCCTGTCCGTTTTACAAGCCGCGACTGCAAGGGAGCGGCCGAGCGATGCACATACCCTTCGCGGCCTGCAAACAACGGCGAGCCCGAAGCCCGCTTCCTTCGTGATGACGGCTGGTATCGCCTCGGAGCCGACGGATTCCGCCCCCAAATCGACCGGGGTTCGTCTCAATCGGGATGCTCCGCTGCTGACGCAACCGCGGCCCTCCCTTGCAGTCGCGGCTTGTCGTCCTGACCGGGATCCGTGTCAGGCGGGTGTTTCACTCGCCGCCCGCAGGTCCAACTCCACATCCCCCCCCTGTGCCCTGAACCCCACCCGCTGATCCCGCACCAGCACCAGCAGCGCAAGGAACAACCCGACCATCTCCGGGCGTGTCCGTCCTTCCATCACCTGGCGCAGGGTCATCTTCCGCCCCGCGTGCGATCGCGCGAACGATCCCAGCCGTTCCACGATGTCCTCCGCGTGCAGTTCGAGCGGCGTGTCGTCGGAGACGACCGCGTGCTCGCCCAGCCGGTCGAAGTTGACGCTGGCCACGATCTGCCTGAACGCTTCCACCAGATCGCCCAGGTCCAGGTCTTCCAGTTCCAGCTCGCCCATCTCGGCCAGCGCATCGCGCACCGAGTCATTATCGATCCCGGCCGGTTTCGCCGGGAATCGTGACTCCCACGCCTCGCGTCGCCGGTCCAGCGCATCGGCCGCGTCGCGGTAGCGCTTGTACTCGAGCAGTTGCCGCACCAGTTCGGCCCGGGGGTCGCCGCGGTCCTTCGTCTTCTTGTCCTCGCTCTCGGGTTCCGGCTCGTCCTTGCGCAGGTTTTCCGCCGCCAGCATCCGGGACTTGATCTCCATCAGCGTCGCCGCCATCACCAGGAACTCGCCGGCAAGGTCGATGTCCACCCGCTCCAGCCCCTCCAGAGACCCGATGAACTGGTCCGCGATCGACGCGATCGGGATGTCGTGCAGATCCACCTCATCCTTGCGGATGAGATATATCAGCAGATCCAACGGCCCGTCGAACGCCTCTAGATGAACGCGGTAGGTCTCGGACATGAGTGAAAGTTTACGCTCATCGGGGCCTTCGCATCATCCTCATGGGTCAGGATGTTCCAAGCCGGGGAACCACCCCGGCGCCTCGACCGGGCCACCGCGGCCCGTCCTCTCGGTCCAAGCAAAGGAGAAACCCATGATCATGCTTCCCGGCATCCGCCCCCTCACCCTGGGCGCGGCCCTGCTCCTCGCCCCGGTGCTCCCCGCCTGCACTTCCAGTTCCGGCGCGCAGCGCATCGACACCACCACCTCCACCATGGCCGGCATCGAGAGCCTGCTCGACGAGGGCGAGGCCCGCCTCGACACCGTCATCGCCTCACTGGATCAGATGGAGCAGGCCGAAAACCTCGACCGCTCCTTCCGCGAGTTCGACCGCAATCTCCGCGCGGTCGAGGACACCGCGGCCAAGGTGCGCTCCCGCCGCGTGTCGCTCCAGGCCAACGCGGCCGAGCACATCATCCAGTGGCGGGCCGAGGAACGCCAGATCACCGGGGAACGCGCCCAGGAGATCTCCGATCAGCGCCGGCGCGAGTTCGAACGCTCCGTCAGCAATGTCGGTTCCGAACTCGACGACCTCGGTGTCGCGTACGAACCACTCATCGCCCGGCTCCGTGACCTGCGCAATGTGCTCGCCAACGACCTGACCCGCCCCGGCATCGAACGCACCCGGCCGCTGCGTGCGGACGCCATCGACCGGGCCCAGGAACTCCGCGAGCAGTCCGCCGAGACCCGCACCGCCATCCAGACCGCACGGGCTGATTTCGCACGCTGAGGCGCACGCACGCGGCCCCTCCCCCGCACGCACAACCACTCCAAGTGGAGATGTGTGTGCGGGGGAGGGATGGAGGTGGGAGGGGGGGGGGGAGGCAAAAACTGCGCGGCCGGTTGCCTGCCAATCTACACCCGCCTCGCATCCGATGCTGCAAGCATGACACCGGCATACTCCCCGCTAGGATCAGACCGGAGCACCGGCCCGCCCGCGCGGGCGGGCCGAGGGCCGCTCCATCCAAGGGAACCTGCCATGCTGCATCGCATCCTCTCTGCCGTCGTTTTGGCGGCTCTTGTCGTGTGCTTCACCGGTTGCGCCTCATCGACCGGCGCTCAGCGTCTGGACACCACCAACGCCTCCATCTCCGACATCGGGTCCCAGCTCGATCAGGGTGCTGCCCGTCTGGACACCCTGCTCGCGTCGATGGACGCCCTTGATTCCGCCGAGAATCTGGACCGCGCTTTCCGTGACTTTGAGCGGGCTGTGAACAACCTCGAGCAGACCGCCGAGCGTGTCCGCTCCCGGCGCATCGCCCTCGAGGCCCGCGCCGCCGACCATGTGGCCCAGTGGCGTGTCGAATCCGCGCAGCTCTCCAGCGATAGCGCCCAGGAGATCTCCGCCCAGCGCCGTCAGGAGTTCGAGAAGTCTGTTGCCACCGTCTCCGCCAAGCTTGGCGATCTCCGGGCCGAGTACGACCCCTTTGTTTCCAAACTCCGGGATCTGCGTCTCGTCCTGGCCAATGACCTGACCCACCCCGGCGTGGAGCAGACCCGCTCGCTGCGTGCCTCCATCGCCAATCAGAGCGTCAAGCTCCGTGAGGCGTCGGCCAACGCCCGCCAGGCGCTCGAGACCGCCCGGGCCGATTTCGCCCGCTGAGTCGGATAGATCCGCACTCCGTGCCGACTCTTCCCTGATGACCCGGCTCGCCGAGCTGGGTTTTCCTTTTCTTCTGCTTCCTCCAGTGGCACACCATGGCACAGGCGTTCCCGCCTGTGCTTCTTTCTTGTCCACATGGGCGGGGGAAGGTGAGTGGGGGATCGGGGGGGTGGGGGTGGGCGTGGGGGGATGGATGAGCCGCACTTCTCGATCCCAGCATCCCCCTTCCCCCCCTCGACCACCCCCAACATATACTCCATCCATGCCCACCCACGCCCCCCTTCCGGGTGCCGGACACGCCGAATCCGACCCCAACCGCCTCGACGAACGGGCCTTCATCGCCCGGGTTCTGCGCCACGAGGCGCAGGCCGTCGCCGCGCTGGCTGAACAGGCGGACGCACGCTACACCCGCGCGGTCGATCTGATCTGCGCCTGCTGTGATGCGGGCGGCACGGTCCTTGTCTCGGGCCTGGGCAAATCCGGCCATGTCGGCGCCAAGATTTCGGCCACGATGGCCTCCCTCGGCATCACCTCCCACACCGTCCACCCCACCGAGGCCGTCCATGGTGACCTCGGCCGCTTCCGCCCGCGGGACCTGACCATCTGCCTCTCCCATTCCGGCGAGACGGCCGAGGTCGTCGCCCTGGCCGCCATCCTCCGTCAGGACGGCATCCCCATCATCGCCATCACCCGCGGCTCGGCAGGCGGGCGCGAACCGTCTTCCCTGGAACGGGTCGCCACCGTCACCCTTCCCGCCCTGGTCACCGACGAGGCCGGTGACGGTGACTTCATGGCGCCCACTTCATCCACCACCGCGACCATCGCCATCGGTGACGCCATCGCACTGGCCGCCGCCCGTCGGCGTGCGTTCACCGAGGCCGACTTCCGCCGCCGCCACCCCGGCGGCCAGCTCGGCGGCCTCCTCCGCCCCGTCACCGACCTCATCCGCTTCCGCGCCGGTGAGAACCTCCCGCTGGTGCCCGAAACACTCTCCGTCCAGCAGGCTCTTACCGAAGCGGCCGGCGTCGTGCGCCGCCCCGGCGCATTGCTCGTCACCGATGCCCAGGGCCGCCTCGCCGGCATCTTCACCGACTCCGATCTGCGTCGCTTGATCCTCCGTGACCCCGCCGAGATGTCCCTCCCCATCGCCCGGGTCATGACCCGCGCCCCGCGCACGCTTCCCGATTCGGCCCTCACCCGAGACGCCGTCGCCATGTTCCGTGAGCACCGCCAGGACGAGATCCCCATCGTCGATGATGCCGCCCGCCCGGTCGGCCTGCTCGATGTTCAGGATCTCATCGCCCTGCGCCTCGTCTCCAATGACGACTGACCCCCCTCCCCCCCTCCCCCCCTCCCTCCCTTCCGGGAACCACGCCATGCCCGGTCCCTCCGGTCCGTCTCCCAAGCTCCTCGGCCGCCTGCTCGCGATCACCCTCGCCCTGGTTTTCATCGCCGTCATCTGGTGGACCATGTCGCGCGGCCCAGCCTCCGCGCCGCGCCCGCCCCATTCCGACTTCTCCGATGCCCCCGACATCACCGATGTCGAAAAGGGCGAGTCCATCGTCCTGACACTCGCCGACCGTGATGACCCCACCCGCGTCGCGGGTGTCATCGAGGCCGACCGCCTCGATCCCATCGGCAGCGGCGAGCGACTGCTCACCAACCCGCGTGCCTGGCTCTACATGGAGAACAACCGCGCCGTCCGCGTCACCGCAGACCGCGCCCGCCTCCTCATGCCCGTCAACGAAACTCCGGAGTCCGGCACCCTCGAGGGCACCGTCCGCGTCCGTGTGTACGAGTCCGAGACCCCCGGCACGCCGCCACCGGACTCTGCCCAGCCGCTCCTCACCGCCAGCTTCGACGACCCCGTGCGTTTCGAACGCCGCTACATGCGTCTGTCCTCGCCCGGCGCGTTCACCATCGATTCCGAGCAGGTCCGCTTCTCCGGCGAGGACATGACCATCATGCTCAACGAGGTGCGCCGCCGCCTCGAATCCCTCGATGTCGCTCGCAACGGCCGCATGGAGATCGCGGTCGGCAATCCCGCGTCACCCAGCGAACCGGATGACGAACCCGAAACGCATGATCCCGCACCCCGTCCCATCGCCCAGACCACGCCCGCAACGCCCGACCCGGCCTCGCCACCTCGCGAGCCCGTTCTTCCCCCTCCTCCCAAAATCGATCTCTACCACACCATCCTCACGACCGCCGTCAACGCCACCATCGGCGACACCCGCGTCGATGCCGACCGCCTCGAACTCTTCACCCGCCTGACCGACAACACCCTCCCCCCCAGCGCCATCGCCCGCATCGCGTTCGTCGGCACGCCCAGTGATTCAACCGAGACCACCGATCCTGCCGTGACCCCAGACGCCGATCCCGATGTCGATCCCGGCTCCATCATGCCCTTCCCGGACGAGGTACATCCCGATACCACCAGTCCCAATCCCAACCCCGGCACCACCACCACATCCCCCTCGCCCGCTCAAACCACGCAAACAACAGCAGAGCCGACTTCCCCCGACCGCCTCGTCCTCACCTGGACCGGCCCCATGTCGATCCGTCCGATCGATGCCGAAGCTCCCCCGTCTTCTCTCGCCAACGACGACGCCGCCCTGCTCCTCCACGCCGACGATGGCAACGCCGTCCGCCTGATGGACACAGCTTCCGGTGTGGCAGCGGAATCCGCCTCGCTCGCCTACTACGCCACCCGCGCCCACCTCCACCTCGATCCCGCGTCTTCCTCGGATGCGCTCCCCGCCCCCGTCCGCATCACCATGCAGGACACCGGCACCGCCCGCCTCTCGGCGCTGCGTGCCGACCTGAGCACCGGCCGCATCGACCTGCCCGGCCCCGGCCAGGTTCTTTCCGAGGATGCCGGCATCGATTGGTCGGATTCCGCCCTCCTGACCCTCTTCCTCACCGACGACAACCGGCTGACCGATCAGCTCCGCGCTGCCGAGTTCACCGGCGATGTCGAAGCATCCCGCGACAACGCCCGCATCACCGCCCACACTCTTTCCGCCGAGTTTACCCAGACCGCTGACGGCTCCGGCCCCGCCCTGACCTCCGCCACCATCACCCGCGGCTCCATCGCAGCGGACACCCTTCCCAACACCCCCCCGCGTTCCCTCACCGCCGACACCATCCGCATCGATTTCAACCCGACGCCCACCGATCCGGCACGCACCGACCCCACCCGCGTCGAGGCGTCCGGTTCCGTCCACGCCACCGCCGACGGCGCGACCCTCACCGCCCACCACGCCGTCACCCACCTCATGCGCGACGCCAGGGACCAGATCGCCGTCCGCACGGCCGACGCCTCCGGCACCGTGCGCTACGCCGCCGCCGACGACACCCGCGCCGAGGGTGAATCGCTCGCCGTCGATGCCCAGGCCGAGACCGTCCGCATCATCGGCCCGGATTCCATGATCGCCCAGGGCGACTCCACCGTCCGCGGCCCCCGCATCGACCTCGACGCCCGCGCCCGACGCATGACCGTCGAAGGCGCTGGCCGCTTTGAGCACACCCTCCGCGATGGCGAGGGCCTCCCCGCGGGCCGCATCCTCGCCCGCTGGGCCGAGTCCATGCGTTTCAACGACGCCCTCGGCCGCCTCCACGCCCTCGGTGATGTCTCCGTCGTCTCCACCCCCGACGCCTTCACCCGCGACACCCTCTCCGCCCAGCGCATCGAGGTCGAGATCACCCCCCAGCCCATCCGCGATTCCGTCGGCGGCCGCGCCTCCCCCCGCCGTGAACTCCACACCGCCCGCGCCTTCGGTGATTCCGGCGCCGATTCCTACCGCCCCGCGACCGCCGAGACCCGCCGCTACGACCCCAACGATCCCGAGCGTGTCACCGGCCTGCTCTACTTGGAGGGCGACCAGATCACCGCCGACAACCGCGCCGCCACACTGCGCGTTCCCGGCGCGGGCACCCTGCTCGTCATGGACCGCCGCGACGAGACGGCCCAGCCGTCCGAGTCTCAGCCCAACACCCTCGGCCCCGGCCTGACCCGCTTCACCTGGCTCGGCGCGTTCGATCTCGACCGCAACTCCGGCATCGCCACGATGGACGACCAGGTCCTCGTCCGCCACAAGACCATCACGCCCCCCGGTTCCGCAGCGTCTTCTCAGGTTGCTGAACTCGCCACCGATACCCTCATTGCAAGCTTTGCGGAGACCGAAGGCCCGGACAACCCCTTCACCCTCCGCGCCGCCGACGCCCGCGGCTCCGTCCGCTTCCTCGCCAACGACAAGCAGCTCTTCGCCGACGCCGCCCGCTTCGAGGCCGACACCAACACCCTCCACGCCCTCGCCCTGCCCGGCCGCCTGGTCGAACTCCGCGAACCGGGCCGCCCCGCGCCCCTGAGCGCCCGCGCCATCCAATGGGACCTCGCCCGCGACCGCATCGAGATCAACCGTCCCAGCCCTGTCACCCTGCCGAACTGACCCCCCCGGTCACGCCCACGATGAGTCCTCGAATCGTGGGATTCCCATCTCCAAATAAAATCCTTCGT
>CAZXGL010000026.1:0-35354 GCA_964640595.1 uncultured Phycisphaeraceae bacterium | reverse complement strand
CGCTTCGTCGCTTCGTCGCTTCGTCGCTTCGTCGCTTCGTCGCTTCGTCGCTTCGTCGCTTCGCCCTTTACGACGAAGTCCGATCCACGATCCGGTAGTCCTCCCGCTCCCCCCGCCCGCGCAGCGGATAGTCCTTGCGCAGCGGGTGTGCCGGATAGGTCTCCCAGGTCAGGATGCGTCGCAGGTCCGGGTGTCCTTTGAACCGGATGCCGTACATGTCGAACACTTCGCGTTCGGTCCACTCCGCGCCAGCCCAGATGTCCGTGACCGAATCGACCACCAGCGCGGGGTCTTCCACGATCCCGTCCGTCGGCAGCGACGGGTCCAGGAAGGTCTTGACGAAGAATCGGTCGTCGTTCGAGTAGTTGCACAGGATGTACACCACCGCGAACCGCCCGGGCATCTTCGCCGGGTAGTTCAGATAATCGACCCCGACTACATCGGACAGAAAGTCGTACCCGTCCGCCCGCAGAAACTTCATGACCCGGTGCAGGTCCGCCGGCTCGACCACGAGCGTGGACTGCCCACGGAACTCCGTTCCCCGGAACTTCTTGCCGGGGAACTCCGCTTTGACCTTCTTGAAGGTCGGGTGGTCAAGGGTCGGAACGCTGGTCTGGCTGGTCATTGTCGGGTCTCCAAGGGCCGTGCATCGTAGGGACCGTCGCCCCATCCAGCCCAAAAAACACACCCCGGACCCGCCGAGGGAAAAGGCGGGTCCGGGGCGTTGAGGGAACAAAGCAAAACTGGGCGGGCGGGAGGGAATCCGCTCGCCCAGCGGGGTCACGCGGTCGCCCCGAGCGTGGGTTCCACGCCCGTCCGGCCGGGCTGTGCGTGACGCGCGGGAGAAGGATCCCGCCGAGATTCGATCAGGTCGCGCAGCACCGCCGCCGCCACGCTCCCGGGGTGTTGAAGCCGTCCCCCCGCCCGCGCCGAGTGCCCATCGCGGGTTTCCACCAACGCCTCCACCGCGCCAGCGTCCACATTCACCAGGGGATCGTCCTCCCGCAGCGGCACCGGACCCACCCGCAGCACGATGCTCTCGCCAATGCGTTCAGCCGTCGCCACCACGCGGTAGCGCCTCCCGTGCGCCTTGGCCCGCGCCAAGTCCAAGTCGGTGACATGCTCCGGCCCGCGCGGCACGGCCCGCACCTCGGCCGGTTCGCCGAAGGCCAGTTGTGCCACCGCCGCCAGTGTCGTCATCGCGTCCGAGCCGGTTCGTGCCGCGGTGATGTCCGCCGGGCCAAGGCCCAGCTCCGCCGCCGCGACCCGTTCGGCCTCTTCTTCGCTCAGCCCCTGCGTTCGCAGGTCCAGCACCCGATCGCCCAGCGGCGAGAACGAGCCTTGCACCCGACGCACGCCCGGCCAGGCCGAGGCCTCGGCCAGCACCGGTGCCAGCGCGGGGCAACCGCGGATCGCGCCCGATGCCCGCAGCGTGCCGCCGCCGATCAACGCGGCGATCCCCAGCCCGCCGCCCCGCTCGGCCAGCAGCGCGGTATTCGCGGAGATCACCGTCCGCCCCGTCCGTAACGCCCACGATGCCAGCTCGTACGACGCATCGGGCGAACCCGCGAAGTCGATCACCACATCCGGCGCCCACGCCCGTGCGGCCTCCGCGCCAATGGCATCCGCGCGAAACCGCTCGTGGACATACCCCGCGGATAACGCGGGCTTCCAGGATTCGAGCAACGCCGCCGCGGCTCCATCTCCGAACGCCGCCACCCGCACCGGGCGTGGGCTGGCGAAGCCGACCGGCTCCGCCGCCGTGCCCGTCCGCTCCGCGAAGCGGGCGGCCTTGCGTCCGCCCACCGCGCCGCGGTCCGCGGGCGTCTCGGTGTCGCGCTCCGTGGGCCGCTCGACCGGCAACGCCAGCCGATCACCCAGGAACAAGGCCGTCAGGGAGGCCGTGTCCGCGCCCAGCGAGGTCGGCCGTCCGTCCTCGTCCAGGCCCACGCCGCCGGGCACCACGAGCACCCGCCCCTCGGCCAGCGCGCTGCGATACCCAGTGGCCGACACCCGACGCGGCTCGGCATCGAGCGCGTGCCCGCGTGTCGATGGCCACAGCGACGCATCGGCTTCCGTCGCGTCGATCCCGGCCTCGCCCAGCACCGCCGCGAAGGTCCCCGCCGCGTCCACCGAGCCCGACACCACCGCCAACGCACGCTCGGAAGCGTCCGCCGTTGCTGGCAGCCGGTTCGCCGCGGCCAGATCCCGCCCCGCCCGTTCCGGCGTGGGCGACACCACCGCGATCACCGACCGTCCCGATGCAAGGCACATCTGGACCTGCGCAATCGCCCGTCCGGCGGTCACCAGCGACCCCGTTATGAGGCCCGTCAGATCCAGAACAACGCTGTTGTGCAGTGCCATGGTCATCCTTCCCGCCCGGCTCGCCGAGCCGGGTCTCCTGATCTTCCTGTCTTTCTGACCAACCGACTTCCTGCCGGCCGCCCTCTTCTCTGCCAGCCTCCGTTCCACGGGAGGCTTCTCATACAACGAATCCCGTCTCTCTCCAGTTCCAGCGGGACACAATCTTCTCGAAACCGGAACAAGCCTCAATGAACTCAGCCTGAATCCAAATAAACCTGTCCGGCCCCGATCAATCCTCAAACAGTCAAGCAGATCCTGAAACGAAAACAGCCACCGGTCTTCCGGTGGCTGGCCTTGGTCTTTCGTGCTCGTAGCGGGTCTTTTACCCGCTGACTCCACACGCACCCTGCCAGCCACCACCATGCACACAAGGAAGATTCATCCAGCACTGCTGGAGACCTTTAACCTGGTGGCAAATGGAAGTGGTGGGGGTGAACATGGGTGCTCTACGATCTCTCTACGCCGGGAGACTATTCCCGGTTCGTCACAACGGTACGAGATTCGTCCGCTGTGTCAAGAGGTTTCACCCCAACTTTCCAATTGATGGGCTTTTTTCACCGGATCTCTACAATCCCCCTGTGTCCGATACCTCGCCACCTCATCCCGAGCATTCCCCGCCCCCTCCCCCCCTCGACGCCCTGCTCGCACGAGCTTTGCCCGCCGACCAGCCCCGCCTCCGCGCCCGCCTGCGAGCCATGACGGATTCCTGCGCTCGCCCCGCCGGGCGTCGCCGCGGACCCGCTCGTTCCCCGCAGGCCTCCAATCAGGCTTCCAGTCAGGCCCCCGATTCCGAGGCCCTCCTCCGCGCCGACATCCTCCGGTCCATCGCCCGCCTCGACGCCCGCCGCGCCTCGGTCCCCAAGGTCACCTACCCGCCCGACCTCCCGGTGTCCCAGCGGCGCGATGATCTGCTCGCGCTCATCCGCGATCACCAGGTCGTCATCGTCTGCGGCGAGACCGGCTCGGGCAAAACAACACAGCTTCCCAAAGTCTGCCTCGAACTCGGCCGCGGTGTCCACGCCATGATCGGCCACACCCAGCCGCGACGCATCGCCGCCCGCACCGTCGCCATGCGCGTGGCCGAAGAACTCGATGCCCCGCACCTCGTCGCCTCCAAGATGCGCTTCGATGACCGCACCGACGAGCGCACCCTCATCAAGGTGATGACCGACGGCATCCTCCTCGCCGAGACCCGCGCCGACCCGCTCCTCCGCCGCTACGACACCATCATCGTGGACGAGGCCCACGAGCGCAGCCTCAACATCGACTTCCTCCTGGGCACCCTCCAACGCATCCTCCCGCGCCGCCCGGACCTCAAGCTCATCATCACCTCGGCCACCATCGACGCTTCCCGCTTCGCCGAGCACTTTGCAGGCCCGTCCGGCCCCGCCCCGGTCATCGAGGTCGAAGGCCGCACCTACCCCGTCGAGATGCGCTACGAACCCCGCGCCGCCCTCGGTGAAGAAGGCGATCTCACCCCCGAGGAGCACGCCGCCGACGCCGCCGTCCGGCTCATCTACCAGAACCAGTCCGATGTGCTGATCTTCATGCCCGGCGAACGCGAGATCCGCCTCACCGCCCACGCCCTCCGCCTCCACCCCCAACTGCCCGAACGCGCGGAGATCGTCCCCCTCTACGCCCGCCTCTCCACGCAGGAGCAGCAGCGCGTCTTCCGCCCCTCGGGCAACCCGCGCATCGTTATCGCCACCAATGTCGCCGAGACCTCGCTGACCGTCCCCAACATCCGCGCCGTCGTGGACCCCGGCACCGCCCGCATCAAACGCTACAACGCCCGCGCCAAGATCGACCAGCTCCTCGTCGAGCCGATCTCCCAGGCCTCCGCCAACCAGCGCGCCGGCCGCTGCGGCCGCGTCGCCCCCGGCATCTGCGTCCGCCTCTACGGCGAGTCCGACTTCAACGCCCGCGACCCCTTCACCCCGCCCGAACTGCTCCGCTCCGACCTTGCAGGCGTCATCCTGCAGATGATCGACCTCGGCCTCGGTGAGCCGACCCGTTTTCCCTTTCTTGATGCCCCCGTCTTCTCCCGCTGGCGCGACGGTTACGACACCCTCCGCGAACTCGCCGCCATCGACGATGATCGTCGCCTCACGCCCACCGGCAGGCGCATGGCCCGGCTGCCGGTCGATCCCCGCATCGCCCGCATGATCCTCGCCGGTCAGGATGCGCACTGCCTGTACGATGTCCTCGTCATCGCCAGCGCCATGTCCGTGCAGGATCCCCGCGTCCGTCCGCACGAGAAACGCGACGCCGCCGACCAGGCCCACGCCCGTTTCAAGGTGCAGGGATCGGACTTCCTCACCCTCCGCGCCGTCTGGGATTTCTATCACGAGGAGCACAAGGCCACCAGCAGGCGCAAACTCGCCAAAGAGTGCGAAAAACTCTACCTCTCCCCCCGGCGCATCGACGAATGGCGGGAGGTCTTCCGCCAGATCGCCCGCCTCTGCCGCGAGATGGGCTTCGATGTCAGCCCCCGCCGCGCCCAGCCGGACGAGGTCCACCAGGCCCTCCTCACCGGCGTGCTCATCAACATCGGCCGCAAGGGCGAGCAGCGCGAATACCAGGGCACCCGCAACACCAAGTTCGAGATCGCCCCCGGCTCGGCCTGCACCGATCCCAAGCCCAAGTGGGTCATGGCCGGTGAGATCGTCCGCACCACCCGCGTCCTCGCCCGCACCGTCGCCGCCGTCAAACCCGAGTGGATCGAGAAGGCCGCCGCCCATCTCATCAAACGCGCCTGGTCCGATCCCCGCTGGGACGAGACCACCCAGCGCGTCATCGCCGACGAGAAGGTTTCCTTCGAGGGCCTGGAACTCGTCCCCAAACGCATCGTCCACTACGGACCCATCGACCCGGCGGAATCCCGTCGCATCTTCATCCACCACGCCCTGGTGGAAGGCGAACTCGACACCCGCTCCCGAGGCGTGCGCGACAACCGCCGCCTCGAAGCACGCCTGAACACCCTGGCCGCCAAGGCCCGCCGCGCCGATTTCGTCGCCGAGTCCGAGGCCCGCTTCGCCTTCTACGACGCACGCCTGCCCGCCGATGTCTACTCGTCCAAGTCCTTTGAACGCTGGGCGTCCAAGGCCGAATCCGACCACCCCGACATCCTCCGCATGCGCGAGGAAGACCTGCTCCTTTCCCGCCCGGAGATCGCGCCCGAAGCCTTCCCCGACGAGGCCGAGGTCTTCGGCACGCAGTTGCGGATCCGCTATGCGCTCGCCCCCGGCGAGGCCGAGGACGGCGCCACCGTCCGCGTCACCCCCGAGGAACTCCACCGCCTCACTCCCGACCGGGTCGAGTGGCTCATCCCCGGCTTCCTGCCCGAGCGCGTCCGCGGCCTGGTCCGTACGCTGCCCAAGGATGTCCGCCGCCGCTTCGATCTCGACGCCCTGGGCGACCGCATCGCCGCCCGGCTCAAGCCCGGCGACGGCCCGGTCATCCACCAGGTCGCCCGCCTGATCTCGGCTGAGGCCGGAGTTTCCATCCGCGCTGACCAGCTCCGCGCCGACACCCTGCCCGAGCACCTCCGCCCGCGCTTCGAGGTGGTCGATCCGAACGGCAAGCCGCTCGACGCCGGGCGCGATCTGGAGAGCCTGCGCACCAAGTTCGAGGCCGCGGCCCACGCCGCCGTGCGGGCCGCGTCCGCCAATCGCGAAACCGAGACCGTCACGCCCGACACCTTCACCGACCTGCCCGAATCCGTCGAGATCACCCGCGGCCAAGCTGCCGGTGGTTCGGGCAAGAAAGTGGTGGCCTTCCCGGCGTTGGTGCTGGAAGGTTCGGTCGTGGCCCGGCGGATGCGACCGACACCGTGGCAGGCCGAGCGGGAGACCAGGGTCGGCATGTCGGCCCTGTTCGGCCAGGTGCTCAAGCGGGAGATCAAGGTCCGGGTGCGTCAGTTGCCGGGCTTCGAGCGGCTGGCGCTGCACGCCGCGCCGCACGGGCTGTCGGACCGGATCGAGACCATCGTGCTGACGCGGGCCGCGGCGGTGTTGTGCGTGGACGACCGCCCGGCGGTGCGGACCCAGGAGGATTTCAAACGCCGCTGCGTCGGCGCGTGGGACCGCGCCGTGCCGGTGACGCAGGAGATGATCGGACTGCTGTCACAGACGCTGGAAGGGCTGACGCGGGTGCGCGGGCGGATCGGCGCGGGCCTGCCGGACGGGTGGCGTCACGCGGCCATCGACATCGAGCAGCAGACCCGCCTGCTCACGCCCGAAGGCTGGGAGACGGCGGTGCCGACGCGGTGGCTGCGGTGCTACCCGCGGTACATCCGGGCGGTGGAGGTGCGGCTGGACCGGCTGCGGGCGATCGGGCCGGCGAAGGACTTGCAGCAGACGCGCCTGGTGTATGCCTGGCTGGAGAAGCTGGTGGGCCTGGCGCGCGGCGGCGCGGAGCAGTCCGCATCGGCGGACGGCTTTGAAGAGCTGCGGTGGATGGTGGAGGAGTACCGCGTGGCGTGCTTTGCGCAGGAGTTGGGCACGGCGGTGAAGGTGTCGGAGCGCCGGCTGACGGAGGCGTACGACGCGGTGTGCCAGGGGCGCGCGGTGGTTTGAGAGGGTTGATTGATAAAGTGCAAAAAGGGTGACGGCGGGCGCCGCCGCAAGGGCTACACCCGCCGTCGGGGGGGGGCTGGTTGTTGGACCTCCCTGTTTCGGCGATCGGGTGGGTAGAAGATGAATCTTCAACCGATCGTTTCAGGGGCGTGGTTCACTTCAGGGGCAAGTGACCGCGTCGCGTCCGTACGGGCACACTATAGCGAAGCGCGCTGGTCGTGTCGAGTGTTATTTGTCTGAGAAACAACCACCATTCCGAAATTGGAGCCGTTATCCCCAGGGAAAGATGATTCGCGGCCCGGTGTGGCATCGGCTGTGTTCTGGTGTGACCGGAGCCGGGGCGGTTTGGGTGGGCGTTGCGAAATGTCCAAAAATACACTGTTTTTTACGGCATTTTCGACGATTTTGCGATGTCCAACCGGATTGCTCTTTGAAAGGGAATGACCGCGAATGGATTTCCGGAATGTTTCTCGCGTGCGTGCAGCACACGACGGATCGTCGCGTGCAACACGGGATATGAAAGTCCGTTGTTGCAAACGATCAGTTTTTTGGGGCGAAGTCCGGAAAGTATATCGGTCGTATCGCACCCGATGGCACGGGCGAGTCATCCCCTGCCGCCGCGGCCTCCGGATTGCTCGCCGCGTGCGAGGAACGGGGCTGGCTCGGCACGATGGGCGGTGCGCCCGCCGGCTTGCTCGCTGTCGGAAACCTGGACGCTCTGGGCGGTGGTGCTGGGTGTTCCGCGGCGTCCGCCGGACTGTTCGCCAGCTTCGACGGGAGCGGTGGAAAAGAGCATGACACTGGCGACGAGCAGCATGACGGGTAGACGGATGGACGCCCCGAGCGCGTCGGCTGCGTGGCGACGGGCGCGGGAGCGCATCTGCTGCACGGTGTTTTCCTTGATGAGTCCGGCGTCGATCTGGTTGATGAGGCGGTCGTCCTCGCGCCGGGTGACACCGAGGGCGAGCGCCGCGCGGCGGCGGTCGGCCTTGTCCTGCATGGACGCGGCGAGTTTCTGGCGGACGGAATCCGGCAGGGCGGCGCGGACTTTGGCGAGCGCGTCGTCGATGGCCTCGCGGTGCTCGATCTCCGTCTCGGCGCGGCGGGTGACGGAGAGGTGCTCGACACGGGCGAGTTCGCCGGGCGTTTCGCGCTGCATCTGTCGCCAGTGCTTGCGGGCGAGGGCCATGTAGGCCCAGCGGGCGAGGGTGGGGGCGTGGTTGGACAGGCGTTCGATGGCGAGGTCGGTGGAGGGGTCGTCGTGGAAGGTGGGGAAGGCCTGCTTTTCGAGCATGCGCCACACGCGTGTGTGAACCCATGATGCCATGTCGCCGGGCTCCATGGTGCTCTCGGCGTGGAGGCGGGAGACCTGGCGGCAGGCGCGCTCAACGGCGGGGCGGACTTCCTGGTCGTAACGCTGCCAGAAGTGGTCGTGGTCGTGGGTGTTCACGCGGCACCTCCCGTGTCTTCCTGCTGGGCGCGGGATTCCCACGCGGCGAAGAGGTCATCGAGTGCGGGGAGGCGCCCCCGCATGGAGCGGGTGCCGGGGTCGAAGGCGAGATAGGCGGAGAGTTCGGCACCCTGGGCGAGCAGGGCGGGTGTGTGGAGCATGGCGCGGAAGATGGCGTCAGCCTCCTCGGCGTGCCCGGCGCGGAAGAGTGCGTGCGCGCCGGTGATGAGCACGGGGACCGACCGAGGGTTGGCGTCGATGGCCTCGAGGAAGTAGCCGACTGCGAGTTCGGAGTCACCGAGGCGCAGGCAGCGGTCGGCGAGGTTGCCCAGCGAGATCTCCCGCCGGCGAGGGGTGTCGGCGTATTTCAATGCGATGAGTTCGGTCTTGACGGCTTCCTCGACACGGTCCATGGCGGAGAGGGCGAGGGCGCGCTGGTTGGGGCGTGACCAGGCGGGGTTGGGGTGGTCGTCGCCATCGGTCTGGTCGTATTTGGCCAGCAGTTCGAAGAGGGCATCGGTGAAGGCCCGGGCGGTCTGCCGGTCGCCCCGCTCGCGCGCCTCATGCAGGGCGTTGCATGCGTCCATGATGGCCGCCTCGATGGGGGAGAGTTCGTTGGGGTTGGAGGCGGTGACGATGGTGGCGTTGGGCTGGTTGGGGTTGGTGGTCATCGGTGTTTCCTCCGGTCTGGGCTGCTTGCCCCTCCCTCCCCCTCGTCCCCCGGGGGGGCGGAGGGAGGTCATGGGTCTACCGCGTGAACAACGCTCCGCTGACGGGTTGTTTGCAGTTCCTCAGAAAATCTTGGGCGGGCTGGATCGGAGGGGGCTTTCTGCTTCTGAGGGAGACTGAAGGGGGGCTTTGCGGGTATTTGGAGGAGGGCGGACGGGTGAGGGGTCATGGCAGGGGGGGCTGGGGTGGTCTGGGGGGAACGGGCCGCGTCGGCCCGAACCAGGAGAACCGTGATGCGAACTTGTGTGAAAGCCTTGGTGGTATTGGGAGTGGGGGGGTTGGTCCTCGGGCTGGGAAGCGTTCCTGCGGCGGCGTCGGGCGGGGTTTCGATGTCGTTTGGCGTGTGTCATGGGCATCAGGGCTCATGTTCCGCGCATGGAGCGCGGGCCGGGGTCCTCATGATCGACGGGCGGCGGGTGACGATCCACGCCCGGGGCGGTGGGTCGGGGGCGTTGGACGAGATCGCGTCCGCGTTCCGACGGGCGGGGTACGGCGCGCACTGCCACGGCGGGCGCGTGATCGTGCATTGGTCGCGTTCGCGTCCGAATGTGCGGTGGTTCGGTGAGGGCTGGAACGCCTCGCTGAGCTGGTCGCGTGATTGCCTTACGGTGACGACGCAAGCATCATCGTGCGGTTGTGATGATCGCCGTGGTCCGTCGGTGCGTGTGACGCTGCCGATCCGGCATGAGTGGCGACCGCCCGGTCACGCCTGTCCGCCCGTTCACTTCGGGCCGCCGAAACGGCCGGGGTGGGAGCGGCCTGTGAAGGGAAGGCCGACTGGAAGTCGGCCCCACGGGGGGAGGCCGGGAGGGGCATCGCGGAACCAGTGCGGTTGAGGATGCTTGCCGCCGCGGACGCGGGGTCGGTGCGTGGGCACCGGCCCTTTCTGTTTGCTGGCGTAGGCAGATCAAGGATGGGGAGGGAGATGGGCGAGATGGGCGGGTGGGTGGGTTCGGGGGGAACGGGTGTCGGACTGGAAGTCGGCACCACGGGGGCGGGGGCGGGGGCGTGCTCGGATTTTTTGCGGTGTTCCTCGAAGAGTTTGTTGGCGGACTTGCGGACACACTCGGCCTCGCGGTGGCTGAGCGGCGAGGCGGCGGCGATGCGGACAAGGGCGGCATCGGCAACGAACTTCTTGCGGAGTTCGACGAGGCGGTGGCGTGCCTGGTAGATGCGTTCGAAGTTGTTGAAAGCACGCTGGCAGAGTTCTGACTCGAGCAGGTCGGCCAGGGATTGCAGGGAGCGTTTGGTGCAGTCGCACAGGGCGAGGACGGAGACCTCACCCTTGTCGAGCAGGTCGAGCATGGCGTTGATGTCGGCCTCGTCCCGGTCTGGGTTGCCGGGGTCCGGCATGGTGGAGGGAGCGTGCGACGGTCGCGTGAAGCCGAGTGGCTCGCGTGTGCGTTCAAGGGTGCTGTCGAGCATGCGACGCTGGGCGGGTGTGAGTTTGGTCATGCCCGCAAGGTATCGCGGCTTGGACAGGGTTCAAGAAAGAACGGGGGTATGTCCAGAAAACGGCGCACCAGAATGGTTGTTAGTAAAAAAAGAGCGTGGAAGAGGCGAAGAGAACACGGTGGGGAGGGGGAGAAGGGGGGGAGGGGGGAGAAGAAGTGGTAGAAACAGGAGCCTTCACACCGGCCCTCTCCCGTCGGACCCTTGGCGGGAGAGGGAGGAGGAAGAATCCGCCGATTTCGTCGGCTGCGCCACGGAGGCTGACTACAAGTTGGCCCCACCATTCCCACCATGGGGGGCGTAGCGCATGGTCTCTTTGATGGTGTTGTTGTCGTTCATGATGAGGACGATGGGGTGGTTGGATTCGTACTCGTCGTCGGTCATGAGGGCGTAGTGCATGATGATGGCTTTGTCGCCGACCTCGAAGAGGTGGGCGGCCGCGCCGTTGAGTTCGATGATGCCCGAGCCTGGCGCGCCGCGGAAAACATAGGTTTCGAGGCGGTTGCCGTTGCGGCAGTTGGTGACGAGGACGCGGTCGTTGACGCGCATGCCGCAGGCTTCGAGGAGGTCGGCATCGATGGTGATGGAGCCGACATAGTGGGGCTTGGCACCGGTGACGGTGGCCATGTGGATTTTGCTGTGCAGGACTTCTCTGAGCATGACGGCTCCAGGGGTCGGCGGGCTCTTTGGAGCGTGCCGGAGCGGAAGAGAACAATAGGGGGCCCCCGAGGGATGCGGGTTTGCGATAGGATGGGCGGGAGGCGGGCACTGGTCCGTCCCGAGTACCTCAAGGGAGAACCCCCGATGTCTCAGCTCGTCCGCGTGGCCGTGATCTCCGGAAGCCTGCGTAAAGGCTCGTATAACACGAAGTTGGCGCGGTTTGTGGCCGGGAAGATCAGGGGGGGTGGGGGGGGCGGGGGGGGTGGGGTGGAGATCGACGAGATTTCGCTGCTGGACCTGGACCTGCCGCTGATGAATGAGGATGTGGAGAAGCAGGGCCTGCCCGCGGGCGTGCTGGACCTGAAGAAGCGGCTGATCGCGGCGGATGTGCTGCTGATCGCCTCGCCGGAGTACAATGGGTCGCTCAGTCCGGCGTTGAAGAATGCGATCGACTGGGCGAGCCGGCCGCGCGAGGGGGAGGCCCCGCTGGCGTGCTTCAAGGGCAAGGTGGGTGGGCTGCTGGCGGCCTCGCCGGGCAAGCTGGGTGGGCTGCGTGGGCTGCGTCACTTGCGTCAGATCCTGACCCAGATCCAGACGGTGGTGCATCCGAACGAGTTTGCGTTGTCGTCAGCGCACGAGGCGTTCGATGAGGCCGGGAATCTCAAGGATGAGACCACGGCCAAGCTGGCGGTGGGGGTGGGCGAGGCGGCGGTGAAGCTGGCGCGGGCGATCAGGGCCGCGGGGTGAATCGGCCTGATTTCGAGAGCGGGATCCGAGTAGTGAGATGTCGGGAGGTTGTGCGATGAAGGTGGGTGTGATTCTGTCGGGCTGCGGGCATCTGGACGGCGCGGAGATCCATGAGGCGACAAGCGTGCTGATCGCGTTGTCGCAGCGCGGGGCGGATTGGCGGTGCCTCGCGCCGCGCAAACCGCTGGCGGTTGTGGATCATGTGACGGGTCAGGCGACGGGCGAGACACGCGATGTGTTCACCGAGGCGGCGCGGATCGCGCGGGGCAAGATCGACGATCTGGCCGGCGTGAAGGGGACGGATTACGACGCGTTCATCCTGCCGGGCGGGTTCGGGGCGGCCCAAAACCTGTGCGGGTTCGCAACGGAGGGGCCGGGGTGCTGGGTGGAGCCGCAGACCGAGCGGGTGCTGCGCGAAGCGCACGCGGCCGGGCGACCGATCGGGTTCGCGTGCATCGCGCCCGCTTTGGGGGCGCGGGTGTTCGGGGATGAGCACCCGACGCTGACCATCGGGCATGACGCGGGCACGGCGGCGGCCATCGAGAAGACCGGGGCCAGACACCGGGCCGTGGGTGTGACGGAGGCGGTGGTGGACGCGGAACGGAAGTTCGTCTCGACCCCGGCCTACATGGAGGAGACGGATCCGGCGGGGGTGTTTGAAGGGGTTTCGCGGATGGTGGGGGAGGTCTTGGGGATGGTGGTGGGTCAAACAGGGTGAATGCAGTCAGGCGGAAAGCGGGTCGGCCGATGCGGGGTGTGTCAGATCCGTCCGAGAGGACTGACGGGCAAACATCTGATCGCAGAGGTATTCGACTTCTTTCGCGTCGTGCTTGCGGAGTGCCGCGCGCATTTTGACAAGGCACAGGCTGGCTTCGGCGTGCCGACCGAGCGCTTCGAGGGATCGCGACTGCATGATCGTGCAGGCGGCGCTGGTGGCGATTGAGAGGGGCATGCGGGCGGCCATGGTGCTCGCCCAGGCGAGGAACGACCTGTGGTGTTCGAGCGATTCCTCGTGGCGGGATTCGGCGGTGAGTGTGATGGCTTCCAGATAGGAAAAGGAGCGGGCCGAGATCAGCGATGTTCGGCAAGGCTTGGGTTTGCTCAAGGGCGAACCGGGCGGCATCGGGGTTGTCCAGATGGAGGGCTTCGAGTTCGACGATGCCGCCCCAGGCGAGCAGATTGTTCGGGTCGAGTTCCAGCACGAGTTCAGCGGTGTCTCGGGCATCCTCGAACTGCTCGGCAAGGTTCTGAAGCGACATCACGGCGTGGAGCCGATCGGTTTCCGGGATCTCCGGTTGGCCGCGGAGGGATTCAAGTTCGGCGAAGGCTTCGTCATGGTGGCCTGTTTTGAGCAGGGCTTTGGCCTTCCAACTTGCGGACATGAGATTCGCGCGGGGCTGGCCGAGTGCTCGAGAAACTGCTCGCTGGTAGCGGGGGATGAATGTGAGTATCTGGTTCCATTGGCCGCGGATGGCGAACCAACTCAGGAGGGTCTCAAAATTGGTGCCCAGTTGGCTGAGGAGCACGATCGGGAAGGGCATGATGAGCACGAGGATGAGAAATCCGTCGAAGAAACCGAAGGAGTGGCCAGCGTACCGGTTGCGTGCGAAAATCAGGGCCGCGATGAGGAAGGTGATCCAGGCTTGGCGATAGAACAGCACCGCCGTGAGGAGGATTTCCATCGGGACGGAGGCGGTGAGCATGCGCCGGGTGTACCACTGCGGAATTTTGCGGGCGCGGCGTTCTCGTTCACGGCGGGTGCTGGGCATTGAGGCATTCTCCTGGCGTGGGCGGGTATGTTGACAGGTCGTGGGGAGATTGTCCAGATAGAAACAGACCGTCTTGATTTTTTGATTTTGTTTGGTATCTTATCGGCGTGAACCGAACGGGTTGTGCCGAGCTTGATCTGGATGCCCCGGAGTTCGACCGGCTGGGTGGGCTGCGGGCGTTGTTTCTGGATTTCGACTCGTTCTTCGCGTCGTGCGAGCAGCAGCGGGATCCGGGGCTGCGGGGGCGGCCGGTGGGGGTGGTCCCCGTGGCGACGCGGCACACCTGCTGTATCGCGGCCAGCGCGGAGGCCAAGCGGTTCGGGGTGCGGACCGGGACGCCCATCGCGGAGGCCGAGCGGCTGTGCCCTGGGATCATCTTCGTGCTGGCCGAGCACCGCGTGTACATCGAGTTCCAGCAGCGGGCGATGGAGGCGATCGACCGGTGCGCCCCGGTGTGGGGCGTGCATTCGATCGACGAGCTGTCGATCAAGCTGTGCCCGCGAACACGCGAGCGCGGGGCGGCGATCGAACTGGGACGGGCGATCAAGCGGAGCCTGCGCGAGCGGGTGGGCGAGGCGGTCCGGTGCACGATCGGGATCGCTGCCAACCGGTTTCTCGGAAAAACGGCGTGCAACCTGGGCAAGCCGGATGGGCTGGTGGTGATGGACAGGCAGGTGCTGCGGGAACGGGTGTTCGGGCTGGATGTGGAAAAACTGACGGGCATCGGGACGAACATGGGGGTGAGGCTGCGCCGAAAAGGGGTCGGAACCGTGGATGCGCTGTATCGCCGCACCGAGCCGGAACTGCGCGCCGTGTGGGGCGGCGTGGTCGGGACGATGTGGTGGGAGCAGTTGCGCGGCGGGGCGGACTACTACGACCGGCCGACCACGCGGCAGAGCGTCAGTCACGGGCACATTATGGACCCATCTCTGCGCACGCCGGAGGGGGCGCGGGCCGTGGGGGTCCGTCTGCTGAGCAAGGCGTGCGTGCGGCTGCGGGACATGGGGCATCACGCCAGCCGCATGCATGTGAGCGTGCGGACGGAGGAGGGGACGCGGTGGGGGACGGACCAGTCGTTCGAACCGACGCGGGATTCGCTGGAGTTGCAGCGGGTATTCGTGCGGGCGTGGTCGCCGCCGCGGGAGCGACCGAAGCAGGTGGTGGTGACGCTGAGCGGGCTGGTGCCGTCGGAGAGTGTGGAGGAGCCGCTGTTCGATCGGGCGCGACGGAGCGATGGGCTTTCGGACACCTTGGACCGGATCACACGCCGGTTCGGGTATGACGCGGTGTACACGGGGAGCATGCACGCGGCGAAGGGGGCGGCCCCGAGGCGGATCGCGTTCGGGAACATCCCGGACCTGCGGATCCCGGATGCGGAGGTGTAGGGGGAAGGAGAAGCGACGGAGCGACGCAGGGGGGAGTGGGGGAGGAAGATTGGCATTGGGGGGCGATGGGGGCGATACTTGGAAGCATGAGCATCCCGCATACCCAACCCGGTGTCTGGCCTGAGGCGATTGCGGAGTCTCGCTTCGCTTCACGGATTCGACGGGGTTCGGCCGTGACGAGCGGATGCCGCGTGGCGTTGATCGGGCTGCCGGACGACACCGGGGTGAGGCTGAATCATGGGCGGCCGGGGGCGGCGGAGGGGCCGACGGCGTTGCGGGGGGCGTTGGCTCGGTATGGGGTTGGGGAGCCTTCGGGGTGGGCATGGCCGGGGGTGTTCGATGCGGGGGATGTGCGCCCGGCGGGGGATGATTTAGAGGAGACGCACCGGCGGGTATCGGAGGCGGTGGGGGCGTTGGTGGGGATGGGGCTGTTTCCGATCGGGATCGGGGGGGGGCATGATCTGACCTTCCCGTTCGTGCGGGCGGCGGTCAAAGCGGTGGCGCCGGTCCACATGGTGTATTTCGATCCGCACCTGGATGTGCGTGACGAAGTGGGGTCGGGGATGCCATTCCGGCGGCTGGTCGAGGGCGGGATCGTGGACGGGCTGACGATCCACGGGTTTCAGGCGATGGCCAACTCGGCGGAGCATGTGCGGTGGTTTCAGGGGCATGCGGGGCGGGTAGCGGAAGCGATGCCTGAGGATCCGTGGCCGGAGCGAGCGACGGCGGTTTCGTTGGACATGGATGTGATGGACCAGGCGTTCGCGCCGGGGGTGTCGGCCATGAACCCGTGCGGGTGGACGCCGGGACTGGCGGAGCGCTGGGTGGCGGCAGCGGGGCGGAATCCGCGTGTCCGGTGCTTTGACATCATGGAACTCAGCCCGCCGAACGATCCGAGCGGACGGACGGCGCGCCTGGCGGCCCACCTGTTGCTCACTTTTCTGCGGGCCTTTTCGGAGCGTCCTGGGAATCCGATGACATGACCAAACAACAGCCATCGATTCTGATCCGGGGTGCACGCGTGCTCACGCTGGCGGAGGGGGCGCGTCCGGGGGGGGGGGGGGGCCCCGGGGGGGGGGGGGGGGGGGGGCGTTGGGGGAACTGGGCGTGCTGGACCGGGCGGATGTGCTGGTTCAGGGCGGGCAGATCGTCGCGGTCGGTCGCGGTCTTGAGGCCGTCGAAGGCTGCACGGTGATCGAGGCCGCGGGGCGGGTGCTGATGCCGGGGTTCGTGGATTGCCACACGCACGCGTGCTGGGCGGGGGATCGGCTGGACGAATGGGAGATGAAGCGGCGCGGGGCCACCTACCTGGAGATTCTCGAATCGGGCGGCGGGATCATGTCCACGGTGCGGGCCGTGCGGGCGGCGACGCGCGATCAGTTGGCCGGTTCGCTGCTGGCACGGCTCAATGCGATGCTGGCGGAGGGGACGACGGCAGTGGAGGTCAAGTCCGGGTACGGGCTGAGCACCGCGGACGAGTTGAAGATGCTGGGGGCGATCGCGGACGCGGCGGAGCGGTGGCCTGGGCGGGTGCGGCTGACGGCGTGCATCGGGCACGCGAAAGACCCGGAGGTGGACCCGGCGCGGTTCGTGGAGGACACGATCCGCGAGACGCTGCCGGCGGTTCACGCGGCGTTCCCGGATTGCACGATCGATGCATACTGCGAAAAGGGCGCGTGGAGCCTGGACGAGACGGTGCGTCTGTTCGAGGCGGCGGCGGATCTCGGGCATCCGCTGCGCGTCCACGCGGACCAGTTCAACGAGTTGGGGATGCTGGACGCGGCGATCGGGCTGGGGGCGGTGTCGGTCGATCATCTCGAAGCGACCTCGCCCGATGCGTTGGTGCGCCTGGCGGAGTCGGAGACGATGGGGGTGATGCTGCCGTGCGCCGGGTTCCATGTGGACGGGCGGTACGGGGATGGGCGGGGGTTTGTGGATGGGAGGGGGGGTGGGGGGGCACTGGCCATCGCGACCAACTGCAATCCCGGCTCGGCCCCGTGCCATTCGATGCCGATGGCGATCGCGTTGGCGGTGCGGTATCTCGGGCTGACGGCGGCCGAGGCGATCGCCGCGTGCACGGTGAACGCGGCAACATTGCTGGGTTTCCACGATGCGGGAACCATCGAGCCGGGCAAGCGTGCGGACCTGGTGCTGCTGCGGCATACGGATGAACGCCAGTTGGGCTACGAGTTCGGCGGGCGGCACGCGGATTTGGTGGTGTGCGCCGGGCGGATTGCGTTCGACGCCGGTGCGGGGTGCTGAGCACCATGGCCCGTGTGTTTTTGACGGCGGAGTGGCGGGATCTGGTCATCGCCAGTTATGCAGTGGATCCCGCGCTGCTGGAAGCACGCTTGCCACCGGGGTTGGAACTGGATCTGTTCGAGGGGCGGGCGGTGTGCAGCCTGGTGGGGTTCCGGTTTCTGCGCACGCGGGTGATGGGGGTGTTCTGGCCGGGGTATGTGAACTTTCCGGAGATCAACCTGCGGTTCTATGTGCGTGAGAAAAGCGGGAGGGGTGGGATCGAGGGGGGGCGGCGGGGGGTGGTGTTCGTGCGGGAGTTGGTGCGGAGCCGGTTTGTCGCGGGGATTGCGCGGGGGCTGTACAACGAGCCGTATTCGAAAGCGCGGATCTCGGAGCGGATCGAACGGGTCGGCGATTCGGTGCGGGTAGGGTACGAGTTTGCGATTGACGGCGGCGTCGGGCGGATGTCGGTCGAAGCGGATGCGGAAGCGGTGGTACCGCCGGAGGACTCGGCGGAGCACTGGTTCAAGGAGCACCAGTGGGGGTACGGGGTGACACGCGGCGGGCGGGCGTTGCGCTATGAGGTTCGCCATCCCGTATGGGCGTGCCATCGCGTGCGGTCGGCGGCGATCGATGTGGACTGGGGGCGGGTGTATGGGCGCGAGTGGCCGGGGATGCGGGAGGCGGAGCCCTTGAGCGTGGTGCTGGCGGTTGGATCAGAGATCGCGGTGCTGGGGGCGCAGGAAGTGTGAGGGTGTCGGGGCGCGGGCGTACAAGCCGCGACTGCAAGGGAGCGGCCGGGGGTGGGGACGGAGTTGTGCTGGGTGTTGTCGAGGTGGGGGCCGTTGATGGTTGGTTGGGAATGAGGCGGAAAGGGAGAGTTGTGGATATGGATGGGACCGTGGCCGCTTCATTGCGAGCGCGGCTTGTAGAAAAGCAGTCACGGCATCGGGATGTCCACGGCCTGTTCGCGGCCGCACTGGCGGGCTTCTTCGTAGCCCGCGTCGGCGTGGCGGAGGATGCCCATCATCGGGTCGTTGCGCAGGACGCGGGCGAGGCGGTCGGCGGCTTCGGGGGTTCCGTCGGCGACGATGACCTGGCCGGCGTGCTGGGAGAAGCCGATGCCGACGCCGCCGCCGTGGTGGAAGCTGACCCAGGATGCGCCGCTGGCGATGTTGACCATCGCGTTGAGGATGGCCCAGTCGGAGACGGCGTCGGTGCCGTCCTTCATGGATTCGGTCTCGCGGTTTGGGCTGGCGACGGAGCCGCAGTCGAGGTGGTCGCGGCCGATGACGATCGGGGCGGAGACGGCCCCGGACTGGACCAAGTTGTTGAAGAGCAGCCCGGCCTTGTCGCGTTCGCCGAGGCCGAACCAGCAGATGCGGGCGGGCAGGCCCTGGAAGGCGAAGCGTGGGGCACAGTTCTTGAAATCACCGGCGAGCAGGGCGTCGGGGTTCTTGTGGCAGCCGAGGATCCACTTGTGGAGTCGCTCGTTGTATCCGCCGGAGCTGCGGGGGAAGAGTTTGAGCAGGGCGTGGTCGGTCTTGTAGATGTCGGTGGGGTCGCCGGAGAGGGCGCACCAGCGGAAGGGGCCGCGGCCGAGGCAGAACTGGGGACGGATGTACGCGGGGACGAAGCCGGGGAAGGCGAAGGCGTCCTTGAAGCCCTGGTCCTTGGCGCGCTGGCGGATGTTGTTGCCGTAGTCGAAGGTCCTCGCGCCGCGGGACTGGAGCCGGACCATCGCCTCGACATGGCGGCGCATGGAGGCGAGCGAACGGCGCTGGTAATCGGCGGGGTCGGACTCGCGGGCGTCGGCGGCCTGTTCGTGGGTGTACTCGACGGGGCAGTAGCCTTGCAGGGGGTCGTGGGCGCTGGTCTGGTCGGTCAGGACATCGGGGGTGATGTTGCGTTCGAGCAGGCGTTCGAGCAGCGTGATGGCGTTGCCGTGCCAGCCGACGGAGACGGCGGCCTTCCCGTTCTTGAGTTCGAGGGAGCGGTCGATGGCGGCATCGAGATCGTCCACGAGTTCATCGAGGTACTTGTCATCGAGGCGGCGCTGGAGGCGGGTGCGGTCGGTGTCGGCGATGAGGCAGGTTCCGCCGGCGAGGGTGACGGCGAGGGGTTGCGCGCCGCCCATGCCGCCGCATCCGGCGGTGACGGAGAGGGTTCCGGCGAGGGTGCCGCCGAAGTGCATGTTGCCGCACTCGGCGAAGGTCTCGTAGGTGCCCTGGAGGATGCCCTGGGTTCCGATGTAGATCCAGGAGCCGGCGGTCATCTGGCCGTACATGATGAGGCCCTTGGCCGCGAGTTCGTCGAAGTGCTCCTGCGTGGCCCAGTGGGGGACGAGGTTGGAGTTGGCGATGAGGACACGCGGCGCGTCGGCGTGGGTGCGGACGACGCCGACGGGCTTGCCGGACTGCACGAGCAGCGTTTCGTCGGGTTCGAGGCGGCGGAGGGTATCGATGATGGCGTCGTAGGCTTCCCAGGAGCGGGCGGCCTGGCCGCGGCCGCCGTAGACGATGAGGGAGGCGGGGTGCTCGGCGACCTCGGGGTCGAGGTTGTTCATCAACATGCGGAGGGCGGCCTCGGCCTGCCAGGTCTTGCAGGTGCGCGCCGTGCCGCGAGGGGCGCGGATGGTGCGGTGCTGGGGCGTGGGGATGAGTTTTGAAGCGCCGGCCGCGGTGGTGGTCATGGTGTGGTCCCTCTTGAGGGATTGTGGGAGGGGGGGCGTGAGGATGCAAGGGGGGAGTGGATTTTTGGAGCGGGGGGCAGGATGCCCCCCGCTTCCGGGTCAGGGGTTCCAGTCCGGGGCGGTGAAGTGGCCGCTCTGGATGAGGGCTTCGAGGGCGGCGATGTCGGGGCTGGGGGTGCGGTCTTCGGTGAGCGGGGGGACGCGGTCGCGGATGGTGGCGATGGTGCGTTCGAGGACATCGCCGGTGCGATGGGGGCGGTGGGCCTCGACGGCCTCGGCGGAGCAGAGGAGTTCGATGGCGACCACGGAGCGGGCCAGTTCAACGGCTCGGGCGGCCTTGGCGGCGGAGCGTGGGCCGAAGGAGTTGTAGTCCTCCATGCCGGCGCAGGTCGAGAGGTTGGCCACGCTGGCGGGGTTGGCCAGGCCGATGAGTTCGTTGCACAGGGCGGCGGCGGCGTACTGGACGATCATGTAGCCGCTCTGCAGGCCGGGGCGCGGGCTGAGGAAGGCGCGCAGTTCCGAATGCGGGTCGAAGACGCTGAGCATGTGGTAGGTGCGGCGTTCGGCGATGCCGGCGATGTGGGCGATGGCGATGGCCAGGGTATCGAGGGGCAGGGCGACGGTCATGCCGTGGAAGCAGCCGGCGGAGACGATGTCGGTGTGTGCGTCATCGTGGAAGATGAGGGGGTTGTCGGTGACGGCGCCGAGTTCATGGCGGAGGCGGGCCTCGCAGGATTCGATGGCATCGATGGCCGCGCCGAGCACCAGGGGGGCGCAGCGGAAGGAGTAGGGATCCTGGACGCGGGGATCGTTGTCCTTGTGTGAATCGGCGATGGTGCCGCCCGCCAGCAGGCCGCGGAGGGCGGCGGCGACGCGGGCGGGGCCGGGCTGGTTGCGGGCCTCGTAGACGCGGTGATCGAGGAAGCCGTGGGAGGCGCGGGAGCCGTCGATGGAGAGGGCGGTGGCGTGGAGCGCGCCCTTGATGACATGGCGGAGATCCTCGCAGATCAGGGCCATGCGGCCGGTCATCAGGTGCGTGCCGTTGATGAGGGCCAGGCCCTCCTTGGCGGTCAGCTCGATGGGAGCCAGGCCCGCTCGGCGCAAGGCATCGGCGGCGGGGATGCGGCCCGCGTCGGTGAAGGCATCGCCCTCGCCGATGAGGGTCAGGGCGACATGGGCGAGGGGGGCGAGGTCGCCGGAAGCACCGACGGAACCGGATTCGGGAACGACCGGCGTGATGTCCGCGTTGAGGACGGCCAGTAGGTGTTCGACCAGTTCGGGGCGCACGCCGGAGCGGGCGCGGGCAAGGGAGGCCGCCAGCACGGCCATCATGGCGCGGACGACATCGGCGGGCAGGGGTTGGCCCACGCCCGCGGCGTGGGAGCGGATGAGGTTGCGTTGGAGCGTTGCGAGGTCTTCGCGGTTGATGCGCTGGTTGGAAAGGGAGCCGAAGCCGGTGTTGATGCCGTAGTGGGGCAGGCCGTCGTCGAGGGTGCGTTCGAGGGCGGCGCGGCAGGCGGCGATGGCCTGGCGTGACTCGGGCGTGAGTTGGAGCGGGGTGCGATCGCGGGCGATCTGGGCGATCTGGGGTGGGGTGAGGGGAGCGTCTGGCAGGATGTGGATCGTGTGCGGCATGGGGGGATTGTTCGCGGTCGGGGGGCGGTAAGAATCCGGGCATGGAAACGGTCACGGAAGCGTTGGATCTGCGGGAGTTGGGGCGGTGTGCGTCGCGGGTGCTGATGGTGCGTCCGCGGGGGTTCGCGCGGAACGAGGCGGCGGCGGAATCCAACTCGTTCATGAATCGGGTGGGGGATCCGGGGGGGGGCGGGGCCATCGCGCGGGCGGCCACGGCCGAGTTCGACGGGCTGGTGGAGCGGCTGGAGCAGGCGGGGGTGCGGGTCGTGGTGGCTGAGGACCGGCTGGACCTGCCGGACTCGGTGTTCCCGAACAACTGGATCTCGTTCCATGAGCCGAAGGAGGAACACGGGTCGCCCGTGATCGTGACCTACCCGATGGCGACCGCCGCGCGGCGGCGGGAGCGGCAGGAGTCGATCCTGGCGTTGGTTGAATCGGTGGTGATGAAAGAACAGGGTGTGGCGGTGCGGAGGATCGCGTTGGAGGGCTTTGAGGCGGAAGGGGTGTATCTGGAAGGTACGGGCAGCCTGGTGCTGGACCGGGTGGCTGGTGTGGCGTTCGCGTGCCGCTCGGTGCGCACGGCGGACCGGGTGCTCGATGCGTGGGCGCGGGCGACGGGCTTCGAGGTGGTGCGGTTCGATGCGTTGGATGGGGGCGGGGGGGCGATCTATCACACCAATGTGGTGATGGCGCTGGGGGAACGGTTCGCGGTGGTGTGCTCGGCGTGCGTGCCGGATGCGGATCAGCGGCGCGGGCTGCTCGACCGGCTGACCGGGATGCGGGAGACCGTTCTTGACATTTCTCCAGCCCAGGTGGGGGGGATGTGCGGGAACATTCTGGAACTGCGGGCGGCCGGGGGTGCCCCGGTGGTGGCGATGTCGGAGACGGCGTGGGGGGCGTTCACACGCGAGCAGCGGCGGGTGCTGGAAGGCTTTGCGCGCCCGGTGGTGGCCGCGATTCCCACCATCGAGCGTGTGGGCGGCGGCAGCGTGCGGTGCATGATCGCGGAGCTTGGCACGGCGGTCTGAACCCGTTCTGAGTCAATGGGGCGGCGAGCCTTGATGGAACGCTCACGAAAGCTTCGCGCAAACGGAGCGCGTTGTGAACACTGGTTTCGGCTTTGGGAGGTAGTCTTTTCTCGCGTTTGGGAACAACAGCACGCCGCGGAGAACAGACATGCCTCGCAACGCAAACCGGTGCCGATTCCGACGGAACGGCTTCACACTCATCGAGCTTCTGGTGGTGATCGCGATCATCGCGCTGCTGATCGGGATCCTGCTGCCCGCGCTCGGTCAGGCTCGCAAGACGGCGTGGGCGACGATCGCCGGGTCGAACGCTCGGAACACCTTGCAGGCGGCGGCGATCTACAACACGGGCAATCGGGAGTTCTTCCCGCCGTCGTATGTGTACGGTGCGAGCCAGACCGGGTATGACTGGACCGTGGACATGCAGCGGAACACGCACCCGGTTCCGACCAACGGCTATGTCCATTGGTCCTACGCCCTGTTTGACAACGGCGAGGTTCCGGACAATGCGTTCGAGTCGCCCGCGGTGCTGAACAAGGGCGCGCCGCGGACGAATCCGGGGAACGACTTTGAGCACTGGGAGTCCGGGCAGGTCAGCGATACGGGCGGAGGTCCGGGCGAGGCGTTCCCGCGGGACCGGCAGGTGCCGCGTCTGGCGTTCGCCGCGAACGGAGCGATCATGCCGCGGAACAAGTTCGCGCGGGACGGTTCGCCGCGGATGGCCAAGCTGGTGCGTGCGACGGAGTTGTACCGGCCCTCCTCGGAGATCGTGATCACGGAGTTCCGTGAGACGGCGAACTGGCGTTCGCTGGCGGATGTGAACAGCGGGGGCGAGAATGTGATCAAGAGCCATCGCCCCATCACGCCCTTCTATGGGTTCTCGTCCGGCGCGGCGGTGTACAACGAGCCGACCAACCGCGGAGTGCCGAGCTTCGCATACCCGGATGTGGAGCAGTTCGAGCAGATCTACAGGACGATCACTTCGGACCAGACCGGCCTGATCATCGGACGCGGCGGGTCCAACTCGTCGCTCGAGGCAGTCGGCCGGCACCACAACGGCAAGGTGAACTTCGGGTATGCCGACGGGCATGTCAAGCTGGATGAGCTGGTCAACACGCTGCGCAACCGGGAGTGGGGCGAGCGGTTCTACTCGATCACCGGCGACAACCGGATCGATCGGGACGGGCGTCCCGGCGATCCCTGAATCAGCACGCTCGCTTCCCGCGTCGGGGGAACCCGGCGCGGGGGATTGATGTCCCACGGACTTGGGGCTTGTCGGAAACCAGGACGAGGAGAACGGCGGCGGTGGTGATGGGCTTGTGGTCCGCGCCGGGCGCTGTCGGTACGCAAAGACCTTCAGGAAGCGGAGAGAGCATCATGCTGACGAGTACGCAGAAGATCGGGATCGTTTTGGCCGCCTGCGGCGGTGTCTCGGGCGTGGCGATGGCGCAGCCCTACTCGGTGAACGGGTCGGGCGCGACACTGCTGGAGGCGCTGTTCCGCGCCCCGGCGAACACGCTGGACTTCATCGACGCGGACGGGGACGGCATCGTGCAGGAGCAGCTCGCTCCGTTCGATGCGACCTTCCCGTTCCTGTCGAGCCAGCACTGGCAGTTCACCTACCGCACGGTGGGATCGATCAACGGCTTCGAGGAGAACCGCGACTGGGGCACGCTGTTCGCCACGGCGGCGAACGGGGACGCGGCCAACTTCACGCTGAGTTCGACCTTCGCCGACGCGGCGTACTTCAACACGCAGCAGTACATCGCGGCGGGCGTGACGCAGGGTGTGGCCAACCCAGCCAATCCCGGCGCGGCGCCCTTCCGGGCCTTGACCAACGGGTCTTATCAGGTGACCACGGGCACTGGATCCGGCTCGGGCATCCAGATCGACTTCTCGGCGCTGGATGTGCCAGCGACCTGGGCCGTGCTCCAGCCGGGCCAGATCCGGTTCAACCGCGTGCCCGGCGCTCCCGGTTATGGCAACAACCCGCGCACCGCGGTGAACAAGGACGGCACGGACGCGATCGACCCCGTCTCGTCGGCCCCCCAGAGCAACGCGCTGGCCGTGCTGGAGAGCCGCACCGGCCCGACGCTGAACACCAACCTGGCCAGTGCGGATGCCTACACCCTGTACGACACCCCGATCACGCTGACACCGGTGGCCGCGCCGGTCAACCATGGCGTGGGCATCCAGCAGATCGACATGTCCGATCTGCGTTTCCTGTTCGCGACCGGGCGTCTGTCCAGCGGGGAGAACCTGGAGGCCATCACCCGTGATTCGGGTTCGGGCACGCGCAACGCCTTCGCCAACGGCATCGGCCTGGATCCGTCATGGGCGGTGGGTGAGAACATCGGCGCGCGGACGAACTCTTCCGCCGCGGACCGGCTCGGGCCGAACTACCAGCCGTCGAACAAGGGCGGCTCGTCCCGCATGGACGCCACGATCATCAATCACCGCCTGGCCATCGGCCACTCCGGCGCGGAGCGTGGGCAGTCGGCCGGCTGGCTGAGCAACCGGCGGATGGAAGTGCTGGCGGTGCGGTCCGATCTGCGCGGCGGCACCGTGTATGCCCGCCCGAACATCGTCAACATCGTGGACGGCGGCGTGAACGGCTACAACATCGTGGGCCTGGGCGGCATCGTGACCATCGGTGACCCGCGCAGCGCTCCCGCGAACAAGGGCGGGTGGGGCTGGGATCCATCGGAGACCGGTCCGAACCCGAACCCCAACCCGGCCGTTCGCAATGTCGAGGCCGCGGCGTATGTGAACAACCTGACCCGCTCGGTCGCGGCCGTGACGCAGGTTCCGAACGACCCCGCCAACGCCTTCTCGCCGGGCGAGTACATGGCGATCCAGTTCGTGCTGCCCGCGACCTCGTTCAATGTGCTCGAGATCGCGCCCGATCCCTCGGCCGAGATCATCCCCACCGTGCCGAACCCAGATCGCAACCCCGTCCTGACCAACTATGTGCTGGGTGATCCGAACAATGTGCTCGCCCTGCCGATGTACCAGAGCTTCAACACCAACAGCGGCGGCCTGAACCCGCAGCGCACGCTGGGCGTGGTCTACTCCGACGGCGTGGCGAACGGGGCGAACTATGTCAGCATCGACGGCACGCCGATCTCGTACGCCAGCTATGTCGGCGATACGACGGGCAACACCCAGATGACCAACCCCCGCAACAAGATCGCCGGCGACTTCAACGGCGACGGCGCCCGCACCGCCAACGATGTGGCAGACATGGTCGCCGCGTGGTCGTTCCGGCACGTCGGTGGAACCTGGAACGGCGGCTCGCTGGCCAATCCGGCGCAGCGCGGCCGGGCCTGCCCGGAGATCCTGGGTGACTTCAACGGCGACGGCAACTTCGATGCCGAGGATGTGCGATACTTCGCCGACGGCCTGTACCTGGTGAACGGGAAGCTGGACCGCAAGGGCGGCTTCACGGCGGTGGACAACGCGTTCGGCGGCAACTTCTTCGGAACCGTTCTGGCGACTGGCTCCTACCAGCCCGGCGCGAGCCGCGCGGATGTGGCGGGCGGCCTGCCCACCCGCGGCTGGGCCCCCAACGGGCACGACGGCGTGGTGGATGCCAAGGACATCGACTATGTCCGCGCCAACTTCGGCGACTGGTCCGACCTGGCCGACGCGGCACGCATCGATCTGTCCGCCGACATGAACGGGGACATGGTGGTCGATGAGGCGGATGTGGCCGAGATCGTCGAGGTCATCCTCGGAACCTCCTACGGCGATGTGAACCTGGACGGCGTGGTTGACGCGCTGGATCTGGCGATCGCCGAGGCGAACCTGGGTCAGCCCGGCGGCTGGGCCGATGGCGACATGAATGGCGACGGAATCGTTGACGCCGCCGACATCGCCATCATCATGGGCGGCAACACCTGCTTGGCGGACTTCAACAATGACGGTTTCGTGAACTTCTTCGATATCTCGGCCTTCATTGCCGCCTTCAACGCCCAGGATCCCAGCGCCGACATCGCGGCTCCCTTCGGCGTCTGGAACTTCTTCGACATCTCCGCCTTCATGAGCGCGTACAACGCAGGCTGCCCCTGAGCCCGCGGCCTTGATCTGAGCGGACTTTGTTCCCGCGCGACACCCGTCCGGCATGGTCCGGGCGGGTGTTCTTTTGCTTCCCGGGTGATTGTGTGAGGGGGGGTGGGGGTAGGGGGGGGAGGGGGCATCAGGCAACCGGCTCGGGTCTGGCTGGTAAGATCCTGTCCCTGGGTTTTCGGACGAATCGGTCCGGGACAGGGTTTGGACCTCAGGAGGCGTTCATGAGCCGATTTTTCTTTGTGGCCGCGACCGGGCTGGCGTTGCTCGCCGGGCCTTCGGCGGGTCAGCAGGTTGAACCGATCGAGTTCAAGCTTGACAATGGGATGAAGTTTCTTCTGCTGCCGAGGGATGAGCAGCCGAATGTGATCACGGCGGGCTGGGTGACACCAGCAGGCTCGACCAGCGAGCGACCCGGCATCACCGGGGTGTCGCACCTGCTTGAGCACCTCCTCTTCAAGGGGACGGACCGGATCGGGACTTCGGACGCGGAGGCCGACGCGAAGTTCCGCGAGCGGCTGACGGAGGTTCGTGAGCGGATGCGTGCCTATACCCTGGACACGCAGTACAAGCGGTTCCGTCGGGGCGAGATCGACAACCCGTGGGATCCGGAGAACGACACGCCGGAACTGCGCGAGATGCGTGCCGAGATGACGCGGCTCCAGGACGAGCAGCGCGAGATCACGACTCAGAACGAGTTCGACAAGATCTACACCGGGCACGGCGCCTCTGGCATGAACGCCGGTACGAGCAACGATTTCACCATCTACTACATCAATCTGCCCAGCAACAAGCTGGAGCTGTGGGCGTGGATGGAATCGGACCGCCTGCGCAACCCGAGCTTCCGGGAGCTGGACGCGGAGCGGTTCGTGGTGATCGAGGAGCGCCGGCAGCGCCTGGAGGCGACCCCCACGGGGATGCTGGACGAGAAGTTTGATTCGATGTTCTGGGTCTCGTCGGCGTACTCCTGGCCCGTGATCGGCTGGATGAGCGACCTGATGGCCTACACCGAGGAGGAGATCCTCGAGTACTTCGAGACGCATTATCAGCCGGCGAACCTGACCGGGGTGATCGTGGGTGATTTCGACCCGGCGGACGCCAAGGAACTCGTGGAGCGATACTTCGGGCGGCTGGAGAACAAGCGTGCCGCGCCCGCCCCGGTGGTCACCTACGAGGTGCCCCTGGGGGGTGAGCTGCGGTTCAGCGGTGAGTGCGACTGCCAGACCCAGCTCGAGGTGCGGTACCGCACGGTGCCCGCGGGCCATCCGGATGCGGCGGTGCTGGACCTGCTGGAATCCATTCTGAACGGGCGGACCGGGCGGCTGTACCGATCGCTGATCGAGGATCAGGGCCTGGCGGCCACGGCCTCGGCAAGCAGCCGCGTGCAACGCGGCGTGGGCAGCTTCTCGTTCCGGGCCACACCGAAGGGTGACACGGAACTGGCCAGGATCGAGGAGGCCTGGAACCGGGAGGTCGAGCGTCTCCAGAAGGAACTTGTCGGTGAGCGCGAGCTGCAGAAGGTCAAGAACCAGGCCGCGGCGGACTCGTTCCGTGAGTTGCAGGACAACTCCAACCTGTTCTTCCAGCTTGCGATCTACGAGGCGTGGCTGGGCTGGGAGGAGTTGAACGAGTATCCCAAGCTCGTGCAGGCGGTGACGGCCGAGAACATCCAGCGCGTGGCGCGGACCTACCTGACCCGGGATCGTCGGGGCGTGACGATGTACACGCGTCGCGGCGGGGAAGCGGCGGCCGAGATCACCCTGGAGCAGGTCGAGGCCTCGCTGCCGGAGGCCATGCGGGAGATGGTCATGGCGCAGTTCCAGGGTCAGCTCGACCAGATCACGGCCGAGACGGACCCGGAGGTGCTGCGGGGCGCGCTGACTCAGATCGACGCCCAGGCGGGTGCGATGCCGCCGATGTTCAAGACGATGTTTGATTATGTTCGCCAGGAGATCGGCCGCCGGATCGCGGAGATCGAGGGAGGTGCCGAGTGAAGCGTGCCATGACTCTGATTGCGGCGGGGTTCGTCGCGTGCGTGTGCGGGGTTGCGGTGGCGGATGTGCCCGCGCACCCGCGGGACATCAAGTTTGACGAGCTGGTCTTTGAACCGCCGGCGGCGGCGCAGTTCCGCCGGGAGCTTTCCAGCGGCGTGCCGGTGTACATGGCGGCCTCCAGGGAGTTTCCGCTGGTGACGATCACCCTGAGCTTCAAGGGTGGGTCATACATGGAGCCGGCGAACAAGGCCGGGCTGGCCGGGATGACCGGGGCCATGATGCGGACCGGCGGCACCGCCGAGATGGGCCCGCAGGCGTTCGACGAGGAGGTGGCCTTCCTGGCCGCGAACATGTCGGCTTCGATCGGCCCAACCACCGCGGCGGCCAGCGTGAACACGCTGACTGCGAATCTGGATCAGGCGGTGGATCTCCTGCTTGCGATGGTTCGCGCGCCGGGCTTCGACCCCGCGCGTCTGGAAGTGCTGCGCAACCAGCAACTGGAAGCGATCAAGGGCCGCGACGACAACGGCATCCAGATCGCGATCCGGGAACTGGGGTTCCTGATGTGGGGCGAGGACCATTTTGAGGGACGACAGCCCACACGGGATTCGCTGCGTTCGATCACCGTGGAGGACATGCGGGCGTTGCACGGGCGGATCTTCCACCCGGGCAACCTGATGATAGCGGTCACGGGTGATTTCGATGAAAAGTCCATGCTCGCGTTGCTGGAGCGCAAGCTGTCCGGCTGGGCGAGGGGCGAGGCCGCGCCGGCCATCCCGGTGCCGACCGCGAAGGCCGCCCCGGGCGTGTACTACTACGAGAAGGACCAGAACCAGGTGCAGGTGCTGGTGGCCCACCGGGGGATCAAGCGCGACGATCCGGACGCGATTCCCGTCGAGGTGATGAACGACATCCTGGGCGGCTCGGGCTTCACCAGCCGGATCACCAACCGCGTGCGTACGCAGGAGGGCCTGGCCTACACCGCGGGGTCGACCTTCTCCAACCGGGTTGAGTACCCCGGCGTGTTCATGTCGTACTTCTTCACGAAAACACCCACCACCGCCCTTGCAACCCGCCTGGTTTTTGACGAGATCGGCCGCATCCAGCGTGAGACGGTCAGTGGGGAGGAGCTGGAGACCATCCAGAACAACCTCATCGAAACCTTCCCGCGCAACTTCGAGTCCAAGAGCGCCATGATGAACCTGTTCATCAGCGACGAGCGGACCGGACGCGACCCGGATTTCTGGCGCAACTATCGCGACACCGTGCGCGGGCTGTCCCCGGATGATGTTCGCCGGGCGGCTAACGCCCACCTCCGCCCGAAGGAGGCCGTCATCGTCGTGGTCGGTCCGTGGGAGGAGATCCGCAAGGGCAACGCCGGGACCGAGTCGGATTCGAACCGCGTCGCCACGATGGACGAGTTCGGCCAGGCAACCGCCCTGCCCAAGCGCGACCCCGAGACTCTCAAGCCGCGGAGCTGACCCGCTTTGGTCGGTCGGTACTCCGTGCGGACTCGGTTCGATGGCCCGGCTCGTTGAGCCGGGTCTTTGTATTGGTGGCACACGCGGTTCGTCCGCAAGAGCGAAAAGCAAGTCGGATGCAGATACAGGCGGCCCCTCCGACGCCTGTGCTACCAAGGACAGGGACTGGCCGACTGCAAATCGGTCCCACGGGTGATCGCGGGGTTTTTCGCTATCATGCCGACGGCAGACCTTGGAGGGCTTGGTGATGCGGCGAGGATGCGGGCGGCTGGCGTTGATCGGGATGATGGCTCTGTCCGGGCCACTGCTCGCCACCGAGTTGCCGGTGAGGTGCGATGAGCCCCTCAACGGGTTTCTGCGGCTGGATGGGCGTTCGGCGTTGCTTGTGGAGCTGCCGGAGCATCCGGAACGGTTGACAGTGGAGGTGTGGGTCCGTGGCACCCCGCCCCGTGGTCGCCAGGGTCTGCTCTGCAACACGGACGAATCCGGCTTTGCGATCTTCTGGTCCGACGCGGCGGACGGGGAGGCGTTGCCGATGGGGTTCGTTCATACCGGCGGAGATGGGCGGGATGAGCGGGATGGACCAAATGGTGGCGGCTATGCGGCCGTCGGGGCGGACCGACCGTGGGACTTCGCGCGTTGGACGCATCTTGCGTTGTCTTACGACGGTCAGAAGGTGCGTTTCTTCGTGAACGGGCGTTTGACGGGTGAGACCGCCACCAGCGGCCCGGTGACGCCGAACGGACTGCCGCTCGTGATCGGGGCCGATGTGGACAGGTCCGTCGAGAGTCGTGGAAGAAATGACGGCAGCGGTGGGGCGGTCTCCTTCTGGAAGGGTGATCTGGACGAGGTGCGTGTGTCGCGGACGGGCCGATATACGGCCGATTTCACGCCCGCCCGGCGGCTGGAACAGGACGCGGACACGGTGCTGCTGCTGAACTTCGACGGACCGCTCGAAGCGGAGCTGGCGGAGGGCGCGGTGGGCAGTCCGCGGGTGGTGGGGTTTGATTCGGAGTGAGGTGGGCAAGCCACGAGGTATGTCCTGGGGATCCTTGTATCGCCCCTGCGGAGCGGATTGATGCCGTTGCTGCGATCAATCAGGACACAATGGGAGTGATTCTGTCCACCGTTTGCAACTCTGGGGGTTTGGCCTTGCATCTTTTCCGTTCCGTCGTGTAGACTGAGTGCGGCCAGTCGCCACATCGGATCCAAGGGGTTTCTCATGGGGAACATCATGCCGTCTTGGATCTGGAGGTTGTCGGGTTGGCTTGTCGTTCTGATCCTGGCTGCGGTCGCACAGGCCGCGACTGGAGCCAACACCACTCCGCCCCCCCTCGCCCGTGTATGGATTGAAGAGTGCAAGCGTGCCAACGGGGTTGAGTTTGTGTGGGCCGACCAGCAGGATGTGCTTGCCCAGGATGGCCAGGTCGCGTAAACGCTTGATCTCAACCAGACCGTGCATGTCCGCTGGCCCACCGCGGTGGAACTGCGTTCGCGGGTGGTTGAGACGGGAGACCAGCGGGAATCCACGGCGGCGGTGCGGTTCGATCGCGACTTCACCCTGACCGGGGCCGGGGTGGTCTCGGAAACATTCACCAGGCGATCGGAGAGCAACACCTCGATGGTCGGGGCATCGGCGCGGCGTCTCGGTGTGGTCCCGGTGTCGTTCGCTCCGAGCCTGCTGGGGGTGTGGCTGAAGGACGAAAGTCCGGAGGCCGTCGAGTTCGATCAGGTTTCCGCGGACTCGTTCCGGGTCCATTTCAAGAACCTGCGGATGCGGGCGGTGATCCAGCGTCGGGCAGATGCCGCCGGGAACATGATGATGGTCGTATCCCGCCTGGAATCCGTCTCGTCCGATGGCACTCCGACACAATGGTGGGAGTATGACGACTTCGCCCGCGTCAACGGTGGTGGAGCGGTGGGACGGACGCGTGTCTGGTACTCCGGGCTTCAGGACGGGCGCATCCACGAGAGCGTGCCCGCCGTGCTGACCGGGGTCCGCATCACGGGGTTGGGCGAGCCGGTCTCGTTCGAGGAGTTGTCCGACAGCGGCGAGGGTGCGTACGAGGCCCCTCCGGCGAGGGTTGGACACGGCCGATCCGGGCGGCGGGCGCTCGCGTCGGCGGGGCCGATCGTGCTGTGGCTCGGGGCGGGCGCGTTGCTCGTCGCGGTGGGTGTTGTGGTGATCGGTCGGGTGCGTTCGTAGGCCGCGGGTCGCGGCGGAAGGGGGCGGCGTCATGGTCGGGTCCAGCAGGAGCATCCCGCGATCTCGGCACGGCATGACGCTGGTCGAGGTGCTGGTGGCGTTCGGCGTGATCGCCATGCTGGGCGGCATCATGCTGACGGGGCTGCGCGGCGTGCTGGACCGGCGCGCCGCCATCGTGTGCCTGACGCACATCCGCAGCATGGGGTCGGTGGTGGCGATGTATGCGAACGACCAGCGGGATTTCTTCCCGTCGTGGATTGAGCGGGGGGTGAGCTACGAGTCGTCTCCGGAGCTGTGGCCGCGGTTCGCCTTGCAGGGCCACACCACGATGCTCCGAGAGCAGTGGCTGGAGTACACGGGCTTTCAGAGCACGACCGAGGTGATGTTTTGCCCGGCCAACAGCCGTCTGCATCCCCTGCCGCACGAGCGGGCGCCGGCGCCGGATTACTGGCTGACCACGGCCGCGTACATGACTCCAGAACACCTGGACCGCGACATGGCCAACTCGGTCTGGATGAACCGGCTGGGCGGACGGGTGCAGCGGATGTCGATGACGCGGTTCCCGTCGTCCAAGGCGGGGATGTTCGAGATGTTCGTCTGGCACGGCTGGCGCGGCGTTTACGAGCCGGGGGTCGATGTGAGCAGTCTGGAGTATCTCAACAGGACGAGAGCCGGATCGGTGTGGTTCATCGACGGGCACGCGCGGCAGATGCACGAACGCGACGCGAGGCGGTCGGTGTGGCGGCACCCGGTCTGGCCGACTGGAACCTTCAACACAACGCCGTGGGGGATGAAGGGCCGGGATATCCACTGATGCCAAGAAAGGCGGGGGGTGATGCCTCAGCGGGTCCGTGCGGTGCGGGCGGGCGGTGTTCTGGGGCGGGCGCGTGCGTATGGCTCCAACTCGGCGGGCAGGGCCTTGAGGCCGCGGCGGCGGGCTTTCTGGACGGCGTAGTGCAGGGAGTCGTGCATGCGGTCGTGGACGCGCTGGGTGATGTTCAGTTCCCACTCGGCCATCTGCTCGATGGCGTACTTCCAGGCGTGGTATTCCTCGAGGCAGCGCGGGCTGTAGGTGTGGAAGCCGATGGCGTGGTGCCCGATCTCGTGGAGGAACACCGCGGCCGACATGGGGCCTTTGGGCTTTGGCGCTTCGATCAGGCGGCTGACGGTCCCGTCGCGGTAGGTGACCTGCCACGCCACGCCGCACATGCCGCTGCGCCACTTGCGGACGCGCACGCCGTGCCGGGCGAGCATGGTGCGGGTCATCAGGTCGTAGCGTGCCTGGGCGGAGTCGGGCTTGGGAGAGGATCTGGCGGGGGGGCGTGCGGTGGGTTTGGACGGTGGTTTGCGGGTGTGTTTGGGGTCGGGAACGATGACCAGCGGACGAGGGTCGGCCTTGGCTTTCCGGGCGCGTTTTGCGGGGCGCATGATGTCCCAGAGTGTGAGGCTCACGGCTCGGCTCCGTCGGACAGACGATCCCCCCCCCCGCCCCCCCCCGCGCCCCCTTTGATCTGGCGGCCGTTGGCCCAGTCGCGGAAGGGCATGGGCTTCTTGCCCGGCGGCTGGACCTCGGGGATGCGCACGGCCGTTCCCGCAGCGCAGGCCACGATGCCCAGTGCGGGATCGGTGATCGTGCCGGGCGGGGTTGATTGGGGAACAGGCTCGGCCGGTTCCGCACGGACGAGCTTGAGGGGGTGTCCGTCGAACGCGGCCGTCGCGCCGGGCCAGGGGGACAGCCCGTTGATGCGGCATCGGACCTGGTCGGCGGGCCGGTCCCACACCACGCGGCCGTCGGACTTGGCGAGCTTGCCCGCGAGTGTGACGAGCGATTCGTCCTGCGTGACCGGGCGGAGCGTGTCCCCGGCGTGCTGCCCGAGCACTCGTTCGACCAGAGCCGGGCCGTCCTCGGCCAGCAGATCGTGCAGCTCGCCGGCGGTCCCACCCGGCTCGATCGCGCGGCGGGACTGGCCCAGCACCAGCCCGGCATCCATGCGATCGGCCAGCGTGATGACGGAGTTGCCGGTGATGGTGTCGCCCGCGACGATGGCATGGTTGATCGGTGCCGCCCCCCGCCAACGGGGCAGCAGCGAGGCGTGCAGGTTGACCGCGAAGCGGTCGGCCAGCAGCGCGGGGCCGAGCTTCTGGCCGAAGGCGATGACGACCCAGGCGTCGCAGTTCCATGAGCGGACGAGGTCGCGGGTTTCCGGGATGTTGATTCTGTCGGGCTTGATGAGCGGCACGCCGGGGAGGTGCTCGGCGGCCCATGCGCCGATCGGGGTGGGCGTCAGTTTGGAGCCGCGTCCGGCGGGCTTGTCGGGTTGCGTCACCACGCCCACCACGGCATGGTGTGCGGCCAGGTGTTGCAGGGTGGGCAGACCGAAAGCGCCGGAACCGAGGAAGACGATGCGCATCGGGGGATGGTAGAGGGGGAAGTGGAAAGCGACGGAGCGACGGAGCGACGAAGGGGGGGAGGGGGGGAGGTCTGGCGTTACTTGCGGGCTGATTTTTCCATGGCCTTGATGCGGGATCGGTTGCGCAGCCGGGCGGTCTGGCTCATGCGGTCCAGGATCAGCACGCCGTCGAGATGATCGATCTCGTGCTGCCAGCAGCGGGCGAGCAGTCCGGTCGCGCGAACCTGCCGGGTTTCCCCCTCGGGTGTTTGCGCCTCCATGGTGACGGTGGCGGGGCGGTTGACCTCCCCGCGGATCCCGGGGAGGGAGAGGCAGCCCTCCTCGTATGGGACCACGGCCCGGTCGGACGCGATGATGCGGGGGTTGAGCCAGATCTGGGGGCCGTCGGTGTGGTCGGGGGGGGTGCCGGGGGGGGCGGGGGGGTCCTCCGGGTCGGGGTCCTCGGGGATGTCGCAGACGAAGATGCGC
>CAZXGL010000025.1:47496-52923 GCA_964640595.1 uncultured Phycisphaeraceae bacterium | reverse complement strand
CCCCCTTCCCCTTCTGGCCGCCACGGCCGCTTCCTCCTGAAGTTCAACACCCCCGAGCGGGCCGTCACCCCCGGTCAGGCCGTGGTGCTGTATGACCAGGAAGACCCCTCCCTCGTTCTGGGGGGTGGGTGGATCGGCTCCGTCGGTGATGTATAAATAGGTTTGTGTTTTGTCCGGTTCTCCCCATGCCCCTGCCTATGATCCCCCGATGACCGATCAGACGCTCCACCCCGATTCCGCTTCCGACACCAACCATCTGGCTGTCTACCTGTCGGGTCTGAATGCCGAGACCTACGAACGCTCTGACGACCCCAGTGCCGATGCCGACGGCCATGTCATCAACGGCACCATCATCAAACGCCCGGAAGACCCCGGATCCATCGTGCCCGTGCGCGTCCGCATCGGCCACGGCGTGTCCGCCCAGACCGCTGCCACGATGCTCCGCAAGATGGCCGACATGCTGGAAAAACAGCCCGACTTCCTCAGCGACCGGGCCGGCGCCGCCATCCGGCGGATGCCCGACGGGACTGCCATGCGCAAGCAGCTCACTGTCCAGGCCATGCTCGAAGTCGCCGAACAACTGGGGGCCGAGGAGAAGCAGCGTCTCCTGGCCAACCTCCCCGTCATCCGGGTCCAGATCGACGACCACCGCACCGGCCCCGGCGGCTGGCAGGGGGGAACGATCGAGGGGCCGTCCGTTTAGGCGGCCTGCCATGGCCGGCCGATGTCCGTGCTCAACGCCTTCAGAGGTCTGTATGGTGGATGCGCTCGGTGATCTCCCGTTCCAGATCCCCGAATTGTGTGATGGCGATCGAGATATGGCCGAGCGGCCGTCGATCATGCCCGATGAGCAACAGTTTGTCCGGTTCCCGCTTGATGGTTCGTACATCGTCAAACCGGACGGACCTGGCGGACCCGATGCCGCGAAACTCGATGTGATCCTCGAAGATCCGCACAAAGGCACGATGCCAGAGCAGAAGAAGCGGAATCCCGGCCGCGAGCATCATGAGCCAGAGCAGAAGAAGCAGCACAACCGTGGCGGGATCGGTTGATTGTCCAGAGAGAAGCATCCACACGGTGAGTACAGAGGGTGTGCCAAGCCCGGCAAGAGTTACGATCAGAATCAGCCATGACACCCGATACGCCTTGATGCAATCCGGCATTACTGGGACTCTTTCTTCATCACGAACAGATAGTTGAACCCCCGCAGGTAAAAGTTCTCCTCCTCCGCCGCCTTGTGCCAGTTGCCGCGCTGGAGCTTCGTGTTCCCCCGCACCACGGCGATGATGTCGATCGGCCGGAAGTAGTCCCGCATGATCGAGAACAGCTCGAAGCCGATGGGCATGAACAGGCCGCCCTTGACGCCCTTCTCCTTCCGCCAGGAGTCGGAGACATACAGCCCCATGTAGCGGTTGGGGCGCAGCACGCGGTCGATCTCGGCGATGACCTCCTCCATGGCCTCGTAGTAGGCCTGGCCGGGCATGACATCCTCGCCGCGCATGGGCGCGCCCGCGTCGAGCTTGCCGATGCAGTTCGGGTCGTTCGAGTAGTCGATGTGCGTCGAGTACGGCGGATCGATGAAGCAGAAGTCCACGCTCTGATCGTCCAGCGGGATCTCGCGCCCGTCGGCCCTGGTGATGTCCGGTCGCTGCGGGTTCAGGTCGAAGCCGATGCCTTTGCGTTTCAGGTCGGTGCAGACATCCAGCGTGGTGCCGGAGCCGCACATGGGATCCAGCACGGTGTCACCCTCGCGCGTGTACCGCTGGAGCAACTGCCAGATCACCCAGCTCGGCGTGGCCCCGGCGTAGTCCTTGCTGCCCTGAAAACGCGACTCTTTCGCGTCGTAGTGCTGGCTGGGGTACTCCCACAGCGTGGTCGTGGCGATCCGTAGCGGCGGCCGCTGGCCAGGCCGTGGCCCGCGGGGGCGGTCGTCCCGCCCGGCATTCGGATCGTTGGCGGCCCGCTCGACTTTATCGCGAAAGGAGGGGTTGTTGGGACGCTTCGGGGGGGGGGTGGACATGGTCAAGTGTACGGTCCGCGTTTGACCCTGAGCCGCTCAGCGGCCAAGCCAGATCCAGAGCACCGCCAGCAGGAATGTACAGCCGAACGAGGTCAGCCCGATCAGTTCGGCCGAGCGCATGAAGCGAGGGCGACCATGCCTTGCGAACGGGCGACCGGGATCTTGAAGCTTCAACCGAGTCAGGGTCCAGGATGCAAACGCAACCGCAAACACATTCGTGGAAAGAGCAACGCCGGAGAAGATGATCCATTTCAGGATCCAGTCGTCATCCTGCCTGACCTGCCGGAGCAGGAAGAACACGGCCGCAAGAAACGGTGGCAGGGTGGCCGTGATGAACAATATGACGATCGCGAATCGGGGAAGTGGTGAACCGGGAGTTGTCTGCTGTGCATCCAGATGCGCAAGAACTCCGCACTCCGGGCAACGGCGCGTCCGAAGGCCGTTCAGGGCATACCCGCAACCCGGACAATGTGCGGCGGTGCGTCTTGTGTTGCTACCCGGCATGGCGGATCCGTTCCGGTGAATCAGGAAACCACACAGGCATGTGGTCCATGTTAGAGCACCATCATCAGCAGAAAAGCGAGCTGAACACCGAAGACAACCCCGGCCGCACCGGCATACCAGCGGGCCTGATCGCCCGATTCAAAGAGGCGCATCGACCGGAAGAGTCGGCACGATCGGATCATGCCGATCGCCGCGAACGCCATGAGTCCGGCCATGACGATCAGTTCTGCCTTGCTCCATGTGCTGAAATAGACGGGCAGCCTCATGCAGGTGCCGAACCCCGAGACGAGCAGCCCGCAGATGCTGCAAACGAAGTACCGCCTCGCCCGTCGGAAGGTCGCCGGATCGACATCACGGACGGACAGTTTCCAGCCGCATTCTGGGCAGTTTTCAAGGTCCGAGATCCCGGCGTCGTATCCGCACCGGACGCAATCGGTGCGTGCAAGCGCCCGCAGATCCCAGCCGCATTGCGGGCATCGCTCCAGGCCCGCCGCTTGCGCGTCGTACCCGCACTGTCGGCATGTGCGGGAACCCTGGTGGCATGTGATTGGCTCGTGCATGGCTTGTGCAGGGAGAAGGCGAATCGATTCCAGAGGACAGTCGGTTACAAATAGAATAACACAGGTGGAGCGCCTTGTGCTACTCTTGATTTAAGAAGACGTGCCGTTGATGATGAGAAGCGCGCTGGCCAGAATTGCGAGCACGGCGAAGATGAAAAACATCGCGGCTCCCTCCGCGGTTGGCGTGGCCTGATGTACGCGCCCGCGGCATTTGAGGCCAAGTCTTGTGGTGATGCATGATGCCATTCCGATCACAGTAGCCAGAAGCATCAACGCGAGCAAGGTTGTGAACCAGCCTCGCATGAGCGGATCCAAGGCATTCCTTGAGGCGATCCAAGCAAAGACTCCAAGGCATGTGACAAGCCAGATGGCCCCGGAACGCCAAAGAAATCTTGCACGCCTTGCTCGCGGTTCGATCAGGCCGCGGTCGGACAGGGGGGCGCCGCATTCCGCGCAGTGCGTGGCATCTGGTGCGTCCGTGTCATAGTTGCACCACACACAAACGGTCGATAGAGAGCCATCCTGAAAAGTTTGTGTTTCCGTCATGGGGTTCCATCCAGAATCATCGCCAAAGCCACCGCCCCGAGACACCCCGCAAAGCCGACCATGTTGACCAGGAACCCAACGGGCACCCATCGCCGGACGGCATAGTCTTCCCGGACAGTGCTCCAAGCCGGCAGGTGGAACATGGTCAGCAGGAAACAGCCGATCTGCATGAAAACACACACGGTGAGGATCATCAGGAATGTGATGTACCATTCAGACATTGCCACCGCCACAACAGCGGTCACATTCACCCCACTCGTGAAGGCCGCTGCATACACCGCTTTGCGGACCCCGTCCGCCGTGTAGCCGTCCCGCTGCACCGGCAGCACCGAGGTTCCGCACTCGGGGCAGGTTGTGCCATCCAGACCGTCCGTCGCGTACCTGCATCGTGCGCAACGGGCGAGCTTTTCCGGTTCATGGTTCTCGGCCATGTTGCATTCCCGCCTGTGGCAAGGCCAGGTTCAACCCGGAATCGTCACGGCAGCGCCTCGATCACCCTCAGCTTCGCCTCCGCCAGCGGCAGGCGGATGCGCGCCCCCGCCGCCCGCGCGTGCCCACCGCCGCCCAGTGCGCGGCACACCGCGTTGACATCCACGGGGTCCTTGCCATCCCACCCCATCGGCTTGGAGCGCAGCGAGACCTTGGTGAACACGCCCTGTGCATCGGTCTGCTCGGTCAGCAGCGCGGTCACGCGGATTGCGGGAATGGTCCGGGGGATGTCCACGAACCCGCCGGACTCGCCCGGCGCGGCCCCGGACTGGCGGAAGTCGTCCGTGGTCAGGCCCATCACGGCCGCCTGCTTCGCCGGGACGAGTTCGAGTGAAGCGAGCGCCCGCTGCATCAGCCGCAGGCGGCTGGGGCGGTCGTTCTGCTCGATCAGTTCCATCAACTCGGTGTGGTTCACGCCCGCTTCGAGCAGGTCCGCCGCCAGACGCATCACCCGCGCGTCCACATTGGAATGCCGGAACCATCCGGTGTCCGTCGCCAGCCCGGTGTACAGCGGCGTGGCGATCTCCACCGGCAGGCGCGCCGGGCTGTCCACCCCCAGCAGGCGGCAGCAGACGGCGGCCACGGGTTGCACGGCGGCGGCGGCGCTGGTGTCCAGCAGGCGGTGATCGGCGATCTCGGCATCCCCCTGCAGGTGGTGGTCGATGATGGCCGTCCGCTCGAGACGCTCTTCAATGAAGGTACGGAACGGGTCGAGCTGGTTCCAGGATCCCGTGTCACAGATGATGACCGCCTCCGGGTCGAAGGCCCCCGGCACGGGCTGGCCCGGCTCCACCGTGCGCACCTTGGTCGATCCCATCAGCACGGGCGCCCACTCGGGCATCGGTGCCCCGTACCAGCATTCCGCGGCGGAGATCGCCCCCGTCGTCCGCCGGGTCAGGTTGATGGCCCGTGCCAGGGCCAGCGTCGAGCCGAGCGCGTCCCCGTCCGGCTTGACATGGGTCAGCAACACGGCTGTTCGCATGGACCCGATCCAGTCGGCCATCTCGTTGACCGACACAGTCGGGGTCCACGATTCGGAAGAGGCGTTCATCTTGCTCATCGTGGCTCCGACGCGACCGCGTCCGCTTGGTGTTTCGTTCCTGCATTCATCAGCGGCCCGACGATCTCGACGCACCGCGCACAATCCCGCGTGATCTGTCCAACCAGGGCATCCAGCCCGTTGACCCGGACGATGTCCCGCACCCGACCGACCAACCGCAGCGTACACGACCAGCCGTACTCAGGCAGATGGGCGGAGAGCCGGGGGGCCGGGGGGGTGCGGGACATCGTCCGGGTCAACGGGCTGGA
>CAZXGL010000025.1:0-47486 GCA_964640595.1 uncultured Phycisphaeraceae bacterium | reverse complement strand
GGGGGGGGGGGGGGGGGGGGGGGGGGGGGGGGGGGGGGGGGGGGGGGGGGGGGGTCCAGCGGCTGCCGTCCCCATTCATCAGATACGCCTCGACTCGGTGTTCGGCCCGGTCGATCGCCGGACGACCGCCCACATGGATGGCCGCGATGGTCTCCGAGCCGTCCGGCAGCACCCCGATCCCGGCATATACCCCATCGCCGGGGCACAGGCAGGAGGGAGGGATCGACAGATTGGCCGTGGGGAAGCCGATGGTCCGGCCCAGCCGGTCGCCAGAGACCACGGTGCCGGTGAGTTCGTGCGGTCGGCCCAGCACAAAGGCGGCATCCCGAACCCGCCCGTGCCCAAGCAGCCAGCGGACCAGAGTCGATGAGGCCACGACCTCCGACTGGTCCCGCAGGGACACGACCATCGGCGGCACCACCTCCAGATGCCCTCCCCTGGCGGCGGCCAGCTCGCGCAGCGTCACCACCGATCCTGCCCGTCCCTTGCCGAAATGGAAGTCCGGCCCCTCCACCAGATGGGTGGGCCGATGCGTTTCGAACAGCCAGCCCACAAACGCCGGCGGCGACATGCCCAGGAGATCTGGAGTCGGCTCAAGGCGTTCGACCCGATCCGCCCCCCCCGCCCCCCCCATCCCCCCCTCCCGCAGGCGTCGGACCCTGGTTTCCCACGGCTCGATCTCGGGCGGGGCCAGTTCCGGGCGCAGCCGGGTGAAAGGGTGGGGATGGAAGGCCATCGCCGTGACCTCCCCATCCGGCCCGACCAGTTCCCGGGCGCGGGCGAGCAACGCCCGATGCCCGAGGTGGACGCCGTCGAAGTTGCCGATCGTGATGGCCCGTTTGTCGGCTTGGGGCATGGACGCACAAGGGTAGGTGGCTGGTGGGGAACCGCCCGGGCTTGCGTACGATCATCCGCAACCGGACGCGGGCGTGAGGGACGCCCGTCAAACCGGCCACTCTGCCCCCCCATCATGCGTCCGGAGCCTGTGCCCCATGGGTCTGTTCACCAAGAAGTCCAAGCCCGCCCCTTCCCGCACGCCCGCCACGACCGCCCCTGGGTCTGCCGGCGCAGATGCGAACCGCATCCACACCCTGGGCGTTGAGATGCTCGACAAGGCCCGGGCGCACAAGGCCGGCCTGTTGAACGCCAAGTTCTACCAGGACAAGCTGATGGACTGGTCCATGAAGGACAAGAACTTCAAGGTCCAGCTCTTCCGTTTCGTGGACGCATTCCCCGCCCTGACCACGCCCGACATGGTCCACGACCATCTGGTCGATTACCTGACCCAGCCCGGCGTCAAGCCCCCGCCCGGCATGGACCTCGGCCTGAAGGCGGGCGGCCTGGCCAAGGGGCTGATGACCCGGACCATCTCGTCCCAGATCACCGGCATGGCGGGCAACTTCATCGCCGGCACCGACGCCGCCGACGCCCTGCCCACGCTGCGCAAGCTCTGGAACGACGGCATCGCCTTCTCGGTGGACCTGCTCGGCGAGGCGTGCGTTTCGAACGCCGAGGCCGACGCCTACCAGGCCAAGTACCTCGACCTGGTGGAGAACCTCGTGGGCGAGGCCTCCGGCTGGAAGCCCAACGAGCGGCTGGAGAAGGACCACCTCGGCACCGTGCCGCGGGTGAATGTGTCCATCAAGGTCACCAGCCTGTGCGCCCAGTTCGACCCCATCGCGCCCGAGCCGGCGATGAACGACCTGATGCGCCGCCTCAAGCCCATTCTCGAAGCGGCCAAACGCAACGGCGTGCTGATCAACTTCGATATGGAGCAATTCTCGCTGAAGGATCTCACCCTCGACGCCTTCATGCACGCCTGTGATACCCACGACTTCGAGGCCGGGCTCGCGATGCAGGCCTATCTCAAGTCCGGCGTGGACGACGCGAAGCGCATCGCCGACTGGGCCAAGCGCACCGGGCGCGTGGTGACGGTGCGTCTGGTCAAGGGCGCGTACTGGGACTACGAGACGATCCACGCCGAGCAGCAGGGCTGGCCCTGCCCCGTGTGGAACGAGAAGTGGGAGACCGACCGCTGCTTCGAGCAGATGGTCGAGGTCTTCCTGGATGCCTGCCCACGGCAGCCCGGCCAGGGCGGCGTGAAGCTCGCTCTTGGTTCGCACAATGTCCGCTCCATCGCGGCCGCACTCGCCGGGCTTGAGCGCCGCCAGTTGCCGCGCGAGGCCATCGAACTCCAGATGCTCCACGGCATGGCCGACCAGCTCAAGCACGCCGGCGCGGAGATGGGTCTGCGCGTCCGCGAGTATGTGCCCGTGGGCGACATGATCCCCGGCATGGCATATCTCGTCCGCCGCCTGCTTGAGAATACCTCCAACGAATCCTGGCTCAAGGCCGGGTTTCTGGACAACGCCGACGCCTCGGTGCTGCTCGCCGCGCCCGCCCCCAAGCCTGGAACGGAGCGCAAGGCCGATCTCGTCGAGCAGGCCAAGGAGCGTCACCGGCTCTCCCCGGCGGTGGCCGGCGTGGGCGACGGACGCCCGTTCTACACCGAGCCGATGCGTGATTTCTCCAACGCCCGCCAGCGGGAGGCTTTCGCCAAGGCCGTCGCCGGCGCATCCGTCCCGAAGGTCGCTAACGACCGCACCGTGGATCAGGCCAGCGCGATGGTGGACTCCGCCCACAGGGCGTTCGCGGCGTGGCGGGACTTTGACCCGATCCAGCGCAGCCGCGCCCTGATCCAGGCCGCGGAGATCATGCGCTCGCGCCGGGATGAGCTTTCCGGCATCGTCAGCAAGGAATCCAACAAGACCTGGCGCGAGGCCGACGCCGATGTGTGCGAGGCCATCGACTTCTGCGCGTACTACGCCCGCTGCGCCCCCGCCCTGTTCGAGCCGCAGCGCCTCGGAAAGTTCATCGGCGAGTTGGACCAGGTCTGGCACCAGCCCCGCGGCGTGTGCGCCGTCATCTCCCCCTGGAACTTCCCGCTGGCCATCTGCTGCGGCATGACCGTCGCCGCCCTCGTCACCGGCAACACCGTCGTCGTCAAGCCCGCGGAGCAGACCCCCGGCATCGCCGGGGTCATGCACGACATCCTGACCGACGCCCTCCGCTCGGTCGGCGCGCCCGACGGCGTGCTGCACTTCTGCCCCGCGCCGGGCGAGACCGTGGGCGCGGCGCTGGTGCGTGACCCGCGCATCGCCGTCATCGCCTTCACCGGCTCCAAGGCCGTGGGCCTGGACATCATCAAGGCCGCGGGCGTCACGCCGGACGACCAGCACCATGTCAAGCGCGTGGTCTGCGAGATGGGCGGCAAGAACGCCGCGATCATCGATGTCTCCGCCGACCTGGACGAGGCCGTGCTCGGCGTGCGCTACTCCGCCTTCGGCTTCCAGGGCCAGAAGTGCTCGGCCTGCTCGCGCTGCATCGTGGTCGATCCCGCCGGCCCGGACGGCCCCCGCATCCGCCTGTTCACCGAACGCTTGGCCGAGGCGACCAAGACCCTTGTCCCCGGCCCCGCCGCCGCGCCCTCCACGGATGTCTCCCCCGTCATCGACGCCGAGGCCGCGGCCAACATCCGCCGCTTCATCGACACCGCCCGCAAGGAGGGCCTGCACGAAGCGGTGGGGGAGAAGGACTTTGCCCTTCCGCCCGGCATCGACAACCTCATCCCGCCGCACATCTTCACCGGTGTCACGCCCGCGCACACGATCTACCGGCAGGAGATCTTCGGCCCCGTGCTGGCCGTCGTCCACGCCAAGGACTTCGACGAGGCCCTGGCCCTGGCCAACGCCCACATGTACAAGCTCACCGGCGGCGTCTTCACCCGCAAGCCGAGCCACATCGAGCGGACCAAGCGCGAGTTCCGCGTCGGCAATCTGTACATCAACCGCGGCATCACCGGCGCGCTGGTCGGCCGCCAGCCCTTCGGCGGCTTCGGCATGTCCGGCGTGGGCAGCAAGGCCGGCGGGGCCGAGTACTTGTACCAGTTCGTCGAACCCCGCGCCTGCTGCGAGAACACCATGCGCCGGGGCTTCGCGCCGGAGCTATAGCTACCTCTGTAATGACAATCGCACTGTGTACAACTTGTGGTGAGATTAAGCTTGGTGCTATGCTTTCATGCGACGCATGCGGTGCGCCCATGACTTTGCCGCTCGATGTTGCCGTGAATCTGACGGATCATTGTTGGTCTGTTGAGACTTTAAAAAATCTTGGATCGATTATTCGATGCATCAATCAGTCTTGTCAAAGTCCAAAAATACGATGCTACGCTTTTCTATTGTACCTTGATCGAAGCCTTCCGGATGAGTTTGTGCTCAAGCTCGGATTTCTAGGCAAACGGAAAGCTGCCCGGCTGCTCAATGCGGCGCGATTGCCGAGTGTGATATGGAAGCATAGCGATCTGTACATCGCTTCAAATCGCCGGCCCATGAGAGTTGCGAATTGATGATCGCAATTTGTATGGCATGAGGAGTTCGAAGTTGCTATTGGCAATGTGTAACAGTGAGTTGATTTTTGCTTACTTTTGGTCAAGTTAGTTGCTCGTGTGGGGTTCTTGTTTGTTTACGGCATTGGTTGGGGTGTGAAACACTATGAACGACACCGTCATTGCTCTCGAGAAGGAAGTTGCCGAGGCCAAGGCCCGCCTCCGCCAAGCCCGCCGCGCCGCCGCCCCCAAGCCGGTCGAGGACTGGGCGCTCGCCGACCTCAACGGCGCGCCTGTCCGCCTTTCCGCCCTCTTCGGCCCGCACGACGAGCTGCTCGTCGTCCACAACATGGGCGGCTCCTGCCCGTACTGCTCGCTGTGGGCCGACGGCTTCGTCGGCGTGTCGCACCACCTCGAAACCCGCTGCGCCTTCGTGCTGTGCTCGGACGATCCGCCCGCCGCCGCGGCCAGGGTCCGCGCCGACCGCGCGTGGCCCTACCGCGTCGTCTCCGGCCACGGCTCGGGCTTCGCCGCCGCGATGGGTTTCCGCGGCGACGACGGCAAGCCCTGGCCGGGCATCAGCGCGTTCAAGCGCCTCCCCGACGGCTCCATCGTGCGCACCGGCCGCGCGCCCTTCGGGCCGGGCGACGACTACTGCACCATCTGGCCCATGCTCGAACTCCTCCCGGAACGCGACTGGCATCCCAAGTAGTCCTCTCATCTTTGTAGCCGCGCACGTAGTAAGCGGACTCTTGCGCGATCCCCTTCGAGTTTCAAGCGCACACGATGCTCCAAGCCCCCCGCGCTCACGCTTGGGGCTTGTCATACGGATCAATCCCTCCACCCTACCATCCCCCATGCCCCCCTCCACCCGCACGGGCCGCGTCGTCATCGCCGGCGGCTCGGGATTTCTTGGCATGAACCTCGCCCGCTGGCTCACCGCCCGCGGCCTGCCCGTCGTCATCCTCTCCCGCTCCGCGCCGCCCGCCGGCGACTGGACCCACCACCCCTGGGACGCCCGCACGCTCGGCGACTGGGCGGACGCGCTCGACGGCGCGGCCGCCGTGGTCAACCTCACGGGGCGCACGGTGGACTGCGTCAAGACCCCGTTGCACCGCGACCAGATCCTGCGTTCCCGCGTGGAGTCCACCCGCGTCCTCGGCCGCGCCGTCCGCGCCTGTTTCAGCCCGCCGCCGGTCTGGGTGCAGATGTCCACCGCCCACATCCACGGTGATTCCGAACTGCCCTGCGACGAAACCTCGGCCTTGGGCGAGGGTCTGGCCCCCTTCGTCGGCCGGGCGTGGGAGGATGCCCTGGACGAGTCCTGCCCCGACGGCGTGCGCCGCGTCGTGCTGCGGACCAGTTTCGTCATGGGGCGCACGGGCGGGCCGCTGTCCAAGCTCGCCCGTCTGGCCCGGTGCGGTCTCGGCGGCACGATCGGTTCCGGCACGCAGGGCATGAGCTGGATCCACGAGACGGACATGAACCGCATCTTCGAGCGGGCCATCTCCGACCCGTCGATGCACGGGGTTTTCATCGCATCATCGCCAAGCCCGGTGTCGAACCGGGTGTTCATGCGTGAGCTGCGTCGGGCCGTGCATCGCCCGGTCGGCCTGCCCGCCATGGCATGGCAGGTCCGCATCGCCGCCCCGCTGGTCATGATGACCGATCCCGACCTGGCGTTGTACGGGCGGTATGTCATCCCCCAACGCCTTGTGGACGAAGGGTTCGACTTCCGTTTCCCGGATCTGCCGGGTGCATTGGCCGATCTGCTCGGCCCGGCCTCCTAAGATCCGGCCCACGGAGGCTTTTCCCATGTCCGAGGCGACGATCGCACGCCACTTCATCCAGCAGATCATCGACGCCGACATCGAATCGGGCAAGTGGGGGCCTCCCGGCGACCGCTCCGTCGTCGCCACCCGCTTCCCGCCCGAGCCGAACGGCTACCTCCACATCGGCCACGCAAAGTCGGTCTGCCTCAACTCCGGCCTGGCCGGTGAGTACGGCGGCAGGTTCTACCTCCGCTTCGATGACACCAACCCCGCCAAGGAAGAGCAGGAGTTCGTCGATTCCATCGCGGCCGATGTCGAGTGGCTCGGCGGTCGGTGGGAGCACCCCCTCCGCTTCGCCTCGGACTACTTCGAGCAGATGTACCAGTGGGCCTGCGAGCTGATCGAGAAAGGCCTGGCGTATGTGGACGAGCAGTCCGGCGACGCCATCAAGGCCCAGCGCGGCAGCCTGACCGATCCGGGCGTCAACTCACCCTTCCGCGATCGCCCCGCCTCGGAGTCGCTGCGTCAGTTCGAGCGGATGCGTTCGGGCGAGGTGCCCAACGGCGGCATGGTCCTCCGCGCCCGGATTGATATGGCCAGCCCCAACATGAACCTGCGCGACCCGGTCATGTACCGCGTCCTGCACGCCCACCACCACCGCACCGGCGACCGGTGGTGCATCTATCCCATGTACGACTGGGCGCACGGCTTGGAAGACTCCATCGAGGGCATCACCCACTCGCTCTGCACGCTCGAGTTCGAGAACCACCGCCCGCTCTACGACTGGTTCATCCACGCCATCAACACCGACCGTGGGCCCGGATCGAAGTGGGGGATGCCCATCCACCATTCCCAGCAGATCGAGTTCAGCCGCTACAACCTCGAATACACCACCATGTCCAAGCGATACCTCAAGTCGCTGGTGGACGAGAAGAAGGTGGGCGGCTGGGACGACCCCCGCATGATCACCGTCGCCGGCCTGCGCCGACGCGGCTACACCAGCGCGGCCGTCCGCAACGCCGTGATCGAGGCCGGCATCACCAAGTTCAACGCGCTGACCGACTTCACCAAGCTCGAGAACGCCGTCCGCGACGACCTCAACACCCGCGCCCCGCGCCGCATGGCCGTGCTCGACCCGGTCAAACTCGTCATCACCAACTGGGGCGACCACGGCGACCCAGACCGCCTGGAAGAACTCCCCGCCATCAACAACCCCGAGGACGAATCGGCCGGCACCCGCCCCGTCCGCTTCGGGCGCGAACTCTGGATCGAGCGGGAAGACTTCATGATCGACCCGCCCAAAAAATTCTTCCGCCTCGGCCCCGGCCGCGAGGTCCGCCTCCGCTGCGGCTACTGGGTCACATGCCACGACTACACCGCCGACGCCGACGGCCGCGTCAACGAGATCCGCTGCACTTATGACCCCCAGACCCGCGGCGGCAACAGCCCCCCGCCCGACGCGGACGGCAACACCCGCAAGGTCAAGGGCACCATCCACTGGGTCAGCGTGCCCGAGGCCGTCACGGCCACCGTTCGCCTCTTCGACCGCCTTTTCAACGCCCCCCGCCCCGGCAAGGCCACGGGCAACATCATGGACGACCTCAACCCCGATTCCCTCACCGTGCTGACCAACTGCAAACTCGAACCCGCCCTGCTCCACCCCACACCGGACGAGCCGGACTGGTCCGACTGCATCCGCCGCTTCCAGTTCGAGCGCCTGGGCTACTTCTGCGTGGACGCATCCTCTCGCCCGGATGCACTGGTCTTCAACCGCACCGTGACGCTCAAGGATTCGTGGAGCAAGGAACAAGCGAAGGGGGGTGAATGATGGGTGCCTGGGGATACGGCGCGTATCAGAATGATGATGCGCTCGATTTTCTCGCCGATTTGCGTGAGGCGGGTTCCTGGAAGTCCGCGGCGGAGGAAATCCGACGCATCGCCGCGGAAGCGGTCGACGGAGAGTTTGTCGAAGCCTCGGACACCTGCATCCTCTTGGCTGCCGGTGCGCTGGCGGCGCACCAGCGGGGCCGCCCTGTTGTGGAATGGACCGATGAAGTTCCGCCCGATGCGTATCCAACCTGCCCGGATCGCGTTGTGGCATCCATCGCCGCCGTGCTGCCCCGCGCCATCCGCGGGCCGAACTCCGAACTCCGCGAACTCTGGGAAGACACCGATGATCTTCGTGACTGGCTCGACGAGTCCGAGGCGATTCTGGCCGCTCTGACCTGAAACAGTGCCCCGTACCCCCCGGTTTCGTTCCTTCCACCATCTTCAAACTCTGATCCCCCTTTTCCCACTAAACTCCCCTATGCCCCTCGCCGCCTGCCACCGCTGCGGCCTCGTCCACCGGCTCCCCCCGGTGCCGCCCCGCCGTCGCGCCGTCTGCACGCGGTGTGATGCCGTCATCCCGCACGAACGCCACCCCCGCGCCCCCGCCCGCACGGCCGCCCTGGCCGCCGCCGCCCTGCTCATCTACCCCCTGGCCCTGACGCTGCCGGTCATGACCATCAGCCGCCTGGGCCACACCGAGACAGCCTCGATCTGGACCGGCATGGTGGGCCTGCTGGCCGAGGGCCACTTGGGGGTGGGGCTGGCGGTGCTGTTCTTTTCCATCGTCGCACCGATCGCCAAGCTCGCCGCTTTGTTCGCCTTGTGCGCCCCGCGTGTCCTGCCCGTCCGCCACCGAGCACGGACCTATGCGATGGTCGAGTTCCTCGGGCGTTGGGGCATGGTGGATGTGCTGCTGGTGGCGCTTCTGGTCGCGGTTGTGAAACTCGGCGACCTGGTGACGGTCACGCCCGGCCCCGGTGTGCTGGCCTTCGGCGCGGTGGTGATCCTCAGCCTGCTCGCTTCAGCCGCCTTCGATCCCCACGCACTCTGGGAGCACGACGCATGATCGAACCGACATCCCAACCCACGCCAGACGGCGACATCCCCGTCGCCACGCTCCGTCCCTCCCCCCGACGCTTCAGCACCACCTGGCTGATCCCGCTCGCGGCCCTGATCTTCGTCGCGGTGCTGCTCGTCACCCACCTCGCCCGCGCCCGAGGTCCGATCATCACCATCCACTTCAACGATGCCGCCGGTCTCGCCCCCGGTGCGGAGATCATCCACCGCGGCCTGACCGTCGGCGTGGTGCGCGACCTCCGCCCGACCGACACCCTCGATGCCGTCCGCGTCACCGCCGAACTCACCCCCGAGGCCGCCCCGCTCGCCGTGGACGGCACCGAGTTCTGGATCGTCCGCCCCGAGGTCAGCCTCCAGCGGATCGCCGGCCTGGAAACCCTGATCGGCCCACGCTACATCGCCGTGCGTCCCGGCTTGGCGGGGGCGGGGGTGGGGGGGGCGGAGGATGCGCCACCTCGATCCGAGTTCATCGGGCTTGAGTCCCCGCCCCGCCTCGCTCCGCCCGCCGAGGGTTCGATCCGACTGACGCTGCGTGCCGCCCGCCTCGGCTCCATCGCCCCCGGCTCGCCGGTTTTCTATCGTGAGATCCCCGTCGGCGTGGTCCACGCCGCTGATCTTGCGACGGACGCCACCGCCGTCCTGATCGCCGCGGACATCGATCCACGCTACGCCGCGCTCGTCCGCGACAACTCCCGTTTCTGGCGTGCCGGCGGCCTGGGCGTTGACTTCGGCCTCTTCCGCGGCCTCTCGGTGCGAGCTGAATCCATCGACCAGTTTGTCAACACGGGCATCGCCTTCGCCACCCCCAGCCGCCCCGGCAACCCGCCCACGCCCGACCAGGTATTCTCGGTCGCGGACGCGCCTGACAAAGACTGGCTCGAATGGTCACCGGCGATCCCGCTTGATCCCCAGGACTGAACATATGTCCAAAGCAAGCAAAGTGCCTGTCATGGCGGGGTCAATCCACGCGATCCCAGTCCCGCGTGTTGATTACTTTCCCGTTGTGATTACGCGGGTTCCCGACACACTGACGCAGGAAAGAACAGTTTTCATTTATGTTGACGGAACTCCGCGTCCCACGCCGGATGCCTGCGAGAATCCTGGCCCGCCCCATACTTGGAACGAGGCCTGGCTCGGATTCTGTACTCCGCGTGCGTTCGAGCTAGGACGGTGGCCCCGCGTCGGGTCAAAAGATCGATTTATTCCGGAAGATTGGCCAGTTCCGCCTGCCACCCAAGATGCTTCGACAAGTATTCAGCTTTATGTCGACGACGGCACGATGCGGCTGGTCGCTAACCTCGCTGAGTACTGGACCTCAGCCCCAGTATGTCTTATCCAGCAGGCGAGCGCGTTCGAGAAGGCGCTCGCATGTCGGGCTGCCAGCCGGAAGCCAAGCTTCTTCGACATGGAAGCGAGATTTTATTCGGTCAGCGAAGAAAAATTGAAAGAATGGATTCAGGCCCGTCATGCAACGGATCGCCTTTCCGAACAGCATCCGGTGCCAGACCCATGCGGGCGACAGATCGAAGAGGGTGATTTGATTTCAGTTCCGTTGGATTGTGGTGGATTCGGTGTCGTGCTCGCGGCCCGGGTCGAGCCGCGTCCGCGAGGTTGCCAGTCCGTCATCATGCTTGGATTGCCTCTTGTTCAGCCATGGCGAGTAAAGCAGGAAGATTGCCAACACCTCGGTCCCGAGAATGCGATCGCCATCTGGAACAGTAATTCAAACGGGGTTCGCTTCGGTGACTGGGCATTGATTGGCAAGCTTCAATCGTTCACCCGCGAGCGGTTCTGTATCCCATTCCATACGCAGTTCTTCACGCCGACTCTTCCCGACCCGGTGGTGGCGTCAACCGAGCGGTGGGGCGGGCAAGATTTTCGGATCCGGTCTCCAAGCCAGATCCCCAGTCACTTTTTTCCTGAGCTTCAGCGGCTCTTTTCGGTCTACACAATCGGCGGTGTTCGTGAGGATCTGTCGAGCGAAGCCGGGCGTGGACATGCGAGAAAATCCAGGAACACCAGCAGTTTGCCAGGCCCGGAAACCGCCACGCTCTGGCGTGAAATGACCGCATGGGCCGTCAAACAGGCCGCTTCCCAAACCAAACCCGGCATGCTCGCTCCATGATGTGATGGATCCGCAGGCTGCCACTGTTCGTATGGATTTTGCAATGTCAATCGGGATGGTCCAATCCGCCGCTCTTTTGGGCACCCGCGCCGCAGGCGGGTTTGTGGTTCATCACAAGGCATACGCATCCACTTTCCGCCAAGGCCGTCATGCGCACGAACATGCCTCGTTCGATTTCATCCTCGCGGGCGGTGGGTCCGGAGTATGCGGCCGAGAGCGCATCGATTCGGTCCCGGGGACGGTCGAGTTTTTTCCGGCCGGCGTCAATCACGACTTCCAGAGCGCACCTGTCGGAATCCGCACGATGCACATTGTGGTTCCAGCCAAGACCGTCGCCGGGGCGGGTGTGCCCCACACCCTCTCCGGCCTGCAGCTCCCCGCCGATGTGTTCCTCCGTCCGTGTCTGACCGTGCTGCGTGATCTGCACGATGCGGACGACGCGGCCGCCCTCGACCTCGAAGCGGCCGTCCATGAGATGCTCGCCGCACTCGCCGAATCAGCCCACCCGCGCGGCGTGTCCGTCCACGCGCGCCGCGCCGCCGACATCCTCAACGACCGCGCCCACGAACCGGTCTCCCTTGCCGAGCTGGCCCACGCCGTCGCCCTCAACCCCGGCCACCTCGCCCGCGTTTTTCGGAGCACCCACGGCGTGTCCATCGGCACATACCAGCGCGGCCTGCGCCTCCGCCGGGCCGCCGCGATGCTGGCGGGCGGGCAGGAGCCGATCGCCCGCGTCTCCGCCGCGTGCGGCTTCGCGGATCAGGCCCACCTCACCAACCATTTTCGCCGCGCCTTCGGTGTCACGCCCGCACGCTATCGCACGCTGCTCGGCGTCGTCTGAACACCAACACCCCGCCCAACACGAACGCGCCGAGGCCACCAGGCCCAGGCACCGCGATCAGTTGGAACGCGCTGTCCGTGTCGATGTACCCCGTCCACGCCCCGCTCGCCCACGAGTACGACACCGAGTATCGGTCCACCCCGTCCGCATCCGACCACATCCAGCCATCCCTGTTCCCGTTGATCGATCGGGCGCTGACCGCCAGGAAGTACACCACGCCCGCTTCCAGCATGACCGGCGCGTCAAGCACGGCGAAGTGCTCGTACTCGATCGCCCCGTTCGTCGGGTTCAGTCGCCCGGTGGCGGTAGGCGTGGTGTCCGCCATCAGCAGTTCCGTGGACGAGATCAGGGCACCGGGAACCATGCCTTCGGCTCCAGACTCGGCCCGATAAAACTCGACGGTGAACCGGTCAAAGTTTCCCAGGTCCGCCCGGAACCGCCCCTCGGAGATCCCCCACCAGCGGACCGAGCCGATCGCGGCATCGCTCTCCAGCACGAAGTCATCCCCGTGCTTGAAGTTCCGGATCGCCCGCGGCTGCGAATGGCTGTACCACCCACGCCCGACCAGAGCGGGGTCGCAAACAACCCCCTGTGAATACACCACACCGGCCTCGGCCTCAAGCCCCGCCGCACAGGCCGCCCCGATCAATCCAATCCAGAATGCACGCATGGTCCGTCTCCTCTTTAATGACGGGTACAGCATGACACGCAACCCCTTCCCTGGCTTGAACGATCCGCGCGCGATCCGGCGGGGGAGGGGGGACATTCCTACCATCCCACCATGAACCTGATCTGTACCGGAACCATCGGCATCGACACCATCGAAACCCCGGGCCACACCCGGCGGGAGCATCTGCTGGGTGGTTCCGGCGTGTACTTTGCCGCTGCGGCTTCCTTTTACACCAATCCCCGCCTGGTCGCGGCCGTGGGCGATGATTTCCCCGACGAGTTCATGAACACCATCCGCTCCTTCGAGGGTGTGGACACCGCCGGGCTGGAAGTCCGCCGGGGTTCCAAGACCTTCCGCTGGGGCGGCAAATACTTGGATGACATGGACCGGCGGGAAACCCTGTTCACCGAACTGGGTGTGCTGGAGGAAGCACCACCCTCCATCCCCGAAAGCTTCAAGGATTCTGAGGTCGTCTTCCTCGCCAACTCGCACCCGGTCGTGCAGGGCGATCTGCTCTCCCAGCTCCGCGACCCCAAGCTCGTCGTCGCCGACACGATGGACCTCTGGATCAACATCGCCAAGGACGACCTGACCCGCCTGCTCGGGCGCGTCCACGGTCTGGTGCTGAACTTCGACGAGGCCGAACTGTTCACGGGCAAACGCAACCCCGTCACGGCGGGCCGCCATCTGCTCGAACTCGGCCCGCGCTTCGTCGTCATCAAGAAGGGCGAGCACGGCTGCATCCTGGTCCACCGTGACGGCCTGGCCGCCCTGCCCGCCTACCCCACCGAGCAGGTCATCGACCCCACCGGCGCGGGCGACTCCTTCGCCGGCGGCCTGATGGGCCGCCTGACTTCCGGTGGCTCCGCCGATCCCGGCTCGTTCGACTCCGTGCGCGAGGCCCTCGCCCACGGCACCGTGATGGCCAGCTTCAATGTCGAGTCCTACAGCCTCGAACGCCTCCAGCAGATCTCATCCGCCGACCTCCGCACCCGCTTCGCAGACTATGCAAGCATGATCCGGATCTGAACCGATGTCCGATCCTTGTCCCCCCCGCCCCTACCTTGATCCCTATCTGGCGGCCGCCCAGGACCACGGTCCTGGTTTCGAGGCCCTTCTCTGGCATTCGCCGCGTGCGCAACGCACCCGCTTCCGCGTGCTGTCCCGCATGGCCAATCTCACCGGGCGAACCATCGCGGACATCGGCTGCGGCAACGCGGACCTGCTGCTCGACCTGAACCGGCACGGACGCATCCCGGCCCGCTACATCGGCGTGGACGCCGTGCCCGCGACGCTTGCCCATGCCGCGGCCCAGACCGCTGCTCTGCCGGGTGTCGAGTTCCTCGCGGACGATTTCGTTGGCGACACCGGCCTGCCCGCCAGACTGGTTGATGCAGGGGCGGACACCGTGGTGTTCTGCGGCTCGCTCAACACCCTGCCGCAGCCCGAAGCCCAGCATGTTCTTGAGCGGTTCTGGAACGCCCTGAGTCGCCGCGCCGGAGCGGTGCTGCTGTTCAACTTCCTGAGTCTGCATCACGACGCCCAACGCACCCCCGCGAACCCGCCCGCAGTTCGCTTTGATCCGGTCGAGATGCTCGCCTGGTCGCTCGACCGAACCCGCCTGACCACCTTCCGCCATGACTACCTCAATGGTCACGACGCGACGATCTGCATGCGCGTCCCCCGGTAGGTCGGCACTCCGTGCCGACTCTTCTCTTGGTGGCACAAGCGTCCCGCCTGTGCGAATGCTTCAAAGAAGCAGGCATGCCCCTCGTTGCTTCTGCCAGCGGGAGGAAGATGGCCGACCGCAAGAGTCGGCCCCACATCCCTATCCCTGCCCCCCACCCCGTCTGCGATACATCCGCTCAATCACCGCATCGCACAACCGCGGCATCGCAACACCCGCCCCAAGGCCCAGGCGCATCGGCAGCGAGGTCCACACCTCGCCGCCCTTGCCCGAGCGAAGACGCCGGACGATCGCGTCCGCCACGCGCGAGGCGGGCTGCATGAACCGTTCGCCCTTGTCAATGAGGCGTGCCCCGCCCGGTGATCGCTGGGCGGCCGTCTCGAAGAACTCGGTCTTCGTCCCGATGGGATGCACGGAAGAAACCGCGATGCCCATCCGCCGCAACTCATGCCGCATGGCGCGGGCGAAGTGGTCCTGGGCGGCCTTGGTGGCGCAGTACGCCGCGTAGTGGGGGATGCCGATCTTGCTCAGGCAGCTCGAGACGAACACCACATGCCCCGCCCCGCGTTCGATCATGCCCGGCAGCGCGGGCCGCACGGTGCGCAGCGAGCCGTAAAAGTTTGTCTCAAACATCGCCCGGATGGACTCCTCGGGCATGTCCCAGGACGGCTCTTCCGAGCCATAGCCCGCGTTGGCGATCACGGCGTACAGCGGGCCGAGGGCCGCCTCCGCCTCGGCGATCAACCGGTCGCAATCCCCGGCATCATCGACGGAACCCGCCACTGTGATGGCCCGCCCGCCCGCTCGCTCAATCCGGGAACGCACCTCGTCAAGCTTGTCCGTCCGCCGGGCCATCAGGGCGACGGCCATGCCCGCCCTGGCGCACGACAAGGCGGTCGCGGCCCCGATGCCCGAGGAGGCACCGGTGATCGCGACCGCCTTGCCGGAAAGATCAATGGACATCAGTTGCTGATGGCTTCCTTGACATTGCGCGAGGACTCCTGCAAGTCCTTGCCCGCCCCCTCCACCGTGTTGCAGGCCGACAGCGCCAGGGCCGCGACGCCCGCGGCCGCCAGCAGCAGCACACGCACAGTCGTGTTCTTCTTGCTCGCATTGTTCATGCTGGGTTCTCCTTCAGGAATGTGAGTTGGGAGGATTATTGGCGACCGATCGGCCCAGCAGCCATCCCAGTTCCGGGGCACGCCGGGCCACCGCCCAGCCCCCGTAGACCGCCATCCCGATCGCCACGGCCGCACCGGTTCGCAGGGCGCCCGCCGCCCATGCGGAGGGTTGCGTCCATGCCCACAGCAGCCCGCCCGTCGCCAGGGCGACGCCCGCACTGGCCGCGATCTGACCGAGCACGGCCCGACCGGTTCCGGCATCGAGGACGGGGCCGTCGATGATCTTGCGTCGGCACGCCCGCGCCAGCAGCGCGGTCTGGAGCATGGCGCTGATCGCGGTCGACCACGCCAGCCCGGCCTCGCGCAGCCACCAGATCAGCACCAGGTTCAACGCCAGGCTGAAGCCCACCATCGAGATCGCGATCCGCATCGGCGTCGAAGTGTCCCCCATGGCGTAAAACGCCCGGGTGTACAACTGGTTGAGTGAGTACGCCCACACCGCGGCGGAGTATCCCATCAGCACCGCCGCCGCACGCTCGATGCCCTCATCCGAGAACCCGTCGCCGAACCCGGAGAAGAGCGTGCGCACCAGCGGCTCACGCACCGCCAGCAGCCCCGCCGTGGCGGGCAGGGCGATGAACAGGCTCAGACGCAGCCCGCGTCGCAGTGTTTCGGCGAACCGCGCCGGATCGCCCGCGGCCCGTGACAGCATCGGGAACGCGGCGGTCGCCACCGCGATGCCGAACACACCAAGCGGGAACTGGTAGAGCCGCTGGGCATAGAACAACACCGCGTTGGCCCGTTCATCCAGCGGGTAGGCGTGCCCGGCGATCGTCGGTCCGACCCAGTTGGGCCACATCGCGATCAGGGTGTCCATGAAGCTGTTGAGCTGCAGCGTGCCCAGTCCGATCAGCACCGGACCCATGCGCCGGAGCATCGCTCGGCTCTGGTCTCGCACATCCGCCACCGCCCTGGTCCAACGGACCATGCCACGCAACGCCCAGAGCGACCAGAGCACTTGCAGCAACCCGGAAGCGGTCGCCGCCGCCGAGATCGGATACGCCCAGAACGCCGCGTCACCGCCCACCACGAAGAACGGCGCGGCCGCGCCGATGATGCACAGGTTCAGCAGAATCGGCGCCGCGGCCCACGGCCCGAACCGACCGCGCGATTGGAGCATCCCGCCCAGGATCGCCGCCACGCAGATCAGCGGCATGAACGGCAGGCAGATGATCACCAGCCGCAGGCTCAGCACCCGCTCCGGGTTGCCCGGGGCGGCCAGCAGCACCGCCAGCACACCCAGCATCAGGATCAGCGTGATGGCTCCGGTGATCAGGGCAAGCATCCCGATCACGAGCGATGCGAGCTTGTCCGCGCGGTCCGGGTCGGTGTCGGCCAGCCGGGTGTACTCCGGAATGAACGCCGCCGAGAGCGCACCCTCGCCGAAGAGTCGCCGGAACATGTTGGGAATGGCGAACGCCGCCGCGAACGCCGAACCCACGGCCGTGTCCCCGAACACCCGCACGGTGACAAGGTCCCTGCCCAGCCCCATCACGCGCGAGGCCAGCGTCAGCCCCGCAACGGTTCGGGTGTCCCGTCCCATGGAGGTATCGGCTGTCGTTCGGGTCGCGTCGCTCATGCTCCCTCACGCGCGGAGTGGGGCGGGGTGAGGACACGCCACAGGGCGGCCATCGCCAGCGTGCCCATGAGGATGCCACCGGCATTGGCCGCGAGATCCAGCCAGTCAAACTGGCGATCGAAGAACGGTTGGGTGCTTTCGTCGAGCACCGCGAAGGCCAAGCCGATCAAGAGCAGTCTGCCGGGCGAGCGTCCCACCAGCCCACTGAAGCCCAGAAGCACCGTCCAGGCCGAGAAGACCATGAAGTGGATGTACAGGTCGCTCCGGTTGATCGGGCCTTGGATTTGCAGCCTTGGCCAGTGCGTGGCGGTGAGCAGGGCGAGCGTGTAGACCACGAACGCGGCCAGGCACAGGCGTCGGAACAGCATCGCTTATTCAATCGGCTCGGGCTGCCCGCGCAGCACACGGATCTCGGCCTCGGACAGCGCGGCCCGCGTCACGGCCCGGTCCCACTCGGCCACCACCGACTCGGCGAGCTCCCGGTAGTCGATCGCCCCCGGTGCCCACGGCGCATACTGGAAAATATGCTGCCCGAAACTCGGGCACTCGGCCAGTTTGATGTTCCGGCGGATGGGCGGGCGGTAGACCCGGGCGTGCGCCCAGGGCAGGCCGCTCTGACGCTGGCTCTCGAAGAACCCGGTCAGATCGTCCACCACCTCGCGGGAGTGGCTGACCTGGGTGTCGTGCATGCACAGCACCACCCCGGCCACGCGCAGCTCAGGGTTCACCTGGTCGCGAACCACCCGGACCGTTTCAAGCAGCTTGCCCACACCCTGCAGGGCCAGGAAGTGGGCCTGCATCGGGATGATGACCTCCTGGGCGGCGGCCAGGGCATTCAGGGTCAGGAGGCCGAGGCCGGGCGGGCAGTCGAGCAGCACGAACTCGAAGTGCCCGTGGGCGGCTTCCAGCGCGGCCGCCAGACGCCGGTTGCGATCCGGTACACCGGCCAGTTCGCTCTCGGCGGCGGCCAGATCGGTCTCGGCAGGCAGCACGGCCAGACGATCGCCGACCCGGCGGACACAGGCATCCAGCCCAATGTTCGGGTCGAGCAGCAGGTCATAGACGGTCGGAGGGCTTTCCGCCGAGCCGTCGCCGGGCTCCACACCCAGGTGCAGGGTGGCGTGAGCCTGGGGATCCATGTCGATCACCAGCACGGAACGCCCAAGTTCGGCGATGCCCGCGGCCAGGTTCACCGTGGTGGTGGTTTTTCCCACCCCGCCCTTCTGATTCATCAGGGCGATCACACGCACGGGCTGACCGGGTCCGGAGGGCATGGGGGGAGTATAGATGGAGCAGGGATCGGGGAGGGAGTAGGGATCGGGGATCGGGGATCGGGGATCAGGGATCAGGGATCAGGGATCAGGGATCAGGGGGGGAGCGCGCGTCGGGCGGTTGTTTTTATATAATCCCTGATGGCTGATGGCTGATGGCTGATGGCTGATGGCTGATGGCAAGTGGCTGTTTCCCAACCCCCAGCTCCCAATCCCTACTCCCCATTCCTCGACAACATCTGCTCCTCCAGGTGCTTGCGCCGGGCGATTTTGATGGCGTACACGGCGATGTACGAGGCGAAGAGCAGGGCCAGGGCGTAGACGAACCTGGCCCGCACGAGGGACAGGACCACGCCCAGCGTGGCGAAGGTGATGCCGATGCCATAGAGGATCAGCACAGCCCCCTTGACCCCGGCCCAGCGTTTGAGCATGTGGTGGAGGTGGTCGGCATCGGGGTCGGATACCCGCTTGCCCGCGAGTTTGCGCCGGACGATGGCCAGAATGGTGTCGATGATCGGGACGGCATAGATGATCAGCCCGGCGGCCACCAGCGAGGTCTTGCCGGTATCACCCAGCGACAGGATCATCACCGCCGCGCAGTAGCCCAGCAGGAGCGATCCCGCATCACCCAGGAAGATCGTCGCCGGGTTGAAGTTGTGGGGCAGGAATCCCAGGCAGGCCCCCAGCACCGCCAGGCAGATGATGATGCGGGGACCATCCAGCGGGCCGTGGTCAAGCACGGCCATGCCGAGCGCGATGATGAGGAACCCGATGGTGGCGATCGAGGTGGTGCCGGTCAGCAGGCCGTCGAGGCCGTCGATGAAGTTGGCGGCGTTGCAGGCCCCCAGCACGAAGATGGCGATGACGGCGGTGCCGGTCCAGTAGATGATGTCCAGTGTGACCTGCGAGCCCACAAGGGGCAGCGCGAGGGGCAGGTCAAAGGTGTAAACCAGTTCGGGGTTGTCGAGCAGGCGTCCGAGGGTGGGTGTCAGCACGCCCGCGGCGACCTTGACACCGATGTCACCCACCGCCAAGGCGGCCGCGGCGAACAACTGCCCGCCGAGCTTGACGCGCGGCGAGATGCCCTTGACATCGTCGATGAAGCCCACCAGCACGATGACGGTCATGCCCAGCGCCACCCAGGGCGGCACGATCTGCGGGAACACGCCTTCGACGAGGTGTTGGGTGGGGTGGAACTCCATCAGGAACGGAAATCGCATCGCAGCGTAGGAATAGAAGATCCCCGCCATCAGCCCGAGGTAGACCGCGATGCCGCCCAGGTAGGCGATGGGCATCGCGTGGAGTTTGCGCAGTTGATCCGGGCGGTCGATCACGCCCTGCGAGATCGCCAGCTTGCGGACCAGCGGCGTGGCCAGCATCGTGACCAGGAAGGCCACGATGAAGACGCCGATGTAGCCCTGAAAGATGTCGAGTCGTCCGGAGATCTGGGCGGGGGTGTCCCCACGGGCCAGCTCCAGCAGCTTGTCCTGCTCGGCGGCCAGACCCGCGATTTCCTGGCCGAACTTGCTGACCCGCTCGAGCAGCTCCGGCGTGATCTCCGCTGCGTTGGGCTCCTGCTGGAACGGTGTCATGCCCCACCCCCCTCATGCCCGGCTCGCGCGGCTTCCATCTGAAAGCAGGCCGCGATGTCCAGGATGGTTTGTTCAAGGGTGATGCGGGGAGCAAAGCCAGCGGCTTCACGGACCCGGGACAGATCGGGACGACGGTGACGCAGATCCTCGAACCCGCTGGGGTACGCATCCGCGTAGGGAACAAGCTGGACGGTGCTTTTACTTTTCAGCGTGCGGATGACCGTCTCGGCCAGTTGGAGGATGGAGATGTCCCGGTCGGAGCCGATGTTGAACACCCGGCCGTGGCTGGCCGGATTGGTGAGCAGGCGGGGCAGCGCGGGGACGACATCGCGGGCATCGCAGAAGCAGCGGGACTGGCGGCCGTCACCGAAGACACGCAGAGGACGGCCCGCCAGGGCCGCCTCGACGAACCGGGGCACCACCATGCCGTAGGTGCCGCGTTGTCTGGGGCCGACCGTGTTGAAGAACCGGGCCACCACCGTGGGCAGGCCCCGCGTTGCGTGATACCCCAGGGCAAGGTGCTCGTCGAGCGCTTTGGCGTGGGCGTATGACCAGCGGGTGATGGTGGTCGGGCCGTAAAGGGCGTCGTCCTCTTCACTGAACACACTGGTGCCGGGCTTGCCGTAGACCTCGGACGAGGAAGCGATGAGCGTCGGCGGGCGGCCGTGTTCGGCCAGATGGCGCAGCAGCGCCGAGGTGGACTCGACATTGATCTCGATGGCCCGGACCGGATCGGTCAGGACGAGATCAACTCCGACGACCGCCGCCAGATGGAAGACTTGGTCGAACGGGGCGGCCGATCCGAGCGTGGGCAGGGCGGCGGTCAGGTCCGAGTCAATGAACTCGATCCGCTCGAGGACGGCGTGGAGATTGGAGAGCCTGCCGGTGGAAAGGTCGTCCACGACGGTCACCCGGTCGCCGCGTTCGACGAGCCGTTCAACCAGGTGCGAACCGATGAAGCCCGCCCCGCCGGTGACGAGCACACGCCGTGGCGGGCCCTCGGCTTGACGCGATTCGGGCTGGGGGGCCATCGACCGTTGCTCCTGGTGCGCGAAGAGACTGGGGGGTGGTGGTGTGTGTGTGGGGGGGGGGGGGTTAGGCTGGCTGGCTGGCGGCCTCGGTGGTGTAACCCGCCTGGGTGCGGATGTTCTTGCGCATGTATCCGCCAGCGGACGAACGAACGGCGTTGACCATGGCGCCGAGGAACTCGGCATGGCTCTCCGCCAACTCGTTTCGCAGACGGGCGACCATGCCGCGTTTCTCGTGCAGGGCACGGGCCACGAGCATGGAGGCGTCGCACCGGTTGGCCAGCGACTGCGCGTCACCCGCGACCAGAGCCGGCGCGACATCCAGCAGGATGTAGTCGTACCGGTCACGCACCTGGGCCAGCAGATGCTCGATCGCGTCCGAGCCGAGCTGCTCGACCATGCGGTTCTTGGCGGACCCCGCGGTCAGCAGATCCGGGCCGTTGCCCTTGGAGATGACGGCGTCATCAAAGGATTGCATGCCCGAAAGCACATCGGACAGGCCGGGGTTCTCCGGCGCGTCGAAGGCGAGATGCAGGCTGGGGCGGCGGTAGTTCGCGTCGATGACCAGCACCTTGTTGCCGGCCGAGACCATCGCGCTGCCCAGGTTCGAGACCACGCTGGTCGAGCCCGATCCGGGCGTGGCGCCGACCACGAGCAGCGTCTTGTGGCCGCCCTTGACCATGGCCTTGGCCACGCGGGTGCGGATCTGCCGGTAATGCTCGGCCATCACGCTGCCGGGGATGTCCCGGAAGACGGACTCGGGGTGCTCGGGCTGGCTGGGATCCTCGGCGGCGTCGGGGATGAGCCCCAGGACCGGGATGCGACCGAGCGCGGCGATGTCCGACGGCCCCTTGATGCGCTGGTCCAGAATCTCCAGGACCAGAACCACGCCGGTGACCAGGCCGGTAAACAGAATGATGCCCAAGGGGATCATGATGTAGAGCTTGGGGAAGGAGGCCATGTCCGGCACGGTCTCCGTCTGGACAACCTGAATGCGCACGGAGGAGGGCAGCGCGATCAGCATGTCAAGCTCGGCCATCTTGAACTGCTGGTCGGCGATCATGGCGATCGTTGTTTCGATCGTACGGTCGATGTCGGAGACTTCACCGACGATGGCCGTCAGTTCGATCATCTCCGCGCTGAGTTTCTCATTCTGCTTGAGCAGGTCGGCTTCCTGGGCACGGAACTGCTGGATGGCGAGGCGGTACTGATCGACCCGGGATTCGAATGCCTCGCGGAGCAGACGCTCACGGGTCTGCTCGATCTGCTGGCGTTGGCCTTCGATGGCGGAAACGATCAGGCGATAGTTCCTGTGGTCCGGCTTAATGCCCATCTGACGCATCGATGACAGTTCGCTCTCATAGGCATTGAGTGTCTGCTGCATCTGGAGGATCTGTGGGGAGTTGTCCACCGCCAGACGGAGCGTGTTGTCGTACTGGATGCCGGTGCCGCGACGGAGTTGGATCTCATCCTGCTCGAGACTGACCGTTGCGGCCTCGATCTGCTGCTGGAGGTTGATGAGCTGGAAGTTGACCACCCGCAGGGATTCGCTGGTTGCGGAACGCTGTCCGTCGAGCGTGTCCAGGCGCTGATCCTGCACGAGGCGTCTGCGCCTTGTATTGAGTTCCTCGAGCTGGCGTTCGGACGCCTGGATGGAGTTGCGGGCCACCTGCTTGCGGCGATTACCGTCCCGCGTGCTCTCCGCCGTAGCCTGCTCCATGTAGAGTTCGCGCAGCAGACGCACGATGCCAGCGGCATCTTCCCGGTAGTTGGTCGAGGCGGACATCCGGATCAGATAGGTGTTGGGGATGATGCTGGAACGGACAATTTTGCTGATGTCTTCCAGGGCGTTGATCGTGTCGAATGATGGGCCCTTGGCGTATGGACGGGACCAGTTCGGGGCCTCACGCACCAGACGCGGATCCCGGACCACCGCGCGGAGCAACGGCTCGGACTTCATGCGGTCCACCTGGGTGCCCATGTACATTTCCATCGCCGTCTGGTCGATCTGGGTCTGACTCATGACGGTGGCGTCGGCCTCGGGCGGCAGACACTGGAAGATGGCCTCGGCCTTGAAAATCGGATACACCCGGATCAGCACGAAGTGCGAGATGGTTCCGATCACCGCGCCCGCGATGGCCGTCCCGATCAGCAGCCACTTGTACTTGAGCAGCAGCTTGACCGGGTCGATGGCCAGCGCGGCACCCGCGCCGGTGGGAGCCGGCTGCGCGGCGCGCGCCGCCTGGGCGGGCCTGGCGTGGTTCTGGTTGGTGGGGTTGGTGGGGGGGGGGGTCATCGGCCGCTCCATGGTCTTTCCCGGTTATTCGGACAGTGGCTCGGTCGCCGTGTCCCGGGGCTGTGGGTCATTGTTCTATCTCTCGGCCGCTCGGTTCAGCCTTCTGAACCGATCTGCCCTTCTACCGACTTGATCTCCGCCTCCAGCGAGGCATCCCGTCCCGCGATCCCGCGGAGGATGGACTGAGCGATGGTGACCTGGCGGCGTGCCTCGGTCTTATTGTTGTTTGCCAGCTCCAGCCGGGCGCGGGTCAGGGCCAGCGACACCTGGGAGTTGTAGGTCCGGGAACGACGGTCGCCCTCGTCGAGCATCTGCTCGGCCTCGCTGAGCTTGCCGATCGCGATGTAGATGCCGGCCAGGGTGTCATAGGGCTCGCTGCGGGACGAGTCGGCCTGCAGGGCCTTCTCCGCCAACGCCAGCGCTTCCTGCGGCTTGCCGAGTTTGGATGACATCACAAACGCGATGTTGTTGTTCAGATCCCACTCCTCGGGGGCCAAAGCGAGGGCTCCGTTCCAGGCTTCGAGCGCCTCGGCGAAACGGTCGTTCATGTAGAAGTAGTTGCCGAGTTGACGCCAAGCGAACCCGCGGATGAGCGGAGAGTTCGCATCCGAGCCGCCGAGGCTCCGCAGGGACGCGATGGCCTGGTCGGTCTCGATCCCGTGGTGCAGACGGCGATTGGCCAGGAGCAGATCCAGCCACGCACGGGCCTTGGGGTCCGTGTAGCGGGCTCGCAGGGTGCGGTAGTAGTTCAGTTCCGCGTCCGGTGCCATGCCCAAATAGAAGCGGGCCACATTCGATGCCCAGTTGAACAGGGATGACTCATCGGCCAGCGAGATGTCAAAGGCCTTGGTCATCTGCTGGAGGGCGAAATCCTCACGACCACGGGCGCGCAGCACCAGAGCCTGCGCGGACAGCAGCCCGGGATTGGTCTCGATATTCACGCCCATGTTCTGCACGATGGTGTTGATGACCGCGTTGGCGGCATCGGGATCGGGGGGGGTCTTGCGCAGCAGGGTGTCGATGTACTTGGCGCCGTCGGTGGGGTGCTGACGGGTCGTCCAGACGCGTCCGTAGAACTCCGCGGCACGGTCCCACAACTCCCGGGACTCGAACAGGCGCCCCAGCTCGAACATCAAAGGTGCGTCCTGCTGTCTGCGCCCGAGAACCTCACGGGCCACCCCGGCGGCCTCGCCCGGCTGACCGCTGTTGAGGTATTCGTTCATGACGCTGAAGAGCGCATCATCCATGCCGGGGTTCTGACGGAGGGCCTCGCGCAGGTCGCGGACGGCCTCGTTGCGTCGATCCTGCTGGAAGTTGGCCGAAGCGCGGACACGCAGGGCGCGCCAGTCGTTCGGGCTGAGTCGCAGGGCGGTTTCAAGATCCGACATCAGATCCTGACGCAACGCCGGATCGTTGATCATCGACTGGGCACGCTTGATGAACACCATCGGATCCTGCGGGAACTTCGAGACCGCCTCGTCGAGGATCCGACGCTGGCCCGCGATGTCGTCCTTGCCGCCGGCGATCTCGGCACGCTGGAACAGGTTTACCAGCGTTCCCCGCGCCGAGGCCGGGAGCTTCTCGACTTCCTCCCCCGCTTCGTTCCACATGCCCAGGCGGATGTACATCTCGGCCAGACGCTCACGATACGAGCCAGCCTCGGTGTCCGCGCCGGCATCCACCACGGCCCTGAAGGCGGCGGCCGCGCCGGCGTTCTGACCCAGAGAGAGCAGCAGATCACCCTTGAACTTCGTGGCATCCATGGTGGAGGCGCTCTCGTGCGCCACCGCCTGCTCGGCCGCGTCGACGGCCAGGTCGGGCCTGCCGCGCCCCATCATGAAACGGGCCAGCGAGATGTACCCGCGGGTCCGGTTCTGGTCCGTGGTCTGAGCCTCAATGAAACCCATATACGCTTCACGGGCCAGGGCCAGACCGTCGCGTGCGCCCACGCGTCCTTGGTCGGCGTTCCAGCGGGCGGCCATCTCCACCAGCTCGATCATGTCACCTTCGGCGCGAAGCTGGTCGATCAGAACCTTCGCATCGGCCCACCGCTTCTGCGTCATATACAGGGTGGCAAGCGCCGCACGGTTGCCCCGGTCGGCCGGGTTGATCTCAAGAAGTCGTTCACGCTGGTTGACCGCCCGGGCCAGACCTTCATCGCCACCCGCTTCGGCCTCGAGGTTCAGCCAGATCTCCACGAACTGTGGGTTCGTCAGGCCGAATCGCTGGTTGCGCCGCGCGATATCCAGCGCCTGTGCGAAGCGCCCGGCCCGGGCCAGGGTCAGCACATACTCATAGATGGTCTGCGTGTCGTCCGGACGGATCTGGAGGGCCCGGTCGAAGGCCTGGACCGATTCGTCCACCCGTCCGATCATCCGCAGCTCGATGCCCAGCAGGCGGTAGATCCCCGCGTCCGCCGTGCCAAGGGCCGTTGCCTGGCGCAGCAGGGCGACCGCCTCGGCGTGCTGATTCTGCATGGCGGCCAGACGAGCCCGGTAGCTCAGGCCCCGGACGCGATCCAAGTCCTGCTGCTCGGCCTTCTGCGCCAGCGAAGCAGCCTTCGTCTGGTCGCCCAGCTGAAGGGCCCGCACGAACGCCAGTTCAATATATCGTGGGTTGTCGGAGGCGAGCTCGGCCAGGCGTGCCAGGGCTTCATCGGTTTCCTGGGGCATGCTCCGCGCCATCGCCACGCTGGCGATGGTCAGCTGCGTTTGGACCTCGTCCATTCCCGAGAGTTCGATCATGCGCAGCGTGGCCAGATTCGGATTTTCCTCACGAAGGGCTTCGGCCATGCGGGTCAGCCGGACTTCATCCGGGAACCGCCGCACGGATTCGCTCACGATGGTCCGGGCGCCGGCCAGATCGCCCATGTCCACGCGCATGCTTGCCAGTTCGGCCGCGACGCGCGGGTCATATCCGATGCCGGGCTGATCGATGTTGCGTTCCAGCAGTCTCGCGGCCGCGGCCGGATCGGCGGACTTGCCCTCCGAACCGAAACGCAGTTGGGAGGCCTCCGTCAGCAGCGCGATGACCGGATCCTCGATCTGGCTGGGGTTCTGGATCTGCTGGATCCGCTGCAGACCGATCCGCGCCGCGTCCGCGGCCTGTCCGCTCGGCGACATGACCAGAACACGCCGGAACAGCGCTTCCGCGGCCCGATACTCACGCAGCGAAAGCTCAAGATCGGCCAGCATGAACACGGCCTGGAGGTTGTTCGGCTCAAGCTCGAGAAGGCGGGTCAGGGCGATCCGGGCGGTGCCGGCCTGGCCAAGCTGCTGGGCGGTGCTCGCTTCGAGCATGAGGCCGCGAGTGTCCCGGTTCTGGTTCTGCTCGTTGAAGCGGCGGAACAGGCGGAGGGCTTCCGGCAGGCGGTCCTCGGTGGTGGCGATGCGCCCGTCGAGCAGCATCAGGCCAAGGTTGTCCTCGGAGACCTGGGAAGCGTACTGGCCGCGCAGGAGCTTGGCCGTGTCCAGCATGGAGGCACGCTGGGTGACATCCTCCACGGGCAGGCGTTGGCGGAGCTGCAGGATGACCGTCGCGCGGGTCAGCAGGGCGCTGCGCTGGATGTTGTAGCGGAACAGTCCCTCGAAACTGACCGGCAGCGGAGGGAGTTTTCCGATGACTTCCAGAAGGTCCGAGGCCCGCTCCAGATCGCCCGAGTTCTGTGCCGTTTCCGCCGCGAAGATGAGAAGTTCGGCATCTTGCGGGTCGACGCCGAGAAAGCGGTCGATGATCGAGCTGGTGCGTGAGACGCGTGCTTCGGGATCAAGAGACTGCTCGAGGCCGCGCAGCCGCGCGAGTTGCGGCACGCCGATCCGATCCGGACCAGCCTCGGCGAGCAGGGCGGCAATGCGGTCCAGCTCGGGAACAAGAGCCTGGAACGCGGCCACAATCTGCGGAACGCGGGCAGCCTCGTTGGGGTTCTGCTGCGCGGTGTGGTAATCGTTCTCCGCGGTCAGGCCCAGCGTGGTCAGTTCCACATCCGGGTTGCCGGGGTGCTCTCTCAGGAACGCCCGACCCATCTCGACGGCCCGGTCCCGGGCCGCCTGGCCGATCGCGGCCTGATTCAGTCGCTCTCCACGCAGAGCCGTCGTGACGGTCCACCGCATGAGTGCGGCCATGGATTCACCATCGGCGGGGTTCGCTTCCAGCGCGGCACGCAGGTCTTCCTCGATCAGGGCGACCTGGTCGTCCGTCATGACGCCGCCCGCGCCCAGAACCATCTCCATCGCCAGCCCGCGATAGCGCAGCAGGCGGCGCCACGCGCCATCCGAATCGGGCAGCCGGTCAAAGTACGCGGCGGAGTTGCGTGTCAGCGTGGCCAGACCATCGGCCTGCTCGCGGCTGTACCCGCGGATCAAGGACATGTAGTACAGATTGAGCAGCCGCTGGTGCGCATCGATGTCCGTCCGCTGGGAAGTGGCGATCTGATTGATCGCGCCCAGATAGTTCTTCAGATAGGCATCGCGATAGGCCGTTTCCGTGTCGGGCGTCCACGCCTCCATGGCCAGGATCCACTTGTCCAGCCAGGCGCGGTTGGTGGTGTCGTGGTTGACCGCGCTGCCGTACAGACGCTGGGCGCGGTAGTAATCCCCGTCCTGCATCGCCTGATCACCCAGGCGTTCATAATCGTCCCCGGTTTTGAAAGCAAGTGAAACGAACGCCCAGGCCAGCAGCCCGAACACCGCAACCAGCCCGATGCTCAGAAGCACCACGAACTTCGTATTCACCTTGCTAGCCATCGCAGCTCCTCCGCACCGCGACACATCGCGGGCGGCATTGTTGACCCGGGATTCATCCCGCGTTCCCCGCCGGGTAGAGACCGGCCTCCACATCAACCCAGTCCGGCACGCACCGCATGATCTCGCCAATCAGCTCATCCAGCAGCCCGGAAGCCTCTTCCGCAAGCTCCTCAACGGAGCCGACCGTCCCGCTGTTCACCTGGACCTTCAGGTAATAGGCGTAGTCGTCCGTCAGGTTGAACGCCAGCGTGCGCACATCGTTCGCGTTGGGCACCGTGCCGCCGTTGGCGATGAAGAAGTAGCCAGCGTAATACTTCTGCCCGCTGGGCAGCAGATACTCGCTGACGCGCATCCGGATGGGGTTGTTGGGACCGACTTCGCGGGGCAGCCGCACCCGCACACCCGGAGCGGTCGTGTACGCGGAGTTGTTGCTCAGTCGCACGGTGTAAATGCTGCCGCTCCGCCCGGCGAACTCCTCGGGCACCGTGGCGTCCCTGACCCAGCTCGCCCCGGGCATCTCCACATCCATGACGCGCGACGCACGGGACTGCTGCAGGCCCCCGCCGACGAAGCATCGCTCGGGCACATGGGGCACCGTGTCGATCATGCCGGTGTAGTACGCGGCATGGAACTCGAGCACCATGGCAGGCGTGCCACCCTCGCCCGTGCCCTTCTTCAGGTACGAGCGCGTCACATAGTTTTCCGTCTTGAGAACCTCGAGCACCTCGGCCGATTCGGTCACATCCACGCCCAGACGCACCCAGCCGGGTGTCTCCGCAGGGATGTTGGCGAGCTGGCGGTTCTCGGGCGGATAGATGGGGATCTTCCGCAGGTGGATCCCTCCGGCCCGGATCGCCGCGCCCATGCCCACCGCCGAGGCCAGGAGCACCGCCAACGCGCCCACCCGCGCGGCCTTGATCCCGATTCCAGCTTTCCGGCTCACGCGGCACCTCCCACGGCTGGCGTCGGTCGCACGATCCGGTTCAGTGCCCACACGATCCCCATGAACATCAGCAGGGAGGGGAGCAGCAGCAGCGTGCCGATGAGCATGTGTGCATCGCCCGCGGCCAGATCCGGATCAATCAGCATCAGCATGCCCAGCACCGTGACACGCACCATGTTCATCAGGATCGCCACCGGCCCGGCCAGCAGCATCAGGGCGATCCGTTGCCACCATTCCCGCGTGCCCAGCAACGCAACCGCGCCCGCCAACGCATAGAACGCGACCACCATCCGCATCCCGCTGCACGCCTCGGCCACATTCATCGAGTGCGTCGCGCCGGCGGTGGTCAGCATCTCCAGCGTGTTGCCCTTGATCTCCACGATGAACCAGTTGAACGGCTGCCCGATCAGGTTCAGCATCAGCCACGCCCCCTGGCTGGCGATCAGCTGCAGACGGAAGGTCACATCCAGCATGATCGCTTCCGAAATCGTGATGGCCAGCAGCAGATAGGCGATGGGCAGGAACAGGTGCCGCAGCATCCGCGGTCCCGTCAGCAGCAGAACGAGCGCCCCCAGCGTCAGCACCAGGCTGAACCCCTGGAGCATGTGGTTGCGCACATGGATGATGCAGTAGGCGTAGCTGACGATGCCCAGCAGGAACGGCACCAGAGCGGGCCAGAAGGCCTCGGTCCGTTCACGGACGATCGCCGCCCGGTTCCGCCACAGCAGATACCCGCCGATGCCGGGGATCACGAACGCGTGCCCCCAGTCCTGCATGAACTCGTAGCTCATCTCCGCCTGCTTGAACACCCACTGCGAGAAGAGCGCGATGAACGCCACGCCCAATCCCACCGTCCAGCCAAGCCCCGCGGGCGTGAACAGGCCCAGGATCCGATCCCCGGGCTCACGGACATGCTCGGTCGCGGATTGTGCTGAAACGGTGCTCATGGCCAGCGATCAGATCGACATCAAACAGGAGGCACTTCGCCCCGTTTCGGGAACCTGCTCAGAGTCCGCAAGCCCCACGCGGAGCGCACGAAACCCTCCATCAGGCCATTCCGTGACCGCTGTACGACCCGCCATCCGTGCGGGTTCATCAGGATCTTGCCCGCAAAGCCGGAAGAGGGTCGGAACGCGCCGAATCCGATCAGAAGCCCTGGCGGTTGGTCGGCGGAGCGCCGAACACATCGTTACCGAAGTTCCTGTCCAGTAGGAACCCGAACCCGTAACTCGTCCGAAAACCACCCCGGATGACCGCCAGCGGCGTCGCCCAGAAGTTCGTTCCGATGTTGATCACATCGTCCCTCCGGATATACACATCCGGCTGCGTCCCCTCTCGGATCGCCCGATAGTTCAGCATGATCGTCGCCTGCTCGTTGGGCCCGACCATCCGGGTCAGGTCCACACGCTCGGGGATCGCGATCGGACCCAGGTCCGACCCGGACACGATCGCACGCATCAGCGTCATCTTGCCGACCTGCGGCAAGTTGTACACGCCCGGCCGATTGATCTGCCCACCGATATAGAACACGCCCATCTCATTCGGGGGCACATGCACCACATCGCCGGGTCGCACCACGATGTTGTACCGCGCATCGCCCGCCGCCAGCGGCTTGGTCGGAACGCGGATCACACGCTGGGTGAACAAGTCGCCACGCAGGTCGCGCGGGCCATCCGCCTGACGGTCCGCGATCGGCCGGCGCGCCGCCGCGGGGATCGATTCCCGCGTCCAGCGCCCGTCGCGATACCGCCACCGGGGCTCCAGCGAACGATCCGGCGTCACGGTGTCCGCCGCCGCGGTGGGAGCAGTCTCGGTCGTCTTGCGTGGTGTGTCGATCAGATCGATCAGCGGCTCGTCACGCCGTTCCGGCTGGACGATCACCGGGACCACCCCGCCCATCGTCCCCGGGAGTGCGCCGGGTGCGGACAGCTCCTCGATCACATTCAGCAGGCTTTCGCCGTCCTGCTGGTTCTGGGGCGGCTGGGTTCCGCGGAAGCGGTCGCCCTCGTTCTCGGGCGCGATCCGCCGCAGATCGTCGGACAGCGGAATCTGCCGGATCACGAAGATCTCGTCGATGAACTCCGGCACGCCGCCTGCGGTCGCCAACGCTTCCAGCAGGCGATAGTCCGCGCTCGGGACCGCGTACGGCCCCGCGCCCGCGATCGCGCCGGCCAGATAGAACAACTGCTGGCGACGCTGCTCAACCACCACCGACACCAGCGGATCGGTGACGATCCGTTCCATCCGTTCGGCCAGCGCCCCGGCCACTTCCGGCTCGGTCAGCCCGTTCACGAACACCCGCCCCAGCACCGGGATCTCGACATACCCGTTCTGGTCCACCTGTCGCACCACTTGTTCGGCCGCATTGCGAGCGACCAGGTCCCAGATGGTCATCGAGAGGATGTCGCCAGCGCCCACCCGGTACGGATCGGCCTGGGCCTGCAAGTCCTCGGGCGTGATCTCCGTCCGCTCGACCCACTTCTCCTGCGCGTCTTCGATCGCCGCGAGGTGTGTCAGGATCGGCACCCGCGTCGGGGTCCGCTCCCATCGGCCGGTGACCGAGGGGTTCATGTAAGAGTCCCAGTTCGAGCAGCCGGTCAGCCCGGCGGCCATCGCCACGCCCAGCGCCATGCCGGCGAATCGGACCATCGAACGGGGGGAGGTTTCATCTCTGCGCATGCCACGCTCCTGCGGGGGGAGACCTGGGTACGAACCAAACCGGCCGACCGTTCGCCCCCTCTCGGGGAAAAGGCCGACCCTTTCAACCGCCAAGCATAGCGCACCCTTCCGCCCGGTTAACGGACACAAGGGCGCACCGCCTGCGCGTCAACATCGTCAAGCCCACCCCACCCGGTTGATTCTCGGTCCCAACTTTGCCCCACAAATCCCACCCCCCAGCGCATACCATGCCTGCTGAAGGAAGTCCGTTCCTCTTCTGAGCCCGGAGCGTGAGCGACGGGGTCTCTTCCTGACCCCCTCTCCATCCCCCATGACCACCCTCCCCTCCCATCCTACTTCAGACCCCGGCACCATCCAGCCTGCGGACCGTGCCGCCGACCCCCTTGCTCGCACCTTGGCTCGCCACCCCCGCCCCCTCGGCGGCGACCCCATCCGCAACGCCAAGCCCACCATCTCCCTGACGGGCATGGTTCTCAACAATCAGGACAACGCGGTCCAGACCCTCGCCCCAAAGCGCAAGCCCGACTGGCTCCGCGCCAAAATGCCTGGCGGACAAGTCTTTAAGTCCACCCAGGCCAACATGCGCACCCACGGCCTCCACACCGTCTGCGAAGAAGCCGCCTGCCCCAACATCGGCGAATGCTGGGCCAGAGGCGTCGCCACCATCATGATCCTCGGCGACACCTGCACCCGCGCCTGCGGCTTCTGCAATGTGAAGACCGGCAAACCCCCCGTCACCGACCGCGACGAACCCCGCCGCGTCGCCGAGTCCCTCCGCGGCCTCGGCCTCAAGCACATCGTCATCACCTCTGTGGACCGCGACGACCTCCCCGACGGCGGTGCCGCCATCTGGGCCGAAACCATCATCCGCGTCCGCGACGCCTGCCCGGATATGTCCCTGGAAGTCCTCATCGGCGACTTCAAGGGCGATGACGCCGCCCTCCAGATGGTGATCGACGCCAAGCCCACCATCATCGCCCACAACCTCGAAACCGTGAAACGCTGCCACCCGGCCGTCCGTCCCTCGGCCCGCTACGAGCGCACGATGGAACTGCTCCGCCGCGTGAAGGCCAACGGCGCCATCGCCAAAACCGGCATCATGGTCGGCATCGGCGAGAAGAAGCACGAAGTCCTCGACCTTTTCGAAGACCTCGTCCGCCTGACCTCCCACCACGACGGCCCCCGCGATCCGAGAGATCCGACCCGCGGCGACCCCTGCGACATCATCACCATCGGCCAATACCTCCAACCCACCCGCAACCACCTCCCCCTCGACCGCTGGGTCCACCCCGACGAGTTCGCCGAGTACGAAGCCGCAGGCAAAGCTGCCGGCATCAAAACCGTCTTCTCCGACCCCCTCGTCCGCTCCAGCTACCTCGCCGACAAGCAGGCCGAAGATGTCCTCGCCGTCCTGCGGTCCTGAAGGATCACCCCTGCATCCTGGGAACGCGACCAAATAGCCCCGAACGCAAGTGAGGGGATGGTCTTCCGTGTTGCGTTGCAGACCCCGAAGATGCTCGCAACCTTTCAACACACAAATCTTCAGCCCCGAAGGGGCGCAGGTCTATAGCCGCGGGTGGTGCGAAGCGCAACCCGTGGTACGAAATCGGTGTGACCTCCTCCGCCCCGAAGGGGCGAAGGAAAGTAAACTCACCCCATGCTCTTCCGCAAGAAAACCACTCCCCATCAAGACTTTTGGACTTGGTTCCAGAAGTCACGCTTCCTCAGCACCGACGGCCAGCAAGTCGTCGAGCAACTCGGCAAACGCGCCAAGTCCATCCACGAATGCATCGTCTTCGAGATCGGCCCGCCCGACCAGCGCCCCCGCGAACTGATCATCAGCGCCGACGGCATCCGCCAAGGCATCGAGCATGTCGAAGCGCTGGCCGACGCCGCCCCGCCGATGAAAGACTGGAAGATCACCCGCTTCCGCCCCCGCCTCGCACGATTCCAGGACATGCAACTCAACTTCGGCGAGGTCACCGCCAAAGCCGTAAACATGCCAGCGTCGCTAAGTTCGAAGCTCTCCGCCGCAATCCCCAATCGCTAGAGGGAGCAGCTGAGGCTGAGGTTGACGAATAGCTCGCCACCCGGGAGGCTTCGTGCCCGAGACTATCGCTCGAGACGTTCCTGTCCCTTTTGTTTCTTGAATTTGCCTCCAAGGCGTGGTGCTATCACCGCTTCCTCGCCAATCAAACCGAGAAGCGCCATTGTCAACGCCTCTTCTGATCTCAGCTTTTCTTCAATCACTTTCGAAGGAATAAGGCCACTGAGAAAAGCCGAATGAGCAACTTTCGCAACGGCAATTTCCCCATAGACGTCAAGGACCGCACGACCAACTTCGTCAGCGAAATGCTCAGGGTATTGATTTTGCCAGTACTCAACTTGCAATTGAAGGATCGGGTGCTCAACGTTGATCAATACTGCCCCTTCTGGGAATTCAGGGTCGTTTGGCTGCCAAGCGGCGATCATGCCCTCGCCTAGCTGCCCTGCAGAAACGAGTCGAAATCGGGGAATGCCGCCGGACACTCGAACCCGCTCTGCCGGGGTGTGCCCACCCCGCGTGCCAAGATTGTGTGCCCCGCGCGTCCCACCACTTTCTCCACCGTCGCTAGGCCCCTTCTTGCGTTTGACGCTCACCACGGTGTTTGGGGTACTTCCAGCGTCTGTGGTCGAGGTTCTAAATAAACCGCCAACCTTGGCCCTCAATTTCGAGATGCGCCATCTTGTTCCGAACCGATCTGCTAGGCGATCTCGCCATGTGTTGTCCTCGATGGTTCCGTCGCGAGTACTCCGAGCTGCGCGGATAGCATCAAGAATCTCGGATGGCATGTTCTCGCTAAACTCAGCCCCCCAATCGGTGAGAGGTAGCTCTTTCCCGGCATTCGGACCGCCCCGGAGAAGCAGCGCATTTCGGTCTTGGCGAGGATAGACCCCGAGCTTCGCTGTCTCATCAAACAGGGGTGGACGAACGACCAGCCAAAGCCGCGAACGAACCTCCTGCTCTGAAATCCCGAAAGATCGAAAAGTCGCGTGATGTGTTTGAATGTTATAGAGTTCGTTCTTGTATAGCGCTGCGATGTAACCGGATTCAGCTGCATAAGACCCGACCTTAGGACGGTCTCCCGACCAAAGATACCAGTCGATACAGGTGTCATCGGATAGTCGCACTGTACCCTTGCAGCCTAATTTGCCGCGAGAGAATCCATCGACAGGGTACTCGATATAGTGCTCTGCACCTTCAATGTTACGCCATTGAACACTAGTTCTTCCATGACTTTCGCTTCTGGACGAGCTGGCCTCGGCCTCGTTCCGCGGCCAGCGTGTTTGGTCGCCGGAATGAAACTCAAGCGCGCGTACACTTATGGAGCTTGGCATCTTCCAGATGCGGCGATTGAGATATGTCGCCACCCCTTTAATGTCTGACTCTGATCGATCAGGATCGCCGGTAACGGTGCTCTGGGTGGGTTCATTTCCCAGAAGGACGATCACGGTGCCGTTCTTGTCGATCCAATCTGGCTTAACGCTTGCCCAGTTGCACCCGTGCTCCGGATCGTCGAAAGGCGCATAGACTTCATCGAGCGACTCCTCTCCTGTCTCCGGGTCGATCGCTTTCTCAAGTTTAAGTCCATACTCTTGGGTTTCGCGGTCTTGAGTAACCCATATCATCGACGCGTCGCCATCATGCCAGGAAATGACGACGAGCCCATATCGATTCCATGGAAGCAAAGATGTTTTTGCTCCAATTCCAAAATTCTCGTGTAAGCCACCTATTGGTTTTCCACTGCCACCAAAAGTGTTGAAAAAACCAACTAGCTCTTCTGCGGTCATGCCTTTGCCATTATCTGCAATTAGGCGTCGATAGACCCCCAGTGACTCAGCGGCTTGCCAGTCGATGGAATACTCAACTCTTGTTGCGCCTGCTTCAACGGCGTTTGCGAATGTTTCGCGAACCCATTGAAATGCACCTGTTTCACGGTAGGCACGATCGACAAAGTGATGAGTTCCTTCCGTTCTCATTGGAAGGATTCTGGAATTTTTTGCTGCTGTCATGACTGTCGAACCTCCAAGGGGTGCTTGGAACTGTGGGCTAGGGAGGTTCCTAGATAAAATCAGTCTACCCGTTCGGGTATCGTGCCGCAAGGGATCTGCGAGGGATTTGTCCCTGAGACGAAATCCACCGAGGATGTCGAGGCCGCCAGCATCGAATGCGAACGCCTACAAACCAGATCTTGCAGCTTCAACACCTCGTGGCCTCCTTTCTTCCTTTGCTACCCTGTGCACCCCCTGCGTCCTGTGCGATAAACGAGAAGCGCACATCTCCCCCGACCCTCCGCACCCTCCCCCGTCCACTTTTGTGCGAAGTTCTCCCTCCAATGACCGCTTCTGTGCGCCGTTTCGTGGACATACCCCCCTTTCCCCTTGAACCCCCGCCCTCGCCCGGTATCTTCGGGCTATGAGCACAACCCAAACACTCCCCGCCCCCCGTCCCGTCACCCCCAGCACCCCCAAAGCCTCCCCGCCCCAGCCCTCACCCCACACCCCCTCCCGCGTCCTCGCCGACTTCTACGACCCGGACCGCCACACCCTCCGCATCTGTGACATCCACCAGCTCACCATCGAACAGCTGGCCGATGTCATCACCGGCGAGGAGATCGAAGAAGCCGCCCGCAACATCCGCCGCATCACCGAGATCCGCCTCGACATCGCCAAGGCCGAGGCGGAGGTCGCCGCATGGTTCCGCCTGATGGACCTGGCTGGCAACTTCCCCACCAATGCCCGAGACCGCGAGACCAGCCGCAAGGCCGCGGCCCAGATCCTCCGCGAACTCAAGAAACCCCATGCACTCGGAGCGGAAGGCCTCCAGCCCTCCGACCACGCAACGGGCGATGCCGATGTCCTCGACACCGTGGCCACCCTGCCCCTCGACCGCCCAGCGGCCGATGCTTCTCCCGCGAACCCTCAATCTCCCCTCACCCCCTCCGCTTCCTTGAATCCTCTACTGAATCCAACCCCGCCGTCCACCCAGGAAACCCCGCCGTGCCAGCCCACCCCCCCCGCCCCCCCCATCCCATCCGCCTCACCCCCGCCGACGCCGCCCGCCTGCGCACCCTCCGCGCCGAGGCCCTCCGTACCGATCCCTGGGCCTTCGGCTCCGCCCCCGGCGACGATCGCTTCGAGTCCGAAGACCTCGCCCGCGCCACGCTCTCCGATCCCAACCACGCCATCTTCGCCATCGAAGATCCTGACCGCGGCCGGGTCGATGACCGGCGTGGAACTCATGGCGGCGTGCCCCTGATCGCCATGGCTGGCATCGCCCGCTCAACGCGCATCAAACACCCCCACCTGGCGAACATCTGGGGCGTGTACACAACCCCGGCCTTCCGCCGCCGCGGCCTCTCCCGCGCGACCCTCACCGCCTGCATCGACCACGCCCGCGACTGGCCCGGCGTCGAAAGCATCAGCCTGTCCGTATCCGACCGCACCCCCGCCGCTCGGGGTCTTTACGAATCCCTTGGCTTCATCACCTGGGGCACCGAACCCGACTGCACCCGCATCGGCCCCGAATCCGCCGCCGAGCACCACATGCACCTCCAGCTCTGAAATGTCCCACGCAAGGGCCAGCAATACCGCCCAAACTCCGAATATGCATCAATCTCTGGATTCCGCTCGATCTGAAAGGTAAATATTCGTATAGTATTGATATGCATAATGGTCTGGATCAAGCCAGCGTTCTTTCTGCCCTTCGGGAGACCGGTGAGGCGTTGGCTCGGTACGAGTTCTTGGGAGAAGCCCGAATCATCCTGGCAGGCGGGGCCGCGGGGTTGCTCGGCGGTTCGCTTGGTGGCCGTCGGACCACGGGCGATTGCGATGTGCTCGACCTTGACCGCGAGGATGCCTGGACGCGGATCAATGCGGCCGCCCGAGCAATCGCCCAAGCCCACGGCTTGCCCCCGACTTGGCTGAACCGGGATTGTCAGCATTTCGCCGATTGCTTTCCGCTCGGCTGGCGGGAACGCATCCAAGACATCGCCCGGTTCGGTCCACTCCGTGTGGCAATAGTGAGCCGGTTCGATCTGATGGGCTCCAAGATTGTGAGCGCACCACAGCGTCCGCAGGATTTGACGGATGTGCTTGAAATGAATCCCACCCGAGAGGAACTCGACCGCATCGAGCAACACCTTGACCGCCTGAGCGCGGAGCATCTGGACGCATTCGATTATGCACCGCAGCGTAGCATCCTGCAAGCATTGAGAGCCCTGGCATGAACAACACCACCGACAACCCGCTCTCCGATCTGGAGCCGCGCTGGGCAAGGCTCGGCGTGCTGTTCAACTGCCCGCCCGCCCCCGAGCCACCCGATATCGAGCGCACCCTGCTTGATACCGCCCGCACCCTGCCCGACAACCCGCGTCTGTTCCCACTCGTGCTGACCTGGCTGGCCGCGCACGGCAGCGCGGTGGCGCGCCACCGCCTCAAGCATCTCATCACCAGTGAACTGGAGCCAGAGCACCAGCCCGCCCTCGGCCTGCTGCTCGAAGAAGCCATCGCCCACGGTGCGCCGGCCGAGCTGCGCATCGCCCGCGATGTCTGCCGCACGGCCAGCCATCCCGGCCCGCTCACGGCCGCCTTTCGCACGCACCCGGCGCTCATCCGCGTGGCCGAGTCCGAGGCTTCGCCCGCGTCCAGGCGGTGGGGGGTCTGGCTGCCCCCGGCACAACCCAAGCCCGACGCCGTCCGCCCCGCCGAGTGGATCCGCGCCCACAACCCATCATGGACACCACGCATCATCCGCCGCGGTGATCTCCGCGCCAGCGTGCTGGAAGCGCTCCGCCTCGATCTGGCCGGATCCGCCGACTCCACGGCCACCCTGGCCCATGCCACGGCCGCCACCCGGCTCGCCGTCCGCGACGCGGTCCGGGCCCTGGAGCAGGAAGGAGAAGTCCGCCACCATCCACGCGAAGCAGGCCGACGGAGCAGGGGCGTGGAACTGCAAGCCGCGTGACAACGCGTCTACAAGCCGCGACTGCAAGGGAGCGGCCGCGGTTGCGTGAGCGAGTGGATCATCCTGATGGAGACCGCTCCCCGTCGATTTCCGTGCGGATTTCGTCGGTCGCTGGGCCGAGATCGGCCCCAATCACAGCCGAAAGGCCTTCCGGCTCGTCGTAGTTTGCAAGCGACGAACGACCTGTGCGTTGCTTGCAGTCGCGGCTTGTCATTCGACCACTCCCGGGATCGAGTGGAATCCGTATGAGTCCGGTCCGCAAGCAATCATTGTACGGCAGAGACCGAGCGCACCAGGCGGCCAATGAACACCCAGCGATCAGCAATCCCCAATCGCGCGAAGACCGAGATTCAGACCAAGATTCAGAGCAGGATTCAGAGCCTGATCCCGATCACTCCCCGTCGCCCACCCGCGCGAAGGTGGTGCGGAAGTTCTCGTTCACCAGCGTCAGCTCGTCCCCGTTGATCGTCCAGGTCGAGTTGGTCAGATAGTCCGACCCGTTGATGATCAGCGTGTTGCCCACCACGCGGAAGGTTTCAGAATCGGTCCGGATCGAACCATTGGCCGACTCCGTCGTCGTGATCACATGCCCGTTGGGCAGGAAGTGCAGCGTCATCGAGTTGAACGCCCGACGCGGCGGCGGCGTCATCGAGGTGACGCGCCACGCCGTGTCCACGAACGGACGCATCTGCTCCGTCGCGCTGGGCCACGACGGCGGCACGAAAGTCCCCACCGTCGGTGTGCCGGCGTCCGCTTCCAACGCGGCCTGCCGAGCTTCCAGCTCACGGATCCGCGCCGTGTGCTCGCGGTCGCGTTGGGCCTGCGCCTGGTCGCGCCGGGCCTGCTCCTGCCGGGCCGCCCCACGGTCCGCCTCGTTGCCGATCATGTACCCCGCGCCGGTACCCACCGCCGCGCCGATCAGCGTGCTCTGCGTGTTCCCGCCCGCGGCCTGGCCGATCAACGCGCCCAGCCCCGCCCCGGCCATCGCGCCCCGCTGCCCGCCCGAGCCGCAGCCGACCAGGCACAGCAGATTCGCCGCGCCAAGCCCGACGACCAGCAGCCCCCGTCCACCCAGCACGCCCTGTGACATCATGTGGTTCTTCATACCCGATCCTAGCGCCACCCTCTGCCCGTTTGCGAGTGGCTTCTCCGCCCTCTCCCCATTGCTTTTCTTCCGTATCTTGATGGTCTGGCACACGCTTGCACCACTCGGAGATCCCCAATAGACTGCGCCAGCTTGCAGCATACCGGCAACGGCACCGGTCGATCCTGCCCTTTCGATTGACAGCTCCGAGCGATCTGCGCTGGGAGGGGAGTTCCGCAATGGTGGCGTCCTCGGCACAAGACCCACCGGACCCACCGCTCCCCGGTCCGGGGCCTGTTTCCATCGCTCTTCCCCGCTCCGGTTCCCGCTTTCTCTGGCCGACCTGGCTTTTCCTGCGTCTGAGCATCGCGGGGGTCCTGCTCGGCACTGTCTTCTTTGCCTTTTCGCTCACCCCTTCGCTCGTGCCCCGGCCGGTACTGGTGCAGGGCATCCTCTCCGGCCTGTCCTTCGCGGCGGGGTACGCCATCGGCACCGCGGGCCTCTGGCTCTGGCTCTTCTTCCACCTTCCGACGACGCCCCCTCGGGCCACCCGCATCGTGCAGGTGATCTGCTTTGTGGTGTGCCTGCTGGTGGCCGCCATCTATGTCTGGCAGGCTTCCCAATGGCAGAACTCCGTCCGTTCCATCATGGGCATGGAGCCGATCGCGCGGGGCCTGCCCACCCTGCTCGGTCTGGTGGCGGCGGCGGTCTTCTTGCTCGTGCTCGGCCTGGCCCGGCTTTTCTGGTGGGTTTTTCGGCGTGTTTCACGCTGGCTTGCACGCTACATCCCGCCGCGGGTGTCCCACATCGTGGGCATTGTTCTGACGGTCTGGCTCTTCTGGTCGGTCGTGGACGGCGTGCTGTTCACCAACCTGCTCCGGTTCGCCGACGGTTTCTTCCAGCGGCTTGACGCCATGGTCGATCCCGACCTGCCCGTGCCGACCCACGCGGTCCAGACCGGCAGCGAGGAATCGCTGGTCCATTGGGAGGATCTGGGCCGCAACGGCCGCGCGTTCGTGGCCGGCGGCCCGGATGCCCAGGCCTTCCGTGACTTCTTCGGGCCTGAATCCTCCTACCCCGCTCCCATCCGCGTCTATGTCGGCCTGAACGCGGCGGAAACGCCGGAGGAACGCGCCCGCCTCGCGCTGGAAGAACTCAAACGCGCCGGCGGCTTTGACCGTTCGATCCTGCTGCTCGTCACGCCCACGGGCACCGGCTGGGTCGATCCCGCCTCGCAGGACACCTTCGAGTATCTTCACCGCGGCGACACCGCCACCGTCACCGCCCAGTATTCCTACCTCAACAGCCCCCTCGTCCTGCTGACCGAGGCCGAGTACGGAGCCCAGACCGCCCACGCCCTCTTCGCCGAGATCTACGGCTACTGGCGCACCCTGCCCAAGGACCGCCGCCCGCGTCTCTACCTTCGTGGCCTCAGCCTCGGCTCGATCAACTCGGATCGTTCCTTCGATCTTTTCGACATCATCGACGACCCGTTCCACGGCATCCTCTGGAGTGGCCCGCCATTCCGCAACGCGACCTGGGGCACGGTCACCGCCCAACGCGATGCCGGCTCGCCGGCCTGGCTGCCCAAGTTCCGAAACGGTGCGGTGGTCCGGTTCATGAACCAGACCGAGGGGCCGGACATCCCCGGCAGTCCGTGGGGCAGCTTCCGCATCCTGTTCCTCCAGTACGCGAGTGATCCCATCACCTTTTTCAGCACCGATACCGCCTGGCGCGAGCCGGACTGGATGAAGCAGCCCCGCGGGGCGGACATCTCGCCCCATCTCCGCTGGTTCCCGGTGGTCACCATGTTGCAGATTGCCGCGGACATGCTGGTGGGCAACGCCCCGTCCGGCTTCGGCCACACCTACGCCCCGGCGGACTACATCAGGGCGTGGCTCGCCCTGACCGAGCCGCAGGGCTGGACCGAGCCGGAGATCGAACGCCTCCGTCTCCACATCGAGCAGTTGCATCAGGACTGACCCCCCCCTCCCCCCTCCTCCCCCCTTCCCTCCTCCTCCAGTCTCCCTGCCACTTTGACACCCGGCAAAGGCCCGATTCCCCATCCCGGCAGCATCCCCGCCCCGGATGCGGCCCCCAACCCCCTTTCACGCCACTGGTTGCCGCCCATCCGACCGGCACGCCGGTTGCCTCTCTTCGGGCACGATGTTCTCCCTTCGCCGCCATCCCACGCCTTCGGACTCCGCGGGTTCGCCCGTGGGCGGTCCGGGCACGACCCCTCCAAATGGAGGGTCCGCCGGGGCAGTGGGGGGGGGGCACAACCGCCTGAACCTGCTCCTGTCCACCGGGGCCTGGCAGCCCGACCCCTGGGTCCAGCGTCTGCCGCGGATGCTTGATCCGATGGGGGTTCGCTCCCATGTGGCGGCCTCGGCCCGTTCGGCGGAGCGGGTGATCCAGACCAACCCCATCCACATCGCCATCGTGGATCTGGCCTTGCCGTTGGAGGACCAGACCACCCCGGACGACGAGGCGGGCGTGCAACTGCTCGAACTGCTGGCCCGGATGCCGGTCCCGCCGCCCACGGTGGTGATCAAGCGTCGGCGCAGCGTGCGGGACGACCGCCGTGAGATCGCGGCGGCCCTGCGTGCGGGCGCGTTCGCCGTGGTGGATCGCCCGAACGCCCAGACCGAACTCGAATCTTTGCTTGAGGTGCTGCGTCGGTGCCTCGCGCGGTATTACGCCGGGCGTTGGCCCAACGGGCACGCCCCGGCCCCCCCCGGTTTCTGAAAGTTTTCCCCGACCCCCCTCCGGGCCGACCCATCGAAAAGCCTGCCCGGACCAGTCCAAAGTTTTCTTAGAAAGAGGAGTCACCCATGGCCACCAAGACCAAGCGCAAAGTCAGCCTCCGCCCCCTGCACGACAAGCTGCTCGTTGAGCGTGACGAGCCGACCGCTCAGACCGCCGCGGGCATCTTCCTGCCCGAGTCTTCCAAGGAGAAGCCCACCACGGCCACCGTCCTGGCGGTTGGTGACGGCACGCTGAACGAGAAGACCGGCCAGCGCATCCCACTGTCGATCAAGGTCGGCGACCGCATCATCCTCAGCAAGTGGGGCGGCACCGAGATCAAGCTCGACGGCGAGGAGTACCTCATCATCAACGCCTCCGATGTGCTGGCGATTGTGGACTGAAGAAGAAGCCACTCGGGACTAGCCACTGGCCACTCGGGAGGAAATCCGTCCCCGAGTCCCAAGTGGCGAGTCTCAAGTCCCATCCTCCCCCCATGAATCAAGACCAACTCAGACTGGCCCTCAAAGAACTCAACGGTGAGCGCGATGCCCATTTCGCGCTGGCTGGCATGAACGAGAGCGGGTCGGTCCTGACCATCCACAGGGCCATGCTCATCCCGGAGGAGACCGACCACCTGGTCAAGCTCACCGACGGCAAGAGCGTGTTCATCCTTGAAGCCGAGCGGATCGCGTACATCCGAATCGGCCTCTGACATACAAGCCGCGACCGTAAGGGAGCGGCCGAGAGCACCCAACCCCGCCGCGCCCCCTCAAACGGTTGCGGCAACACCAACCGAATCCGCCCCTGGTCCCAAGTGGCCAGCGGCAAGTCCCAGGAGCAACCCCATGGCTGCAAAACAGATCGCATTCAACACCGACGCCCGCGAGCGCATCCTCCGCGGCGTGCAGAAGCTCGCCCACGCCGTCAAGGTCACGCTCGGCCCCTCCGGTCGCGTCGTGATCCTCGAGAAGTCCTTCGGCGCGCCCACCGTCACCAAGGACGGCGTGACCGTCGCCAAGGAGATCACCCTCGACGATCCCTACGAGAACATGGGCGCGCAGATGGTCAAGGAGGTCGCCTCCAAGGCCTCGAAGGAGGCTGGCGACGGCACCACCACCGCCACGGTCTACGCCGAGTCCATCTTCGCCGAGGGTCTGAAGAACATCACCAGCGGCGCGAACCCCAACCAGATCAAGCGCGGCATTGATAAGGCCGTGGCCGCCATCGTGGCCGAGCTGGCCAAGATGAGCAAGCCCATCTCCGGCTCGAAGGAGATCGCCCAGGTCGGCACCTGCTCAGCCAACCAGGACGAGGAGATCGGCAAGATCATCGCCACCGCGATGGACAAGGTCGGCAAGGACGGCGTCATCACCGTCGAAGAGGGCAAGAGCCTCGACACCGAGGTTGAGCTGGTCGAGGGCATGCAGTTCGACAAGGGCTACCTCAGCCCGCACTTCGTCACCAACCAGGCGCTGATGGAGGCCGACCTCGACAAGCCCTACATCCTCATCCACGAGAAGAAGATCTCCTCCGCCAAGGACCTGCTCCCCATCCTCGGCAAGATCGCCGAGTCCGGCAGCCAGCTCCTCATCATCGCCGAGGACATCGACGGCGAGGCCCTGGCCACCCTCGTGGTCAACAAGCTCCGCGGCATCCTGAAGGTCGCGGCCGTCAAGGCCCCCGGCTTCGGCGACCGCCGCAAGGAAATGCTCCAGGACATCGCCGTCCTCACCGGCGGCACCGCCATCATGGAAGAACTCGGCATCGACCTGGAGAAGATCGAGCTGAAGGAACTCGGCCGCGCCAAGAAGGTGACCATCACCAAGGACAACACCACCATCGTCGAGGGTGCCGGCGCGACCAAGGACATCAAGGGCCGCATCGACATGATCCGCGCCCAGATCGAGTCCGCCTCCAGCGACTACGACCGTGAGAAGCTCGAAGAGCGCCTCGCCAAGCTCGCCGGCGGCGTCGCCCAGATCAATGTGGGCGCGGCCACCGAGGTCGAGATGAAGGAGAAGAAGGCCCGCGTCGAGGATGCCCTGCACGCCTGCCGCGCCGCGGTCGAAGAAGGCATCCTCCCCGGCGGCGGAACCGCCATCCTCCGCGCCCGCCGCGCGCTGGACAAGGTCCGCAAGTCCGTCACCGGCGACGAGCGCATCGGCGTGGACATCATCGCCCGCGCCGTCACCGCCCCCGTCAAGCAGATCGCCGCCAACTGCGGCCTGGACGGCTCCGTCATCGCCGCCAAGGTCGAGGAGAGCAACGATGTCAACTTCGGCTACAACGCCCTGACCCACGAGTACGGCGACCTGGTCTCCATGGGCGTCATCGTCCCCACCAAGGTCGAGCGCGTGGCCCTGCAGAACGCGGCGAGCATCGCCGGCCTGCTGCTGACCACCGAGGCCGCGATCGTCGAGATCAAGGACAAGAAGGCCGCCCCGGCCGCCGCGGGCGGGGATGATTTCGATTATTGATTGATTTGGTGCTAGATCAGGAAACTGGTCTAGCACGATTTTGAGAGGCACTAAGCATGTCGGTAGTTCTCATTTGTCGGCAGTGTGGTTATGCTCAGCGATGTTTTTTTGACATCCATGGCTCGGCATATGCAATTGTTTCAGGATGTACGCAACAGTGTCGGGGATGCGGTAGAATGCTGGGCGTTCCTGACATGCATACGACAGGGGCGGGCCAACTCACGCTAATTAATCGCGACCCCGCGGTTGTGGCAATTGTGGCAAATGTCGTTTCGCAGTTTGCTCGAACTGGCACATTCTCTGTAACTGAGTATGAATATGACAGGCTTCCTCAGTGGGCAAAGGCGCTGCTCGATATTGCAAGGAACCATCCGAAGCTCTCGGGGGTAGCTTTGGCTGCCCTCGGCTTCCTGATGGGTCAGATGATCGATCTCGGTCACATGGCTCTTGACAATCATATGAGTCATAAGAGTGCGTTGCTGCTCCAGGACAGGCAGTTTCAGCATGAGCTGGACATTTTGGTCGCAGCAAACCAACCTGGAAACATCGTTCGTCCTCCGCTTGGGTCACGTGTTCCAGAGTTGTGGACTGAACTTTTAAATCGGGTCCGGGTCTCTTATAGTAAGCTGGACGGGCTTCGTGATGGTAGAGAAGTTTCGGATTCGGAGTTGCAGCAGTACATCGATAATTATAATAACGATCTTGATTTCCTCTACCGCGTTTTGGCTGAGGATCGCCATCGGCTCGGCCTGCTTCCGTCTGCGCATGTTGAGCCCGATCTGTCGGGATTGTCTCTCGAACCTCCGCTCGTTGAAGTGAAGCGACAGGGGCGAAATAGTCCGTGTAAATGCGGAAGCGGCAGAAAATTCAAGAAATGCTGCGGAGTTCCGCAAGTCCGCTAGTATATCAATCGGAAAAACATTCGTTTAATGTCGATCACTGCGTACCAGTGTAGTTTGGGAGGATTAATATGCCATCCGAAAAGTTTCCGCCGCATGAGCTAGTTCGTCTCTTGGTTCGAAGCTGTGAGATAGAAAACAATGAAAATATGCACATTTTTCAGCGGTGCGGATTTATTTTGACCGCGATTGTTGTGATTGCGACGGCGATCGTGGCTTTAATTAATCCAGACTGGGTTCGTGGGGGTATCGGCGGAGCGACTCTTGCATTGTATGTGATTGTAATTGCACTTTCGTTTATTTCGCTGGTCGTTGCGGGAGTTTTTTTAATTTTGGCAATTCTTCCAAGAGATTGGGATTTCACGCCATACGATCCTGAAAGGATTCGCGAGCTTTGCAAAGTTATGAAGGACAATGGCGGATGGATCGCGGGTGATTCCTCCTGTATTGACTTAGATGAAGCGGTACTTCCGACAATTCTGGGGGAGTTAACTGAAGCGGCAGCCCATAATCGTGAGCATAATATTGCGAGATATAAGTTGCTCCAGAGATCGCTGTTGTGCGTCGTGATCTCCGTTTGTATGCTTGGTGTACTCGGATTGGTGCATGCAATGATCTTTTTGAACATTGCAGTGCCATAGCATATCATGACAACGAACTGCGGTTCGATATCAGCCTGAATGCCCGCCCTCATCCAACACATCCCCCCGGCGGCCACTTCGTGCTGATCGGCACCGGCTCCGGCGTCTGGGCCACCGCACGCCTCTGACGCTACTTCTCCCACAACTTCCGCGACTTCGGCCCGTTCCGCATCCCCGGCCCCACCCCCTGCCGGATCCACGCGTCCGAGCCCTCCAACACCGGCAGCACGGCCACAACCGGCTCGATCGCAGCCCACAGCCGCTCCAGATCCGCCCCCCGCAGGCACATCACCATCGCCCCGTCCTCGTACCACGCCCACGAGACCCACCCCGCGTCGCGACCCATCGCCCGATCCCGCACCGCGTCGCACCAGCGGTATGTGTCATCGAACACCGGATCGTCCCACGCCACCCGCGCGAAGGACGGCGCGTACCGGAGCGTCAACTCGATCCGCGGATGCTCGCGTTGCAGGATGCCGCCAGAGTGATAGAGCACGCCGACCTCCCGAGCCATCTCAACGCCGAAGGCGGCAGGCCCTCCGCCCATCCCCACCGGTACACTCGCACGATGATCTTACAGAGGGGGGCGGGGGGGGGGGGGGGGGGGGCGGGGGATACTTCCCCCGCATCCGCGATACGCTGAACATGGCTTTGAGCATCCTGCTCCCGCAGGTACACCCATGACCCAAGTCCAGATCATCTTGTGGAACCCCGGTGCGCTTGCGGTGCCCGTCATCCAGGCTGTGCGCGAACACACCGGCTTGGGCCTGCATGATGCCAAGGTCCTGATCGATGCATCCCTCGAAGGCCAGCCGATCAGCGTGCCCTGTCCCAACGCCCAAGCTGCCGAGGCTCTGCGCGATGCCCTGCATCGGCTCAACCTGAAAGTCAGCCTGCAACCTCTCGAACCGCCCTGACCTCCCTCCCCCCCCCC
>CAZXGL010000024.1:0-54270 GCA_964640595.1 uncultured Phycisphaeraceae bacterium | reverse complement strand
CGCGGCCTCCTGCAAAGAGATCCGCCTGGCCACCAAAGCCCTCCTCGAACTCACCGCCCCCCCCACCACCCCCCCTCCCTCCGTGACGCCGCCGATGCAATCGGCGGATTCCTCCCCTTCAACCTCCAACTCCTCCTCCCCCGGTGGCACAAGCGTCCCACCGTTGTCTTCCGCTCCCACCTCCCCCTCCCCGACGCCCCCGATGCAATCGGCAGATCCCTGCTCCCCCACCAACCCCGCGCCCACCCTTCCAACAACACCCCTGCCCCATCTCACCTCCTCCGCATGACCCCCACGAACCCCGAGTTCAAAAAATCCCCCCCCCTGATCCCTGATCCCTAGTGGCTAGTGGCTAGTGGCTAGTGGCTAGTGGCTAGTGGCTAATGGCTAATTCCCCATATCCTTCCAACATGACTACCCCCGACCCCTACCACGCCCGCCGCCAACGCAAGGTCCGCCTCATCGCCGGCACCGGCATCGCCATGCTCGGTCTGTTCGGTGCGCTCGTGCTCCTCAACTGGATCGCAACAATCGCCACCCCCATCACACGCGGCACACGCGGCACACCAGGGAACCAATACCTCTCCAACCTGCCCTACCCCGACCCCGCGCCCGATCAATCCGACCTGCTCATCTTCACGCCATACAGCGACGGCACCGCCGTCTCCACCCACTGGCTCCCGCTCACGCTCGCGCCCAAAGGCCCGGACGGAGCCCCGCGCCCCGGCACGGTCTACTTCCGCTTTGAAACCTTCATCGAGGGCAAGTCGCGCACGCGCCCGACCGACCACGCCCTCCTCCACCTGGCCGCCACCGGCGAGGCCCGCCTCCCCGTCGATCCCGAAACCTCCGTGAACTTCGATGCCGAACGCAGCATCACCCTGACCGCCAACGCCGCGATGCTGGCCGACGCCGCCAACCTCCACACGCCCCCGCCCCCGCTGCACGACCCCATGCTCTTCATGATCCACCCCGACGCCATCCTCGACCTCATCAACCACCCCGAGAGCGCACCCCCCATCACCATGACCATCGGCCCCCACCGCGGCCAACTCACCGAAACCCACCTCGCCCCCCTCCGCGCCCTCGCCGCCACCCTCAAGCCCGGCTACACCCCCCCGCCCCCGCCTTGAACCCCCCGTGGGGCCGACTTCCAGTCGGCATCTTCTCTTCTTCCCCCTGATCCTTGATCCCTGATGGCCGATCCCCCCTCCTGATACCCTCTCCCCATGCGATATGCCTCCCTCGTCATCGGCATCCTCCTTGTCGTGCTCGGCCTGGTCCTCGCGGCGGTCATCGGGATCCGCACGCTGGTGCTGACCGGCAACTTCCTGAACCAGGCCGTCCTCATCACCGTTCCCACCGAAGAGCCTGTCATCATCACCACCATCCCCGCCGAGGCTTTCGCCATCATGCGCGAGGCCGCGGGCCCCCACATCACCATCAATCGCCCGTTGCTCGATCCGCCGCAAGACCTGACCATCACCATCACCGATTCCGCCGGCAATCCCGTCGAAGCCACGCCCTACGAATGGTGGACCGCCCAGCAGTTCTTCGGCCTCCGACGCGAACGATTCACCATGGCACGATTCACCCCCACCACGGATCCCGTGCGTGTCTCCATCACCGGCACCTTCGCACACGAACAGGTCTACTCCATCGGACCCACCTGGGCCCTCTTCGAACAACGCCACGGCCTGACCATCCGCATCGGCTTCATCATCGCGACCCTGCTTGTCATCTCCGGCCTGGTCCTCTGCATCATCCATATCGCCCGTACCACCACACCCGATCCGGACTTCTAACCCCCCCACACATCTACACCTCCTCCACACCCCCTAACCTCACGCCATGCTCACTTTCATCACCGCCGCCGTCCTTCTCGCCATCCAACCCGCCGCCCCGGCAACCCCCGACGCCGCGCCCGACACACCCCCCATCATCCTGACCATCGGCGGCCAGCCCCACCAGCTCCATGACGGCCGCACTGTCACCATCACCATCGACGGCAAACCACACGCAGTCCGCATCGACCTGCCCACCGTCACCCGCTTCAGCGGCACCCAGATTTCCTTCGACTTCCCGGCAACCCTGACCGGCGGCCTGCTCCAGCAGAAAGACACCGTCACCATCCACCGCTATGCGGATGGCAACGCATCCCTGCTTATCTTCGAGTGCACCGAACCCATCCCGTTCGCCACGATCTTCAACGACCTGGTCGCCGAATACGGCGATGCCGTGGATGAGAACAGCGTCGCCGACACCGTCCTCGAAGCCAAAATCGCCAAACTCAACGGCCGATCCATCACGATCAACCTCGCAGGCCAAACCCTCCGCCAGGAGGTCTACCGCATCGCCAACGCCCAGGCCGCCACCTTCATCCTCCTCCAGGACATCCGCGACGACCCCAACCAACCCACCGAAGCCTTCACCACCCTCCGCACCCACCTCGCCCAAACCCTCAAAACCAAGTAACCCGCTTGCTCCTTGGCAAAGCCCCACCGCTTGGAACATGCTCCCCTTGTTGACTCGAACACGGCTTCCGACTCCATCACTGGCGACGGATGCTCCCATGCGTTAGGATCTCGTAGTTTCACCTACACAAGGAGTATCTCATGGCCGATTCCGAAGTCAGCAAACTGCTTCTCATCATCATCGCCATCCTCATTCCACCGCTCGCGGTCGGCCTCAAGGAAGGCATCGGGATGTCGCTGGTCATCAACATCATCCTGACACTGTTCCTCTATGTGCCAGGCCTGCTCCACGCACTCTGGGTCATCCTCAAATAGGGTACGAACGCCCCGCGAACCCCGAACAAACGGGGTCCGTACCCAAAGAAAACCGACACATTTCCCAAACATATCTCTTGACCCACACACCCGTCCCCATACGCTCATGGGCGACGAGTGCGCGGTCCGGAGCGGCCCCCGGGAGGGGGTTGGTCAACCCGGGGTGTGCCCGGGCAAGGAGCCGGCATCGTCGATCGGAGCCCCGTCGCGACGGGGACCACAGCCATGGCGACCACGCCGAACAAGCCCACCGCGGCCACCACCCCCCACACCACCACCCCCAGCAAGCCCGCCGCCGCCGCGCCCAACAAGCCCGGCACACCGGCCCCCAAGCCCACCCCCGGCAAGCCCCAGCCGCCCAAGGGCAAGTAAACCGGAACACGCCGTCCCCAACGCGGCTGCTTCCGCCAAACGGACGACGAGAACCTGAATCATTCCCCCGCCCCGGCCTTCCCTGCCGAGGCGGGCTTTTTTTACCGCCCCGAATCCGCGATCACCCGCAACGCCGGAATCTGATCCAGATCCAGATTTCCCCCGGTAATGACAACCGCGATGTTCTTGCCACGGACCGAATCCGGATCCCGCTCCGCATCCTGCAGCAACCCGGCCAGCCCCAGCGCGCCCGTCGGTTCGACCACCAGCCGCATCCGTTCCAACGCGAGGAACATGGCCCGGGCGATGCGAGATTCCGAGACGGTCTCCATCCGATCCACCCGGCGCAGGATGATGGGCAGCGTGATGCGCCCGCCGAAGTTGGTCCGCGCACCGTCGGCGATGGTGTTCGGATGGGCCACGGTGCGCAGCACGCCGTCGGCGAACGAGCGGGTGATGTCATCGCCCAGGGCCGGTTCCACGCCGACGACTTCGCAATCCGGCGCCAGCGCCTTGAACGCCGTGGCGCACCCGGAAAGAACGCCGCCGCCGCCGACGCTGACATACACACGGTCGATCGGCGCATGGTCGATCTCGACGGCCTGGTCGATCAACTCCAGCGCCAGCGTGCCCTGGCCCGCGATGACATCGGGGTGGTCGTACGGCGGGATGAGGGTCAGACCTTCTTCCTTTGCGAGCCGGTTGCCGATCTCCTCGCGTTGCTGCTCGTTGGCGTCGTACTCCACCACGCGCGAGCCGGGGACCGCTTGCGCAAGATATGCCTCGGCGGCGGCGCGTTTGGTTTTCGGGGCGTTGGTGGGCATGACGATGACGGCCCGGCGGCCGAGGATGGCCGCCGCCATCGCGATGCCCTGCGCGTGATTGCCCGACGAGTAAGTCAGAACACCCGCCGCATCGGCCGGCAGACGCGAGACCGCGTTGTACGCCCCGCGGAACTTGAACGCCCCGACGCGCTGGAGGTTCTCGCACTTGAACAGCACCTTCGCGCCCGTGGCGGCGTTGGCGCTGCGCGAGGTGACAACCGGCGTGCGGTGGGCCACCCCGCGGAGCCGCTCGGCGGCGGACTGGATATCGGCCAGGGTCACAAGATCCGCGTTGGCGAGGTCGATTTGCGCGCCGTCGGTCCAGGCATCGGTGCGGGGGGGAGGTGCGGTCATCACAGGGAGAGTAGGAGTGGTTCGGAAGTTCGGCGCGGGCGGAAGGGTGGAGTGCGGGGCGGGCAGGCACGGAGTGCGTTTCAGACCGTTTCCGTGGGCTCGTCGCCCGGATCGTTCACCCGACCATCCTCTTCCGAATCCGGTTTCACGGGCATGCTCATGCGGTCCTGTTCTTGGGCGAGCAGGACCGCGGCGCGGTCGGCGTTGAGCAGATCCTTCAGTGCGTCATCCAGACGCTGGAGTGCGTCCTCCCGCCTCATGAACCAGTCGGTGGACCAGACCCGGAGGAGCCGCCAGCCGAGGTTGCGCAGGACGCCTTCCCGGATCTGGTCGCGGTCGCGTGCGGTGGCGGATCGTTGGTATGTGGCTCCGTCGCATTCGATACCAGCGAGGTATGCGCCGGCCCTGTCTGGGTGGACGATGCCCAGGTCGATGCGATCGCCGGAGACACCGATCTGGGTGCGCACTTCCCAGCCCCGGGCGCGGAGCATGGCGGCGACGGATTCCTCGAATGGGCTTTCGGCGGGGCCGAGTGAGCCCTCGTCCATGCCGGGGAGCGCGACAGCGCCACGCTCGGCGTATGCGAGATAGTTCTTGAGGTGCGAGACGCCGACGCCCTTGGCCCTGCCGGCGTCGATGTCCTCCGCGGTGATGGATGCGAAGACATGGAACTCCGACTTGGCGCGGGTCACGGCGACATTGAGGCGTTTCTCTCCGCCGTCGAGATTCACCGCGCCGAAGGCCATGGAGAACCTGCCCTCGTCATCCCGCCCGAAGGTGATCGAGAAGACCATGACATCGCGCTCATCGCCCTGCACATTCTCGATGTTCTTCACGATGACGGGTTCCTCCCGATCCTCGGAGAAGAACCACTCGAGATGGGGTCGCGCGGCGCGTTCGGCGTCGAGCAGGTCCAGGATGAGTTCCTGCTGCTGGATGTTGAAGGTGATGACGCCGATCGACCAGCGGTCATCCGGGTCCCTCGCGGCCCACGCTTCGAGTCTCTGGATCACGAAATCGACCACGGCCCGGGCTTCGATCGGATTGGTTCTGGTGGTTCCACGGGCGTAGACCCCGTTCACCTTGTGGAAGCGGACCGACCGGGAGTCGGTGGCCGGGGCCGGGAATGTGACGAGGCGCTGGTTGTAGTAATGGTGATTGGAGAAGGCGATGAGGCCCTCGTCGCGGCTGCGGTAGTGCCAGTTCAGCTGGTGCAAGGGCAGCCCGGCGGCCGAGGCCTCGTCAAGAATGCTCGGGAGATCACGCTCGTGCAGCTCCAGATCCTGGTCCGCCTCGTCGTCGGTGCGGCCGAAGAAGTTGGTCGGGGGGAGCTGCTTGGGATCACCGACGATGATCGACTGGCGGCCCCTGGCGATCGATCCGACCGCGTCCCATGTGGTGATCTGGGAGGCCTCGTCGAAGATGACGATGTCGAACATCGTCTGCTCGGGCGGCAGGTACTGGGCCACGGACAGGGGGGACATGAGTACGCACGGGGTGAGCTTTGTCAGTGTCTCGGGCATGCTCTCGATCAGGGCACGGATGGACAGGCTGGGGCGCTGCAGGCCGAGCTGATGGCGCAGGATGCCCAGCTCGGACTTCCGCGGGACACCGTCGCGTGCGGGGAGATCATGGGACACGGCGCGGCGGACCTGGGAGGCCGTCAGCGCCTGCATGGCCTGGATGAGATCCTTGAAGCGTTTGATGCGGTCGTGCTGCTCCCAATGGACAAAGCCGCGCAGTCTGGGTTTTCCATCGATGGCGAGGGGCACCCACCAGTGAAAATACGCCACGCGGAAATCGTCCCTTGGGTCAACGATGGAGCCGGCCTGGAGGGCCTCGATCATCGGGCCAAGGCCGAGGGCTTCGGCCTGCTGGCGGACCTGCGACCACTTGACCCAGTCGTTGAGTCTGGCGGAGTCCTGCCGGATGCCGTGGAGCTTGTCGGTCAGGTCCTGCAAGGATGGCCAAGCGAGCGGGCCGCCCGCGGCGGACGCATACCGCCCGGACGCGGCCTCGAAACGGGCGTTCGCCTCGCGGAGTTGGTGGGCGGCGGTGGCCAGCCCGGTGGACTCGGCATCCGGGGGGAGGATGGGCTCGATCCGCTGCCAGAGCTGGGCCGGCGGGGCGCCGCGTGAGAGTTCGGCGGCGGCCGTGCGCAGGTCGAGCACTTTCTGGAGCGTGTTCCGAAGGGAGGGCAGGTCGGAGTGGACCCCCGCGAAGGCCGGCAGCGATCGTGCCGGGCTGCCTGCCGCCTCCTCCAGGGATCGTTTCATGGCGGCCAGCGCCGGGATGTCGATCTCGGGTGTGACCGCGCCGCCCTTGGCGTAGGTCTGGAGCATCTTGCGTACTTTTCGCTTGCCGAGGGACGACAGCGGCCAGAGCTTCGCGCTCTCGCGCCGCCATTCCAGGTCCAGCTCGCTGGTCGGGATGGCGCGGATCTGTTCTTCATCGAACGATGCGGTCAGCGATGATCGCGAAGCGCCGTATTCCTTGGCCATCCGCTGCAGGTCATCGAGTGAGGATCTGAGCGCGTCCAGGTCGCCGGCGGAGGCAAAGCGGCAGTCCGAGGGCGCGACGACGCCGATGGCGGCGGCCAGTTGGTTCAACGCGGCGAGGCGGTGCCGTGCGACCCGAGGATCGGCGGGCAGTCCGAGCTCCTGCTCCAGCGCCGCGGAGGCTGCCGTGAGCGTGATCGCCTCCTCTGACAAGCGGTCCGATGCTTCGAGGAGTTCCTTCTGCCAGGCGAAGGACCACTCGGTCTGGGTGATGCCTTCGAGTGATGCGCAGTGAGCGACCGCCTTGTGGGTCAGCGCGAGGCGTTCGGCGAGATCGACGAGCGAATCGAAGCTGTTCTGGTCGTGGGTATTGAGATCCGGGAAGGACAATGCGAAGCTGGCATCCCTGCCGAGGACGGTGCCGATCCCGTGGTAGATGCTGCGGCCGTGACTGCCCGGCTCGTGCAGGTCCGCTACATAGTGGTTCAGTTCGCATCGCTCGATCCTGAGAGATTCTCCCAGGCGGATCCATTCCTGATCCTTCGCGTCCGAGTGGCGGTCCCAGGCCGCGCCGAGCTGTGCGAGCACGGATTTGCGGTCGGACTTGTTGGAGTGCAGTTCGAGGCATGCGTCGGCGAGGCCGTAGGCTTTGAGGCGTCGGTGGACGACATCGAGGGCGGCGGACTTCTCCGCGACAAAGAGCACGGTTTTCCCGCGTGAAAGGCAGTGTGCGATGGTGTTGGCGATGGTCTGGCTCTTGCCGGTACCGGGCGGACCGATGATGACGAAGTCCTTGCCGGATTCCGCGGCCAGGACGGCGGCGAGCTGGGAGCTGTCGGCCGCGAGCGGGGTGTAGAGATCGGAGGGCCGGACTTTCTCATCGATGGTTCGGGGCTGCGGGAAGCCCCCGAGCCCATCGGAGAACGGCTCGGTGGGATTGTCGAGCAGATGCCGGACGAGGCGGTTGTTCCTGAGGCTGTCCGTCCGATCGACGAGATCCTTCCACATCAGGTACTTTGAGAAGGAGAAGGTTGAGATGGCGGTTTCCTCGACGACCTCGAAGCCGGGCGCATCGCGGACGGCCTGCTTGACGATGCCGAAGACCTGGCGGATGTCGATGCCGGATTCATCACTGGGGAGCGCGCCGCGGAGCGTCGGGATGGACAGACCGAAATCCCGCTGGAGAAACTCCAGGAGCGTCTGGTTGAAGACCACATCGTCCTCGTGGTGCGAGAGGAAATAGTCCGAGTTGGCGGAGCGGCGATCGAGCCGGATGGGGAGCAGGAGGAGGGGGGCTCTGTATGACCGCTCGTCCCTGGGGTCCTTCTTCCAACGCAGGAATCCGGCCGCCATGAAGAGTGTGTTGGTTCCCCCCTCGGCCAGGTCGCTCCTGGCCTTGCGATAGAGCGTGGTCAGGCGTGCCTGGGTCTCCTTGCCGGTCTCGGTGGCGCACACCTGGCCCCTTGAGAACGCGGTCTGCGCGAAATCGTGCTGGATGTCCCGCCCGGTCTGCTGGCGGTAGATGTTGGGATCTCGATCACCGATGGGGTTCTCATCCTTGAGCGAAATGATCCGGAACCGACCGCCCGAGGCCAGGGCATCCTCGAGCGCGGCGACATCGGCGCAGAGGAGCCCGAGGGTCTGCCTTGTGTCCGAGAAGTTGAGCAGGCGGTTGCGGAGCGAGAGATCGAGCAGCTTCTTCTGCCAGCGGTCGAGGCGGCCGCTGGGGGTGGCGACCAGTTCCTCGGCGTAGGCCGCGGGGATCTGATCGAGCCCGGGCACGGGGGGCAGCGGGGGAGGGACGACCGAATCATCCTGGTGTGCGCCGTGCTGGGGTTCCGCCGGCGGGCTGGAAATCGGGCGGATGCCCGCGGCACGCGCCCGGGCGATGTCGATGGCCATGTGGAAGGCACGCGCGGCATCCTCCGAGAGCTGGGACTCTCCGTTCGCCCTGGCTCGTGGAAAATCCACCGCGGGACGCTGCGTCAGGAGCGTGGTTTCCAGCACGATCAGCTCGTGCGACTGGATGGCCTTGCGGAGCTCGGTGATATCCGTCTCCACCGTGAGCGGGAAGGTCTTGTCCACCTGCCACACGCCGACGAAGGCGTGCCCCTGTGTGAAAATCACGATCGGGTTGAGCTGCACCGCTTCGAAGGCGGCGGCGAGGAGGAGTGTCGTATCGAGACAGGTGGCCAGACCGGTGGCGGTGATGCAGCCCGGATCCCGGATCTTCTGGCCCTGCTTCTCGAAGGATCGCGGCGGGAGGGCGTACGAGAGCCCCAGGGCGGAGACGGCGGACCAGATGGCGGCCGCGATCATGTAGGCGCGTCTGGGATCACGGCTCTCGTATCCGTTGAGGGCTCCGCCGTGTCCGCCGCGTTCAAGCAGACGGGATGCTTCCTTCAGAATCGCGGCGACCGCCGGATGATTGGGGGAGACGAATGCCGCGAGAATCTGCGACATCTCGCCCGTGCCGCCCCACTCATCCCGCGCCAGCAGCTCGATCGGGACCACCTGCTCGGCGAGCAGTTCCTCATCCTGGTGCAGTCTGAAGAGCAGTTGCCCGTGCTCGGCCTCGTTCAACCGATCGAGCACCGAGAAATCCAGCGTGACCCGCCGGTCATCCACTTCGAGCGTCTGGCCCGCGCCCAGGCTGTCCACCGCCCACTCCTTGGGGCGACAGAAGGCGGGCTGGGCGACCATGGACAACCTCAGATTCTTGAACGATCGATCGCCCTCGTTCGTGATCGAGATCCGGCGGATGATCTGGACGGCGTTCTGCGCCGCCGCGAATGTTGTTTGGGCGACGGCATCGGCGGCAATCACGGGACCATTCGGAACACCTGGTGGTTGATCGGTCATGGTTCACAATCCGTTCTCAAGTGATCGGCAAGTCCGGCGTGGATCGCGGCGGCGCTTACTTTACTTGATCCGGGTTCGTGATGCTTGTCCGCGGGTTTGGATGGTGCTGGGGGCCTATCGACCCGTGGATCCGAAGCCGCCCGCGGCGCGGGTGGTCTGGTCGAGTTCCTCGACCTCCACCAGCGAAGGGCGAGTCACCGGGGCGATGACGAGCTGGGCGATGCGGTCGGCGTGGTGGATGGTGTAGGGATCACGGCTGAGGTTGATGAGGGCGACGAACATCTCGCCGCGGTAGTCGGCATCGACCGTGCCGGGGGCGTTGGGGACCGTGATGCCGAACTTGGTGGCCAGGCCGGAGCGGGGACGGACCTGGCCCTCGTAGCCGTCGGGGATGGCGACGGCGAAGCCGAGGGGGATCTTGATGATGTGGCCGGGCAGGATGACGACCTGGTCGCCGAGTTCGTGACGCGGCAGGCAGGCGGCCAGATCAAGCCCCGCCGAGCCGTGGGTCTGCGCCTGAGGGAGAATGGCGTTGGGGTCCAGGCGTTTGACAAGGACGGTGGGCTGGGCGGACGCGGCGGGAGACTTTGGCTCGATGAGGGTGTGGGGGGAGGTGGTGGTCATGGGGAAGGGTATGGGGAGGGGAGGGGGGATGAGCCGTTCGGCGCTTGTCGTTTGTCGTTTGCTTTTTGCCACTTGCCGCTTGGCATTTGCCACTTGCCATTTGCCACTTGCCATTTGCCACTTGCCATTTGCCACTTGGCATTTGCCGCTTGGCATTTGGGCGTTTGGGCGTTTGGGCCGACGGGGGGGCTGGAAACTCCCCGCTCCAAGAGAGCAAGGGCGGGCTTGGGGGGCCGGGGCACCTAAGAATGACAGATGCGGGTTGTGGCCATTGATCTCGGGGATGCGCGGACGGGCATCGCGGTCGGGGACCGGGTGACGGGGATTGCATCGCCGGCGGGGCTGGTGGAGATCCCGATCCAGCGGGAGGGGGGGGAAGCCCTGCTTCGGGGGATTGTGGGTCAGGTGCGCGAGCTGGTGGGCGGTGAGGGGGAAAGGGGGAGTGGAGAAAATGGGGTCGAGGTGGTCGTGGGTTTGCCGCTGAACATGGATGGGACGGAAGGGCCGCGGGCGAAGGCGGTGCGGGGGTTCGCGGTGCGGATCGCGGGGGCGCTGGGGCGCGGGATCGTGCTGGTGGACGAGCGGCGGACCACCATGCAGGCCGACGAACGCATGGCACGGTCCGGGCTGACCCACAAGCAGAAGAAAATGCGACGGGACGCGATCGCAGCGGCCGCCGTGCTGCAGGCGTTTCTGGAGGGTGAGGGGATCGTGGGGACGGTGGATGCGCCCGGGTGACAGGCTCGATGAGCGAATGCTGAACCGATGGCGTGGGTTGGCGGTACACGGTGGATCGGAAGGAGTCTTGGATGTTGCACGGATTGCTGGGGATGGCGGTGATGGGGTTGTTCAGCGGGATGGCCGCGATTGGGTGGAGTGAACCCGACAGTGCGCCCCCGGCCGTTGCGCCCGACGAAACCGGTTCAGAGAGCCCGCACGGAGTGACGACCTACCCGGACGGGCGGGCGTTGCTCGTCGCGCTCGGGCGGCGCGATGGAGAGATCCGGACACTCACCGGCGATGTGCGGCTGACCGCGATCCAGGCGTTGCAGGGCGACACCCAGCGGCGCTTCGGGCGGATGGCGATGCAAACGGTCAAGGTTGAAGACGCGGAATCGCAGGAAGCCGGCTCGCCCCCCACCACCGCTCCCACCACCGCTCCGAGCCAGGCCATCCGCATGTTCGCCGTGTCGTTTGAGCGGTTGCAGTTGGACCGGCGCGTGGAGGAGATCCAGGAGGAGTACATCTTCGATGGCCGCTGGCTGGTGGAGCGGCTGCCGGCGGAGAAGCAGTTCATCAAGCGGGAGATCGTGCCGATGGGGCGCGTGCTCGATCCGATGGAGCTGATGCGCGATGCGCCGTTCTGGGTGTCCGTCGGCGATGATGCCGACCGGGTGCTGCGGGACTATGACGCCGTGGTGCTGCCGACGGAGGATGGGCTGACCGTCAACGCGGAATCGGAAGATCTGGCAGCGCTGATGCGGCTGGTGGGGCCGCGGGGGTGCGTGCAGTTGAAACTGACGCCGCGTGAGGGATCCGTGGCGGAGGATGACTGGCAGTCCGTGCGGATCTGGTTCACGCCGGACACGCTGCTGCCCGTGCTTTACATCAAGACGGCGTGGACGGGGGATTTGCAGATCGCCGAGCTGTTCGGGGTGAAGATCAACGCCGAGGTGGCCGCGGAACAGTTCGAGACGACCGCGCCGGAGCCGGGCAGCGGGTGGCAGGTGCAGATCTCGGCGTGGCGTGGGGTGGGGGAGAGGGAGTGAGACATGGTCGTTTTCGGCCGGTTTGGCCGACACCGGCGTCGGTGTCGCACCGCCCGATCCATCTTGATGAAGACGGGGTGTGGCGTTGCACCGTGCGGCGATGGCAGAGCTGCATCATCGGGGTCGTTGCGGCCGGCTTGTTCGGGTACGGTGCGTGGGAGATCGGAAGATCATCCGTCTCCATCGGACAATCGAACGGGATCGTGGGAGTGGATCTTCTTGATGTCGTGGTTGTGAGTGCCTTGACGCTCCTGGCCGCGGGTGCATTGTTACAGACCGTGCTCGTGGCCCGGTATCGTGCGACAGCGGAGGTGGATCCTCGCAACGGCGTGGTCCGACTGAGCGAGCGTGTGTTTCGCACGCGACATGTGGAGACCGAGGCCGCTAATGTCACCGGCCGGTTGGTGTACTTCAAGGCTTTGCTTCCCGGCAAGTTCGGCCGCGGGCTGTTCGGGCCGGTGCTCTGCCTCGAAGCGAGGGGGGGGACGGGGGGGGCGGGCGGCCTCTCCGTGTGCGTGAAGTGGCCGGATGACAAGTCGAAAGAAGCGGAGTTCGTCCGGGAGCTTTTCGAGCTGGCACGCGCCATGGAGATCCCGCTTGATTCCAGCCTAAGGGTTGATCGGTGCGGGATCTAGGGTGTTTTGCCATTTTGTGCGATTATCTTCTGAAATCGATACTTGTGCGTGGAATTGTGTGGCATTTTGCCGCACATTACAGTAAGATCTGATCGAGATACCAGCATGTCCTCACTGCCAAACCAATCCGTTCGCCTTGATTTCCGCCTCACCCCGGACCACAAGTCGCTCATTGAGCGTGCGGCCCATGCGATGGGACAGACGGTGTCGAGCTTCGCCACCTCCGTCCTGCTGCGTGCTTCGGAAGATGTGATCGAGCGGGAGACCAACCGCGTGCTGTCGGAGCGGGACGCGGAGTTGTTTGTGAATCTGCTCGCATCGGACGCTGAGCCGAACGAGGCGTTGAAGGCCGCGGCGGAGCGGTACAAGTCCCGGGTCGGTGGAAATCCCGCGTGAAATCCGACAACGGCTGCTGGCCCGTTGAGGAGTTGCGCAGCGATCACGATCGCGCATTGTTCTCTTGCGGGCATGAGTCCCTCGACCAATACATCCGCCGCTTCGCAAGCCAGAATGAACGCCTGGGCGTGAGCCGCACCTTTGTGGCGGTCGCCCCCGATGGCGTGCGTGTCGTTGGGTTTTTTTCGATCGCCGCGGGGTCTATCTCGTTCGATCGGTTGACCGAAGCGCAACGCAAAAAGCTGCCGAGGTATCCGGTGCCGGTGGCGCATCTCGGGCGGCTTGCGGTCGATCACGGATCACGGGGGCGGGGGCTTGGGGCGTTCCTGCTGCTGGATGCATTGAAGCGAATTGCGTTGGCGGATCGGCATATCGCCGTCCACGCGGTGGAAGTGGTGGCGATCGATGCCGATGCTTGCCGTTTTTATCTCAAGTACGGCTTCGCACGCTTGCACGACGACCCGCATCATCTGATGCTGCCAATGACAGCGGTACGCAAGCTGCTGCTCGGTTGAACGCGGGTGGGGATGTTCGGTGGACTTGGGACGCATCGAAGAACCCCACGATTCGAGGATTCATCGTGGGCGTGACCTGTGGGGGATGCACAGGCGGGACGCCTGTGCCACCGCAGAATGAGGCTCACGCGATGGAGCGGTCGGTTTTGATGTCGGCGGGGGGTGGGGCCTTGGACTTGATGCGGGCGGCGGGGGTGTGGGTGGCCACGGGCCAGCCGGTCCAGGCGGCGTAGCGGTGCTGGAGATCAGCCGCAATCTCCGCGGGGGTCAGCGTCGAGTCGGCGTAGGAGATGGGACGCATGAAGCGGACCTTTGAACGGCTGGGGGTCCAGAGGGCCTGCCAGGCGGTGCGGGTCTCGGGGGTGCCTTCCACGATGACGGGGAGGATGCGGGCGTTGGAGCGTTTGACCAGCATGCCCACGCCGGGGTTGAAGGGGAGGAGACGGGCGTGGGGGCGTTCGAGGCGGCCTTCGGGGAAGATGCCGATGCAGCCGCCGGCGGCCAGCGCGGCGCGGGCGTCGCGCAGGCCCTTGCGACCTTCCTTGTTCCGCGTGACGAAGATCACGCCCTGCCAGCGCCAGAACCAGTTCAGGCAGGGAAGACGCATGTCCTCGGCCATGATCCAGCCGATGCGGCGCGGGCAGCCGGAGGAGACGAGGATGGGATCAACGCCGGCGGTGTGGTTGGAGACGACGATGAGCGGGCCGTCGATGTCGGAGAGGGCGCCGGGCTCGGTCTCGATGGTCAGGCGGTGGACGAGGCGGGCGTAGGCCCGGCCCGCGAGGTAGAGCAGGCCGGTGACGGGGTCGGCGGGGTCATGGAGCCGGCGTGCGGCGACCCAACCGGCCGCGAGGAGCAGCAGGGCGACCCCGACCGGGATGGATACGACCCAGAAAAGCATCCCTGAAAGTATGTTAGCGATTACAAAGACTTTGGGTCCTGGAATTGGGAGAATTTGTGGGTATGGGGGCAGAACTGGGGCTTTTTGGCCGGGACGGGAGGGCTTGCAGCCCCGTACAGTACCCGGTCATGAGTGATCTGTGGTCAGGTCGTCGGGAGGCGGCGGTTCGGAAGGCCGAGCCGCTGGCGGTGCGGGTGCGCCCCCGGGACCTGGACGAGGTGATCGGGCAGACGCACCTGCTGGGGCCGGGCAAGCTGCTGCGGCGGATGATCGACGCGGACGCGCTGACCAGCCTGATTCTGCACGGGCCGCCGGGGACGGGCAAGACCACGCTGGCCGGGGTGATCGCGGGGCGGACGAAACGGCGGTTCGTGCGAGAGAACGCGGCGAGCGTGGGCGTGAAGCGGATCCGCGAGATCATCGACGAGGCCGAGCGGGTGCTGGGCGATGAGGGCAAGCGGACGATCCTGTTCCTGGACGAGATCCACCGCTTCACCAAAGCACAGCAGGATGTGCTGCTGGGCGATGTGGAGCGGGGGTTGATCACGCTGATCGGGGCGACGACGGAGAATCCGCTGTTCAGCGTGAACAGCGCGCTGATCTCGCGGTCGACCTTGTTCCGGCTGGAACCGCTGAGCGAGGACGAGACGGTGGAGCTGGTGCGCCGCGCGATCACGCACCCGAAGGGGTACAAGGACACGCCCATCGAGATCACCGATGGCGCGCTGCGGGTGTGGGCGGTGAAGAGCGAAGGGGATGGGCGGCGGGCGCTGGGGGCGCTCGAAGTGGCGGTGGAGTCGCTTCGGCGAAGCGACGGAGCGACGGAGGGGGGGAAAGGAAGCGATGAAGCGACGAAGCGACGGAGCGACGAAGGGGGGGGATGTCGAGGGAACAATGGGTTGGAAGGGTTGGCTCTTCCTCCTCACTCCGTCGCTCCGTCGCTTCGTCGCTCCGTCGCTTTCATCCTGATCGACGAGCGCATCGCTGAGGACTCCATCCAGGCGAAGGTGGCCGTGTACGGGGACGACGGGCATTACGACGCGATCAGCGCGATGATCAAGTCGGTGCGGGGTTCGGACCCGGACGCGGCGGTGTACTGGATCGCGCGGATGCTCGATGCGGGAGAGGACCCTCGGTTCATCGCGCGGCGCCTGGCGATCCTGGCCAGCGAGGACATCGGCAACGCGGACCCGCGCGGGATCATGGTGGCGCAGGCGTGCTGGGATCTGGTCGAGCGGATCGGGATGCCGGAGGCGCGGATCACGCTGTCGCAGTGCGCGTGCTACCTGGCGCTGGCGCCCAAGAGCAACGCGGCCTATGCGGCCATCAACGCGGCGATGGATGATGTCAAGAACGGGCGGGTGCTGCCGGTGCCGATGTACCTGCGGGATCCGAACAGCTCACCGGTGTCCGTCGGTGACGGGCGGGGCACGCGGGTGAAGAAGGTCGGGGGCGAGGGGTATGTCTACTCGCACGATGTCGAGGGGCAGGTCAGCGGGCAGGATTATCTGGGGGTGGAGAAGCGGTACTACGAGCCGAAGGACATCGGGGCGGAGGCCGCGATGCGCCAGCGGCTGGAGGACATCCGGGGCAAGCGACGCGAGCGGTACGGGAACGGGGACCACCCTTGAATCCCGTCGAGGCCAAGCGGGCGCTGCGGGCCGAGCTGCGGGCACGGGTCACGGCGATGGACCCCGCAACGCGGGCGGCCGCCTCGGCGGAGGTGCGGGAACATGTGGCGGCATCGGCGGCATGGGCACGGGCGGGCGTGGTGATGCTGTACGCCGCGGACGGGTCCGAGCCGGACCTGGACGGATTGATTGCGCGCGGCGTGGCGGCGGGGAAGGCGGTGTGCCTGCCACGGGTGGATTGGGAAGGGAAAAGACTGATTCCGAGCATCGTGGGCGGGGCGGGGGATCTGGTGGAGGACCGGCACGGAATTCGTGTTCCGGCAGTGGGTTGCGCAGCGGCGGAACCGGGGTCCCTTGATCTGGTGGTGGTGCCGGGTGTCGGGTTCGCACGCGATGGAACACGGTTGGGGCGGGGCGGGGGTTTCTATGATCGCTTTCTTGCGGAGCGATCGGCCGGTGGGTCGATGCGGATGGTGGTGCTCGGGGCGTGCTTTGCGGCCCAGGTCGTTGGGCGTATCCCGAGCGGAGCGCATGATCGGCGGGTGGACGGGCTCGTCACGGAAGCGGGCCTGGAGATGGTGAGGCAAGGAGGTTGTGGATGAGTCTGCCTAGTCAATCGGCGCGTGGGAGTGTGCGGGCGACCTCGGTCTCGACCCGGAGGCGACGGAAAAGCCCCGTTCGGTCGGCGCTGCCCTTCCTGATCGTGGCGGTGCTGGTGGTGATCGTGTGGTTCACGGTGCGGCCGACGGGGGGCGGACGGACGGAGGAGCCGACGGTGCCGCCGGCGGTGTCGGAATCCGCGCTGGTGGGCGTGACCAGGCCCGCGCCCGTGGAGATCGCGCAGGGTGGTGGACGCCGGGACAGCACGCCGCAGACGGTGGCCCCGCCGCGGTCGCTGCCGGGGGCGCAGGAGCCCGCCCGCGACGAGGTGGACCGGGCCTTGGCGGGTGGAGCCTCTCAGCCCACCAGGCCGACCCAGACACCGACCACAAACCCGGACGACGGGGGAACGGGCGGGATGCTCTCGCGGGCGTTGGAAGAACCGGCCCGGCCCGCCCCCGCCCCCCCGACCCCCCCGACCCAACCGGCATCACAGCCCGCGGAAAACGCATCGCGGGTGCGGGTGCAGATCGACACAGCGCGACGGCTGGCATCGGAGAATGACCGGGTCGGGGCGCGGGCGCTGCTGTCGCGCGTGCTGCGCGATCCCGGGCTGACGGCCTCCGAAGCGAACACGCTGCGAGACGAGCTGACGACCCTCAACGAGCAGTTGATCTTCGGGCGGGTGGTGGACCGGGCCGATCCGATCACCGAGGAGTACACGGTGGGATCGGGCGATTCGCTCTCGCGGATCGCGAACCGGCGGGAGCTGGCCACGCACTGGAAACTCATCCAGCGGGTCAACGGGCTGAGCGACCCGACGCGGATCCGGCTGGATCAGAAACTGAAACTGGTGCGCGGGCCGTTCCACGCGGTGGTGGACAAGAGCGACTTCCGGATGGATATCTGGCACGGCCCACCCAGCGATCCGAGCCGGTGGGTGTACATCCGCAGCTTCGATGTGGGCCTGGGTGAGGGCGGCGGCACGCCGACCGGCAAGTTCATCATCAGCCCCAACAAGCTGGAAAACCCCGGCTGGGTCAACCCGCGAAACTCCCGCGAGCGGTACGAGCCGAATGACCCAAAGAACCCGATCGGGGAGTTCTGGCTCGGGCTGGACGGCGTGGGCGAGAGCCAGGGGATCACGGGATACGGGATCCACGGGACGATCGACCCGGCATCGGTCGGGCGGGAGATGTCGATGGGCTGCGTGCGGCTGCGGGACGAGGACATCGCAGTGGTGTACGAGCTGCTGGCCGAGCGTGTGAGCGTGGTGGAGATTGTTCCTTGAAGAAAGGGACGAGGGACTGGGGACTCGCCATTGGGGAAGAAAAAAGACGGCCTTTCGGCCGTCCCTTCTGATTTGTTGTTCGGCTTGGTTTCTTAGCCAGTCCCTAGTCCCTAGTGACTAGTGGCTCGTGCCTGAACCATCACCTGTCCTTCTCGTCGATGCCGAAGCCGCTGCGGATGGGCGGGGCCGGGCGCGGGGCGGGCTGGTAGGCCTTGGTCTTGAGTTCCTCGATGAGATGGGCGATGCCGGCGTCGAGCTGGGGGTCGCGGCCGTCCTTGAACTTGGCGGGATCGGCGACGACCTCGATGTCGGGGTCCACGCCGTGGCCTTCGATGCCCCAGGTGCCGTCGGTTTCATAGAAGCCGAAGGTGGGCACGGCGGTGTAGCCGCCGTCGATCAGGCCGGGCACACCGGAGATGCCGACGAGGCCGCCCCAGGTGCGTGTGCCGATGAGCTTGCCGAGGTCGTGGTGGCGGAAGAGCCAGGGGAACATGTCACCGCCGGAGCCGGCGTTGCCGTTGATGAGCATGGCCTTGGGGCCCTGGTGCGAGTCGTATGGCCACGGCCAGTCCTTGCCGTCGCGACGGTGCCAGTAGTTGGTGCGGGGGCGGTTGAGCAGTTCGATGAAGCGGTTGGGGATCTGGCCGCCGCCGTTCCAGCGTTCGTCGATGAGCAGGGCGGGCTTGCCGAGCTGTGCGTAGAACTGGCGGAAGAGTTCGTTCTGGCCCTCGACGCCGGTGTTGGGGACATAGATGTAGCCGACCTGGCCGCCGGAGGCCTCCTCCACATACTTGCGGTTGGCCTCGACCCAGGCGCGGTAGCGCAGGGCGGTCTCGGAGCCGAGCGGGCGGATGATGATGGTGCGTTCGTTGACGGCCTCCTTGTCGCCGGTGAGGGCCGACACGATGGTCAGGCTGGTGTCCCTGCCCGCGGTGGCGATGAAGGCGGCCCAGGGGTCCTTGGCGGTATCAACGCGGCGGCCGTTAACATGGGTGATGATGTCACCCTCGGCGACCTTCAGGCCGTTGGCCTGGAGGGGGTTGCGGGCGTCCGTATCCCACGGGCCGCCGGCGTGGATGCGGTCGATGCGGAAGCCGGAAACCGTCTTGCCGTCCTCGGTCTGGGCGGTGGCGATGGAGTAATCGACGCCCAGCATGCCGACATTGGTGGCGGGCTCGCGCTCGGTGTCTCCGCCCCAGTAGTAGGCGTGGCCGACATTGAGTTCGCCGATCATCTCCCCGATGATGTAGCTGATGTCCTCGCGCGAGACGGCATCCTCGACGAGGGGGAGGTACTGGTCGAGCACGCCCGGCCAGTCCACGCCGTGCATGTTCTCGACATAGAAGTAGTCGCGGTGGCGGCGCCAGGCATCGGTGACGATCTGACGCCACTCCTCCCTGGGGTCGATGGTCTTGCGCAGGTCCATCGCCACGGGCTTGGGTGACTGGCCGGGCTTGGCATCATTGATGGACCATCCGGCGGGGGTGACGGCAAAGATTTTCTTGCCGTCTGCGGAGACCTCGAACCCGTAGGCGACCGGGAGAACGGTCTTCTCTTCCGGCTTGTCCGCGGAGGGATCAAAGATGCGGAGGGATGCGCCCTGGTCACCGCGACGGATGAAGAGCAGGTGGCCGTCGGAGTTGCTCGCCAGGCTGGAGAAGTTGCCGGGGGGGACATCGATCTGGAAGCCGCGGGCCTCGAAGCCGTCCAGGTCGATCTCGACGGTTTCGGCGGCCTTGGTCGATGAGCCGGCGATCTTCTCAACCGTCTCCTTGCTGATGTCGCGTGAAGAACGCTTGGCGGACCATGATCCGGTGGCCCCGATGGGCTTGACCTCCCAGTCGCCGGACATCTCGTCTCCGCTGACCGTGCCGCGGCGGATGACGGTCATGCCCTCGCGGGTGGATTCCACGGTGAAGCGGCTGGCGGCGGCGTCCCAGGTGACGGTATCGCCCAGATCGTCCTCCTCGCCCATCGCCTCGGAGCGGCCGGTGATGTTGCCGTCCTTATCGACCAGGATGGTCATGGTGAAGGGGACCTCGTCCTGCGGCAGGCCCAGGGCGGCGAAGCCCTTGGCCGCGCCCTCCCACTGGCCGAAGAGGGCGTGGTCGGTGTCGTAGTTCTCAAGGTGGGCGGGGGTGTCCTTCGCTTCGTCCGTGCTGTTCGCTTCGTCGGCCTTCTCGCCCTCCTTGGACTCCGGGGTGTCGTCCCAGGTTTCCTCGTCGGACTCGATGAGCAGCGGGTTCTTGACCTCCGCGTTGAGGGGCACGGCGATCAGGCGGCCCGTGTCCGCATAGATGAACGATGAGCCGACATCCTCGTAGCGCGGGTTGGCGAAGTGGCGGTTGGAGCGGTAGAACAGGTAATCACCCTTGCGCGAGAAGGCAGGCTCGGAATCACTGAAGAAGCCGGCGGTGACCTTGTGCTTCTCGCCGGTGGTGGTGTCGTAGAGCCAGACCGCGCTGTTGAGGCTGTTTTCCTCCGTGCGGGCGTAGGCGATCCAGCGGGAGTCGTGGGACCACGACGGCGAGCCGGTGGAACCCCACGGGTCCTGGTCGATGTGGGTGGTCTTGCCGGACTCGATCTCGACGAGGATGGTGTTGTACGCCTTGTCGGAGAGCAGGACGGACTTGGAATCGGGGGACCAGACGATGTTGGTCCAGAAAGTCTTGTGGCCGCTGGTGACCTGACGGGCCGGTTCGCGTCCGTCGGACTGGGCGATGTGGAGTTCGTACTCGCCGGATTCATCGGAGAAGTAGGCGATCCAGCGGCCGTCGGGGCTCCACGCGGGGGAGCGTTCGGACACGCCGGAGGTGTCCGTGAGGTGGCGGACGGGGCCCTTCTCCGCGGGGACGGTGAAGATGTCGCCGCGGGCCTCGACGACGAGGCGCTTGCCGGTGGGCGAGATGCCGCCGGTGGTGAGGTTCGCGCCCGCGTCCACGGTGCGTGGGCGCACGCTGGCGCGCGCGCCCGGAACGGTGATGTCGACTTCGCGGGTGCGCTTGGTGCGCAGGTCGAGCAGGTGGATGCGGCTGCCGTACTGGAAGACAATCTCCCCGCCACCGTCCGGGCCCGGGCCCATCGAGGGGAACCTGACATCATGCTCGGTGAGACGGGTGATCTGCTCGCGGTGGCCGGTGGCGGTGTCGTAGCGCCAGATGTTCAGGCGGCTGCCCTCGCCCTCGTCGGACAGGTAATAGATGGAGGAACCGTGCCACATGGGGGCGGTGTCGGTGCCGACCCAGTCGGTGACGCGCTCCGAATGACCGGTTTCGAGGTGGTATGTCCAGATGTCGGTGGCGAGGCCGCCGGCGTAGCGTTTCCAGGTGCGGAAATCGACGGAATCCGGGGTGTATGCGAGGATCTTTCCGTCGGGCGAGATGGCGCCGGCCGCGCCGTAGGGGATGGGGAGCTGGGTGGGCAGGCCGCCGTCGGGCGAGACCGTGAAGAGCCGCTGCTGGGCGGCGTTGCCGGACAGCGCGTTGTACGAGAACAGCAGATCCCCCTGGGCGGTCCAGTCGTGGAGGCGTTCCGAGCCGGGGTGATGGGTGACACGGGCGGGGATCGCGCCGGGATCGGTAGAGACGGTGTAGAGATCACGGTTGCCTTCGTAGTTGCCCATGAAGGAGACGGAGCGGCCGTCCGGGCTGAACTTGGGCATGACCTCCTGGCCGGGCGGGCTGACGAGCGGACGCGCCACGCCGCCGGCGCGGGGGACAACCCAGAGATCGTTGGCGTAGGTGAAAACGATCTCGGTGGCCGAGACATCGGGGTAGCGGAACATGCCGGGATGGGGGCCGGGGCGGGACTGGTCCATCGCGGTCTGGACCGCCTGAGGAGCGCCGGCGCACGCGGTGAGCGCCGCGACCGCCAGAAGGGCCGGCGCGAAGAGAACGGGCGACATCATGTGGGTGATTCCGTCGAGAAGGTGCATTGGAACAGGTCGGGCGGGGACCATCCCCGGGAAATGGGATACTACCGAAGACGAGCCCCCGAGTTTCACGGATAGGCTGGCCGATGGGCAGGATGCCGCTAGCCCAGCAATCCGTCATCCGGCAGGGGCGGGGTGGCCTCCTGGGTGAGTGCCCCTTGGACCAGGCGAAGGCAGAACTCGGTCCGTCCCGGACAGAGGGCGACACAGACATACTCGGGCGCATGGCCCGGGGGATGCTCCTGAAAATGGGGCCACCTTCTGGAAAGCACCAGGGGCGGGATCGGCACGCCCGGCTCGCGCGGGGGCTCGATGGCGGCGATGCCGTCCGCGAAGTTGACGCACACACCCACGCGGCGCAGATCAAATGTTGTCACGCGCGGCCGTCCGAATCCGAACGGGCCATAGCGGAACAAGTCCAGACGGCCCGGCGCGAGGCGGAGGTACACGGGATGGAGAAGCTCGGCCAAGCCGAACGCGGAGACCAGTGTGATGCCGCCGTAACCCCAGATGTGCAGGCTGCTGAGCATGAAGAACAACGATCCGCGGGCTAGGCCCACACCGAGAATCCCAATCCCCACCACGGCTCCGGTGAGCAGCACGGTGAGCCAGTAGGCGCGATCCCGGCGGACACCGAGCCAGGGACGCACGATGACCGGCTCGAAGCCGCCGAGGACCGGGGCGAGTTCGGCCTCACTGGGCGGGTCGCGGCCATCGTCCATGCCGGTGGCGAGCAAGGCCCAGCGTTGCAGGCGCGGGGTGCGGTGCCGGGGTGGGATGATGGCTCGGACGCGGTGGCGGGTGTCGGTGTTGGACTGCTTGTGGAACGCGTCCCAGCCGGCCCGAGCGCCAAGCCGGACATGGTGGGCCATGACATACACGCAGGCGGCCGTGGCAAGCACGGCGCACACCACGATTGAGACCGGCATCGGCACACGCAGCGTGCCGGTCAGCACCTGGTGAAGCAGATAGGCCAGGCCGATGATCGGCATGAAGAGCAGGCCTGCCACGCCGTGGGCCGTGATGCGGGCCTGTCGGAGGGAGGCGAACTCCGGGCCGGGCGCCGCCGCGATGAAAAGCCCCCGATCAAAGTTCGGGGAAAGCGTGGATGAATCGTGCCGGGGTGGATCGGGAGGCATGGTGTTGGGCATGGCGGAAATCCGGTTCTCAGCGGGGGATGCGCCTAGAATACCAGACGGTCCGCGGCCCCCTTGTGGGGGGCGATTCGCCCCGGCAGTTTTCGGGGTTTGAGCGGCGGACTGTCGCTGGTTGGACGCGGGCCACGCCCGCCGACGGGCGACGAGAGATCCATGACCGATACGCCGCAGACGAGCGCTCCCACGCCCACTCCCCCGCCCACCGTGGCCCCCCCCCCGCCGGCCGGAAACGGGGGCTACACCTCGGACCAGATCAAGGTGCTCGAGGGGCTGGAGGCGGTGCGGAAACGCCCGGGCATGTACATCGGCGGCACCGGGCTGAACGCGCTGCACCATCTGGTGTATGAAGTGGTGGACAACTCGATCGACGAGGCGATGGCGGGCTATGCCACCTTCGTCTCGGTCAGCATCCAGGCGGACGGCTCCGTTCGCGTGGTGGACGACGGGCGCGGCATCCCGGTGGACCCGGTCAAGAACGATGATCCCAACCTGAACGGACGCCCGGCCGTCGAGATCGTGCTGACCAAGCTGCACGCGGGCGGCAAGTTCCAGCAGGAGGGCAGCGCGTACAAGGTCTCCGGCGGGCTGCACGGGGTGGGCGTGAGCTGCGTCAACGCGCTGTCGGAGTTCACCGAGGTGGAGGTGTGGCGCGATGGGGAGGTCCACCGCATCGTGTTCGCGCGAGGCGTGGTGCGCGATGAGCTGGTGAAGGTCGGGCCGATCCCCAGTTCGGCCGAGCGGCGGAACGGCACCACCGTGACCTTCCGGCCGGACGCGACCATCTTCCCCGACACGACTTTCAGCTACGCGACGCTGGCCAACCGGCTGCGCGAGCTGGCATATCTCAACCCGGGCGTGACCATCCGGCTGGGCGATGAGCGGGTCGGTGCGGACGGCAAGCCCAGGCACGAGGTGTTCCGGGCCGAGCACGGGCTGGTGGAGTATGTCCAGCATCTGATGACCGGCAAGCAGGAGGTCTCCAGCCCGGTGTTCCTCCGCAAAGAGATCGCCGACCAGAACCTGTCCTGCGAGGTGGCGCTCCAGTACCACGACGGGTACAACGAAACCCTGATGACCTTCGCCAACAACATCAACAATGTGGACGGGGGCACCCACGCACAGGGGTTCAAGATCGCGCTGACCCGCACGATCAACGGCTACGCCAAGCGCGAGGGGATCATCAAGGAAAAGGACCCCGTGCCGACCGGTGAGGACCTGCGCGAGGGCCTCATCGCCATCGTCAGCGTCAAGCTGCCCGACCCGACCTTCAACAACCAGCCGAAGGAGAAGCTGCTCAACCCGGAGATCGAGAGCTTCGTGTCCCAGGCGGTGGGCGAGGCGCTCACCACCTGGATGGAGGAGCACCCGTCGGAGGCCAAGCGGCTGTGCCTGAAGGGCATCGTGGCGGCGCAGGCACGCGAGGCGGCCCGCAAGGCACGCGAGCTGACGCGGCGCAAGACCGCTCTGGACTCCGGCTCCATGCCCCACAAGCTGCGGGACTGCAAGACCAAGGATGTGGATCAGGCCGAGATGTTCATCGTGGAGGGTGATTCCGCGGGTGGATCGGCCACACAGGGCCGCAATGTGGACAACCAGGCGATCCTGCCGCTGCGAGGCAAGCTGCTCAATGTGGAGCGGGCGCGGATCGACAAGGTGCTCGGCTTCGAGGAAATCCGCACCCTGATCGGTGCGCTGCGCACCGGCATCGGCGCGGACTTCGACGCCAGCAAGCTGCGCTACGGCAAGGTCATCATCATGACCGACGCCGATGTGGACGGCAGCCACATCCGAACCCTGCTGCTGACCTTCTTCTTCCGCCAGATGCCCGAGCTGATCCGGCGCGGACATGTGTACATCGCCCAGCCGCCGCTGTACCAGATCACCAAGGGCAAGAAGTCGCGTTATGTGATCAACGAACGCCGCCTGGCCGAGGTGCTCACCGAGTTGGGGCTGGACGGCTCGGCCCTGGTCGTGCGGGACATCGAGCACGCCGAACCCGGGCGCGAGCCCGCGGTTATCCGACGCATCACCGGCACGGACGCGGCCAGGGTGGTCCGCCTGCTGACCCGCCTGGCCGAGCTGGCCGAGATCGCCGAGCGACGCGGTGTCCGGTTCATGGATCTGCTGGCCGCCCGGCGCGACGGACGCCTGCCGACCCACCGCGTCACCACGCGGTCGGTCGGCGAGTACGCCTGGTCCGAGCCCGAGGCCCACGGCATCGTCGAGTCCCGAGGCTGGAGACTCGTCGAGGACGGCGAGGCCGACGAGCAGGGCGAGCCGGCGACCATCCGCGAGCTGCACGAGAACCGCGAGCTGGAGGTCATCTTCGCCGACCTGGCATCCCTGGGGCTGGCGATCGATGACTACGGGCTGATCCGCGAGGAGAGCGTGACCGGCGAGGTGCTGCCCGCCAAGTTCGCCTGGGAAACCGAGAAGGTCGGCAAGGCCGTCGAGCCCGTGCGCACCGCCGACGAAGAGGATGGCGAGGTCGCCTCCCCCACCACTTCCACGACGGCACGGGTGGTCGAGGCCGCCAACCTGCCGGCCATCCTCGATGCGCTGCACGAGATCGGACGGCGCGGGATGGAGGTCAAGCGGTTCAAGGGACTGGGCGAGATGGACGCCATCCAGCTCTGGGAAACCACCATGGACCCGGAAGTCCGCACGCTGATGCGGGTGCGTTGGGAGCAGGCGGGCGAGGCCGACGGCCTGTTCAGCCTGCTGATGGGCGAGCAGGTCGAGCCGCGACGCAAGTTCATCGAGGACCACGCGCTCGAAGTCAAGAACCTGGATGTCTGACCCCCGCCACCTCCCCCCCCCCTCTCTCTCCTCCTCCCGGGGGATCGAAGCACGACCCAGGGTCCGAGAAACTTGCGGATGAGGGTCTGACCGCGGCATTTGGGGCGGGTCGACAGAGCCTGTTCAAGCCGGGGGGAAACCTTTCCGAGTTTGCAGTTGATCGCTTCCTCCGGCGGGCGGACGGGAAGCATGCTGGACTCGGCATGAACAAGGCGGCCGCGGTGAGCCAACCGAACGACAAGCCGAACAACGACTCGCGGAACACGCTGGGCGTCGGCGGGCAGATGTACGACCATCTGCTCTCGAGGCTGGAATCCGGCAAGCATGACGGGGTGGCGGAACCGCGCCGGGTCCACACCCGCGTGCCGTTCGCGGACCCCTTCGTCCGCGTGATCGTCGATGGCGACCACGCGAACCAGCGTGAGATGCTGCTGGCCTGCCGCAACCTGTCTCGCGGGGGCGTGGGACTGCTGCACTCAACCTTCATGTACCCCGAAACCCGGGTGACGGCGTATCTGCAGCGGAACGATGGGACGGCGCCGGCCCTGCGCGGGCGCGTGGTGCGCGTTCAGCACCGCGGCGGGGTGGTCCACGAGATCGGGATCAAGTTCGACAAGGAAATCAACCCGCGCGACTACCTGCCCGGGGACATCACGGAGACCGTGCCCAGCTTCGAGCGCGTGACGCCCGAGAAGCTGCATGGATCCGTCGTGTTCTCGACCGCGTCCGAAGGGGTGCGCAACGCGGTGAAGGAGTTCCTGTCCGAGACCGACCTGAAAATCGACTTTGCACAGAACCAGGACGAGACCATCGCGGCGGCGCAGGGAACGCCGGACATGATGGTCATCGACATCGAGTTCGGCGAGACCTCAGGCCCCGAGCTGGTCAAGCGGTTGCGCACCAAGGGGTACAACCATCCCATCGCCCTGATCGGCGAGCCCGGGCTGGGCCTGACCCGGTCGCTCATCCGCGTGTGCGGAGCCGACGCGCTGATCCACACCCCGATCACCCAGGACGGGCTGCTCCGCGTGCTCGGTGAGTTCATGCTCTGCGCGTGGGATCCCGACGCGCTGGACAAGGCCCGATCACGGATCGACCGGCCCACCCTCGTCAGCCTGTGCTCCGAGCTGAGCAACCTGGGCGTGAACCTGGGTCAGCAGGCGGAAACGGGCGACCGCGTGGCCATGTTCGGAACCTGCCAGAAGGTGCGGACGACGGCCTCGCTGGTGGGGATGAACGGGGTCGCCTCGATGGCCGAACGGCTGGCCGAACAGGCCGCGGAAGGCAACGACCCCAAAGCCGTGGAGACGCTCATCGAGCAGGTGCGCCTCGGCTGCGCCGCGGCGGGCAAAGCGGCGGGCAAGACGGCCGCCTGACCACGGACGCCCCAGAGTGTCGTGATCCGAACCCCGTGAAAGCACTTCCAGACGGTGTCACGCACATGAGCCGGCGCACGACAACGCCCGAGCGATCCGCTCGGGCGTTTGCTGGAAGGGTGACCAACGGGACTTGAACCCGCGACCCCCGGGATCACAACCCGGTGCTCTAACCAACTGAGCTATGGCCACCAAGGCGTCACGCGAGACCGGATGGGGGCGCGACGCGGTGGGAAGTGTAGCCCCAACCCCCCCGGTGGCCAAGTTCTTTCGCGACGGCCTCGGAGCGGGGAGGGCGGGAAATCGGGCCGGAAGGCGGGTTTGGGGGCGGAAAACGCGGGGTGACGGGCTAGCATGACTTCCTAAGGATCAGCGTCCGTCGGCCCGGGGAGGAGGGATCCCCGGCCCGGCGGGTACGCCCGTTTCCGCCCGGCGTGTTCGTGCGTCGGCCGAGTTCGAGGAGTTGCCCATGGGAGCGTTGAGTATGGAAGGCTTGAACCTGGCCGCGGATCGCGCGCACCGCAACCGGCCCACCGCCGAACTGGTCGAGCGTGTGCTGGCACGCGGCGAGGGCACCCTGGCCGCCAACGGCGCGGTGTGCGTCTTCACCGGGGACCGCACCGGACGCAGCCCCAAGGACAAGTATCTTGAGGACACGGCGCCGATCCACGACAAGATCGACTGGGGCAAGGTCAACCAGCCCATCACGCCCGCGCAGTTCGACATCGCGCTGCGCATCGCCAACGACCATCTCAACGCCCAGGACGAACTGTTCGTCTTCGAGGGCTTCGCCGGCGCGGACATCCGCCACCGCCTCGGCGTGCGCGTGGTGACCCACCTGGCATGGCACGCGCTCTTCGCCGAGACCCTGTTCATCAAGCCCGGCTCGGCCAGCGACGCCGGCGACGGCTCGTGGAAGCACGACTGGACCGTCATCAACGCCGGCACCCACAAGCTGACCGCCGCGGAACAGGCCGAGCTGGGCGTGAAGAGCCCCATCTACATCGCCCAATCGCTGGAACGGAGGACCGTGGTCATCCTGGGCACCGAGTACGCCGGTGAGATGAAGAAGAGCATCTTCTATGCCATGAACTTCGACATGCCCGAGCAGGGCGTGTTCCCGATGCACTGCTCCTGCAATGTGGCCGCCAACGATCCTTCGAGCGTGGCGCTGTTCTTCGGTCTTTCCGGCACCGGCAAGACCACCCTCTCCGCCGACCCGGACCGCGCCCTGATCGGCGATGACGAGCACGGCTGGGGGCCGGAGGGCGTGTTCAACTTCGAGGGCGGCTGCTACGCCAAGGTCGTCGGCCTGACCCGCGAGAAGGAACCCCAGATCTGGGACGCCATCCGCTTCGGCTCCGTCCTCGAGAACACCAACATCGACCCCGCCACCCGCCTGCCGGACTACGAGGACACCTCCGTCACCGAGAACACCCGCGTGACCTACCCGGTGGACTTCATCCCCGGCGCCCAGATCCCCAGCGTGGCCGGGCACCCCAAGCATGTCGTCTTCCTGACCGCCGACGCCTTCGGCGTGATGCCCCCCATCAGCCGCCTCACGCCCGAGCAGGCGATGTACTACTTCATCAACGGCTACACCAGCAAGCTGGCGGGCACCGAGGCCGGCGTGACCGAGCCGCAGCCCAACTTCTCCCTGTGCTTCGGCGGACCGTTCATGCCGCGCCGTGCGAGCGAGTACGCCGCCATGCTGAGCGACCGCATCAAGACCTACGGCGCCAAGGTCTGGCTGCTCAACACCGGCTGGACGGGCGGGCCCTACGGCGTGGGCAGCCGCTTCCGCCTCAAGTACACCCGCGCGATGGTCTCGGCCATCCTCAACGGACAGTTGGACGGTGTGCCCACCCGTGAGCACCCCGTCCTGGGCCTGCACATGCCGACCAGCATCCCCCAGGTGCCCGACGATGTGCTCGACCCGCGCAATACCTGGGCGGACAAGGACGCCTACGACACCCAGGTGCGCAAGCTGGCCCGGCTCTTCCGCGAGAACGACGCCAAGTTCGAGATGCCCGACGCCGTGCGCGCCGCCGGACCGCGGCCCTAACCCCTCCACCCCCCCCCCCCCCCCCCCCCGCCCATCTCCGGCGGACATCGTGTAGAACATGATCTGAAACAGGCCTGGGCAAACGCCCAGGCTTTTTCGTTTTCTCCGCAGCCTCCCCGGCACAAAGGCCGACACAAAGGCATGGAGTCCCCGCCGAGTCCAGTGCCTGAACGGTCATGGGATGCGACACCCGATGCGGGCACGGCGTGGAACACCGTCACGCTCGGTACCGGTGTGCGGTATGTGCTGCCTCCCCGGCGGGTGCCGTGGCAGCGGGCGATCGGAGCGGGCATCGCGGTGGCGGGGCTGGTGCCAACAGTGTTCATGGGGCTCTTCACGGCTCCGTTCTGGTGGCCGACTGCGAGCACCCTCATCCGGGGCGGGCAGGCACCGCCCGGCTTCGGGTGGTTCGGCCTGCTGGCGTTGCTCTTTCCGCTGGGGGCGATGATCTTCACCGCCAAGGCCGCGCGGCTGGGGCTGCTGATCGGCTTCGGTCACTCCGAGGTCGAAGTGACCGACACCCGCCTCGTTGGGATCGAACGCTGCGGCCCGATCAGACGGCGCACGGCCATCAAGGCCGGCCGCATCGAGCACCTGATGATCCAGCCCGTGCTGAGCACCAACGAGAACACATCGTCCTTTCTGGATGAATGGACCGAGGGCCTGGCCAGTCTCACCGTGGAAAGGCAGCACCCCGCCACCAACAAATGCACGGTCGGGCTGGCGGTTGCCTATCCGCACGACACCATCGGGGCGCTGGCCTCGGAGATCGCGACGAAGCTGGGCGTCGAGATCCGCACGGACACAGTGAGAACGGACAACGGGTCGATCCATGCGAACCGAGCGGCCGTGCCCCATGCCCCGAAACGCCCCCGCAAGGCGACCGGTGTCCTCAGCCGGAACGCCGACGGCATCTCGATCACGCTGCCCGCACGCGGGTTCTTCCGGGGCAGCAAGGGGCTCGGGTGCTTCTCGCTTGTCTGGATCTGCTTTGTATCGGTCTTCGGATTCATCAGTGTGGGCATGTTTGTTCAGAACGGCTTCTCGCTTCACACGCTGCCGTTCCTGGCAATCAGCACGGTGTTCTTCGCCATCGGACTGGTCATGTTCTTCTTCGCATGGCGGACCGGCAAGCAACACGCGGTGATCGATGTCGTCGGAGAGGATCTGCTCATCACACGGCAGTCCGTCGGGGCGGCGCGCACAAGTTCCTGGCACCGCGGGGAGATCGACCGGATCGTGGTCGGCCCCAGCGGCATGGAGGTGAACGATGTGCCGGTGCGAGAACTGCACATCTGGACCATGAACGGCAAGAAAGCTGGCTTCTTCGCGGAACGCGATGACGACGAACTGCAATGGATCGCAGGCCAGATCCGGCTCGCGCTGCGCCAGCCTGAACCATGACCATCCCGTCCGCGTGACAACGCGGACGGGGGGCCACGCTTTCGTGGGGGGGCTTGATGCACGCGCCGCCGCGGCTATGACTCCGCCGGCAGAGTCTCAGGCAGGTTGAAGACGATGGTGGACTTGGCGTTCTCCGCGGCGATCTTGAAATCCGCCGAATCGCGGATCGTGCGACCACCGAGCTCGACCGTCATCATCGGGCGGCGTTTGTTGACCTTGCCCATCACCCAGCCGTCCGTCAGCATGACCTCGAGGATCTGGAGGTAGCGGGTGACAACGATGTTGCGGCCTCCCGCTTCGATCCTGGCCCCGCCTTGGAGCAGTTTTTTGTAGATGGTCTCGATGTCGGACTCGGTGCGGAGGATCTCGATCATGGTCCGCCAGTCCCCGGTGATCGGCAGCATGGCCTCCCCTCGCACATAGCACGGGATGCGTTGGATGCGCCCGTTGGCGGGCATGGCGATGTCCTGCTCGGTGGCGTGCCGCAGGTTCAGATGGAACTCGTTGAACTGGGTGATGGTGAACCGTGCCTTCGAGCCGCTGAAGCGTTCGAGCAGGGTTTTGGTCGATGCGATATCGAACGATCCCATGCCAGCGGTCTGGAGATTCTGGTTGGCGAAACCGCCCTGTGCCAGCCACCGCCAGGCCTGGGACGGGTTGAGTTTCATGCCCGAATCGGAGGCGATCTTCTGGCAGTGCTCCTTGAGATCGGTGAAGCATGAGTTGGCCGCGTACCAGTACTTGGCGAAGCGGATGTGCTGGTCGATGTTGCGACGATTCTTCTTGTCGTACCAGGACTTGATCCATTTCGGATCTTCGCCGCCGCGCTCGATCTCGTTGATGGCGTAGGCGACCTCGCGTGCCGAGGTGTGGGCGAGGGTCATGCCCGCGGAGAGGATCGGGTCGGCGAATCCGGCCGCCTCGCCGCAGATGAACCAGTTCTCGCCGGCGATGCGGTCGGAAAGGTGCGACCAGTTCTTGGTGGAAAGGATTTTGCCGCCCGTGGAGCTGGTCGCGTCGCGGAGGAGGTGACGGATCTCGGGCTGGTCTTGCATGGCGCGGGCGTGCATCTCGGCGGGGGTCAGACCCTGCTCCTTGTAATACGAGCTTGGGCACACGATGCCCACCGAGGCCCGGGTCTCACCGATGGGGATGAACCAGATCCACCCGTAGGGCAGCGAGCGGACCTGGATGCGGGTGCCGCCGGTGCCGATGTGGATGGCCCACTCGGCGTCGTCGTAATAATCCCAGAATGCGACATTGCGCAGCTCCTCCGGGGCGTTGGACTCGATGCCCAACGCGCGGCGCAGCAGGCCGACATGCCCGGTGGCGTCCACGAACCAGCGGGCCCGCAGCTGCGAGCCGTCCTCCAGCACCATGCTCACGATCCGGTCGCCGTCGGTCCGCACTTCGCGGACCTGTGTCTCCTCCCGCACGATCGCGCCCATTTCCTCGGCGTGGCGCAAAAGAATGGTGTCGTAAATGGCCCGCTCCACCTGGAAGGCGGTGAACTGGCGCTGGCCCTCGAACTTGCCGGGGCGGGGCTGATCGGTGAACTCTTCCGCCGGGTAAAAATCGAAATCCCAGACATCCTGGTTGCGACCCCAGGTGAAGGTCGCGCCCAGCTTGATCGGGAAGCCCGCCGCCTCGACCTTGTCCCATACGCCCATCTCGTGCAGGATGGGGCTGATGCCGGGCAACTGGCTCTCACCGATGTGCTCGCGCGGGAACTTCTCTTTTTCGAGAAGCAACACGGATAGGTCCGGGTTGTACTTACGCAACATGGAGGCGACGGTGGTGCCCGCGGGCCCTCCGCCCACGACGACAACATCCACATCGAAATGCTGGTCCGGCGAACTGATCATGCACGATTCCACAACACACCCACACCGCACGCGGTCCACGAGATCGCGTCACGGTGTTGAGTTCGACAGGCCCCGACGAGAAGCCCCGCCACAGTCTCCCACGAACCACGCAACATTGCAAGAACTTTCCATCAGGAAGTATCTCCTCCACCCCCACCACGCCACCCGCTCAGACCACGCCCAGCACGACCCAGGCGGCCACGCCGATCCACATATGGCTGGTACACTTTCGATCCCACATCTCCCCAACCCCCAACCCCCCCCTCTCGGAACACGACAACGGAGCCCAAGGCATGAGTCAGCGCACCCCCTTCGTCGGCGGCAACTGGAAGATGAACACCGACCGGGCCGGTGCCGCCAATCTGGCCCATGAGGTTGCCGCCTTCGCCACCGCCGGCGTGGACATCGCCCTGTTCCCACCGTTCCCGTACCTGCTCCCGGCGGGCGCGGCGGTGACCGGGGCCGGCGTCATCCTGGGGGCTCAGGATGTGTACCACCAAGCGAACGGGGCCTTCACCGGAGAGGTATCGGTCGCCATGCTCAAAGACTGCGGCGTGGGGGCGGTTCTGGCCGGGCACTCCGAACGCCGCCATGTGATCGGGGAGGACGATCGGACGATCAACCTGAAGGTGACCGCCACCCTCGCGGCCGGCCTGACGAGCGTGCTGTGCGTGGGGGAAACACTGGAGCAGCGTGAGGCCGGGCGGACGGACGAGATCAATGAGAAGCAGACCCGCCTGGGCCTGGCGGGGGTCTCCGCGGCGGACATGGCCCGCGTGGTCATCGCCTATGAGCCGGTCTGGGCCATCGGGACCGGGCGCACGGCCACGCCCGAGGACGCTCAGGATGCCCATGTGAAGATCCGGGGCGTGCTTTCCCAACTCTATGGGGACGAGGTGGCCCGCTCGGTGCGGATCATCTATGGCGGTTCAATGAAGCCCGATAACGCCGAAGCCCTGATGGCCCAGCCGGACATCGACGGCGGGCTGATCGGCGGGGCCAGCCTGAAGGCGGCGGACTTCGGGGCGATCGTGCGTGCGGCTGGAGTGGCCCGGGCGAGTGGGGCGGAAGGTGTGGGCGTGGGCCGCGCCTAAGATGTTGGCCCGACCCGGGGTATGTCCCGGGTTGATTTTTCGCGGACGAGGAGCCTTTTCCCGTGACGACCCTGGCACTCAACCCGGTCATGACCAACCTGCTGGTGGTCTTCTTCCTCGTGATCTGCGTGGCGATGATCCTGATCGTCCTGATCCAGCGCCCGCAGGGTGGCGGACTCAGCGGCGCGTTCGGTGCGGGCGGCGCGGGACAGGGCGCGGGGCAGACCGCGTTCGGCACCAAGACCGGCGATGTGCTCACCTGGGGCACGGTGTCTGTGTTCGTGATCTATGTGCTGGTCGCGGTCGGACTCAACTACGCGGCCCGGCCCGACACCAGCCGGGCGGTGGCCGCGCCCACCCTGGTGGACCCTGCCACGCAGAACGAGCCCGACGCGCCGGAAGAGTTGCCAGAGCTGCCCGGATCCCAAACGCTGCCCCCGCTGGATTCCCCCGTGTCAAACCCACCGGCGACACCCGCTCCGACCCAGCCCGCGGGTGAGCCGGAGATTGATCCAGCCTCCGCCGAAGCGCCGCGCTGATCCGCCGCTGATTTCCGGTACACTCGCCCGAACGAACCTCGCAACCGCGCATCGGCCGAAGCCGGCACGCCGGTCACCCGCCCTCCCAGGAGTCTCGCTTGATCCGCAGCATGACCGGCTTTGGCGACGCGAGCAGCCACGACGGCGGGGTGGCGTACGGTGTTGAGATCCGTTCGGTGAACAACAAGTTCCTCAAGACCACCATTCGCGTGCCGGAACGGCTGGCCTCGCTGGAGCCGGAACTTGAGCAGATGATCCGCTCTGCGGTCTCACGCGGATCGGTCACGCTGACGGTGACCTGCTCGGAATCGGGCGAGGCGGCGGCGTACACCGTCAACGCGGCCGCTCTGAAGAAGTATGCCGAGCAGATCGCCGGCGCGGTCGGGGCCGAGATCTCGAGCCTGAACCTGGCGGATCTGGTGTCCCTGCCCGGCGTGCTGCAACCGCCGGGGGATGAGGAACAACGCCTCTACAAGGCCCGCAAGGCGGTTCGGCCGCTGGTGGAACTGGCCGTGGCACACCTGGTGCAGATGCGGACACGCGAGGGCGTGGCGCTCAAGGACGACCTGCTGGGCCATCTGAACTTCATCGGTGAACGCCTGGACCGGCTGACGGAGATCGCGCCACGGGTGATCGTCGATTACGAGCGCCGGCTCAAGGCACGCATGGAGGGTCTGCTGGGCGAGGCCGATGTGATGACCGATCCCGGCGTGCTGGTCCGGGAGATCGCGGTGTATGCCGAGAAGACCGACATCGCCGAGGAACTGGCCCGCCTGGGCGAGCATCTCAAGCATTTCCGCGACATGCTCGAGGCCGATGAGGAACGCCCCCTCGGACGCACCATGGACTTCCTCAGCCAGGAACTGCTGCGCGAGGCCAACACCATCGCCAGCAAGAGCCCGGACGCGGAGATGAGCCGCCTGATCGTCGAGATCAAGGGCGCGATCGACCGCATCAAGGAACAGGTGCAGAACGCCGAGTGATGCACGGAGGTGTGCCTTGACCGCCAAGCCGCTCCCCCCTCCCCCCCCACCTCCCTCCGCCACCCCCCCACCTCCATCGCCCTCCTCATCGCCCCCCGCGCCGTCGGACGGACGCGAGCGGTTCACACCACGGGAACTCGATGAGGTGCTCGCCCGGTACGAACTGGGCCAGGTCCGCTCCGTGCGCGAGGTGGCTTTGGGCACGCCGGCCAGCCCCAAGGCGCTGGTGGACTGCGCGCGGGGCATGCTGCTGCTCAAACGCCGGGCCAGGGGTGTGGATGCGCCGGATCTGGTGGCGTTCACGCACGAACTGGCGCTGGGATGCCTGCGGGCGGGGGTGTGCGTGCCGCCGCTGGTGGGCACGCGTGATGGCAACAACTCGATGGTGCAGACCGATGACCGGGTGTATGAACTCTCCGTCTACATCGAGGGCAACACCGATCCGCGCACGGCGCAGAGCGCCGAACGATCCGGCGCGTTGCTGGCCGAGCTGCACCGCGCGATGGACGCGGTGCGTCCGACGCTGACCTGGGCCGCGCCGGTCGAGGCGGCCGTGATCGATCCCGATCGTGTCGCGCCCGGCAAGGGCCGGGGCGTGGATGCGGAGATCGTCGGCTCAGTCCGCGGCGTGCTCGAACGGGCGGCGGCCTTCACCGGCCGTACCACGCCGGGGCTTGTCCACGGAGACTGGCACCCCGGCAACCTGGTGTATCGTGCCGAGGAGCCGGTGGCGGTGTGCGACTTTGACCATGCGCGGGTCGGCGGACGCGAACGGGAAGTCGCCCAGGGGTTGGCGCAGTTCAGCCTGACCCGCGGCGAGGTCGGGCAGGATCCCGCCGCGTGGCCCGCCGAAGCGGATCTTGATCGCCTGGCCGCACACTGGCGCGGGTACCTCCGAGGCGGCGGGACCGTGGAGGCAGCCACCGTGATCGGCCTGCTGCCCGGCGTGCTGATGGAAGAAGGCCTGGGCGCGAGCGATCCCCGCGCGGTGTGGCTGGTGCTGCGCAAGGCGCAGTGGCTGGAAGACCGGGCCGATGAGATCCGTGCGCGGCTGAAGTAGGGACGGATTCCACTTGAGGATCGCGGGCCGACTCAGTCCGTGCGCTCACGCAAACGCGCGAGCATGCCCTCCACGGCATGGCGGGCACCGGGAAACGCGGGGTGGGCATCGTCCCGCACGGTCAGTGCCAGGGCTCGCTCGCAGCGTTCGATGTTCTTGGTGACGCGCATGGTGGGGTGCAGGTCGCACGCGTTGTCATAGACATCGGCGAGCTTGACCATGCGGGCCTGCCAGGGGGCGTTCGCGAGGCGGGCGTCGTAGTCGGCCTCGCGGATGTCCTCGCGCAGCAGCATGTTCTTGGTCACGGCGGCCACGCAGACGGCCACGGGCTCGCCGAAGCGGGACTCGATGTCGTCGTAGTCCGTGGCGGTGTCCTCGATGGTGTCGTGAAGCAGGGCCGTGCAGATCGCGACGGGATCATCGCACCCGAAAACATCCCGGACGGTCATGGCGACACGGAACACATGGGCGACATAGGGGGTCTTGCCGTCCTTGCGGATCTGGGCCGCGTGGGCGCGGGCGGCGAACGAGGCGGCTTTCTGCCAGAGAGGGGTCAAGGACGGGGACGGAGTATCCATACCAGTGCAGGGTACGCAACAGCCCGGTGGGAGACGCAAGCCGACCGACACCAGGCCAGCGCAGGTGGTCATCCAAGCCCTCCCTGCCATCCGGCCGGGCAGGGAGGATGGGGGAGGCGGGGAGGGGGGGAGGGGGGCTGACGCAAGGTGGAAACCGCTGGGGGAGTCGGCATGGGGTGCCGACCTACGATCCCTGTCCATGGCCAAACCTGTCCATCCCGTTGCGATTCTGGTGGCTCGGTACAACGAGTCCGTGACGGGGGCGATGCTCGCCGGGGCGGTGGAGGCGTACGCGGAACGGGGTGGGGATCCGGCGGGGTTGAGTATTGTGGAGGCTCCGGGGGCGTATGAGCTGGTGGCCTTGGCCAACGCCGCGGCGGACCGGCACAAAGCGGTGATCTGCCTGGGATGCATCATCAAGGGTGAAACCCCGCACGATGAGCACATCGCCCGGGCGGTGGCCCACGGGCTGGCCGAGGTCACGGTGAAGACCGGGGTGCCCGTGGCGTTCGGGGTGCTGACGACGCTGAACGCGGCCCAGGCGAAGGCGCGGGCGAGCGGCAAAAAGGGAAACAAGGGGGCCGAGGCGATGCACGCCGCGCTGGATGCGGCGGAGGGGGTGACGGCACTGCGTCACGCGGCCATGCCGGTGCGTGTGGTGGTCAACCTGCCTGTTCCAGATAAGGCCGCCGGGCAGACCGCCCTGCGGGGAGGCTGAAAGCTTTTTATGGCGACCCCACGCGATATCCGGAGGCTGGCGTTGCTGGCGTTGTACCAGTTGGACGCGCTCAAGGGCGAGGATCTGTCCTCGATCCGGGCGTCGCTGGATGACCTGCACTCGCTGGAAGAAGAAGGTCTGCGCTTTGCCGACGCGGACAAGGAGTTCACCGAGGCGGACCGGGACAAGGCCGTGAAGATCGCGCACGCGGCGTGGTCGGACCGCGCCAACGCGGACACCGTCTTCGCCGAGCTGGCCCCGGAATGGCCCGCGCACCGGATGCCCGCGATCGACCGGGCCGTGCTGCGGCTGGCGCATCACGAGATGCACGCCGGATCCGCGCCCAAGGTGGTGGTGAACGAGGCCGTGGAGCTGGCCAAGCAGTTCTCGACGGCGGACTCGCCGGGGTTCGTGAACGCGCTGCTGGACAAGGTGCTCAAGCGGGTGCTGGCCGCCCAGCCCGCGGCGGGCGCGGGGGAAGCCTGACATGGCCCTGTTCCGCGGCGTGATGGACCGGCTCAAGAAGGGCCTGACCAAGACCCGCGAGGGGCTGGCCGCCTCGCTGCGGTCGATCGTCCACGGACGCACGCTGGACGAGGCGCTCATCAAGGAGATCGAGCAACGCCTGATCCAGTCGGATGTGGGCGTGGTGGCGACGAAGGAACTGATCGACTCGATCCGCACGGACGCCAGGGCGGGCAAGCTGACGCGTGGCGAGCATGTGATCGAGCACCTCAAACGCGAGATCAAGGCGATGTGGCCCGAGGCGGACCGCACCCTGAGATTCGCGCCCGCCGCGCCAACAGTGATCCTGATGACGGGCGTGAACGGGGTGGGCAAGACCACCTCGATCGCCAAGCTGTGCGCTCAGTTGCGGGGCGAGGGTCGGACCGTGCTGCTGGGCGCGTGCGACACCTTCCGGGCCGGCGCGGTGCGGCAGTTGGAAATCTGGGCCGAGCGGCTCGGGGTGGAGGTGGTCAAGGGCCAGCAGGGGGGTGATCCGGCCTCGGTGGCGTTCGACGCGTGCGCGGCCGCGAAGGCGCGCGGGGTGGATGTGCTGATCCTGGACACCGCCGGACGCCTGCACACGCAGGCCGGGCTGATGGACCAGCTCACCAAGATCCGCCGGGTGGTGGACAAGCAGATCCCCGGCGCGCCGCACGAGGTGCTGCTGGTGCTGGACGCGACCAGCGGGCAGAACGCGCTGCGTCAGGCCGAGGAGTTCGGCAGGGCCGCGGGCGTGACGGGCATCTTTCTGAGCAAGCTCGACGGCACGGCCCGCGGCGGCATCGTGGTGGCGGTGCGCCACACGACCGACATCCCCGTCAAGTTCATCGGCGTGGGCGAGACGCCCGAGGATGTGGAACCGTTCGACCCGGAACGCTTCGTCGAGGCGATGTTCGCGGAGTGAAGGGGGAAAGAAGGGGTTGGGGACGGTCGTCAGGGATCAGGAGAGAAGACCTCTGTACGCAGAGGTCGCGGAGATCACGCAGAGGGTGCAGAGGGAAGAGGGGATTTGAACGCGAAGCTTCGAAGGCTCGAAGATGTTGAAAATGGATCGGCGTGAAGTTGGGGGTGGGGATAAGGGGATGGGGGAGGCATGTGTCTCAGCGATCCTGGAGCATGGGCAATGGCATTTGGGGAGGATGGGGTCCATCTTTGCAAGGGTGCGAGATACGGTTGATCCAGACGCCCCCATTCCCGCTGCCGAGGGTGCCGCGGCCATGATATTTGCCCAAGGTGCGGCTGTTTCCGCGCCGGCGTTATGATCGGTAGCCCATGTCCAGAGTGCGGCTCGAAGCCCCACCAACCGCTTGAGGAAGGGCCATGACCGCCGCGTGGTATTCTGGCGCACGCCACATCCCGCCCGAGTTGCCGTTGAACCGATGGCAGCGGAAGGCGATCGCGGCGGAGGCGCAGATGGCGTGGATGCGTCACGGGAAGAATGGACCGAAACTCTTCGCGAGCCTCATGTTGCTCTTGATCGGCATGATCTGCGGGCTGGTGGTGTTGTACAGGCTGCACCGCTCGCACGGGTGGATGGACCTGAGCACCGCGTTCATCATGGTCTGGATCTGTGGGTCCAGCCTGATGCTGTGGTGTTGGAGGGAGCGGACGCTGCCCGGTTTCGTGTTTGCCGAGTTGCGAGCGCGGGGGCACGATGTGTGCCTAGGGTGCGGATATGTCCGCCACGGCCTGAATACCGATGCCGGCTGTCCGGAGTGCGGGGCGGTGTCGCGACCGGGGTGACCGGCTCATGCGGATCGTTGGACGAGGGGGACGGGGGCCGGGGCGGGGGCGCGGGGGGGCGGGGGGGACGGGCGGCTGTTCTCTGAGTCAGAATCAACAATGGGGCCTTCCCTCCGAAGGGTGCTTGCGGTAGGCTGGTCGGGCCGGATGTCCGGCGGAGGTGCGCGTGCTGATCGGATCCGGGCTGATCGTGGGGCTGGTGCTGTTGGGCGTCGGGGCGGGGCTGTTTCTCCTGTTCGGGCTGATCGGGCGGCAGGTGCGGACGGGGCCGCGGTGCGGTCGGTGCCGGTTTGACCTGTCGGGACACGGGCCGAGGCCGGAACGGCCCGAGGTGGTGTGCCCTGAATGCGGGCTGCGGATCGTGCATCCGTCGCAGGTGCGTCGGTTCCGGCGTGAACGCCGCCGGTGGTGCCTGTACACGGCGTTGATGGGCGGGCTGCTGAGCGTGGGTGGCATCATCGCGGTGATAGCGGGCACGGGCGGCACGCTGAACATCCATCGGATGCTGCCCACCACGCGGCTGATCGCGATGGCCGAGGGCGGGTCGGTGGACGCGTTCGATGCGTTGCGGGCCAGGATCGATGCCGATGAGCTGAACGATGCGCAGTGGCGGCGGGTGACGGACAACGCGGCGGGTGAGGCCGCATCCGGGGGTGGGCGGGCGCAGCGTCGCGCGGCGTATGGGTACAGCAGCGTCTCGTGGATGCCGATGTACGGCCAAGCGTTGCACCGGGGTCTGATCGATCGGGCCACGGCCGAGCAGCACGCCCTGCGCATGGTCAATCTCAGCCTGGAACTGCCCGAGCGGATGCATGAGGGGGATCCGCTGCCGCTGCGCGTCGGTGGGCGTCTGCGGACGAATCCGGATTATCAAGGGTGGAGTTCCTCGGACGGGATCGATGCACGATTGATCACGGTGCGGCTGAACGGGCGCGATCTGCTGGCGACGGATACGGAACTCGGCAACCCGACCAAGGGGGACCATGACTTTGCGTTCAACCAGTCCACGATGGGAACATCATGGACCTGGGAAGGAACGGAATCCCTGCCCATGCTGACGGGATCGGTGCTGGGGGAGAACACAGTCGAGGTGGTGGTGCGGCTGTCGGGCACCTCGGTCGGCGGCGGTGTCGCGATGGTCACCAACATTGTGGAGCCCGGTTCACCGGTGCCGTGGATCGATGTGACGCTCTCCGCCAAGGCACCGATCGCGCAGCGTGATCCGACCCGGGTGACGACGGTGACGGAATGGGACGCGGCGGTCGCCGTCGAATCATCCCTGTCGCGCCGGTGCGATTGCGGGCGTGCCCCCGGCGTGCAGCTCCGCCTCAGCGGGCAGGCCGGGCTGGCGGAGAACACCGTCGGCTTCGTCGATGTCTACCTGGGCGTGGCGGACCAGGAACCCTGGCACCTCGGCAATCAGATGCTCAGGGTTCGCAACTCGTGGACGGAGATGATCCTGACCGACGAGCAGGCGGCCCTGATCGATCAGCACGGCGGGGCGACGCTGCGTCTGGTGCCCACGCCGTGGAACGCGGACCTGTACTTTGACCGCAGCCGGCCGCTGGTGGGCGGGGAAGATGTGACGCGACGGGTGGCGTTCGAAGCGGAGAGTGAAGAAGAGGACGAGGATGACTGAATCATCCGGGCATGATCCTGAATCATCGCGGCATGGAACACGCGCGCAAACACGGGAGACATCATGAAGCGTGCCACCCGAATTGCTCCCTGGCTGTGCTGAACCGCACCGCAGGCTGCCCGGGCGGAGCCAGCAGTCATGGCGTGTTCGGATACCGGGTGATCGGGCGGTATCTGTGCTCGTCAACGGCGTGGGCGTGCCGAAGGACGATGCCGCACTGCCGGACCTGCTCGGAAAGATCGGGGCGCGGTTTCGATCGGACTGACACGAGATCGTGTGAAGCACGGGGCCGCGCCGTTTTCAGACCGCGGGGCGGGCGGTGGAGCGGCGCTCGACCAGAGTTTCCGGCAGCACCACATCGCGGTGCTCGACCGGCCCGTCGGTCGACAGGCGTTCGAGCAGCATCTCCCCCGCGCGGCGCCCGGCCTCCGCGGCGGGCAGGGCCACGGTGGTCAGGGGCGGGCTGGCCATCTTGCTGGGCAGCTCGTCATTGAAGGAGACCACGCTGACATGCTCGGGCACGCCCCGACCCAGCATGTTGAGTGCCTGGATGAGATAGGAGGCGATCACATCGTCAAAGGCGATCACGGCCGTCACGCCCGCGCCCAGCACGCACTCGCGTGCGAAGGCCATGGCGTCCAGCCCGTAGGTGTCCGTGCCGACGGGGGCGGGCAGCCCACGCCGGGCCAGATCGTCGATCATGGCGTCGCGCCGCTTGTTGACCGCGGCGTGCCGGATGCCGCGTGGCGAGGGACGCAGCTTGTCGAGGAAGCAGTAGGCGAACCGGGTGTGCCCGAGCGCGGTCAGGTGCTCGATGGCCATCTCGGTGCCGTGGGCCTCATCGAAGGTGATGGCATCGCCACCGGGACCGGCGTGGCCGTTGATGGAGACATAGGGCAGGCCCTGGTGCTCGAGTTCGACGACATCGGCGGGATCGCGGACCTGCAGGGCGATGGCGCCGTCCACGCGCCAGCTCGGCAGCTCGTGCCCGCCGGAATCGGGGTCGAGGAAGGTGGTGCAGACATGCTTGCCCCCGGCACGCAACACGCGGACGGCCTCGGCCAGCGCGGTGCGGTTCACGCCGTCCGAGGCCCAGCCGACCACGGCGACCAGGTTGGTCTTCTTGGCGCTGATGGAGCGGACCATGGGGTTGGGCCGGTAGTTGAGCTTGCGGGCCGCCTCGAGCACGCGGCTGCGGACCTCGGGACGGACACGAAAGTTTTCCGTGTAGCCGTTGATCACCCTCGAAGCGGTGGATTCGGCCACGCCCGCCAGTTCGGCCACACGGGCCAGGGTCACCCGTTCATGCGGGGGAGGTGGCGGGGGAACCGGAGCGGACGGATTGGCGTGCGCGGACCGGATGGGAGGGGGGGTGGAGGTTCCGTTTGGCTGGGTCATGCGTGAAGGGTCCGGCATCAGAGCGGCCGAAGCGCTCGGATCTGACTGGTGGCGGGCAGGCGTTCCGCCGCTGCTGGATGGTATCCGCCGCGGCAGGATCTTTGCGCTCGGAATCACGCGATCTGCCCCCATAACCCTTGTTCCCACAAGTGAAAACACTTTCTGAAAGTGCGATGCATGGATTCCAAGTCGTTGACAACACTGGGAAAAATGCCTTCACACGGTCCGGCCGGGTTGATTCGTTGAAACATGTTGAAAAAATGCGATGCCTCCTCATTTTCGTGGCGTGACAGTGATCGCAGCCTGGGTTTGGTGGAACTCTTTAAACTAAGGCCTTTCTCCCAGATGACCCAAGCCCAAACCGCCCCCGACAACCCGCCTGAACCAAGCGAGCGATCCGAATCCACGCCCGAGGCGTGCCAGGCGGTCGATCTGTCTCATCAGTGTGAGCTGATGAGGGCGGTCTACATCCTGTGCCACATGATGATGCGCGTGATGGACCGGGCGGTGCAGCCGCACGGGCTGACGAGTTCGCGGTGGCATCTGCTGATCGTGATCCGGGACACGGGCGAGCCGCAGACGATCACGCAGTTGTCCGAGTGCCTGTTCCTGTCGCCGCAGAATGTGAGCCGGATGGCGGCCTCGCTGGAGGCGGACGGCCTGGTGACACGGGACACCAGCGGCCCGGGTCGGACCGTCCGGGTGGCGTTGACGCCGCTGGGAACCGAACGGGTGGAAGCGTGCGCGGCCCTGGCGGACTGCTGGGCCGAGCGGATGCTGGGCAATATTGCCGAGCCCGAGCTGCGATGCGCCACGAAAGTGCTGGAGCAAACCATTCTGAACACCGTCGCGTTGGAGCGGAGCCTCGCGGACCGAGGGCCCAACGGCAGCACCACGAATACGGGTTCGACCCGGCCCGTCGAGGAGATCTGAGAACATGAAACGCTTGCAATGCATCGGGCTGCTGACGCTCGCCGTGGTCACGCCCCTCGCTGGGGCGCAAGGTCCCCCCGCGAATGTGCGTCTGGACCCGGTGGTGGAAGAGATCGTCGCCCAGCAGCGTGAGGCGACCGGACAGGTGGTCAGCCTGCGCCGGTCGGCGGTGGCCACGCAGGAGGCCGGGCTGGTCGTCGAGCTGGATCTGGAGCCGGGCGACACGGTGGAGCGCGGGCAGGTTCTCGCACGGCTGGACGACAACCGGGCCCGCCTGGAGGTGGGACGCTGGCACGCCCGCATCGAGGCGGACAAGGCGTTGCTCAGCCAGCGTCGGGCCGAACTGGCCCGCGCCGAGCGCGACTACACCCGCATCCAGCAGTTGGCCCAGCGGGCCTCCGCGGGCGAGAGCGAGCTGGACCAGGCCGCCACAGAGGTCGAGTCGCGCAAGGCCCAGGCGATGGAGGCCGAGGCGAACCTGCGCGTCAGCGAGTCCGAGATGGCGCTGGCCCAGCGCCGTCTGGACGACATGCTGATCCGCGCGCCGTTCGACGGGCGGGTGGTCAGCAAGCAGACCGAGGCCGGGCAGTGGGTCTCGCAGGGTTCCAGCATCGTGACCATCGTGTCGCTGAAGGAACTCGAAGCCCGTGCCGACATCCCGGAGCGTTCGGTGGGCGCGCTCCAGGCCAGCAGGGGGAGCGGGCAGGGTGGGGGAGGGATGATTGAGGTGATCGTGCCCGCCCTGGGCAAGCGGCTGCCGGGTCGGCTGATCGAGATCGTGCCGGAGGCCGACAGCCTCAGCCGGTTGTTCCCCATCCGCATCAGCGTGGAAGACCCGGACGGGCTGCTGCGCCCGGGCATGTCGCTGACGGCGGTGGTGCCCACCGGTGATTCCGGGCCGACGCTGACGATCTCCGAGGACGCGATCCTGCGCAACGCCGCGGGCGAGTTCGTGTACTTCGACGCGGGCGGGGTGGCGCAGGTCGCGCCGATCGTTCGTCTGTTCTCGACGGGCCAGCGGATCGCGGTGCGTTCGCCCGTGCTGCGTCCCGGCTCGCTGGTGGTGGTGGAGGGCAACGAGCGGATGTACCCGAGCCAGGCGCTGATCGTGCTCAACGCGGAGGAGTTCCCCGAGGTGGCGAAGCGGCAGGCCCAGAGCGCCGCCGAGTCCGCTGGACGGGGAGGCTGACGCATGGACATCGTCAAGTACTCGATCTCCAAGCCCGTCACGGTGACGGTGGGTGTCATCCTGGTGCTCATGTTCGGCCTGATCGGGCTGACGGCGATCCCGGTGCAGCTCACGCCGACCGTGGATCGCCCGATCATCACGGTGACCACGACATGGCCCGGGCGCTCTCCGCAGGAGGTGGTCGATGAGATCACCAAGAAGCAGGAGGAGCAGCTCAAGAATGTGTCCAACCTGCGGAAGATGGTCTCGACCTCGTCCGAGGGCACATCGGAAATCACGCTGGAGTTCACGATCTCGGCGGACATCAGCCGGGCGTTGCAGGAAGTGTCCGACTCGCTGCGTCAGGTGGAGGCGTATCCGGCGGAGGTGGAGGAGCCGGCGATCAAGGCCGCCGACGGGGCGAGCGAGAACGCCATCGCCTGGATCATCACCGAGCTGCCGTCGGACAAGCTCGCCAAGCACCCCGGTTTCGACATCACCACGCTGTACGACGAGATGGACCGCGAGGTCAAGCCGTACCTTGAGCGTATCGACGGCGTGGCGGAGGTGAATATCTTCGGCGGGCGGGAACGCGAGGTCCGCGTGCTGACGGACCCGACCCAGCTGGCCCAGCGCGGGCTGAACCATGTGGATGTGGTCAATGCCCTGCGCGGCGAGAACCGCAATGTCTCGGCCGGCACCATCGCGCAGGGCAAGCGGGATTACCGCGTGCGTCTGGTGGGCGAGTTCAGCACCCCGGACCAGGTGCTGGACACCATCGTGGCCTACCGCGACGGCCGCCCGGTGCTGGTGCGCGATGTGGCCACGGTGGAGATTGAACACCAGAAGCGGCGCGGCTTTGTCCGCACCTTCGGTCACCCCGCGCTGGCGATGAACATCATCCGCCAGTCCGACGCGAATGTGGTGGAAATCATGGAGCAGGTCCGCCTGCGCCTGGACGAGGTCCGCACAGACATCCTGCCCAATCTGGGCGGCGTGACCGAGGGCGGCCCGGTCGGCCCCGATCTGAAGATGCGCCAGGTGTACGACGAGACGATCTACATCAAGTCCGCCGTGTCGCTCGTGACGAGCAACCTCTATGTCGGTGGCGTGATCGCGGGCCTGGTGCTGCTGGTGTTCCTGCGCTCGATCCGCCCGACCCTGATCGTGATGGTGTCCATCCCGATCTCGATCATCGGAACCTTTCTGGTGATGGTCGCCACGGGGCGCACGCTCAATGTGATCTCGCTGGCGGGGCTGGCGTTCGCGGTGGGCATGGTGGTGGACAACGCCATCGTGGTGCTCGAGAACACCTACCGACGCCTGCAGATGGGCGAGTCACGCGCGATGGCGGCCTGGCGCGGGGGCAAGGAGGTCTGGGGGGCCATCCTGGCCGCCACGCTGACCACGGCGGCGGTGTTCGTGCCCGTGCTGACGATCCAGGAGGAGGCGGGCCAGCTCTTCCGCGATATCAGCCTGGCCGTGGTGGCCTCGGTCGTGCTCTCGCTGGTCGTGTCGATCACCGTGATTCCCACCGCCTGCGCCATGTTCATGCCGCGCAACGCCCTGCCGGAGTCCAAGGCCGGGCGGGCGGTCTACTCGCTCTTCGGCCTGACGCCCATGCTCGAACGGCTCAACCGTGCCTGCGGATCGGCCGTGCTGTGGATGATGTCCGGCGTGCGGGGCTGGACCATCCGCCCCGCGCTGATCGTGCTGATGACCGCCGTGTCCATCCTGGGCGCGATCAAGCTGATGCCGCCGCTGGACTACCTGCCCGCGGGCAACCGGAACCTGGTCTTCGGCGGTCTGCTGATCCCGCCCGGCCTTTCCGTCGAACAGCGCGAGTCGATCGCCCAGCGCATCGAGTCCACCATCCTGCCCTACGCCAACGCGGACATCAATGACCCCGAGACGGTCGCCGCGCTCTCTCCCATCGTCCGCCCGTCATACGACCGATCGCTCCCCCCACCACCACCGTTCGACCCCGTGCCGGTGGACAACTTCTTCATCGGGGCGTTCGGCACCCAGATGTTCATCGGCGCGACCTCGCAGGATGATCAGGTCGTCCTGCCCATCGGGCAGATGGTGACCAATGCGATGAGCAGCATCCCGGACTCCTACGGCGGCGCATCGCAGTCCTCGCTGTTCGGGCGCGGCGCGGGCGGGGGCAACAGCATCGATCTGGAGATTTCCGGCCCGCGCCTGGATCGGGTCAACGCGGCGGCCGAGTTCATGTTCCGCGTTGCCGCGGAGCAGTACGGCTTCGGCAATGTGCGCCCGGACCCGGCCAACTTCCTGCTCCAGGAGCAGGAACTCCAGGTGCGGCTCAACGCCCGGGGGCGGGAACTCGGGCTGAGCACGGAGGCCCTGGGCGTGGCCATCCGCGCGCTGTTCGACGGCGCGTTCGTCGGTGACTACAAGCTCAATGGCGAGACGGTGGACCTGCGCGTCATGCCCACCGGCGGCCGGCTGGATTACAAGGAGCAGCTCGCCGACATCCCCGTCGCCACGCCCGCCGGGCCCGTAGTGCCCGCGGATTCGATCATCGACTTCGTGCCGAGCCTGGCCCCGCAGACGATCAAACGCATCGAGGAACTCGAGTCCGTCACCATCCAGGTGCGCCCGCCCGAGGGCCAGGCCATCGAGGAGGTCATGAACTGGCTCAACGCCAATGTCATCCAGGCGGCCCGGGATGCGGGGATGATCGACCGGACGATGCGCGTGCGGCTGGAAGGCACGGCCGCCAAGCTGGATGAGACACGCGCCGCCCTGTTCGGGGCGACACCGGAGCGGTCCGATGGCGCGCTCGGACGCGCGGCCGACCTCGTCTCGCTCGGCCTGCTGCTGGCGGGTCTGGGCGCAGGGATTTTCGTCATGATCCGCGTCGGCGTGCGCAAGCAGACCGGCCCCGCGTTCTACGGACTGCTGGGCATGATCCTGCTGGGGGCCGTGCTGGCCTGGACGGTGCTGACGCTCGGCCACAACCCGCACCTTCTGCTCGCCCGCTTCGTCTGGGCCTTGCTCGTCACCTACCTGCTGATGTGCGCCCTGTTCGAGAGCTTCCTGACACCGCTCGTCATCATGTTCACCGTGCCGCTGGCGGTGGTCGGCGGATTCGCGGGCCTGAAGATCGTCCACGACATCTCGATGAACAACCCGACCATCGCGCCGCAGCAGCTCGATGTGCTGACCATGCTGGGGTTCATCATCCTGATCGGCGTGATCGTCAACAACGGCATCCTCATCGTGCATCAGGCCCAGAACTTCATGCGCGGCGAGTGGGGAGAGGCGCCGATGCCGCCCCACCAGGCGATCGCCGAATCCCTGCGCAGCCGCATCCGCCCGATCTTCATGTCCGTGCTGACCTCGGTGGGCGGCATGCTGCCGCTGGTGGTCTTTCCCGGGGCCGGGTCGGAGATGTACCGCGGGATGGGCTCGGTGGTGGTCGGCGGGCTGGTGGTCTCAACGGTGTTCACCCTGCTCCTGGTGCCGTTGCTGTACTCGCTGGTGGTGGACATGCAGCAGGCCGCGATGAAAGGTTTCGGGCTGACGGGTGGTCGGCAAGGGTCCACCGCGCCTTCCATGGTGGACCGACCCGCGACTCTGGAGGAAACCCCCGCATGAGCCCGTCCATCGCCCGCATCACCCTCGCAGCCTTGATCCTGGCCATCCCCGCCCTGACCGGCTGCCAGGCCCCCAAGCGGGAACCGGAACCGGTCGATCCGCGCAGCGTGCCGTTTTTCGCGGGCGATGCCAGCGGCGTGGTGCCGTGGGATGCCGTGGTGGCCAGCGCGGCGGGCTCGGCGGTGGTGGTGATCGGTGAGGTCCACGGTCACCCGCTGGGCCTGGAGCTGGCCGCGGACCTGTTTCAGGACATCCTGCGGGCCAACCCACGGGCCGTGCTGTCGATGGAGTTCTACGAGCGCGACCAGCAGACCGCGCTGGACGATTATGTCGGCGGCATCATCAACGCCGAACAGTTCGATCGCGCCACCTTCCGCAACGCGGGCAACAACCCCGATGGGCACCGACGCATGGTCGAAGCCGCCCGCCTCGCCGGACGCCCCATCATCGCCGCCAACGCCCCCCGGCGCTACGCCCGCCTGGCCCGCACCGATGGCTACGACCGCCTGCGCAACCTGACACCGGAGCAGCGCCGGCATTACGAGATTCCCGACACCCTGCCGGACAACGCCTACGCCAGCCGGTTCCGTGCCGCGATGTCCGGCATGTCCGGCAACGGGCACGGAGGCGGGCACGGCCACGGTTCAGGCGAGAATGTCATCGACGGCTTCTTCCGTTCCCAGATCCTCTGGGATGTGACCATGGCCGACTCGATCGCCGACGCCACCCGCCAGGGCGCGCCGGTGGTGCATGTGGTCGGGCGGTTCCACTCCGAGTATGGCACCGAGCCGGGCAAGTCCGGCCTGGCCGATGCCATCGCCCAGCGCCTCCAGCCCGATCAGCGTCTGCTGATTCTCACCGTGCTGGATGCGGACTCCGGCCAGCTCCGCGTGGAGGATGTCGGCCGTGGCCACTTCATCGTGTATGTGGGTTCGCAGCCCCAGCCGTGATCGGTCGGTCGGCACTCCGTGCTGGCGCTCTTTCTTTGGTGACACAGGCGTTCCCGCCTGTGTTCGCCCCACAGGAGCGAAAGAGCACCAAGGAAGCAGACACTGGCGGGATGCTTACCCGGAACCGCGATCGGCATCACGCACCCGGCACCAGACCTCGGCGACCCCCTCGCGGCTCGCCCATGCAGCGATGTACTCCAGATCAATGTGCCCGCTTGAGGTCTTCAAAATGCCTCGGATATCCCGAAGGTGTTTGTCGGAACCCCCAAGCATGAAATACTGAAGTTTGCGGATGATGACATCCTCGGGCGAGGCGTACATCGCGCTGGACCCTGGTGTCACGGGAACTTCACGCCCGCGCGCGAATCTGGACCTGTTGAAGGCATCGTCCTTCGGGATCATGAAGTCGATCTTCAGCCCGGACGCGGGATGAATGACATTAAACTGCGCGTGCCGGGCCGCCGCGACCCGCGCGGCGTCCGGGCTGGCGTAAAAGTCCGGCTCCGGGAACGCTTCGGCGAGTCTGGCCGCCTGCTCCGGCGTGGCGAGGACGGCGATATCCACATCATTGGTGAAACGCGGCTCGCCGTACACGATGGAGGCCATCGAGCCGGTGACAAGATACTCGATGCCGAGACGATCGAGGATGCCCGCCGCGAATGCAAGAAGGTCAGACGGCCCCATGAGAAAGCCTCTTCGCCGCTTCGCGTTGGATCTGAACCTCGGTCCAGTCCGGATACTGAGCACGGAGGATCAGCAGAATCTGATTGCGGGCGGAATGCCACATGGCATCCGCCATGGCGATTTTCTCAAGCGGGGTCTTGCCGCGAAGGATCTCGATCATGGCAGGATCAAGGTCGTCGGCGTACGGGTCGGGATGGGGGGGGTGGAAGGCCTCCCGCGGCATGATGGCATTGTAGGGGTCAATCAAAACGCCCATTCCTCGGAGCGTGGGGCCGAGTTTCACGCGGCCGTCCCCATCCCGGTGCTACAGGCGTCCCCGCCTGCGTTCGCCCCGCAGGGGCGAAAGAGCGTCATGAAAAAAAGACACCGGCGGGATACCGGTGCCACCAAAGAACAAGTTTGTTCACGGAATGCCGACAGCCCGACTCAATCCGCCTTGTAGTAGGTTCCGCTGGTGCCTTCGAGGGGCACGCCGCGGAAGCGGCGGGGCTGGACCGGCACCCAGGTGCGGTCGGGATCGACCAGCTCCGGAGCATCGGGCAGGTCGTCGGGGAACTGGGGGACATCCTCACGCAGGTTGACCTGCAGCAGACGGCTGTCCGCCGGGGGCACGGCCATGGCATTGGTCAGGCGCGTGTTGCGGATGCTCTGGTCGAAGATCTCCCAGCGCATGATGTCCGGACGCAGCACCGATCCCGAAGTGTCACGGTTCTCATAAAAACGGATGGACACCTTGGAACCGATCGGCACATCCACCGTCCACAGCGGGGTTTCCTCCCGGCGGTCGTACAGGGTCACCGACAGGGGTTCCCAAGGCGTGGAGATGTAGGTGAACTCGTCGATGGACCGCTGCGGCCCGCCGGGGGTCAGCCCCGGGATGACCGAGCAAGCACCCATGCCCGAGATACCGGCCATCGCCCCCAGAAGGGTGGTCCCGGTCACGATCTTGCCCATCAATCCCGTCCGCATGGTCGGTTCGCCTCCGGTCTGAAACCCAGGCCGCATGGTAGTCGGCCAAACCCCCGCAGGGCGGCTCGGCCCGGGGTCCACGATCGCTGTACTCCCCCGGTTATCGGTAAGATCGCCGGATGACTGCACACCCGTCCGACCAACCGCCGCCGTTCCTGATCGGGCACGGCTACGACCTGCACCGGCTCGAGCCGATCGGCCCAAAGGGACCGGGTCGCCCCTTCGTGCTGGGCACGGTCCGGCTGGACCACGACCGAGGCCCGGTGGCCCATTCGGACGGCGATGCCCTGCTCCACGCCGTGACCGACGCGTTGCTGGGGGCCATCGCCGAGCCGGACATCGGCCAGTTGTTCCCCGACACCGACCCCCGCCACGACGCGCAAGATTCGCGCGTCTTCCTGGCCGAGGCCGTCCGCCGGGTGGAGGCCGCCGGCTACCGCCCGGTGAACCTCGACGCGACGGTGATCTGTGAGCGCCCCAAACTCGGCCCCCACAAGATGCCCGTGCGCGAAGCCCTGGCCGCCCTGCTCGGGCTGCCGGTGGCCCGGGTCAATGTGAAGGCCAAGACCCACGAAAAAGTGGACGCGGTGGGCGAGGGCCGGGCCATCGAGGTGCATGTGGTGGTGCTGCTGGGGCTGCTTGCGCGGGGGTGAGGGCAGGTCAGTCGTTCCCGCGCCACACCTTCATGAAGCGGTCGGAGCCTTGGTTGCGGATGGAGTTGTCCTCCAGGATCTCCTCGGTGGATTCGAGGAGTTCCTCGCGGTTGAAGACCAGGACTTCCTGGCCCTTGTCGTGGAACTCGAAGACGAGGTAGTCGTCCTCGCTGTCGCGGACCAGGGTGAGCAGGTGGGTGAGGCTTCTGACCTTCTGGCCGTTGACGGTTTTGACCGTGGGGCGGTAGGCGATCTCATAACCCTTGGTGATAGGGTGGGGCAGCAGGCTGCTGGTGACGACGACGAGTTCCTCGCCTTCGAAGGCTTTCTCTTCGTCGGCGCGCAGGGCGATGGGTGAGCGCATGACGGCGAGGTAGCCGGGGTAGTACTCCATCAGGTGCTCCAGGCGGGCTGGGCTGAGCACCAGCGGCCCGAGCACGAAGTATTCGGGATAGTCGTTGCCCATCGGGGACAGCAGGCTGTCACGCTTGTTCGACACGGGCAGGGCGACCTCGACCTCCTTGCCCTTGCGGATGACCGTCACGGGCACCGTCCCGTCCTTGGCCAGGCGAGGGATCTGATACGCCCAGAGCACGCGGGCGCCGTCCTCGATGGTGATGAGGCCGGCGTTGTCGATGCTGTCCGTGCCGATGGCGGAGATCAGGTCCCAGCGTTCCAGCGGGAGTTTGGCGTCGGTGCCGGTGTAGATCAGACCGGTCTGGGTTTCGCTCAGGCCCAGCCAGTCGCGCACGCCCTCGTTCTCCGATGTCTGGAAGTCCTGGGCGTACAGACGCGGGCGGCCGTCGTAGGTTCCGTCGGCGATGTCCTCCAGGAACGCGCGGACCTCCTCGGCGGGGATGAGGTAGCCGATGTTCTGCGACTGGTTGATGCCCGAGAAGGTCACGCCGAGCACCTCGCCGTCCTGCACGACGGGACCACCGGAGTTGCCGGGGTTCAGGGCGGCGTCCACCTGGACGCGCAGGCCGTAGGTGTTCAGGTAGTAGTCCGCGTACTCGACGCGGCTGACGACGCCCTCGGTGATCGAGATCTGCTCGCCGCCCATGGGGTAGCCCAGCGCCTGCACCTTGCTGCCGATGCGGGGCAGATCCTGGGTGAGGGCCAGGGGCGGATGCTTGGCGTGGAAGGCCTCGCGTTCCTGGTCGCGCCGGATGCGGACCACCGCCAGGTCGATGCCGGGCGCGATGGCGATCAGCTCCGCCCGCAGCCGATCGGCGCTCTGCGGCGGCTGCACGAAAATCTGCGAGGCGAACTCGACCACATGCGCGTTGGTCAGGATCAGGTCACCCTCGATCACGAAGCCGGACCCGGTGAACTCCTCCGGGGGCAAGCGCGACCACGGGGCCTCAAAGTCCGGTGCGCGGTAGGTCGAGTAGATCTTGACGACCGAGTTGCGGACATCGCCCCCCTGCGCCCCTGCCTCGGGGACAACGATCGCAAAAACGCAAAGAAGCACGCAGGCCAGGACCATCCGCATCGGTGTTCTCCTTCCACGCGGGCGGGTGAAGCCCGGGGCGGGCGGATGGTACGGGCCGGGCAGGCTCGGGAAGCGGGCGAGTGCCCCAGGACGCGGAGAAACCGGGCGGCTCCTATGCTCGGGCATGGCCAGAATCGTCATCCTCCAGCACAACGACCACGCCCACGCGGGACGGCTGGGACGCGCCCTGCGCGACCACGGCTTCCGCACCGACATCCGCCGCCCGGACCTGGACCCGGAGGTCATCCCGAGCGATCTGGATGACCTGCACGGGCTGGTGGTGCTGGGCGGGGCACAGAATGTGGACGAGGGCCACGCCTTTCTGAGCAAAGAACAGGCCCTGATCCGCAACATGCACGAGGCCAACCGCCCCGTGGTGGGAATCTGTCTGGGTGCCCAGCAGATCGCCGTCGCCCTCGGCGGCCAGGTCCGCGCGATGGCCACCCCTGAGGTCGGGATCAGCCCCGTCCACCTCACCGTGCCCGGCCAGACCGAGACCATCCTGGCGGGCATCCCGTGGTCCTGCCCGCAGCTTCAGTCCCACGGGTACGAGGTGACCCAGCTCCCACCGGGGGCTTCGCTGCTGGCCTCGTCGGCCGCGTGCAAGGTGCAGGCCTTCCGTGCGGGGCTGCGGACCTTCGCCTTCCAGTACCACTTCGAGTGCGACATTCCGATGACGCGCGACATGTTCACCCGCTCGGCCCGGCTGGCGGACAAGGCCGGCCTGACCCGCGCCGAACTGGACACGCAACTGGAACGCCACGCCGAGATGTTCGACCGCGCCGCCGACCGGCTCTGCACCAATCTGGCCACCTTCGCCTTCACATTCAGCGAGCTGCTCGCCGTCTGACCCCCCCTCCCCCACCCCCCCCCCGAC
>CAZXGL010000023.1:0-57628 GCA_964640595.1 uncultured Phycisphaeraceae bacterium | reverse complement strand
CCGGCGCGTGGGTCTGCACGCCGAGGAACTGCGCCTCCGCCACCCCGGCACCGGCATGACCGAGCGGTACCGCTGCCCCGCCCCGGCATCTTTCTATCGAGCCGTCAACGCGGAACCCCCCGCGACCACCCGCGAAGACAATGTGACGCAGCCTTCCAATCTCGGCTGGGATCAGGTGGCAGGCTGGTACGACGACCTGATCACCTCGGGCTCCTCCGACCATCACGAAAAGACCGTCCTCCCGGGCGTTGAACGCCTGCTGGATCTCCAACCGCGAGAACGCCTGCTCGATGTCGCCTGCGGCCAGGGTGTCCTGCTCGACCAACTCAGCCGCACTCCTGACCACGGCCCGCTCGTCGGGATCGATGCCTCCCCCGCGCTCATCGAGGCCGGAACGCGGGTTCTCCGCGATCAGGCCACCATGATCGTCGGAGATGCCCGCCGTCTGCCCGAAGTACTGGCCGAGCACCGGCTTGACCCGTTCGATGCCGCGGCCTGCGTCCTCGCGCTCATGAACATGGATGATCTTGAAAGCGTCTGCTGCGGCATCGCCGCGAGCCTCCGGCCCGGCGGCCGGTTTGTCGGCGTGATCCTCCACCCGGCGTTCCGCTCGCCACAGACCACCGCGTGGGGGTGGACCACCGACGGCCGCACGGGCGCCCCCGTCCAGTTCCGCCGCGTGGACCGCTACATGACCGAACGCGCCAGCGAGATCGTGATGAACCCCGGCAAGGCCGCCGCCGGGCAGAACGCCGTGACCACCACAACTCACCACCGCCCGATCGGCGCGTACATCACCGCCCTGGGCCGGGCCGGGCTCCTGGTGGACACCATGGAGGAATGGTCGTCCCGCCGCTCCAGCGAACCCGGTCCCCGGGCCGAAGCCGAGAACATCGCCCGGGCCGAGATCCCCATGTTCCTGACCCTGCGAGCCCGCAAACCAGACTGACCGACCGATCTCCCCGCCCGGTCAGCAGCCCGGAACCGAGGTATACTTGCCCCACATGCGGGCGTAGCTCAATGGTAGAGCGTCAGCCTTCCAAGCTGAATGTTGCGCGTTCGAGTCGCGTCGCCCGCTTTTCCGCATGACACCGAACTGACTCGCTCGACCCCGCATACTCGCGGGGTTTTTGCTTGCCGGAATCTGAGCATCCATGCATCTACAGCGTGGACTGCACCGCCCCGCACTGCGGTCGCAGTGGGCGGTGCGGTTGTTTCGAAACTTTGCTCATTCCGATGTGACCGCATCAACTTCGACCGTCTCAACCCACACACCCATCACCCCATCAAACGCCGCCGCAAGATGCTTAGCCCGTTCCGGGCCGAGCACGCAGGCCGCGCTGGCGAGTGCATCGGCCAGTGCGCTGCTCTCGGCGATCACTGTTGCCGCGATACGGTGAGTCAGGCCAAGGCCGGTGCGCGGATCGATGATGTGGGCGTATCGAACCCCGTTGATCTCGACGAACTGTTCGAGATCGCCCGAGGTGGCCACCGCCTGATTTCGGAGCCGCAACATCCGGCGTTCGCCCATGCCGTCCTGAACCTCCACGCCCCATCCTTCGGGTGAATCGGAAGGAGCTTCACCCGCGAGGACATCGCCCCCGAAGTCGATCAGGGCGATCGGGAATCCGGCGTCTTGGAGCACCCGCATGGCCTCGTCCGCGGCGAAGCCCTTGCCGATGCCGCCGAAGTCCAGCTCGATGAACGGCTTTTGCAACCGGACGTGTCCCTGCCCATCCATCTCCAGCAAGTCAACAAAGCCGACCCGCCCGCGTGCCTCCTCCAGCACCGAGGTATCTGGCAGGATTCCCGACCGCCTTGTTTCCCGCCAGAGTTTGGTCAGCGGACCGACCGTAGGGTCAAACGCCCCTCCCGAGGCATCGTGGACCCGGCGCGACAGCAACAGCACCCTTTCCAGGTCCGGCGAGATCGTGTGCCACTCCCCCGCCGGAAACTCCGCCAGACGCGAGACTTCCGAATCGCGTCGGTAGTCACTAAGGACTTCTTCCAGAGCCGCGATGCGGTCGAAGGCCGCCCCACAGGCCAGCGCGGCCCGCTCCTCGTCCGGCCCGTAGACCACAATCCGGCACCGCGTTCCCATGAGCACCCTTGCGAACTCATGGCGTCTCGGGGTAGGCTGTACATCCCGAACTTCATCGCCGGGGGCTTTTGCCGCAACACAACCCGGCATCGCCGAGTACAAGAGGAGCATCCCGATCATGCGTGCCGCCCAGACCATCCCCGGACTCCTTCTGTTGCTGTCCGGGGGATGGTGCCTTGCCCAGCCCGCGGTCGCGCCGTCGGTCCCGCCAATCGTCAATGAGTCCACTCAGCTCCGAACCGTCCGGGTTCCCGGCACCACCGTGTCGTTCGATCTTGTGCGGACACCCGCCTCCGAGGACGGAACCATCCCCGCGATGTGGGTGCTCCGCACGGAAGTGCCCTGGGAACTCTACGACATCTTTACCTACCGGCTCGACCAACCCGAGGGAGAGTCCGCCGACGCCATCGCACGCCCGAGCAAGCCGTATGTCCCACCGGACCGCGGCTTCGGCCACCAAGGCTATCCAGCGATGGGTATGACCCGTCAGGGCGCGGAAGCGTTCTGCGAGTGGCTCTCCGACGCGACCGGCATCGCATTCCGGCTGCCCACCGCCGCCGAGTGGACGCACCTCGCAGGTCCCGTGCCGGATGACCAGGATGCCGCCGCGTGGACCATCGAGAACGCCGACCACACCACCCACCCCATCGCTCGCAAACACCCCAACATCCACGGGCTGCACGACACGCTGGGCAATGTCGCGGAGTGGGTGATGACCGATACCCGCCGCCCCGTCGCCATGGGTGGCAGCTATCGCGAGCCAGCCGCTGACTGCCACGCGGAAGCCCGCATGGAGCAGGACCGTTCCTGGAATGCCAGCGACCCGCAGATCCCCAAGAGCCGCTGGTGGCTCGCCGACTGTTCGTGGGTCGGTTTCCGATTCGTGACCGAAGACACCATCTCGCAGGAGACGCGCGATGCCGAATGACCGCCACTGGACCCGACGCGAGTTCAACGCCGCGAGCCTGATGCTCGGGGCGGCCGCCCTTGCCAGCGCATCCGGCCTGGCGCGGGCCGATGCCCGCCAACCCGGTCGGGACGAGAAAATGATCCTGAAGGTCGGTGTGATCGGCTGCGGCGGACGCGGCACCGGAGCGGTTATCCAGGCATTGGCCGCCGATCCCAACGCCGTGCTGTGGTCGATGGGCGACCTGTACCCGGAACGCCTCGTGCCCTGCATGAACCACGCCGCGGACTATGTGCGTGAACACGCTGACGACCCGGATGCGGCCGTCAAACACCAGGTCCGCGTCTCGCCCGAACGGATGTTCAGCGGCTTCGACAACGCCCGGCGCGTCATCGAATCGGGTCCCGATGTCGTCCTGCTCACTGCGCCCCCGGGGTTCCGCCCCGAGCACCTCCGCATGGCTGTGGATGCTGGCAAGCATGTTTTCTGTGAAAAGCCGGTTGCGGTGGACGGTCCGGGAGTGCGCTCCGTGCTCGAATCCGCCCGTATCGCTGGCGAGAAAAACCTCTCACTCATGTCCGGCTTCTGCTGGCGTTACCAGGATCAGGTCCGCGAGACATTCGCCAGGCTGCACGAGGGCGGCATCGGCGACATCCGCGCCATTCAGACCACTTACAACACCACCGGCTGGATCAAGCCCAAGCCCCGCCAGGGAACCTGGACCGATGCCGAGTTCATGACGCGCAACTGGCACTACTTCCACCCGCTCTCTGGCGATCACATCGTCGAGCAGGCCGTTCATGCCATCGACTGGCAGGCCTGGGCTATGAAGGATGCCCCACCGGAACGATGCTGGGCCGTCGGCGGACGCCAGACACGCCCCGATGTGCCCGAGACCGGGAATGTCCACGACAACTTCTCGATCACATACGAGTATCCCGGCGGTGTGCGTGCCTACCACATGTGCCGCCACTGGGAGAACACACCCTCCGACAACTCGGCCCTGTTCATGGGCTCCGAGGGTGTCTGCACCATGCAGCCCTGGCAGCAGCGGCACACGATCGAAGGCAAGAACCCCTGGCGCGGCACCGCCAGATCAAACGACATGTACCAGCGCGAGCACGACCTGCTCTTCAAGGCCATCCGCGACAATGCGCCCTGCAACGACGGCGTCTTCATGGCGCATTCCACGCTTCTGGCCATCATGGGCCGGATGGCCGCCTACACAGGCCAGACCGTCACCTGGGAGCAGGCCCTGAACAGCACTGAAGACCTCAACGCCACCCCGTGGGCCTTCGGTGAACGGGCCATCCCGACGCTCGCCCGGCCGGGAAGGACGGCCCTGACATGAACAGCCGCCACCCCATCGACCGGCGTACCTTCGTGGGACTGACTGTCGCGGGCGCGGCGGGCTTGGCGTTCTCGGGCAAAGCCGTCGCGGCCCGGCCCGCTGCCACTCCCGAGGATTCATCCCGCTGGATCCGGATGGCCGTCAAGATCGGCATGGTGAACACCGGGGACACGCTGGCGGAAAAGTTCGCCATTGCCAAGGCCGCAGGCTTCCATGGAATCGAACTCGACAGCCCCGGCCCCTACCAGCCGGATGAGGTTCTTGCGGCCACGCAGCAGACCGGCCTGCAAGTCCATGGCGTGGTGCTGTCCACACACTGGTCCAAGCCATTCAACCACCCCGATGCCGGTGTCAGGGCCGAAGCCAGCGCGGCGTTGGAGACCGCCATCCGCGATGCCAAGGCCTTCGGAGCAACCACCGTCCTGGTGGTTCCGGCGGTCGTGAATCAGTCCATGCCATACGCCCAGGCATACGCGAGCTCGCAGGAGGCCATGCGGACCGTGGCGCCGCTCGCCGACGAACTCGGAATCTCGATCGCCTTTGAGAATGTCTGGAATAACTTCCTCCTCAGTCCGATCGAGGCTGCCCGCTTCGTGGACGAGCTCAACGAGGGCCGATCCCGACGCACCTTCGGCTGGTACTTCGATGTCGGGAACATCGTCAACTTCGGCTGGCCCGAACAGTGGATCGACACCCTGGGGGACCGCATCCTGAAGCTGGACATCAAGGATTTCAGCCGCAGAAAACGCGATGAGAATGGTCTGTGGAAAGGTTTCGGGGTCGAGATCGGCGACGGTGACTCCGGATGGGACCGCGTCGTTGCATCTTTACGCAAGGCCGGCTACACCGGCTGGGCCACCGCCGAGGTCGGCGGCGGCGGGCCGGAGCGTCTGGCCGACATCGCCACCCGCATGAACAAGGTTCTTGAACAGCCCTGATGACCCGGTCCCCGACAACCACAGGTCACGACCGAGCCACAACTGAAGTGAGGATTCATCCATGAAACAAACCAATCGCACCCTCGACTGGACACGCCGTGACTTCCTCAAGACCGCAGCGGGCACCAGCATCGCCGCCGCCGTGCTTCCTTCCTTCGCGTCCGGGTGGACCAACGGCGGGAGCGACACCGTCCGCGTCGGCGTGATCGGCTGCGGCGGACGGGGCACCGGCGCCGCCTTCAACGCCCTCGAAGCCCATCCATCCACCCGCATTGTCGCACTCGCCGACCTCTTCCCCGATCGGGCCAACGGCGCACGCAATCACCTGACCAACTCCGAGGACTTCGCCGATCGGGTGGACATCGGCGAGCGGGTCTTCACGGGCTTCGACTGCCACGAACGGCTGCTCGCGATCAAGGATGTGGATGTGGTGATCCTGGCCACGCCACCCGGCTTCCGTCCGATGCACTTCCAGGCCGCCGTCAACGCGGGCAAGCATGTGTTCATGGAGAAGCCGGTCGCGGTTGATCCCGCGGGCGTGCGGACGGTCATCGCCGCCGCTGAACAGGCCAAGGCCAGGAACCTTTCCGTGGTGGCCGGAACCCAGCGCCGCCATGAGAAGTGTTATCTCGAGGCCATGCGCCACATCAGGGACGGCTCGATTGGTGATGTTCATTCCGCCCGCTGCGCCTGGAATCAGGGCGGGCTCTGGGTCCACGAGCGTCGCCCCGAGTACTCCGACATGGAATGGCAGTGCCGCAACTGGCTGTACTTCTGTTGGCTTTCCGGAGATCACATCACCGAGCAGCATGTCCACAACCTGGATGTCGTCAACTGGGCTTTCGGAGGCCACCCCACCAGCGCCTACGGCACCGGCGGCCGTCAGGTCCGTACGGACGAGAAGTACGGCGACATCTACGACCACTTTGCCATCGAGTATGAGTATGACGGCGGACGCCGCTGCCTGAGCTTCTGCCGCCAGCAGGACGGCACCGACGGCCGTGTTGAGGAATCCATCTACGGAACACGCGGCACGCTCAACAGCCGCCCCGGCTCCGCCGTCATCCATGGCGAGAAACCGTGGCGTTTCAGCGGTCACAACGGCAACCCGTACGCCGACGAGCATGTCAACCTGCTCGCCTCCATCCGCGGTGACGGACCCTACTACAACGAAGCCCAGCAAGTCGCCGAGTCCACCCTGACCGCCATCATGGGGCGCATGAGCGCATACACCGGCAAACGCGTCACATGGGATCAGGCCATGAACTCCAAGCTCGATCTCTCTCCGCCGTCCTATGCGTTCGGAGATCTGCCCGTTGGTGCTGTCCCCATGCCCGGTCGCACCCCGTTGATCTAACCCCACCTGCCTCCCCACCCACCCAAAGGACACTCCTCCATGGACCGACGCACCTTCATCGCCAGCGCGGGGGCCATCGCCGCCGCGACCGCCGTCCCCGCCGCCGCGCGGGAAACCACCCGTATCCATCGCAGCCGGGCCGACAAGTTCTCGATGCACTTCGCCCCGCACTTCGGCATGTTCAGCAACCTCGCGGGCGGGGGGGGCGACGATGTCGCCCAGCTGGAGTTCGCGGCCGAGCAGGGCTTCACCGCCTGGGAGGACAACGGGATGGGCGGTCGTGCCGTCCAAGATCAGGAAAAACTCGCCAAGGCCATGGAGCGGCTCGGCCTGACAATGGGCGTGTTCGTTCTGAACATGGGCACCGCCTGGGGGCCCCACTTTTCCCGCAACCGGGATGACGACCGCGACAGATTTCTGGACGAGACCCGTACCGCCGTCGATGTCGCCAAACGAGTCAACGCCAAGTGGACCACCGTTGTTCTGGGCACGCGCGAGCCTCGCATCCCGCTGGAGTACCAGACGGCCTACGCCGTGGAATCACTCCGCCGAGCCTGCGAGATCCTCGAACCCCACGGCATCGTCATGGTCCTCGAGCCGCTCAATCCCCGCGACCACCCCAACATGCTCCTCGCCGAGATGGGCCACGCCTACCAGATCTGCCGGGCCGTCAACAGCCCGTCCTGCAAGATCCTGTGTGACATCTACCACCAGCAGGTCACGGAGGGCAACCTGATCGACAACATCGAACGGTCCTGGGACGAGATCGCCTATTTCCAGATGGGCGACAACCCCGGCCGACGCGAGCCGACCACCGGCGAGATCAACTACCGCAACATCTTCGCCCGCATCAAGTCCAAGGGCTTCACTGGCGTACTCGGCATGGAGCACGGAAAGTCTCGCGGCGGCAAGGAAGGCGACCAGGCCGTCATTGATGCCTACCGCGCCTGCGACCCAGTCTAAAATCCCGGCGCGAACGCAGCACCCATTCCCTCCGAACCATACAAAGGATCATGCCCCATGCGCACCACCCTGCTTGCAGCACTCGCAACCACCGCCATTGTCGCCACCGCCCACGCCCAGGAGTGGACGGACTTGTTCAACGGAAAGGACCTCTCGGGCTGGACCACCGCCGGGGAAGATGGCTCCTGGGGCGTGAAGGACGGGGAACTGGTCACCCTCAAGCCCGGCAAAGGCTGGTGGATCCGCACCGACCGCATGTTCCGCGACTTCGAGCTGACCCTGGATTTCTGGATGCCCGAGGGCGGTAACTCCGGCATCGGCCTGCGCGGCTCATCCGGCGGCGACCCCGCCTTCACCGGCTTCGAGGTCCAGATCCTCGACACCGCAGGCCAGGAGCCAGACGCACGCAACTGCGGCGCAATCTACGAAGCCGTCGCCCCCTCCGAGATGGCCGTCTATCCCCACGGCCGCTGGAACACCTACCGCATCCGCCTGGTCGGTGATGTGCTGGATGTCTGGCTCAACGGCCGCCAGATCCACACCGCCACCCGACTCGACGACCGCGGCTTCTACCGCAACGAGAGCAACCCCCTCCCGCTCAACAGCCGCGCCACCACCGGCTACATCTCACTCCAGGACCACGGCCATGCCTTCCGTTTCCGCAACATCCGCATCAAGGATCTCTCCATAGACCCCGAACCGACCGGCATGCAGCCGTTGATCAACGGTGCCGATGCTCAGGGCCTCCCCGCCGGCTGGTTCCAGGAGGACGCGGGCACATGGACGGTCGAGAACGGCGCGATCGTCGGACGCGGCGGACCCGGCCATCTCTTCACCAAGGACACCTTCCAGAACTTCGAACTCCGCGGCCTGGTCAAGGTCAACGAACGCGGCAACTCCGGCCTCTACTTCCGCGTCAAGCCCAACCCCGCCGCCAACAACCCCTGGCCCATCGGCTACGAGGCCCAGATCGACAACCACGACCTGCGCAACTTCACCGGCGGCATCTACAACGCCGCGTGGCCGACCTACATCAAGACCCCCATCACCCGCGACAACGCCTGGTTCGACTACCGAGTCCGGGCAGAGGGCAACCGCCTGCGGACCTGGATCAACGGCGTGCCGATGGTGGATACCTACCTCGACACCCACGCCGCCGGCCACATCGCCGTGCAGGGCCACCACGACGGCAACGAGATCTCGTTCAAGGATCTCCGCGTCCTGAAGCTGGACTGACCCCCCCACCCCATGCCACCTCCGAATACACAACAACGGCCCACGAAGGGCCGTTGTTTTTCATCCTGCTCATGCTGCCACCCAACCGGGGCTGCGAACGGTCACACGCCTACCCACCCCGCCCCGCGGGCGCTCTCCATGCAGGCTTCCACAAACCGCACGCCCAACCAGCCGTCTTCGGCATCGGGCAGATCCGCCGCCAGTGGGCCTGGCTCGCGCCCGTCGCGTTTCGCCGAGACAACTTCCGCGACACCACGGTACAGGTTGGCGAATGCTTCGATGAACCCTTCGGGGTGCCCGCCGGGCAGGCGGGTCGCCAGCGCGGCCGGTTGGCTCAACCCACCGCTGCCACGGGACAGTATGGTTTTGGTCCCATCCAACCGGGTGAAGACCAGTTCCTCCGGGCGTTCCTGTTTCCAGACCAGGCCGCCGGTGTCCCCATACACCCGCAGGGACAGCCCGTTCGCCTCGCCCACGCAAACCTGCGAGCAGGTCAGCGACCCTTTGACGCCTTCCGAGAACCGCAGCAGCACGGAGGCGTCGTCGTTCACGCCCCGACCGGGGACGAAAACCGTCAGGTCGGCGCACACCATCTCGAGCCTGGAGCCGGTCACAAACCGTACCAGTTGTTCCGCGTGGGTGCCGATGTCGCCGAGCGCCCCCCCGCCGCCGGTTCTTACCGGATCGGTCCGCCACGCGGCCTGCTTCTGCCCACTGCGTTCGATATCCGTAGCGAGCCAGCCCTGGTGATACTCGGCAAAAACGCGGCGTACTTGCCCGAGCATCCCCGTACGCACCAGCTCCGCCGCGTGGCGGACCATGGGATATGCCGAATAGTTGTATGTCACCGCGCACAGCAGGCCCCTGGAGGCCGCCAGCGAACGCAGCTCCGCCGCCTGCTCGCTCGTCACCGTGAAGGGCTTGTCGCACACCACATGCAGCCCGGCCTCCAGGCAGGCCTTCGCCGCCGGGAAATGCATGTCGTTCGGCGTGACGATCACCACAAAGTCCACGGGGTCGGGCCTGCCCGATTCCATACGGGCCAGCTCCTCAAACGAGCCGTAAGCCCGCGAAGGATCCACGCCCAGTTCCGCGGCGGACGCCCTCGACCGCTCGGGCGTGGACGAGAACGCGCCGGCCACCAGCCGAGCCGTGCCGTCCAGGGCGATCGCCATGCGGTGAACCGCGCCGATAAATGAACCCTGTCCGCCGCCGACCATCGCGTATGTCAGTCCGTTGGCCACGCCTTACTCCCTGTCCTTGTCGAACGCCGAATCGAACGCCCGCCCGGCCGCCGGGAAGTCCAGCCCGTGGACGAACTCGACCGCCTCGGCCGCGCCGTGCTCGCGGTCCATCGCGCTGTCCTCCCACTCCACGCTCAGCGGCCCCTGATAGCCGATCCGGTTCAACGCCCGCACGATGCCCTCAAAGTCCACATCCCCGCGCCCGGGTGAACGGAAATCCCACCCCCGTCGATGATCCCCGAACGACAGATGCCCGCCTAGGATGGAGTTGGTCCCGTCCAGGCGCATCACGGCGTCCTTCACATGCACATGGAAGATCCGATCCGGGAACCGGTCGATCAGTTTCACCGGGTCCACCCCTTGCCAGAGCAGGTGCGAGGGATCGAAGTTGATCCCGAAGGCCGGATGGTGGCCGACCGCAGCCAGCGCCCGCTCCATGGTGTGGATGTCGTACGCGATCTCGGTCGGGTGAACCTCCAACGCGAACCGGACCTCCTTGGTCTGGAACGCATCGAAGATCGGCCGCCACCGCCCCGCGAACTCGGCGTACCCCTTGTCCACATCCTCCTGGCTGGTGGGCGGGAAGAAGTACAGCTTGTGCCATACGGGCGATCCCGTAAAACCGTTGACCACCCCCAGCCCCATCCGCCTGGCGGCCTCCGCCGTATCGACCATCTCCGCCGCCGCCCGCTCCTGGACCCCGTCGGGCTTCCCATCCCCCCAGACGCGTGCCGGGACGATCGCCCGGTGGCGTTCGTCGATCGGGTCCGACACCGCCTGCCCGACCAGATGGTTGGAGATGGCCCAGCACTTCAGGCCATGCCTAGCCAGTAAGTCGTGCCGCCCCTTGCAGTAAGCATCCTCGGACAACGCCCGATCCACCTCGAAGTGGTCCCCCCAGCACGCCAGTTCCAGCCCGTCATACCCCCATCCCGCGGCCTTCTCGGCCAGAACTTCGAGCGGTAGATCGGCCCACTGGCCGGTAAACAGGGTCACGGGTCTGGGCATAATTCCCTCCGGGTCTTCAGGCCCCATTCAGCCACAAACGGGCTACACGGGGCAACCGCTTTCTGGTAGGCTACCCATCCGCCCACGACTCCGTGGGCGAAATGGCTCCGCAGGATACACCACCATGACTCAGTCAGGTCAACGCTCCGGCCCGGTCATCGCCACACAGCTCTCCGCGATGATGTTCCTCCAGTTCTTCCTCTGGGGGGCGTGGTATGTCACGATGGGTCCGTACATGAACGCGGCCGGCATGGACGCCCGGTGGATCGGCTGGGCCTACACAGTGGGACCGATCGCTGCCATCGCCTCCCCGTTCTTCCTGGGCATGATCGCTGACCGGTTCTTCGCCACGGAGCGTGTCCTGGGCGTGATGCACATCCTGGGCGGCGTGTTCCTCTGCCTGGCCCCCATGGCCGCTCAACGATCACCGGCTCTCTTCGTCGTCATGATCCTGCTGCACATGCTCTGCTACATGCCCACCCTTGGCCTGTCCAGTTCGCTAGCCCTGCACAACATGACCAACGCGGAGAAGCAGTTCCCCCTCATCCGCGTCTTCGGCACGATCGGCTGGATCGTCGCGAACATCGTGATTTCCCAGTTTGCACTGGATCGCTCGCCCAACATGTTCGTCGTTGCCGGTGGCTCGGGCCTGGTGCTTGGTGCTTACTCATTCTTCCTGCCGCACACCCCGGCCCCGGCCAAGGGCAGCGCCTTCTCCGTCCGTGATGCACTGGGCCTGGACTCGCTCGTCCTGCTCCGCAACCGCTCCTTCGCGGTGTTCTGCGTCTGCTCGTTCCTCCTGTGCATCCCGCTCTCCGCCTACTACGCCTTCGCGGGCACCTTCGTGGGCGACATGGGCGTGGACCGCATCGCCCAGACCATGTCCTTCGGGCAGATGTCCGAAATCTTCTTCATGCTCGTGATGCCGCTCTGCTTTGCGCGTCTGGGTGTCAAGTGGATGCTTGCCATCGGCATGTTCGCCTGGGTCGTCCGGTACGCCTTGTTCTCCGGCGCGGCCGACGACCAGGTCAAGTGGATGGTCCTCGGCGGCATCATCCTCCATGGCATCTGCTATGACTTCTTCTTCGTCACCGGCCAGATCTATGTGGATGGCAAGGCCGGTCCCAGAATCCGCAGCCAGGCCCAGGGCTTCTATGTCCTGCTCACGCAGGGTTTGGGCATGCTGATCGGTGCCCAGATCGCCAGCCGCCTGGTCGCGCACTACACCAGCGACGCGGGTGTCGTTGACTGGAAGACCGTGTGGATGTACCCCGCCGCCTTTGCGCTCGCTGTGCTGATCGCCTTCCTCCTGCTCTTCAAGGACACCAAAGCCTCGTTTCATGCTGAGGAACTTACCCCATCCATGCCCGCCGGACCCGATCATCCGCATTCTGCCTGAACCAAACCGCCCTACGGCGGTAAGTGAGAAACACCGCAATCCGTTTCCCCGGCCCATGACCCGGCCGGACCCCCCGCCCCCGGAAGGAGCCAACCCCCCATGACCAACGAACCAAACCATCCCGGCCACCACCTCCCCCCCCCGTCACGCCGCCAGTTCCTGGGCGCGACCGCCCTGGCCGGTGCCGCGGCGGTCCTCGGCGCTTCCGGGTCCACCGCCAACGCCCGCCCCGCCACCCGCGTGCTTCCCACCGTCAAAGCGGGCCGGGTCCGCGCCCCCGGCGCGGGTGAGACCATCCGCGTCGCCGTCGTCGGCACCGGCGGCATGGGCAACGGCCACGCCCACGCTCTGATGAACTTCAATGCACGCGGCCAGGAAAATGTCCAGATCGTCGCCCTCGCCGATCCCTGCGACGAACGCCGCGAGCACTGCCTCCGCGCCTGTACCGAGAAACAGCCCGGCGTTGAAGTCCAAAGCACCCGCGACTACCGCGAGATCCTCAAGCGGGACGACATCCACGGCGTCATCGTCGCCTCCCCCGAGCACTGGCACGCCCAGCACGCCATCGATGCTCTGGAAGCCGGCAGGGATGTCTACTGCGAGAAGCCCATGACCCTCGAACTTGACGAGGGTCTGGAAGTCCGCAAGGTCGTCCTGAAGTACCCCGACCGCATCTTCCAGGTCGGCACCCAGATGATCATGCTGCCCAAGTACCAGGCCGCCCGCCAGGCCATCAAGGACGGCAAGATCGGCCCCGCCGTCTGGTCCCAGACCTCCTACTGCCGCAACTCCACCAGCGGCGAGTGGAACTACTACGGCATCAACCCCGACTGGAAGCCCGGCGAGAACCTCGACTGGGAAGCCTGGTGCGGCCGCCTCGGCCCGCGCGAGTGGGACCCCAAGGTTTTCGCCCGCTGGCGGCGTTACAAGGACTTCTCCACCGGCATCATCGGCGACCTGCTCGTCCATGTGATGACCCCGCTGATCTTCGCCCTCGACGCCGGCTGGCCCACCCGCGTGGTCGCCACCGGATCGCATGTGGTCGATCATGACATGGAGAACTTCGATCAGGTCAACCTGACCGTTCAGTACGAGAACGGCCACACCATGATCATCGCCGGCTCCACCGCCAACGAGGTCGGCCTTGAGACCATGATCCGCGGCCACAAGGCCAACATCTATCTCGGCGGCCGCCACTGCGACATCCGCCCCGAGCGCATCTATGTCGATGATGTGGACCGCGAGGAGATCACCTGCCCCGACATCGGCAACGACCAGGACCAGCTCCGTCTCAACTGGCTCTCCTGCATCCGCAGCCGCGAGGCCGCCGCGTCCAATATCGACCTGGCCTCCAAGGTCATGGTCGCCGTGGATCTGGCCGCCAAGTCCATGTGGACCGGGCACGCCTACGAGTTCAACCCCAAGACACTCAAGGCCCGCCAGGTCTAAGCAGTTGACGCCCGCCCCCCACCCAGCCCCCCCACCCCACCTCCCTCCGACCATGCGATCGTTCGAGGCGATGGGCACACGCTTCGAGTGTGTCCTCGCCGCTTTCAACCGCCCCGTCCTCACGACGGAAGCGGACGCGATCGCGGAGGAAGTGGAACTCCTGGTTCGGGACTGGCACCAGCGCCTGACGGTCTTTGATCCCGTCAGCCCGATCTCCACGGTCAACGCCCTGGCCTCCGAGCGGCCCGTCGGCGTTGATCCGGAAATGTTCGCCCTGATCGCGCGTTGCCTGGCATACACGCAGGACACCAACGCCCGTTTCGATATCGCAGTGGGTTCGCTGATGCGGACCCACGGTTTTCGTTCTTTGGTACCGACTCTTCGCTGGCACGACCCAGCGGAGTCAGAGGGAACAAGCCGAGAATCACTCCCGGTGACCAGGCTCACCGAACCGGGAACTCCCGCCTGGGGCTCCTGCTTCATCCAACTCGACCCCACAACAAGCACCATCCGTTTCACCACCCCCGGCGTCTCCATCGACCTCGGTGCCATCGCCAAGGGCTTTGTCCTCGATCTGGCCCGAACCGAACTGGACCACCTCGGTGTCACCAACGCCCTCATCCACGGCGGTACTTCTTCGGTCCTCGCCATCGGCCCCAAACCGGACGGCTCACCCTGGCGCATCCGCATCCTGCCCGACGATCCGGATTCACCCATCGTCGCCCTCGCCGATGCCGCACTTTCCGTCTCCGCCCCCTCCGGACGCATGGTGGAAGGCCACGGCCACATCATGGACCCCACCACCGGCCGCCCGTCCGATGCCACCTCTGCCGCCTGCGTCTTCGGCCCCTCCGCCGAGGTGTGCGAGGCGTGGTCCACCGCCCTCGTGATCGACCCGACCCTGACCGATCGCCTGCCCGAAGGCTACGGTTGCCATCTCCGCACGGGATCGGCGTGGTTGTCGTACGAAACCGCGTGCATAGGTTCCCCATCCCCGCTCAACCCGATCCACTGATCCAGACAAGGTGATCCGCTCATGTTCGATGCCGACCTCAACCGCCGTTCCTTCCTCGCCCGCGCTGCCGGCTCCGCCGCCGCCTTCGCGATCGTGCCCAACCTCATGGCCCGCCCCACCGCTTTCTCGGCCTCCAACGCGCTGCGTGTCGGCGTGGTCGGCATTGGTCGTCAGGGCCGCGCCGTGCTCGCCGAGCTGACCAAGTTCTCCGGCATCACCGTCACGGCGATGTGCGATACCGACGAACGCCGCCTCGCCGCTGGCCTGCGCCGCGTGGCCGGCGCGCAGGGTTACGCCACGGTGGATGCCATGCTCAAATCCGGCACCGTCGATGCAGTCATTGTCACCACCCCAACCCACACGCACAAGGATGTGGCCCTGGCCGTGCTGGGCGCCGGCAAGCACCTCTACTGCGAGTGCCCCTTGGCCCACACCAAAGCCGACTGCGCCGCCATCTCGCAGGCCGCCCGAGGGGCCCAGGTGGTCGCCGCCGCCGGATTCCAGGGCCGTGCCAACCCGGTCTACCAGCTCGCCCGTGGCTTCTACCGATCCGACTCCGTCCGCGACATGGTCACCCTCCGCGCCCAGAACAACGAGAAGACCACCTGGATCAACCCGGCCTCCGACCAGTCCCGCTGGAAGGAACTCAACTGGAAGCTCGATCCCGAGGTCTCGCTCGGCCTGGCCGGCGAAGTCGGCGCCCAGCAGTTCGATGTCTTCCACTGGTACACCGACCGCTACCCCGTCCGCATCACCGGCCGCGGCGCGGTCCGCGCCCACAAAGAGGACGGGCGCACCATCCACGACACCATCGCCTGCCTGCTTGAGTTCGACGACGGCGCGGTCCTTCAGTACGCCGCCACCATCGCCAACTCCTTCGAGGGCGCGTACGAGGTCTTCTACGGCACCAACGCCGCCATCAAGCTCGCGTGGTCGCACGGCTGGATGTTCAAGGAAAATGACGCGCCCACCCAGGGCTGGGAGGTCTACGCCAACCGCCAGCAGTTCCACAACGACGAGGGCATCACCCTCATCGCGGGCGCCACTCAGCTCGCCGAGCAGGGCAAACTCAAGGACGGCGTCGGCCTGCCCCACCCCTCGCTCTACTACTCGATCGAGGACTGGATCAACGCCATCGGTTCCCGCGGCACCCCGGCCTGCACCATCGCCGAAGCCGCTCGCGCCACCGCCGTCGGCATCGCGGCCAACCAGGCACTCGTGACCGGTCGCAGCGTCGATGTCGATCTCTCGGGCCTCTGAGCCTTCCCCTCCGCCCCCCACACACACCGGAACACGCGCCCATGCCCCCGCTCCCTCCCTTCCCCCGCCTCACGCAACTCCACCCGCTGATGCGTCTGAGCATCGCCGTGCTCACCGTCGTGCTGCTCGGCGGCTACATCGTCTCCGGCGTCCACATGCGCAACCACTACACCAACCGCGACATGGTCGAAGGCCTTACCCTCGACGATATTCGCGGCCACTACCACGGCATCACAACACCCTCACCCCTCATCAAGGCCTTGGAAGAAGGCCACCCCGATGACCTGCCCACCCGGGAGCGCAACCTGCTCCTCGACTGGCTGAAGAACCCCGCCACGCTCTCCACAAAGTACGATGATTTTGACCTGGGCGACGACGCCCCCGCCGAGATCATCGCCGCCTCCTGCCTCTCCTGCCACGCCCGCAACGCCGCCGGTGAAGGCACTTACAAATCACTCCCCCTGGAGTTCTTCGACGACATCCGTCCCCTGACCATCACTCGTCAGATCAACCCCACCACGCCCGAAATCATCGCCATGAGCCAGCACACCCACGCCCCGGTCATGGCGATCATCCTGATCGTCCTCGGGCTGCTCGCCGCGATGACCCGCGCCCCCCGCGGACTGCTCGGCCTGATCGTCCTCGTCGGATCCGTCGGCCTGCTCGCCGACATGGGCGCCTGGTGGCTCGCCCGCTCGAACATGACCTGGGTCTACGCCATCGTCGGCGGTGGTTTCCTCTACTCGGCCGCGACGGGCCTGGCCGGCCTGGCCATCATCCTCGACTGCCTGATCCCGGCACGGAAAACCGAGTTCCACTAGGTCGACACCCCGTGCGGACTCCTCCCGCCTCGGCTGACCTGGTTCGGGAGGCTTTACCTCTTTCCTCCCCCCCCCCCCCCCCCCCGCCGTGGAGTTGGCTCCCTGTCGGCGACCACACTCTCCTGACGAAATCGCCTCGCTGACAACTGGTGGCCCAGCAGCACTTCAGCGTACCAATTTCCTCATAGCCGGGTACTCCGCGGTCACATTTTCTCGTACGATCGCGTAATCGTTCACACCCGGAAGATGACCGCTCGCGGGTATCAATCGCGTCGCGAACACTGTTTTTTTGATCCCGAAAACTCGGTAGTCAAACTGAGCGGCAAGATCCATAGCGAGCGCAAAAGCACCAGCATCCCCGATGTGATTCTCAAAGACAAGCACTTTCACGCTGCCGTTTGCGAAGAAAACTCTCAGCGATTCCAACACACTCGCCTCATGCCCCTCGACATCGATTTTTACCACGGTTGGATCACCAAAGGAACTCTCTGAGCGAATCTCGGTCGCACTCATGATCTGAACCGTCTCTGTACGAATGGCATGTCGCGAACCGGTAGCATGCAAGCTTGCCCTACCGGTATTGTCACTTGGAATCGTCAATGTCGCTACGCCGGACTCCACGCCCATGGCGACACCACGATACTCAAACCGACCACCACAGACCACCTCCAGGTTCTGCATATTGATCCCGCGAAGCAAGGCCTGCGGTTCAATAGCAACGATACGAATACCGGGTATCGCCCGTGCCATGGCGATCGAACACGCCCCTTTGTTCGCGCCGATGTCCCAGAACACTTCTATCTTTTCTTCATCACACCCCGCTGTCAGCACTTCGGCCACTTCAGGGTCAAACGATCGAGCAACTGCAAAATGCCACCCGACCAGATCAGAAACATCAACGGTGATGTTGCCAACACCACGCAGAAAAATCTGTACAGGCACATCGGGGCGATGCCACGCTCGAGGAAATGTCTTGTCGAGAATCCGATGCTTTCCATGCTTAATGGGCAGGCATCTGATCGCCACTGAAAGTAACTTCTCAGAAAAAGTAAGCCGACGCGGCAAAATCCCTTTTTCCATTGAGCACCCCCACTCAGTGTCACCCGCTTCTCTGGAAGGCTTTGTCCCCTGAGGCACACACTCACTTACCACCCACGCAACCACAGGACCAGTTTTCTCAAGTGTCCAGCTCGTACCAATGCTCCGTCCGCCGCACGCGGCACACCGCCTCCCCCGGCTCGTGGTCCAGCACCAGCGTCCACCCGCGTTCCGCTGCCTCGTTCAGGAACCACCCCTTGGTCACCATCGATGTGTACGCCTCAACATCGTAAGACAGACTGTACGCCTGCCCCACATGCCAGCGTGTGGGCATCACATCGGGCGTGAACACCACCGTCCGGCCCTGGTCGTCCTCGAACGCCACCGCCTGCTGGCCCCAGGTATGCCCTGGAACGAGGAACACCCGGATGCCCGGCAGCACTTCAGTCATCCGCTCTTCCAGCGTGGTTTTGGGTCGTTCGTCACGCGATGGCTTGCGGTTCATTGGGAACGGCCGGGCCGAGTCCACCATCCGCAGCCGTGGCCGCCCGTCGGCGAGCGGCAGATCCTCATCCTCGAACGGCAGGATGTGGTCCTTGTAATAGGTCTTGGTCATCACCGCGTCGTTGTTCCGGGCGTCCACCCATTCCCGCCGCTGCACAATCAGCTCCGCGTTGGGGAAGGTGAACCGCACCGCCTCGGCATCGCCGGATGCCACCCCAGGCTTGGTGATGGCCCAGTGCGGCTCCTCCCCTTCCCTCACCCGACGGGTCAGCCCGCCAGCGTGGTCGAAGTGCAGGTGGCTGACGATGGTGTGGTCGATCTCGCCGATATCCACCCCTGCCTCGACCACGGCCGTCTCCACGGTCCGCCCGTCGAGCCCGAAGATCCTGGCCATCTTTTCGTCCAGCTTGTCCCCCGTCCCGGCCTCGATCAGCACGCGGCGCGGGCGTCCCAGCGCCGGATCGATCTCCACCGATTCCAGCAGCAGGCAGTTGTGGCTCAGCTCGATCCGGTTCTTGTCATCACACGCGGCGGTGCGCGACCACACCACCTTGGGAATCACCCCGAACATCCCGCCCCCGTCAAGAAGAAACCGCCCGGCACGCAGCAACTGCCATCGATAGCTTGTCATGGGCGGAGGGTATGCCCGATCACATTCCCGCACGGCCACCCCCCCGTTTCGCGTATACTCCCGGACCCATGCCCGACGGACCCATCTATCTCGACAACGCCGCCACAAGCTGGCCCAAACCCCCGGCCGTCATCCAGGCAATGGCCGATTTTCTCGCACACCACGCGGGCAACCCCGGCCGGGGCGGGCACCGCCTCGCCCGCGAGGCCGCCGCCACCGTCGAACGCGCCCGGTCGGGTCTGGCCGCACTCATCAACGCCCCAAACGCCAAGCGTGTCGTGCTCACCCACGGCTGCACGGATTCGGTCAACCTCGCCATCCACGGTGTTGTCCGCGGTGCGATGCGCCACTGCAACAGTGTCAAGCCCCACGCGGTGATGACCACCATCGAGCACAACGCCGTCCTCCGCACGCTCTCCTGCTACGCCAAGGACGGCCTGATCGACACCACGCTGATCCACTGCGATCCGCAGGGGCGTGTCGATCCCCAGGCTTTCGCCGATGCCGTGACCGACCGCACGATCCTGGCCTGCCTTTCCCACGCCTCCAACGCCCTTGGCACCATCCAGGAAGTCGGCGAAGCCGTCCGCAAGGTCCGGGCTCGGAATCCCGACACCCTCATCCTTGTTGACGCCGCCCAGACCGTCGGCCACATCCCGGTCGATGTCCAGGCCCTCGATATCGACCTGCTCTCCATCGCTGGCCACAAAGGCCTCCGCGGCCCCACCGGCACGGGTGCCCTCTATGTCTCGCCTCGCGCATACCCGGACGAGTGCAGCAAGTCCCGCGTCTTCTGCGAACGACGCGGCGGCACCGGCGCGGTCGCTCCCGGCCTCGAGATGCCCTCCGAACTCCCCGACGCCCTGGAAGCCGGAACTTCCAACGCCGTCGGTTTCGCTGGCCTGCTCGGCGCGATGAACGCCCGTGACCCCGCCACCCACCAGCGCGAGCACGACCACGAGATTGCTCTGACCGCCCGCCTGCTCGACGGCCTCGCCTCCATCCGCAACATCACACTCTACGGCCTGCCTGACACCGCCAACCGAACCCCCGTTGTCCTGTTCAATCTCAAGGGCATCCCCGCCCGTGAACTCGCCGCCGGCCTGGATGCTGAGGAGGACATCGCCGTTCGCGGCGGTGTCCACTGTGCCCCTCTCGTCCATGAAACACTCGGCACCGCCCCGCAAGGCGCGGTCCGAGCCAGCCCCGGCCCGACAACCACCCCCGCCCAGATCGACCAGTTCCTGCACGCCATCGCCCGTGCCGCCAACTTCTGACACCAAGGACCATCCCATGCCCTCCATCCCCCCTATCACCCCCATCACCCGCCGCGAAGCCATCAAGATCACCGCAGCCGGTGCCATGACGCTGGCCACCGGAGCCGCCCTGGCCACCCAGCCCGTCACCCGCTCCGCCCCCACCGCGGCCCCCTGGTTCCGTGTCTCGCTCGCTCAATGGTCTTTGCACAAGCTCTTCTTCGCGAACGAACTCGACAACCTCGATTTCGCCAAAGACTCCCGCGCGATGGGCTTCGAGGCCATCGAGTATGTCAACGCCTTCTTCAAGGACAAGGCCAAGGACACCGCGTATCTCGCCGAGATGAACAAGCGAGCCGATGGTGAAGGCGTCAAGCAGCTCCTCATCATGTGCGACGGCGAGGGCAACCTCGGCGATCCGGATAATGCGAGACGAGCTCAGGCCGTCGAGAATCACCGGAAGTGGCTCGAAGCCGCCAAGACCCTCGGCTGCCACTGCATCCGCGTCAACGCCGCCAGTTCGGGCACCTACGAGGAGCAGCAAAGACTCGCCGCCGACGGCCTCCGCGCCCTCTGCGAACTCGCCGACCCGTACGACCTCAGCGTCCTCGTCGAAAATCACGGCGGCCTGTCCTCCAACGGCGCGTGGCTCGCCGGTGTCATGGAAAAGACCGCCCACCCCCGCGTCGGCACCCTCCCCGACTTCGGCAACTTCTGCATGGACTGGTCCCGCTCCTCCGAGCCGGACGCTTGGTACGACCGGTACAAGGGGACCACCGAACTCATGCCATGGGCCAGGGCCGTCAGCGCCAAGTCCCACGAGTTCGACGATCAGGGCAATGAGGTCCGAACCGACTACACCCGCATGCTCCGCATCGTGAAGGATGCGGGCTACCGCGGCTGGATTGGGGTCGAGTACGAAGGCTCCCAACTCGATTCCCGCGCCGGCTCGGTGGCAACCAAGAAACTCCTCGAACGCATCCGAGACCAAGCCTGACCCCAATCCCACCTGACCCCATCCCCTCCCCCCAGCCCACAGTCTCCCCGTCTCCCCGGGCCTGACCGACACCCCTAGAATCATCCCAAGCCCGTGGATCATCCCGCCAAGACCATCCCGTCCCCCTCCGTTCCGCCCCAAACAAAGGCCGAGGATGCCCCCGTGACCCCGGCCTCACCCTCGTCCACGCCTGCGGACTCGCCCGATCCAGCCTCGTCCCCTTCCCCGGCTTCCGCCTCGCGCCGCCCAAAGCGGGCCAAGCCGACCATGATGGACCGGATCGATGCCTTCGTCAGCCGCCTGAGCACCAAAAACAACTTCTGGCACCGGGTCTGCTCCATGATCTGGCTGCCCTACGCCTTCAAGTCCGGCATCCAGATGAAGCGTCTGGACGACACCACCTTCCGGGCCGTCCTGCCCTTCCGGCGTTTCAACCGCAACTGGTACAACGCCATGGCCGGCGCTGCCCTGCTGGGCAACTCGGAGATCGCCGGCGGCTCCTATGTCTTCGGGTTCGCCGGAGCCGACTACACCGTCGTCTGCAAGCACCTCGAATACACCTTCAAGCGTCCCTGCTTCGGCCCCGCCGAGTACCGCATCACGCCCCGGGAGGATATCTCCGCCCTCATCGCCACCGGCAAAGAGTTCAATATCACCCTGGACATGGAGATCGTCCAGCTGGTGCCCTCCTACGCCAAGAAAGAACGCGAGAAGCTCAAGAACAAGCCCAAGGAAGAACGCACACTCAAGGAACGCCTCGGCGGCCGCGAGAAGCGCGTCGGCAACTGCGCCGCCACCTTCCATGTCACGCCCAAACAGCACCAGAAGGACAAGGGCCGCAACTATCGGGCGTGAAGTCGGGGACTTGCCACTTGCCACCAGGGATGAGGGATTCGGATTCCACGCATGGACACACTCGGCCCCTCCTCCCCTAGCGGGAAATCCCAAGTCGCGAGTCCCATCCTCTGGGCCTTCTTCCTCGCGGCCTCCTGGACATGGTGCATCGGCATGTTCCTCCCCGCCCTGCTCCTGCGTGACGCGGGTTGGATGGGCTATCTGGTCTTCTTCCTCCCCAATGTGATCGGCGCGGGCGCGATGGGCTTCGTCCTCCGCTCCCCCGAGGCCGCAACCCGGATCATCGAACGACACGGCGCGATGGCCCGCCTGTTCTCCATCGTCACGCTCTCCTTTCATGCGTTCTGGCTCGCCTGGCTCTTCGGCTTTTTCAAGGATGCCTTCCCCATCCCGGACAACTGGCTGATGGGCGGTGCCGCCGCCGGCATCGCCTGGATCATCCTCTCCGGCCGCGCTGTCCGTGCCCAGAACGGCGCGGTCCACCGCGCCGCCGCCGTCCTGTGGATCATCGCCCTGAGCATCGCCATCGCCCTGCTCGCCCGTCCCGATGCCCTCGAACCCACCACCAGGGCCATGATCGCTCCGCCCACGCACCCCGACGCCGCGCTGTGGCTCATGCCCGTCACCGTCTTCGGCTTCCTGCTCTGCCCTTATCTCGACCTGACCTTCCTCCTGGCCCGCCGTTCCACCGTGGGCGTCACCGGCGGCCGCCTCGCCTTCGGCCTGGGCTTCTGGCTCTTCTTCCCCGTCAGCATCGCCCTGACCGCGCTCTACGCCGGCCCCATCATCGCCGTGCTGGAGGGTCGAGCCGCCCCCACGGCCGCCCCTTGGGCCGGCGCCGCCGTTCTATTCCACATCATCGCGCAATGGACCTTTACCGTCCGCGTCCACCTCTCCGCCCTGGCCACCACCCAAGCAGCCCGGAGCATGCCCGACGGGGATCCAGACCCGTCTCCCGACCCACAAGCCCCGGGCGTGGCCAACGGATCTTCTCTCTTCTCCCGCTCTTCGATGCTCCTCCCCGCCACCTTCGCCGCGTGCATTGCCGCCGCCGGTATCGGCCTTCTGGCCCCCGCACTGCCCACCCACGCCGGCCTGACCGGCGGTGAGATCGTCTACCGCTGCTTCATGTCCTTCTACGGCCTGCTCTTCCCCGTCTATGTGTGGGCACGCATGATCCCCCGCCGACGCATCCCAACGCACGCCGCCTGGATCACCGCCTGCATCCTCGCCGCCCCCTTCTACTGGATCGGCTTCATCGAACGCCAGGGTATTTGGCTCGCCCCGGGAATCCTGATTGCGATGGTGGTGCCGTTGGTGAAGAGATCAAAGCATGAAGAAGAAAGTGACATTCCCGGGTGATCTCCTGCAGGTAAAGGGTGGAACGCTCTTCAGGATGTCGCACGGATGGACACTGGAACTTCTTCTCCAAACATTCGATCTGCCGTGCGGATTCGAGTGCGGTCATGCCGAGGGGTACCGCCAGATCAACACCCGGGTGCACGCGAACTTCGCGGTGGATTTGGCGAAGCTCGGCCATCGACCGATCCGATTCAAGCCGCAGTCAGACAAGATTGAGGCCAGCGTCTACCTGGTCTGCGCACACCATCCCATTGACTTCACGACGATCGATACATCAGATTTCCCACGCGAGGACGCGCAATCCGGCACGCTGCGGCTTGGGGGTCGGATCGATTTCGGGTTCGAAGGCTTGGAATACAGCGACAACGCCGAGTACAGCCCGACGCCCATCGAGTCCCGCCTGCGATTGGAGCGCGACGGGCTCGGATTCAGAATCGAACCCGACGAGAAAACCAGCAACGCGGAATTCTGATCACACGCCGTGATATCCGCGATCGGAGCACGGCAGTTCAGCAACCACCCGCGCCGCCGCCTCCCGCACCATCCCGACTTCTCCGGCATCCCCCGCGATCGCCTCCAGCCGCCTCCGCAGCTCGAAAGCCTCCCCCCCGCTTCAGCCAGTTCCCCGCCAGGATCACCGCGTTCCGCCCCATCATGTCCAGCCACTGACCCTGCCTCGGGGTCAGTAGTCTTCTCCTCCAACCCCCAGCACCAAGCCAAGCAACTGCACCCCACACTCGACGTAAACCTCAAGGCTTCGCGTCGGTACGCCTGCTCGCCTCGGCCCGACTGAACACCGCACGCACAACCTCGGGATCCAACAACTCACCCCTATCCACCCGATCCCACATGTCCACCAGAACATCATCCATCACTTCCCGAAGGAACCACGGATGATCCTCCAAGCGAATCAACCGCAGCAGTTCCTCACCCGCGGCCATCCTGACATCCTCCCCCGCTTCCATCACACGAAGGCTCTCACCAAAGGCACGCAACGACGCATGGACTCCACCCCATTTCCAGTTCTCCCGCGCTCCATACCACCCGGTCTTTCTGTGTACGGTCTCCCAATTACCGTGGCGTTCCGTCGCATACTCGGCGAACCACATCGGCGTATCCGACCATGAACGGACATCAGCGTCAAAGATCTGAAGCACCCGCCGCTTGTCCCCAGAACTCCGATCCAACTGAATTGCGGTGACGACCGCGCCGCTCCCCTGAACCAGCGGCAATACAACGAGCCAGAGAACAAGGAAAGCGATCACCAGATCAGGGATTGACCACACCTTGCTCATGGCAACCCTATACGCCCGTCGTTCCCGCATGTTCCCGGTCCCCCGTGCCCCTAACCGCGCCTCGGGTCAGTGGTCTTCTCTCCCCCACCAAACCAACCGACCCCACCCCACACTCGACGCAGACCTCAAGGCTCTACAGCAGCCCGTCTGCCGGCCTCGGCCCGACGGAACGCCGCACGCACGCCCTCGGCGTCCAACGGTTCGCCCCGTTCCATCCCCTCCACCATGTCGCTCGATACCTCGCTCATCACATCAATCAGAAACCACGGATTCTCCTCCGAGCGAGTTAACCGCAGCAGTTCCTCCCCCGCGGCCCTCCTGACATCCTCCCCGGCATCCGTCTCTCGGATCCACTCGCCAAACGCGAGCATCGACCAATGGGTCGCCCCCCATTTCCAGTTCACCCGCCCCCCAAACCACCTGACTTTTCTGGACACCGTTGCCCAATCACCCCGCCGCTCCGACGCATACTCGGCGAACCACATCGGCGTGTCGGGTCGGGTGCGGACTTCGGTGTTGAAGATGTAGAGAACCCGCCGCTTGTCCCCCGAACTCAGATCCATCTGGACCCCCGTTGCGACCGCGCCCTGGCCAACAACAAACAGCAGAACAATCCCGCCCAGCACAAGGGAAACGACCGCCCGACCCAGGGTTGACCGCTTCTTCCTCACGGCGGTCCTGTACGCGAGCCGTTCCCACATGTTCCGTCCCCGTGCCACTGACCCCGCTCCGGCTCAGTGTTCTTCGCTTCCAAGCGACACAAGCACTGTCGCCGCCGACTCCCGCACCATCCCGACTTCTCCGGCATCCCCCGCGATCGCCTCCAGCCGCCCCCGCACCTCCGGCAACTCCCACTGCTTCAACCAGTTCCCCGCCACGATCACCGCGTTGCGCCGCATCATGTCCAGTTTCGCCCGCTTCATCGCGCTGCCGACGAACGCCGCCCCCCGTGCGGCCTCGTCCCAGCCCAACACTTCAAGCAGATCAAACCGATCCCGCTCCGACCCATACGCCGCGTTCGCAACCTTCCCCAGCGGCGGCTCCACCCCCCCCGCCCCCCCCCTCGGCGAGTTGTGCGGGCACACCTCCTGGCAGATGTCGCACCCATACACCCACTCTCGGAAGCCGGCGAACAGCGCCGGGTCCACCGGCTCGCGCCGCTCGATCGTCAGATAACTCACGCACCGCCGCGCATCCACCGAGTGCGGCGTGATCGCCCCCGTCGGGCAGGCGTCGATGCACCGCGTGCAGGTGCCGCAGTGGTCGGTCACGACCTCCTGCGACTCCGGCGGCTCCAGTTCCAGCGTCGTCAGAATCCCCCCGAGCAGGAAGTAGCTGCCGACCCTGGGGTGGATCAGCAGCGTGTGCTTGCCCGTCCAGCCCAGCCCCGCCCGCACCGCCAGCTCCCGCTCCATCACCGGCGCGGTGTCCGTGAACACTCGAAAACCAGCCTCAGGAAAATCCTCGCGCAACTCCTCCACCAGCCGGATCAGCCGCTTGCGCAGCACCGTGTGGTAGTCCCTGCCCCGCGCATACCGCGCGATCCGACCCTCCCCCGGCTTCAGCAGCCCGTCTGTGTTCGCGTCCCGCGTCGCGTACAGATCGGCCACCACCACCGCCGACCGCGCCCCCTCCAGCACGCGCCCGGGGTCTTCCCGCACCGCCGCGTGCTCGGCCATGTAGCCCATCGACCCGTGCTTGCCCGCCCCGATCCACTCCCGCAGCGGCTCCACGAAGTCCGACGCCCGCGCATCGCACACACCGGCCAGCGCAAAGCCCATCGCCTCGCACCTCCGCAGGATCCGCTCGCTCAGACTGACCGGGGCGCTGCCCATCGCCGGCCCCTCTCAAAAGACCCGCGTCCGACAGACGCGGCCCTCTCCGTTCACACACCCACGCCCGCCCGCCCCGACCAGGCAAACAGCGTTCCTGCCGCTTGCTCCAGCACCGCGGCCGTCTCGCCGAGTTCCGCCCGCCACAGCCGCGGGTACTCGTAAACGATCCATCCTGTGTACCCGATCTCGCCCAGATGCCGCACGAACTTCTCGACGGGCAAGCGCCCCCCCCCGCTCCCCAACGGCACGGGCCGCCCGTCCTCCCCGATGTCACCGATCTTGATGACCTTCAGCCCCCCCCCTGCGATCAACGATTCCACCGCGGTCATCGGGCACTCGCCCGCCATCACAGCCGGGATGATGTTGTACGACATCGACAGGAACGGCGAGTTGACCAGCCCGTGCAGTTCCGCCAGCTCCTCCGCCCGACTGAACGACCCCGAGTTCTCGATCAGCACACGCACCGAGGTATTCCGCGCGGTCTGAGCCGCCAGCGCCAGCCGCTCGGACACCCGGCGCAACCCCCACGCCCGCGGCTCGCCCCCCGGCAGCTGGTGCCCGAACACCCGCACGAAATCCCCACCCGCCCCCGCGGCCAGCATCACCGCGGCCTTGGTCTCCTCCACCCCGGCCTCGGCGTTGTTGAACAGGTGCCCCATCACCGGAGGCCACACCGGCTCATCGAACCGCACCCCCGTCGCGATCCCTACCAGATCCACCCCGGCATCCTCGAACAGGTCATGCACTTCCCCCGGCGCACGCCTCATGGGGTCCGACGCCACCCCCCCGGGCCCCACACCAACCCCGCCGCCGTAGCCCGTCGGCGACACCCGCAGTTCCACCCCCTGATACCCCCACCGCGCCGCCGCCTCCACGACCTGCTCCAAGCTCAAATCCGGGCAACCAACGGTGGAAAAAGCGATCTTCATGGCGGCGTTCCTCGGGTGGTCCAAAGTGTAGGAGCGAACTCGGATTTGGGATCAAGCCTCCCAGAATGGAGCCTCCTCTCCGGCTCTTTCCTGACCCCTGATGGCCGATGGCTGACCCCTATCATGCCCTCATGTCCCGCGAATTCGAGCCAACCCTGCACACCGACCTCCGCGACGAGATGACCTACTCCGGCTATCTCGGCCTGGACACCCTGCTCTCCTCCCAGCATCCCCGCTCGGACCACCACGACGAGATGCTCTTCATCATCATCCACCAGACCACGGAGCTTTGGTTCAAGCTCATCATCCACGAGCTGGCCGCCGTCCTGGACCACATCGCCAAGGACGAACTCGAACCCGCCTTCAAGATCCTTGCCCGCGTCAAGCACATCTTCAGCCAGTTGATCGACCAGTGGTCCGTGCTGGCCACCCTGACCCCGTCCGAGTATGTCCAGTTCCGCCATGTGCTCGGCCGGGCCTCGGGCTTCCAGAGCATCCAGTACCGCACGGTCGAGTTCATGCTGGGCAACAAAGACCGCAGGATGATAAAGGTCCACGCCCACGACCCCGCCGCCGCGGCCCAGCTCACCGCCGCCCTCGAAGCACCTAGCATCTACGACGCCTTCCTCTCCCACCTCGCCCGGCGCGGGATGCCCGTGCCCCGTGAAGTCCTGGACCGAGACATCACCACCCCCCACCAGAAGCACCCCGGCGTGACCGCCGTCTTCAAGTCCATCTACTCCGGCACGACCGCCAACTGGGATGCCTACGAGATGTGCGAGAAGCTCGTCGATCTGGAGGAGCAGATCGCCCTCTGGCGCTTCCGCCACCTCAAGGTTGTCATGCGCGTCATCGGTTTCAAGACCGGCACCGGCGGCTCCTCCGGTGCGAACTTCCTCCGCCAGATGATCGACCACGAATTCTTCCCCGAACTCTGGGCCGTCCGAACCGAACTCTGACCCGTTCCCTGGAGCGGGAGCTTCCAGCCCCCCCGATCGGGCAAGGCCGGATGCCAGCGCCCCCTACCGGTGGGCCGGAAGCCCACCGCTCCGAGGAGCCACACATGCCCACCACCATCCAAAAAGCCGCCGCCCGCATCCACGGCCCCCTCACCGAGGCCGCCCTCATCGAGCACATCCACCCCCTCTTCTCCCGCGTCCTCGCCCGCAAAGAAGAGATCTACCTCGCCAACCACTCTCTCGGCCGCCCGCTCGACCAGACCGCCGACGACATCCGCGAAGCCCTGAACGGCTGGTACACCGACATGGACGCCGCGTGGGAGGCCTGGCTCTCAGAACGCGACGCCTATCGCGCCCGCGTCGCCCGCCTGATCGGACGCGCCGATCCCAGGGCCGTCGTCCCCAAAGCCTCCGCCGCCCAGGGCCTCCGCGCCGTCATCAACAGCCTTCCTCATCGAACGCCAACCATCGTCTCCACCCGCGGCGAGTTCGACTCCATCGACTTCGTCCTCAAGGCCTACGCCCACCACGGACGCGCCCACATCACATGGGTTCCCTGCGACGATGATGCACGCTTCGATGCCGACCGCATCATGGCCGCCATCACCCCCGGCACCGACCTTGTCGTCGTCAGCCGCGTCTTCTTTGCCACCGGCCAGATTCTTGAAGGCATCGACCGCGTCATTGCCCACGCCCACGACCTCAACGCCCGCGTGCTGGTCGATGCCTACCACGCCGTCGGCGTGCTGCCCGATTCGATGGACCAACTCGGCTGCGATGCCATGATCGGCGGCAACTACAAATACACCCGCGGCGGTCCCGGCGCGTGCTGGCTGGCCCTCGCCGATTCCATGCTCGCCGACGCCGGCGTTCCCGAGCCGGACCATCCCATCCCCATCGACACCGGCTGGTTCGCCAAGGCCAATCCCTTCGCCTACCACCGCACCGACCAGCCCGAATACGCCCCCGGCGGCGACGCCTGGCTCGAAGCCACCCCGCCCATCCTCACCTACTACCAGGCCCGCGCCGGCCTGGACCTGACCCTCGCCCTCGGCGTTGACCGCCTGCGCGACTACTCACTCCGCCAACTCGCCTTCCTCCGCGCGGCCCTGCATGACGCCGGCGTGCAAACCCGGCTCATCAACGAACGCCCCGAGCAGCACGGTGCCTACCTGCTCATCCCCGTCAAACACGGCAAACAGGCAATCGCCAGCCTCAAACGCGCCGGCATCAACGCCGACGCCCGCCCCAGCCCCGCCCACACGAGCAACGCCCACACGAACAACGAATGGTTCGTCCGCCTCTGCCCCGACATCCTCAACACTGGATCTGAACTCACCGAAGCGGCCCGACGGATCGCCGATTCCCTCGCAGAACTCCACGCCTCACCACGCCCACGATGAGTCGCGAATCGTGGGGTTCTTCCATTCAGTGATGCCCCCGATGCAATTGGCGGATTCCGCCCACCGCCCACCCACCAGATTATCCACCCAATCACCCACCACACGCCCCGGGCCACAATGCGCCGCGTCGGAGGTAGGCTCGGCTGCGCCCCACCTCCATCGGCAACTGCGGAAGCATCGGAACTCACCCCAACACATCACGCTTTTATCCAATCTTGACCTGCACCGACCCGGACCGCGTTAAACTCCTGCATGGCCCCGAAACTCCCCCGCGTCACACGCCGCTCCTTCCTTGCCGCCGGTGCCGCGACCGCTGCCGCCCTCTCTCTTCCCAAGACCGCCAAGGCACGCGGCGTCCCGACGCTCCGCAATCCGGCGCACGCACGCAATCTCATCTTCCTTGTCTCGGACGGCATGAGCACCGGCACCCTGGCTCTGGCGGACATGATGACCCAGGAACTCCATGGCCGCCCATCCCATTGGTACAGCATGTTCGCCCTTGAAGGCGCACGCCGTTCCGCGGTCCAGACCGCCTCCGCCAACTCCATGGTCACGGATTCGGCCTCGGCCTCCACCGCCTGGGGCATCGGCCAGCGCGTCAACAATGGGGCGATCGGTTTCACACCCGATCAGAAAATGCCCGAACCCATTCTCCACCAGGCCAAACGCGCCGGCAAGGCCACCGGCCTGGTCACCACCGCGACCCTCTCCCACGCCACCCCGGCCGGCTGGTCCTGCAACATCCCCACCGGACGAGGCGACGAAACCAACATCGCCCGCCAGATGATGGAGCGCAACTATGACCTCCTCCTCGGCGGCGGCCGACGCTTCTACACCGATGAAGCCATCGCACTCGGATCCGATTACACAAAGGTGTTCAACCGCGAGGCACTCCTCGCCCTGCCCGATGACCATCCCGGCCGACTGATCGGCGTTTTCAACCGCTCCCACATGAGCTACGAACTCGATCGCGCCGAGGATGAACCACACATCGCCGAGATGGCCCGCGTCGCCATCGAACGCCTCGCACGCCACCCCGACGGCTTCGTCCTTCAGATCGAAGGGGGCCGCGTCGATCACGCCGCCCACGCCAATGATGCGGGCTCGCTCGTCCATGAGCAGATGGCCTTTGACAAAGCCCTCGGGGTCGCCCTCGATTTCGCCGCCGGACGCGATGACACACTCGTCATCACCACCACAGACCACGCCAACGCAAACCCCGGCCTGACCGAGTACACCCGCACTGGCCGCAGGGGTTTCCTCCGCCTTGCGGAATGGAAGCACTCGTTCGAGTGGATCAACCGTGCGCTGGCGGAGACGCAGAAAACACCCGAAGACCACCGACGCATCATCGCAGAGGCCACCACCGTTGAACTCAACGACGATGAACTCGCCACCGTCATGCGCTGGCGGGCCGGCGAGCCAGTCATCCCCTTCCGCGGCCTCAACAAGGACCACGGCCCCCTCGGCTCCGTCCTCGCCAACCACAACTCCGTCGCGTTCATCAGCGGAAACCACACCGCCGATCATGTCGAGCAGACCGCCTACGGCCCTGGCGCCTCAACCATCCCCGCCCTCCTCCACCTCTCAGACATGAACCGCGAGATCACCCGCCTCCTCGATCTGCCCCCCGCCCTGCCCAGCCTCTGACGCGAACCCCAAACCCCAGCATCACCTCTGCCCCCCGTCCCCCTCCGCCCTCTGCGTGATCTTTGCGGCCTCTGCGTTCCGCTCATCTTCAACCCCGCCGACACCACAACTCCACATCCCCCCCGATCACGCGGGCACGAACCACCGCCAGCCGCCGCGCGTCCGCCAGCCGCGGCGCGTCCCGGCCCGACGCGGCCCCCAGCGCGTCCGAATCCCCTATCACCATCGGCGCGATGTGGATGAACGCTTCGTCGATCAGATCGGCCTCCAGCAGCGACCCCAGCACCCGCGGCCCAGCCTCCACCAGCACACTCGCCACACCCAGTTCCGTCCACAAACGCTCCAAAGCCTCTCTCACATCCAGCCCCCCCACCCCACGCCCGACCCGAACGACCCGCACCGCCTCGGGAAATGCCGCGTCCGATGCCGTCAGCACCACCGTCGGAACCGTTCCGGCCGTGCGCACCAGGGCCGACCCGTGCGACAACCCCCCTTCCGTGTCCAGCACCACCCTCGTCGCCACCCGACGGACCCGACGCACGCCGCGAGCAGTCAGCATCGGATCATCCGCTGCCGCCGTCCCCGATCCGATCAGCACCGCATCCACCCTCGACCGCAGGCGATGAACCCGCCGACGCATGGCAGACCCCGTGATCCACTGGCTCTCGCCCGTGCGCGTGGCGATCTTTCCGTCCAGCGTCTGCGCCCACTTGGCGATCACCCAGGGACGGTTCTTCCGCACGCGGCACACGAACGGGTCCGACAGTCGCGTGGCGAGCACGCTGACATCGCTGCACACCGATTCCACCCCCGCCGCGGCAAGCACCCCGTCACCGCCCCCGGACTCATGCCCAGGGTCCGAGCGAGCGTACACCACCCTCGAGATCCCGGCTTCGATCACCGCCGCCGTGCAGGGTGGCTGCTTGCCGAAATGCCGGCAGGGCTCCAGCGTGCAGTACAGCGTGGACCCGCGCGGGTCATGCCCCCGGCGCTTGCAATCGGCCAGAGCCTCCCGCTCGGCGTGCAGCCCGCCAAACTTCCGGTGATGGCCGATCCCGATCACCTCATCCCCTCGGGCGATGACGCAGCCCACCAGCGGGTTCGGGTCCGCATCGCCCCACGCCCGCCACGCGACCCGGGCGGCCAGGTCCAGCATCCGCTTTGTCCGCTGCTCGTCGCTCATGCCTTGCGCACCACCAGCTCCCGTTCCGCCGGGGTCAGCACGGCGCGCACATCGCCCAGCCAGCGCCGAGCATCCTGCACATACCCGGCCGTGGGCTTCAGCTCGGGCACGCGCCCGGCCCAATAGCGGTTGAACCGAGCCATGGCCAGTTCCCGGACCAGCTTGGCCGCCATGGACGCCAGAGCGACCGGCAGGTGCGCGTCCTCGGCCTCGGAATGCAGGATCACCCCGTGCCGCCCATCAACCCGATACCGGCTGGCCCGCGCGGACTCCTCCTCGGCCTCCACCGTGCCGAACACCCGAGACAGCACCCCACCATAGTGCGTCCGCCCGCTCTGCCGATCAGCCACCACCCGCAGGCATTCATCGGAACCAACCCCGTCCGCCGCCCGCCGCAGGTGGGCTTCCAATCCGGCCTCCACCACCGCCGCCTTGGACCGATGCTCGGACAGCATCCTGTTGAAACGGGGTTCATCCACAGTCATGACGCGCAGGTCGAGCAGTTCCACCCCGGCCTTGTGCATCGCCGCCCGGATGCCCGCGGCATCGATGCGCAGCAGATCGGTCGTGGTGCCGCAGGGAAGATCGCGTGGATCCCCCTGGTACCACGGTCCACCCCCCAGATCCGCGCCCAGCCGGCCGAACAGATCCGAATCCGTCGCGGCCGGCTCCGCATCGCGTGCCGCCAGCAGGGCCAGCACACCACGCTCCAGGTGCGTCAGTGGGTGGCGCTTGACCGAGGAGTTGGCGAGTTTGAGTTTTTTGGAATCCCCGATCGCAACCCCCCCCCTTCCCCCCTTTCCTCCTCCCACCGCCCGGGTCGCTTCCTTCGGGGTCCGGACCACGGCGGGGGCCAGCCTGGCCCACAGGTCCGGCGCGGGCTCACCCGGGGACCAGTCCTGCAGTCGGAACACGGCCAGGCCGACGCACAGCGGGCCGAGCATGGGTCCGTATCCGGCCTCGTCGATTCCGGCATAGATGAGGGCCAACGCGGGTCCTTTCGGGCTGGTCGGGCAAGGGTTCCCCTTGGAAGGGGTGGTCCACCCGGGACGGCTGAACATTAGCGGACGGGTCGCAATCCGGACGGACGGTACAGACCGCCTGACGGTATTCCGCCCAGCGGAACCCCCCTGCACGCGGGACTCCGGGGCGTCGATGCAGGACGCGGCGGTCCATTTCTGTCCGGGCCGCGATCGATCAACACACGAGGTATACGCCGTGCAGCAGATGAACACAACGACCGTCCGAACCGTGGAGCGTTCGCTCCTCCGTCTGTCCCCGCTGGCGATCGTGCTGGCCTCGGGCCTGCTGACCGGGTGCGCCAGCTCCCCGACGAGCCCGAACGCGAAGAACTTCACCGAGACCGGCCGCGCCTCCATGGCGACGGCCTCGATCGAGTCTTCGCAGGCCAAGGGCCAGTTCACGCCCGAGTCATACATCACCGAAGGCCACACGATGAGCCTGGAGCAGCAGTGGGTCAGCGAGGCACGCGTCGGCGCGGCCGAGCTGGAGGCCCGCCGGGCCGCGGCCCAGGCCTATCAGGTCAAGGCCATCGCGAACTTCGACGAGTCGGCCGCCTCCGCGGACTACAAGCTTCAGGGTTCGTTCATCGAGCGCGACACCGGCTATGCCGATGCCGAGCTGACCCGGGCCACGCACGACGCCCGCCTGTATCAGATGCAGCGTCAGATCGCGGCCAAGGAAGTCGCCAAGGACACCCAGTTCACCCGCCAGGAGACCTTCCTGACCGCCTCGGTCAAGGAGTGGCAGGCCGAGGTGGAGCGGATCCGCTCCGAGGCCGAGAACGGCTGGCAGGACTCGCTGGCCGAGCACGACCGCATGATGGCGACCCGGTCCGCGGTTGATGAGCGTGGCCAGGCGGAGATCGACCGCATGGTGCGTGCCGCCGACCTGACCAACGATCGCGCGGTCAAGAAGGTGGGCAACCTGCGGACCGAGGCCCAGACCGTGGCCCAGCAGACCTCCGCCGAGGTGGACAAGATCAACCAGCTCATCCAGACCACCCGGGTCCAGACCGACTCCACGGTGGCCGAGCTGACCCAGAAGGCTCACTCGCTCGATGCCGAGTTGGCCAGCCGCATCGCCGAGATGAAGGCCGAGGCGGTCCTGCTCGAGACCACCGATGCCGACCAGAACTACTCCCTGAAGGTCAACGCCGCGCAGGTCAGCTACGAGGTGGCCCTGGGCGAGGCCGAGGACACCCGCATCTCGGCCGAAGAACTGTCCCAGCAGAACGCCGCGAAGGTCGCGAAGATGACCGCGGAAGCGAACGCCTCGTTCGGCGCTTCCCAAACCTCGTACAACGAATCGCTCAAGGGCATCCAGGCGCACTACGCCAAGCTGATGGCGGATGTGTCGAACATCTCGGCCGAGGCCGACCGTGTGGAGGCCAGCGGTCGCAGCGCCTTCCTGAAGGCCGAGGTCGAGGCCCGCACCAATGCGATGAACGCCGCGGCGGCCCACACCAAGGCGATCGCCCAGGCCGAGCAGGACAAGATCGAGTCCGAGGCGCTGGCCGAGGCCCGTCGCCTGCAGGCCCGTTTCGCCAAGGAGTTCGCCGAGCAGGCCCGCAAGGGCAGCTTCGCGGTGCCGAGCAACCTGAAGGAGCGCAAGCCCGGCGTGAACGCCGACAGCCCGACCCCCGAGTTCGCCCGCGCCAGCACCAAGCCCGAGAACATCCATCCCGAGCACATCGCCTCGTTCCGCGCCTCGCTGGCCCGTGCGACCGAGCTGCGTGAGCAGTCCGTGGCCGCCCGCCTGGAAGCGATCGCTCTTCGCGACGCGGAGATGGCCCGCTTCAACGACTGGTGGAACAACAAGCAGGCCGAGCACCGCTCGACCCTGGCATCGATCGACGCTTTCCGCCAGAAGGGCGATGCCGAGACCGCCCGGATGCTGACCCGCGCCGAATCGATGATCGCCCAGGCCGAGACGGAGCGCAGCCGCGCTCTGGTCGAGGCGGAAGCGACCCGCAACGAGGTCTACGCCCGCATCACCGCGCTGCGCGGCAACTCGCAGAACCTGGACAAGCGGAAGGAGGCCCAGGTGCGCCAGCTCCTGGCTCAGGCCGAGGCGACCGGGCGGACCGGCGAGAGCAAGATCGCCTCGCTGTCCGTGCAGCGTGATTCGACCGCCCGTCGCGGCGAAGCTAAGAGCCGCCAGCTCCTGGCCGAGGCTGCCAGCCTCGAGTCCTCTCAGCGCGCGGTGGTGGCCCAGATGCGTGAGGACATCAATGCCTCGCGTCAGATCCTGGCCGCCGAGCTGAACCGCCTCCAGCACGGCGCGGCGAGCTACATCGCGGTGGCGGAGGCCAACTACAACGAGTCCCGCGCCCTGGCGGACGCGTTCGAGCGTATCGCGGTGGCCAACACCAGCGAGCTGACCGCCCGCCACCTGGCCAGCCGCAAGCAGGCCGAGGCGGACATCGAGTACATGGCGGCGCTGGCCAGCTCGAACGAGCTGATCCGCGACGCGGATGTCACCCGCATCTATGCCAAGGCCGACGAGGCCCTGGGCCTGGGCCAGGCCCGCGACATCGCCCTCCGCGGCGAGATCGAGGCCAACCAGCAGGTGGCCCTGGCGAGCGTGACCCGCGAGTTCACGGTGGCCGACGCCCAGGAGACCGGGGTGCGCTCGCGGTTCGACCAGCGTGTGGCCTCCACCGTGGCGACCCGCAACCGCTCGTACGCGGATCTGTACCAGGCCAACCAGTTCCAGCGCGTCCGTGCTGAGATGGCGGCGGCCGAGGCGGCCAGCTACTCCGAGCTGTCGGTGGCCGCGCTTGAGCGTCTCAACGCCACCGCCGAGTCGTTCCGCCTGAACGCGCAGCGCAACTGGGACAGCCGCCTGGCGATGCCCAACGCCCTGCCGACCCCGGCCGGGAACGAGGCGCTGTTCGAGACCACCGGCACGAATGTGGCCGTGCCGCAGTTCGTGGTGGTGCCGACCGGCGGGGAGTAAGCCTCTCCCTTCGGACCCGGCTCGGTCTCCCGAGCCGGACCACCCGGAGTTCCGGCCCTTGGGCCGGGTACTGAAGTGTTGATCGAGGCCGCCCGGGTGAAAGCCCGGGCGGTTTTCTTGGGGCGATCAGGGATTGGGGATTGGGGAAGAAGAAAATGAGGCCGGGAAAAGAAAAAGGGCCGGCGTTGGCCGGCCCTTTCGGGGGAGTGCGGATGAGAGGAGTCGAACCTCCACGGGATTTTACTCCCACTAGGACCTGAACCTAGCGCGTCTGCCAGTTCCGCCACATCCGCGTGCGGGTCGGAATCATTGGCCGGGTGGGGGCGATTGGCAAGCGGGCGGGGGGTTGGGGTGAGAAATCGAGTTCAGGCTTTGCCCGAACGGGGGGCTGGATGCCCCCCGGTCCAGGAAGATGGATCAGTCGGCGGCGATTTCCTCGTACTCTTCGGCGTCTTCCTCGATCTCGCCCTGCGGGATGAGGTCGGCCTTGGGCGCGCCCTTGGCGGGCATGCGTTTGGCGAGGATGGCGGCGCGGATCTCCTTGAAGAGTTCGGGGTTCTCGGCGAGGAACTCCTTGGCGCGTTCGCGTCCCTGGCCGAGTCGGACCTCGCCGTAGGAGTACCACGCGCCGGACTTCTGGGCAACCTTGTCCTCGACGGCCATGTCGATGAGGTCGCCGGTGGAGGAGATGCCCTCGTTGAACATGATGTCGAACTCGGCCTGGCGGAAGGGGGGCGCGACCTTGTTCTTGACGACGCGGGCGCGGGTGCGGTTGCCGGTGGCGATGTCGCCTTCCTTGATGGAGCCGGTGCGTCGGATGTCGATGCGGACGGAGGCGTAGAACTTGAGGGCGCGGCCGCCGGGGGTGGTCTCGGGGCTGCCGAACATGACACCGATCTTCTCGCGGATCTGGTTGATGAAGATGACGGTGCAGTTGGAACGGGCGATGACGCCGGTGAGCTTGCGCATGGCCTGGGACATCAGGCGAGCCTGGAGGCCGACCTGGGTGTCACCCATCTCGCCCTCGATCTCGGCGCGGGGGATGAGGGCGGCGACGGAGTCCACCACGATGACATCGATGGCGTTGGAGCGGACGAGCAGTTCGCAGATTTCCAGGGCCTGCTCGCCGGTATCGGGCTGGGAGACGAGCATGTCGTCGATATTGACACCGATCTTGCGCGCCCAGGAGGGATCAAGGGCATGCTCGGCGTCGATGAAGGCGGCGACGCCGCCGTTCTTCTGGGCGTTGGCGATGACGGTCAGGGCGAGGGTGGTCTTGCCGGAGGACTCAGGCCCGAAGATCTCGACGATGCGGCCGCGGGGAATGCCCTTGCCGCCGAGGGCGAGATCGAGGGACAGGGCACCGGTGGAGATGCCGGGGATGTTGAGGTAGGCCTCTTCGTCAAGGCGCATGATCGAGCCTTTGCCGAAGGCCTTGTCGATCTGGGCCAGGGCGCGGTCGAGGGCCTGGGCCTTCTCCCTCTCATTGGGATCCAGACGGGGACCGGAGAGAACCTTGGAATCGGCGGAGTCGGACTTGCGGGCCATTGAGGGGCCACCTTTCTATTTGCCGTGCGGGGCCTCGGGCGTGTTTCAGCCGTGTGGGCGCAGCGGGGAGCGGCGCGGGTCGGTGCCATTCGGGATCCATCCCGGAGGGTCACCGGCCGGGGGCGGCGTCGCACGCGGGCCCGGCGGGGAGACGATACCAGATCCCAAACACGGTGTCAATGTGCGTGGTCTGTTTGGGGATAAGTTTTTTGGGGGAGGGGGGTCAGTCGGCTAGGACGCGGTCGTAGAAGGCGTCGAGGTCGCGTTTGAGCTTTTCGAGGCTGGGGCGGTGGGTGTACATCATGTGGCCCGCCTCGTACTCGTGGATCTCGATGTTGCCGCGGAGTTCCGGGCGGACCATGAGGTGGTTCATGGTGTACTCGGTGGCGAAGTAAGGCGTGGCGAGGTCGTGGTAGCCGCTGGCGACAAATACGCGCATGAAGGGGAGCTGCTGCATGGTGTTGCGCAGATCCTCGGCGACATTGGTGTAGCGATTGTTCCCCGCGTTGCCGTAGGACCAGGGCCAGACAGAGGTGAGGATCTCGTAGCGGAGGTCGCTGTTGTAGGCGAGTTCGCGGCGGAGGTAGTCGTTGAGCGATTCGGTGTAGATGCTCTTGATGGCGGTCATCGAAGGATCGAACTCGGAAGATGCGCCGGCATCGTCGCGGTCGGCGGCGGTGTAGCGGGCGTCGAGGCGGCCGACGGTGCGGCCCCGGTCGCGGAGCAGTTCTTTGGGGAAGCGGGGCATGTCGGGGCGGAGACTGGCTCGTCGGACATAATCGGGGGTGAGGCCGGTGTAGGCGGCGACTCGGTCGGCGATGGCGTCGGCCTGTTCTTCCGGGAGCACGCCGCCCTGCATGAGGGCGAGGGCGTACTCGTTCATCGCGAAGGCCTCGACCTCGGCGAGAAACTCCTTGAGCGGGCGGCTCTGGAACTCGGGGCGGAGCTTCTCGTGGTAGTGGGCGACGGCGGCGAACGAGGGGAGATAAAGAATGTGGGGCAGGTCGTTGCCGATGTCAAAGCGGATGGTCTGAAAGTTGAGCACCGCCGAGATGAGGATCACACCGTTGACGGCGATGCCATGGGTGTTCTGGAGTTCACGGGCCAGGCCGGCGGCGCGGGTGGTGCCGTAGCTCTCGCCAGCGAGAAAACGCGGTGAGGCCCAACGGTTCTCACGCCCGAGATACAGGCGGATGAACTCGGCGACGGACTGGATGTCCTCGGTCACACCGTGATAGGCCTTGTCGGATTTCGCCGGCTCGGCACGCGAGTAGCCGGTGGAGACCGGGTCGATGAAAACGAAGTCGGACTTATCGAGCAGCGAGAACTCGTTGGAAACTACCTGGTGCGGCGGCGGGCCGGGGTTCCCGAACTCGTCGATGTGATCGACGCGGCGGGGGCCGAAGACACCCAGGTGGAGCCAGACGGAGCTGGAACCGGGGCCGCCGTTGAAGGAGAAGGTCAGCGGGCGGGTGGCGGGGGCAGGGAAATCGGGGGTAGACCCTTCCGTGAGCGGCCCGTTCATCTTGCGATAGGAGATGTAGAAGATGCGGGCGGCGGTGTCGTACTTGCGGCCGTCGGCGAGGGGGAGGGTGCCGGCGGTGGCCTGATAGTGAATGGTCTGGCCGTTGATCTCGACGGTGTGGTAGGTGACGGAGGGGGCCTCAGGGAAGGGGACGAAGGTGGACTGATCGGGGGCCTTGGTCTTGTCCTGGGCCGCTGCGGGGGTAAGGAGCAAAGCGATCAGGGCGAGGGTGAGGAGGATTCGGGTCTGCATGACGGCAGAATAGCCGAAAGAAGAAACCCGCGATGCAATCGCGGGCGTCACGGAGCGGAGGGATGGGCCTTTGGTCAGTCGTTCTCGCCGGACCAGGGATTGCCGGGGTAGAGCTTGGCACCGACGGGGTAGAACAGGTCACCCCAGCGTGCGTCGGGGGTTTCGATGCGGTGCTCTTTCTTGTAATCCTGCTTGAGGCTGTAGAGCAGGGTGGGCTTGCGGACCTTCTTGTCGGTGTAGGCGAGGACGGCCTCGCGGTGCTCGGCGTCCAGAGCGTCGAAACGCTCCCACAGCTTGTTCATGTGGGTCTGGTGCCACTGCATCCGGCGGCGGTTGGTGAGGAACCACTCGATCTCGTCGGCGAAGTGGGCGGAATCATCGGCGAGCTGCTGAGCGGCCAGCACGCGGCTGGAATCGGCCCCCTCGGACTCGATGCGGCGGGAGAAGTCGGCAGCCTTGACAGCGAGGCTGTGGGCCTCGTTGAAGGTGACGACAAGCCGCTTGTAGGCCGGGCCACGCATGGCGGTCTGGGGAGACTTCATCCGCTGCTCGCGGGTCGGGGGGGTGCCGCAGGCGGTCAGGGCGAGGGTCATGCCCGCGAGGGCGAAGATCAGGGCGGGGCGAAGAATGCGAGGCATGGTTGGCTCCGATCGGGTCGGCGGATTCCGGCGGACAGTCGGGGGGATGGTACCCCCCACCACCACCCCATGCCGGATCACGGATGCTGTATCGGGTCAATCCCGCTGAGTGATAAAAGAGTGGCGAAGGATTCGGAGAAGACAAAGTTGTGCTCGGGGTATTTCTCGCCGCCGAGGTTGTTGTCGAGGTGGCTGAACATGAGGTCGATGCGTCCGAGAACTCTGGGCGGGGTGGGGCCTTGGGCAGTCCAAGAGAGAAGTTCGATGGTCCCGCGGGTGGAGGCCCCGACCGGGGAAAACTGCTCGATCTCGGCGGTGTAGCGGAGTGTGTCGCCGGGCTGGGCGTCCAGCTCGAGTTCGGCTCGGGAGACCTTGGCCAGGACGACCTTCTCCTTGAAACCCTCGGCATGGCCGACGAGGATGCCAGCGGACTGGGCCATGCCCTCCACGATCAGTGAAGCGGGCATGATGGGGGTTGGGGGGCGGGGAGAGGAAGACCTGGCCGACTGCAAGTCGGCCCCACGGGAGGGGAAATGGTCGTGGATGTGTTCCTCGGCCATGGAGACATGCTTGACCGCGACAAGCCGCTGGCGGGGGACCAGTTCGACGATTCGGTCGATCCACATCCAGCGCATGGCAGGCTCCAAAGCCCGGAACCCGGCTCGGCGAGCCGGGCCACCAAGAGGCGGTCAGGCGGTCTGGAGCTTCTGCTCGCAGAAGTTGACCAGGGCATCAACAGTGAAGATGTTGCGGATGTTACCAACGGACGGATCAGCCTCGATCGCGCTGAAGTCAAAGTGCGGCAGACGCTTGCGGAGCGTCTCCAGACCCTTTGGCGTCACTTTGCCGTCCTGCACGAACTCCGGGTTCTGGGTGACACCCTCGGGGAACAGCTCACCCTGGGCGATCTTGAAGCCGAAAGCCTGCTCGAGCTTGAAGGAGATGTCGAGGATATCGATGGACTCCGCGCCCAGATCCCCGATCAGGGTGGCCTCTGGTGTCACCTCGTCGTCGTCCACGGCGAGGGCATCGACGAGCACTTCCTGGACCTTGTCGAAGATTTCGGATCGTTCCATGGAGCGGGGATTCCTTCGGCGGGAAAGGCCGGTTCCTGCGGCCCGGCGAGACCCGGGGCCGGTGTTTGGGTTCGGCTGCAATGCTAGGGCGGACAAACAGGAGGGGCGAGGGCCGAGTGCATCGGGCTTTGCCCGGTCGGAGGGGCAGGATGCCCCCGCTCCGGGGACTACAGGGCGGCCAGCCTTCGGGCCGTTTCCTGCTCGATGAGGGCATCAAAGAGGGGCTTGAGGTCGGCGTCGTCCAGAACCTTCGACTTGGCGAACTTCTGGTCCAGGCGTTCATCGGACACGATGTTGTCCTGGTAGCGGTAGGTGCGGATCTTCTCGCTGCGCTGGGCGGTGCCGATCTGACCGGCCCGCTGGCCCGCCCGCTCGGCCTCGATCTTGCGCCGTTCGATCTCGTAGACACGGGCGGTCAGGAGGCGGCGGGCGCGTTCGCGGTTCTGGGCCTGGCTCTTGGTCTCCTGCATCCGGACCTCGACGCCGGTGGGCTTGTGGACCAGATTGACCGCGGTGGCGACCTTGTTGACATTCTGGCCGCCGGGCCCCTGGGAGGTGGTCACATGCTCGGTGACATCGTTGGCCCAGTCGATCGTGACCTCGACCGCCTGCGGCTCGGGCAGGACGGCCACGGTGCAGGTGGAGGTGTGGATGCGGCCCTGGGTCTCGGTGGCGGGGACGCGTTTGACGGAGTGCACGCCGGCCTCGAAGGCGAGTTCCTGCCAGACGCCCTCGCCCGCGATGTTCACGATCGCTTTGCGGATGCCTCCCACCGACGGATCGGCATCGAGGTCCATTTCCTCGACCTTCCAGCCGCGTTTGACGGCGTAGCGGGTGTAGGCGCTGAGCAGGTCGCGTGCCCAGAGGCCGGCCTCATCGCCGCCGGTGCCGGCGCGGATTTCGAGGATCACGGAGCCGATCTGGCGGTCGTCGGACATGACGAGCAGAGACTTGATGCGGTCGGCGGTGTGGACAGCGTCGGCTTCCAGGTTCGGAAGTTCCTCCCGGGCGAGGAGCGCGAGATCGGGATCGCCCGCGGTGAGCGCGGTCTGCATCTCTTCGGCATCGGCCAGGAGTTTGCGGAGGTGGCGGTACTCCGAGGCGAGTTCATCCAGCGCGGCACGGCGGATGGCCATGGAGGATGCGCGTTTATGGTCGGCGACGGCCTCGGGATCGGCCAGGGCCGCGGTGAGTTCGCGGTGCTGGGCGTCGATCTGGTCGAGCTTGGCGCGGACGGTGTCCGGAAGGATGGTCGTCAGGTCGGGCACGCGGAAGGGTAGGGTGCAAGGAAGGAACTGAAAACACGGCGACCGGCTTCCCAGTGACCCGTATACTCGACGAACGGCACAGGAGGTGCGGATGGAATCGGCGATCTCGATGCGCGGAGTGCGGAAGACTTTCGGGGCCAAGGTGGCCGTGGAAGGGATCGACCTAGATGTGCCCGCGGGCTCGCTGCACGGGTTCATCGGGCCGAACGGGGCGGGCAAGAGCACGACGATCCGGATGATCATGTCCATTCTCTTCCCGGATACGGGGGAGCTGAGCGTGCTGGGGCGGCGGTCGGCGGTGGAGAGCAAGGACCGGATCGGCTACCTGCCCGAAGAACGCGGCGTGTACAAGAAGATGAAGGTCGGGGCGTTCCTGCAGCACATGGGGCGACTCAAGGGCATGGACGCGGGGCCTGCACTCAAGAAATCGGTCCACGAGTGGCTGGAGAAGATCGGCCTGCCGGATGTGGCCAAAAAGAAGTGCGAAGAGCTTTCCAAAGGCATGCAGCAGAAAGTGCAGTTCGTCTCCTGCGTGCTGCATGAGCCGGACCTGGTCATCCTCGACGAGCCGTTCAGCGGGCTGGACCCGGTGAACATGCGGCTGCTGCGCGATCTCATCCGCGAACAGAACGACCTCGGGCGGACGGTGATCTTCTCGACCCATGTGATGTCCCAGGCCGAGCAGTTGTGCGACCACATCGTGATGATCCACAACGGGAAGAAGGTGCTGGACGATCCCGTACAGGCCATCCGAACACGCCATAAGCCCACCGGCGTGTGGTTCGAGGCCTACGACGCGGCGGCCGAGGCGGACGCGGTCGGGGCGGTGCGGGCGCTGCCGGGAATCGCCGATGTCCGGCGGGTGGACGGGAAGCTGGAGGCGGTGCTGAGCACGGGCGTGCGGCCGGACGAGGCGGTGCGTCTGGTGGCCTCCGCGGCTCCGATGGCCAGCGTGGATCTGCACCGGCCGGGGCTGGAGGATATTTTCATCAACATCGTCACGGAAGACGATCTGAGCGGGGACGATCGGGAACAACTGCGGGCCGCGCTGCGCGACATCGGGGGTGACGCGTGATGCGGCAGGGGTTCTCACTCTCGAAGGTGGCACGGATCGCGGCGCGCGAGTTCGCATCCACCGCGCTGACCAAGGGCTTCATCATCGGTGCGCTGGTGGTGCCGGCGGTGCTGCTTGCCCTGATTCCGCTGATCGGTTTGCTCGCGGCGACCGCCAAGCCGCCCGCGGTGACAGGCACCGTGCTGGTGATCGACCGGAGCGGCGGGGTGTTCGATACACTGACCCAACGACTGGGCGAGGAGGCCATCCGGGCGCGGCGGGAGGAGGGGAATCGACGGACAGCCGAACTTGCCCGGAACACATTCGGTGTGTTTGGGTCTCAGATCGCGGGCAAGGCTGGGGAGACCGCCGAAGACCTACCGATACCGAGCTTCCGGTTTGAGTTGCTGCCGCCCGACTCCGATGCCGAGCAGGCCAAGGATCGAATTCGCCAGCAACTCAAGGGCGGGAGCGATGAGAAAGCGGCGGACACCGACCGCGTTCTTGCCGTGCTGGAAATCGATGCCGATGCCATCAGGCGGGTGGATGCTTCCACAACATATGGTGGGTGGCAGCCGTTCTTCAGGCCGCGTCTGAACAACGAGGCCGCCGAGGAACTCCGGGAAGGCGTCGCCTGGTCGATCCGGGAACGCCGCTACGCCGAAGCCGGCATGGATCGCACGGCCATCCGGACGCTGGACAATGTGGAGCAGCGGGCCGCGCAGCAGGTGACGCAGACCGGCGTGCAACGCGATACCTCCGGGCTGGCGAGCATGGGCATCCCCGTGGCGGCGATGATCCTGATGCTGGTGGCCACCTTCACGGGCGGTCAGTATCTGCTGACCACCACGATCGAGGAGAAGTCCAGCCGCGTGGTGGAGGTGCTGCTGAGCGCGGTGTCGCCGATGGAGCTGATGACGGGCAAGATCATGGGCCAGATGGGCGTGGGGCTGAGCCTGCTGGTGATCTACAACTCGATCGGCATCTTCGCGTTGGTGGCGTTCTCGGTGACTGGGCTGGTGAGCTGGCAGCTGCTGCTGTCGTTCTTCGTGTTCTTCGCGCTGGCCTACTTCATGTTCGCGGCCATGATGGCGGCGATCGGCGCGGCCGTGAACGACCTTCGCGAGGCCCAGAGCCTGATGACCCCGGTCATGCTGTTCAGCATGGTGCCATACTTCCTGTTCTTCCCGGTGATCCGCGCCCCGAACAGCATGCTGAGCACGGTGCTGAGCTTCCTGCCGCCGATCAGCCCGTTCATCATGATCATGCGGATCGCCAGTCCCGAACCGGTGCCCGCGTGGCAGGTGGCCGGGTCGATCCTCGTCAACCTGATCGGCGTGGTGGTGCTGCTGTGGCTGGCGGCCAAGGTGTTCCGTGTGGGCCTGCTGATGTACGGCAAGCCGCCGAACTTCCGCACCCTGCTCAAGTGGATCCGGATGGCGTGACCCACCCCGCCGATCGGTGCCCGAACTGCCGGTATGACCGCGCGGGCCTGCCCGGGGACGCGCGGTGCCCGGAGTGCGGCACGCTCCCGCCCCAACCCGAGGGCGCTGGCGGCGATGATCCGGCGATGTCGCGTGCCGGGGTCGCGCTCGGGCTGGCGGTGCTGGCATGGATGGGGCTGGTGGGGTTCGGGATCCTGGCGACACCGCTGGGGCTGGGGGCGTGCTGGGTGGCCTGGACGGGCTGGCGGGATCCGGCGAGGCATGAACACCCCGACCGCGCGGTGCGGATGACCCTCGTGACGGCGGGTGTGCTGGGGGTGACGGCCGCTGTCGCCGGACTGGTTGTGTTCGTCGGGCTGCTGCTCGTGGTGTTATGATCCGCACCCACGCAGGAGCACGCCCATGTCGCAGACGCCCACCACACTCCCCCAGGCCCCGGAAGGCAGCCGGTGCCTGTCCTGCGGGTATGAGATCGTGGGGGTGGCGATCGGCGGGCGCTGCCCGGAGTACGGCTCGGTGATCCATCAGTTCGCGCTCCAGAGCGGCCAGACCCAAGGAAAGGCCATCGCGTCGCTGGTGCTGGGGATCTGCGCCATCGTGATGAGCTGCATGACATACGGGGTGGCGGGACTGCCGTGCGGCATTCTGGCCGTCGTCTTCGCGAAACAGGCGAGGCTGGCCGTGCAGAACGGCACGGCCCCGGTCAGTTCGCTGGGGATGGCCACCGCCGGAAAAATCTGCGGCTGGATCGGCCTCGCGCTGAGCAGCGTGATCCTGCTGCTGTTCGCGGGCATCATGATCTTCGGTTTCATGAGCACCACGCCATGACGCAGCCCTTCGACAAGCACGACCTGTATGAACTTTGCGTGCAGTCACCCACGCACCTTGCCCCGCTGCTGCGGGCGGTGCATGGCAAGAACCCCGCCGTCCTGGGCGAGGATTTTTCCGGCACGGCCGCGCTGTCATACGAGTGGGTCAAACGCGAGGGGGCGCGGGCCGTGGCGGTGGATCTGGATACGGCCGCGCTCGGCAAGCACCCCGATCATCCACGCGTCTCGAAGGTCGTGTCCGATGTGCGCACGGTGCCGGACGGGTGCGATGTGCTGTTCGTGGGCAACTTCTCGATCGGGTATCTGCACACCCGGCGGGAACTGGTCGAGTACCTCCGTCACGCGCGCGAGCGGCTGTCCGGGGGCGGCGTATTCGTCTGCGACACCTACGGGGGCGAATCCGCCTTCCTGACAGGCGAGGTCCACCGGCCGCATCCCATGCCGGGCGGATACCTCTGCCGCTACACCTGGGAGCAGCGCAGCGCCGATCCGCTGACGGGGATGGTCACCGATGTCATCCATTTCCGTATCGAGAAGGCCGGCGTGATCGAGCACGAGATGTACGACGCCTTCGTCTACGAGTGGCGTCTGTGGTCCGTCCCCGAACTGCGCGACGCGATGGAAGAGGCCGGTTTCGCCAAAACCCAGGTCTATGCCAAACTCGCCGACGCCTGGGACGACGAGGGCAACGCCTATGTCGAGCCGGTGATGGACGCGGAGGACGAGCTGGACGAGAGTTTTATTGTGATGGTGGCGGGGCGGGGGTAAGCATGGCGAAGGAGTCCTGCCAGCGATGATTTCGGAGCACAGGGGGAACGCCTGTGCCACCACGAACATGTTGAATCGCATCCTCATAGCCCGAGCTTCACGACAAGAACTCGCACCGCGATGTCATGCCTGCGGCTACGACATGGATTCTCGGTCGCTCGGCGATCCGTGCCCCGAGTGTGGAACACACTTCGAGAATCGCCCGGCGGCGCCCGGTTCGTACACGCGTTCGATGACCATTCTGATCTGTCTGTGGGGGGCGATCGTGGCCATGCCGTTCGTGACGGTATTGTCCCTGATTCTCTGGTTTGTTGCGTGGATGAATCAAATGGGGCTGGAACGATCCGCGAGAACGCATCGCCTGCCCGGCCGCGTCAGAAAACGGATTCTGCTTGGTGGATGGCTGTGGTGGGGATCGTTCGCGGAGTTTCTCCTGCTGATGGCGATCTCATGGATCTGGCCGGGAGCGTTGAACTGGTGGTAGTGTGGCGGACGCGCCCATCGCGGCGGGGGAGCGGCGGGCGGATCGTGGGGGGATCGTGGGGACGATGGGGCGTGAAATCGTGGGGCGTGAAGAGGTTGTTGGCACCGCGCGGGCTGAAGCCCGCGGCTCATTTGTGTGGCGTACCGTTGGGTATGACCACCACCATCACCGCCGCCGGAACGCTCGATTCGATCAACCCCGCGACCGGGGAGGTTGTTGGATCCGTGCCGCTGACGCCACTGGCGGAGATCCCGGCGATCGTCGCACGGGCACGGGCCGCCGCATCGGGCTGGGCCGGGCTGACCGCGACCGAGCGGGCGAACATCCTCCGGCCCGCCGGGCAGGTGCTGATGGACCGGTCCGAGGAACTCGGCCACCTCCTCAGTCGTGAGCAGGGCAAGCCGTTCCGGGACGGCATCGGTGAGGTGCAGGGATGCGGGTATCGGCTCTCCGACGAGGTGGACGAGATCGCCGAGGCCGTGCGCCCGCAGGTGCTCAAGGGCGAGGGTGTCGAGACCACGCTGCACCACGATCCCTACGGCGTGTGCGCGGCCATCACGCCATGGAACTTCCCGATCCTGATGCCGCACTGGATGGTGCTGCCCGCGCTGGTCGCGGGCAACACGGTGATTCTCAAGCCCAGCGAGGAGACGCCGCTGATCGCGCAGGCGTATGCCGATGTGCTCAACGGGTTCCTGCCTGAGGGCGTGCTGCAGGTGGTACACGGGCGTGAGCAAGGGCCCGCGCTGGTCAACGCCGATGTGGACCTGATCGCGTTCACCGGCTCCAAGGCCACGGGGCAGGCGATCATGCGGGCGGCGGCGGGTGGGCTGAAGCGGCTGATCCTGGAGCTCGGCTCAAAGGATCCGCTGCTGGTGCTGGAGGGGGCGGACCTGGACAAGGCCGCCGAGTTCGCCGCACGCAACTCGTTCCGCAACTGCGGGCAGGTGTGCGTCTCGACCGAGCGCATCTATGTGGACCGCCGCCTGCACGCGGCGTTCGTGGACAAGCTCGTCGTGCAGGCGGCCAAGTTCACCGTCGGCCCCTGCGACGACGAGGCGGCGGCCATCGGCCCCATGATCCACGCGAAGCAGAAGGCCCATGTGGTCGGGCAGATCCGGGACGCGGTGGCGAAGGGGGCACGGGTCGTCTTCGGGAACGAGCCGCGGGAAGGCGGCTTCATCTCCCCCACCGTGCTTGATGGGGTGGATCACGGCATGGACATCATGACGGTCGAGACCTTCGGGCCGGTGGCGTGCGTGATGTCGGTGGATTCACCGGATGAGGCGGTCGCCCTGGCGAACGACTCCGAGTATGGGCTTGGAGCTGCGGTCTTCGGCGAAGAGACCATCGCTCGGGCCGCGGCCCGGCGGATGACGGCCGGGATGATTGGGGTCAATCGCGGCATGGGTGGAGCACCCGGCATGCCGTGGGTGGGAGCCAGGCAATCGGGGATCGGCTATCACGGCGGGCCGATGGGGCACCGGCAGTTCTGCCAGGTGCGTTGCGTGAGTACCTCGCAGTGAATCCCGCGGACCCGCGAGTGGGTGCTCTCCCAAAATCACACAGCGCTTGCGCCAATGGCTTGACAGGCACGGTCGGTTTCGATTAGTTTGTGCCGTGTCGGGATTCTCCCGGCAATCGAACGGATTGGTCCCGCTTCGATCTGCATCACCCACAACCTGGAGAGTTGGCATGAGCACGCGGTCTGTGTTGTTTTCCCGTTCAGTCGTTTCAACGGGTGTGCTGGCGCTTCTTGCCGGCTCGCCAGCACTCGCCCAGACCGGGTATGAGGTCCGGTTCTTTGAGCTTGAGGCGCCTCCCAGCCCCATGCCCGACGAGCCGCACTACTGGGATAAGAACACCCGTATCCCGGGCGGGCTGGAGGAGTTCGGCACCGCGGCCGCCGCGGGGGGATCGGTCGGCGGGTACAACATGAGCATCAAGAACTTCCGCCCGGTGGTGTGGCGGGAGGGCGAGGCCATCAGCCTGATCCCCACCCGTAATGTGGAGCCGGAGGCGGACTTCGGCTCGGTCTGGGCCGTCAGCGGCAACCAGCAGGTCGGCTGGATCGGCGGCGCGCACCGCGCGGCCATGTGGAACGGCTCGTCCGAGTCGTATGTCCGCCTGCACCCCGATGGCCCTCCCTACGGGCACTCGTATGCACGCGGTACGAATGGGCGATATCAGGTGGGGCAGATCGGCCAGGTCGGTGTCGGAAACCAGGCCGTCCGCTGGGAGGGCAGCCAGAAATCCATGGTGAGCCTGCACCCGTCCGGCTATGCGGCCTCCGATGCTTACGCCACCACGGACGACCACCAGGTGGGGTGCGCCTGGGACGGGCAGTTCCGCATGCGCGCGATGATCTGGGCCGGTAGCGCCACCACCGCCATCGATCTCCACGACAATCAGTACTACGAGACCATCGCCTTCGGCCTGGGTGCCCTCCAGCAGGTCGGTATCGGCTCTGTGGGGAGCACTTGGGAGAGCCCCAGACACGCCCTGCTGTGGCATGGGCTGGACGAATCCCGCGGCGGGAGCATCAGCCTGCACCCCGAATGGGCATTCTCAAGCTACGCGTACGGGACAAACGATCAGAACCAGGTCGGTTTCGTGCAGTATGACCAGGGACCGTACTGGGAATCACCGCGCGCCGCCGCGTGGTCCGGCTCCGCGGAGAGCTATGTGGACCTCCACGCCGCCCTCAACAGCGGCGATGGAGGCGACGGCAGCGAGTGGAAAGCCTCGGTGGCCCAGTCCATCGACAGCGATGGCGTGATCTACGGGGTCGCAATCCGACACGGGAACGAGATGCGCTGGACCGCTGTCACCTGGACGCCGACCAGCCAGCCCTGCGCCGCCGACTTCAACGGGGACGGGCAGGTCAACTTCTTCGACCTTTCCGCCTACCTTGAAGCCTTCGGCCTGCAAGATCCCGCGGCGGACCTGGCCCCGCCCTTCGGCGTGTGGAACTTCTTCGATCTCTCGGCGTACATCGGGATCTTCAACCAGGGCTGCCCATAAGCGCTCGCTGCTCAACAACCAGAACGCAGACGGGATCAGCCGCACGCTGGTCCCGTTTGCTTTTACCCGCTCACCGACTCCCGAGTTTCCGCAGATAACATCACCAAGCCCGGCCAATCCCAGCATGGAACGAGAGGTTCGTCTGCACGCCCAGCCGGAACAACAACACCCGCCCGAATGCCTGAACTGCCGGTATGAACTGACCGGCTTTTCCATTGGGCAGACCTGCCCGGAATGTGGCCAGGGAATCAGTGCGTTCTACCTGCATCCGTCCCGAGCAACCCTGGGGGATGCGTCGGTCATCCTGGGGACGGTGTCCTTCCTGTGTGTCGGTCTTGGGTGCATCTTCTGGCCTCTGTTCTTTGTGTTTCTGGGCACCTCGTGGGCTGGGATGATCTGCGCGCTGCTTTGCCGGCATCGCACTCGGAAGCACCCATACGGCTTCGCGCGATCGAGCATCATCGTGGCCAGGATCGGCTTCTGGATGAGCGTGCCCGGAGTTGTGCTGACAACCGTGGCGGCCTTCTCCGCGCTGTACGCCGCGGTGATTTGAGCATGCTCGCCGCTCAACCTGCGCCACACCGAAACCTTTTGTATCGCCTCCGCTACGATGTGAACATGCATCCAATCTGGCCCACACTGTCCGTCCTCATGCCCACCCTCGTGATCTGCGGGACGGGACTCGCAACGACCGAAATGTCCTTCGTCGAAGCAGCGCGAACCGTGTCCGCCTCGATCGAACAGCGGTATCTGCTTGAGGCCGGCCTGTACGCTGCAAAGCCCGAGGAACGCGCACCGGACTTCATGTGGGGCAATGGCGTGATGTTCTCCGCCCTCGTCGCGGCGGCCCGACATGACCCGCAAACCTACACACCCGTGATGGAACGCTTTTTCCAGGCCATGGACGCCTACTGGGATACCAAGGCCGACATCCCCGGCTATGAGCCCGCCCCAACCCCGGGCGGCGGACGCGACAAGTATTACGACGACAACCAGTGGATGGTCATCACCTTCATGGAAGCCCACGACCTGACGGGCAAGCAGGTATACCTCGATCGAGCGGTCGAAACCCTCCGTTTCTCGCTCAGCGGGTGGGATGATGATCTGGGCGGGGGCATCTGGTGGCATGAAGCTCGCAAAGGGGGTGGCAAAAACACCTGCTCCAACGCCCCCGCAGCCGTCGCCTGCCTCAGGGTGGCAAGGCACAGAGATCAAGAGAGCAACATCGACTGGGCTACCCGCATCGTGTCGTGGACCACGAAGCAACTGCAGGACGAGGATGCCCTGTTCTTCGACCATCGTCTGGTCAAAGACGGCACCATCGGGCGGCACAAGTTCACCTATAACTCCGCGCTGATGATCCGCGCCAACCTCGGGCTGTACCACGCCACCGGGAATCGTGCCTTCCTCGACGAAGCGGTGCGCATCGGCACGGCCTGTGATGCATTCGTCCGCGCGGACACCGGCCTGTACCGTGACAGTCCACGCTTCACCCACCTGCTCGTGGAGGCTGACCTGGAGTTGCATCGGGCCACCGGGGATGAGCGATTCCTCGCCCGTGCCGTCCGTGAGGGGGAGGCTGCTTGGAAGACCTGGCAGACCAACCCACCCCCGGAACTGATCGAGCAGGCCTCGATCGCGCGGATGCTGTGGCTCCTGGCAGATATGCAAACCCCCGCGGGGCGTGCCTTCTGGGCCGATGCCGACCGCCCAAAGCCCCCGACCTCTCCGAAGGATTGAAAAAGGCCGCACCCCCGCGGGGTCTCCCGCGGGGGTGCGTCTTGCGGCTGGGCGCGGCCGGTAAGCCGGGTTCTGTCTCGTCCCGTGGTTTCCCGCCCTGTCCTTTGACGGGGGCTCGGGGGGGACCTTCGGGCCTCGGACGGCCATTTCTCTGCCGGACGCCGTTGCCGACGCCGGGGGGACTTGCATCCCCAGCACCCGACCCGACCCCACGATCCCCGGACCGGGGACGAACCTTTCGGTTCGGGGGCCTGCTTGGGCTTGCACGCGGTGGGGTTTACCGTGCCCCGTCTGTCACCAGACGGGCGGTGCGCTCTTACCGCACCCTTTCACCCTTACCTGATCCGGGGGCAGGCCCCGGCCATCGGCGGTTTGCTTTCTGTGGCACTTTCCCTCGCCCTCAGCCGCCTCCTTTCGGAGCCTTGCGGGCGGGTGGGCGTGACCCACCACCGTGTCCTGTCGTGCCCGGACTTTCCTCCCGCCGGGGTGAACCCCGGCGAGCGACCGTCTGGCCGCGCCTCGCTGGATTGTACCGGTGATTCATCCCCCCGGTTCGTCCCTGAATCTGGTAGGATCTGGCCCGATGCCCGATGGCGTTCCCAAGGCGGTGTGCTGGTTGCTGCCCGAGCAGGCGGAGGTGGTGTCGCGTGTGCTGGCGGCGGCGGGCATCGTGCCGATTCTGGCCGGGTCGCCGGAATCGACGCATACCGGGCAGGTCGCCCGCGGACTGGGCTGCGATTCCTGCGATGACCTGCGGACGGCGTTAACCACGGCCCCGGTGGATCTGGTGTTCATCGCCGCCGCGGGTGAGTTCGGGCACAAGGATGTGGACCAGGATCTGACCGCGTTGCAGATCGCCCGATCTCGATCGGTCCCCGTGGCCACCAGCGATCCGGTCCCTGCGGCGGCGATGGAGCTGGGCGGCACGCGATGGGCCGAAGCCCTGCACAACGGCACACTGTCCGAACTGATCCGTTTCGTGCCGCGGACACGGCGCGCCCGAACCGTGGACGAGTTGCATGTGGCACTCGAAACCTTCGGCGTGCCCCGGAGCTGCTCGCTGCGGATGTTCGGGCCGCGGACGCTGGCCACGCTCGGCGCACGGCTTTTCGATGCGATGGATCTGGTCCGCACGCTCATGGGTGTGCCGGAGACGATCGATGCCTGTTTTATCGGGCCCGCGAAGGGGCGAGGCATCCACCAGCTTCCTGGTGAATCACTGCGTCACCTCGAAGGGGATCTGACGATCCACCTGCGGTTCTCCGATGGGCGGGCCGCCACGGCCCATCTCTCCGACCAGACCCCCACCACCGCATTCGACCTGCGCGTGCTGGGCACGGAGGGCATCATCTCCCTGGCACCCGAGCGGCTCATTTGGCGCCAGCCGGGCGGGGATATTGATCGGACCACGATCCGGCCAGAGCCTGTGCCTGAACAAGCCTTGGACTCTGGCGAGGCCGCGCTCATCGAGCAGTTGAACAACTTGTGCGCGGGCGTGGGACCGAAGCACGCCCCGATCGACTACCCCGCGGTGCTGTCGATGACGCACGCCGCGCTGCTGAGTTGCCGCACAGGGCAGGGCGAGTCGCCGGACACGATCCGGCGGTTGATGGCTGGGTGAGGAGAGGGAAGAAGGGATCAGGGATCAGCCATCGGGGATCAGTGAGGAGGGAGGGGGGAGGGGGGAGGCCGCTGCGCGGTGGGCTGGCTTGATGCGGGCCGCGCCCGAATGGAAGGCGTTGAGCCCCACTCCGCTTTCCTGATTTGCCATGTTCGTTTTGCCACTTCCGCTTTCCACACTCATACCAACGCGGTGGTCTCCCCCGAAATGTACGCTTCCATGTGGTGAATGGTCTCCACGAGGATGCCGTGCTCGGCATGGTTGAGGTCGCCGATCGAGACCATGCCCGTGACGCGCTCGCCGTCGAGCACCGGGAGATGGCGGATACGCCGCTCGCGCATCACCAGCCGGGCCTCGTTGAGCCGGGTGCCCGGGCGGCAGGTGAGGACCTGGCGGGTCATCACCTCGGTGACGCGCGTCGTGGCGGGGTCCGCCTGCCTGGCCACCACGCGCGTGAGAATGTCCCGCTCGGTGAGAATTCCCACCATCCGGTCCTCATGCATCACCACGACCGAGCCGATCTTGTGGTCGTTCATCACCCGGGCAGCATCGAGCACCGTGGCGGTCGTCGGAACCTGGTGGACCATGCGCGGCTTGTGAGACAGGATGTCTTGGACGGTACCCATGGCGTCGCCTCCGTTGCGTTTTCGCGGAGTGCGCCGCACCCTCGGGCGGCGCACGGCCGCGGGATTCGGACAGGGTAGTATGACAGAAAACGGGAGCTATCAAAAGCCCTTATCCGGCAAGAACTTGCAAAATTTCGGCTGATGTGCCTCCCCGGACCATCCTGATGGCAGATGGCTGATCCCTCCCCACTCTTCCCCAGTGGCCAGTCCCAAGTGGCCAGTCCCTCCCCCCCATCCCCCTCAGGACCACCGAATGAGGTGCCAGTTCTTCTTGCCGCGGCGGATGGCCATCAGCGAGCCGTGCAGCAGGTGGGACTCGGTCAGACGCTCGCCATCGCCAAGCTTGCGGCCGTTGACGCTGACCGAACCGTTGGTGATGAACTCGCGGGCCTCGCGCTTGCTCTGGGCGAGTTTGGTGGAGATCAGCAGGTCCACCGCGTCGGTCCCTTCGCCTGTCAGATCCACCCGATCGGCGTTGGATGAGGGGACATCGGCCAGCGCGTCGAGCAAAGTCTGGCGATCGAGGTGGGCGATGTCGCCGGAGAACAACGCCTTGGCCGCGGCCTCCGCGCCCTCCATCGCGGCCGTGCCGTGCAGGATGCTGGTCGCCTCCTGCGCCAGCGTGCGCTGGAGTTCCCGCGCGCCGGGGTTGGCGGTGTGGCGTTCGAGCAGTTCATCGATGGTGGGCTTGTCAAGGAAGGTGAAGATCTTGATCCAGTTGGCCGCGTCAGCGTCGGAAGCGTTGAGCCAGAACTGGTAATAGGCGTAAGGGCTCGTGCGGTCGGGGGTCAGCCAGACCGCGCCGGACTCGGTCTTGCCGAACTTGCCGCCATCGGCCTTGGTGACGAGGGGGGCGGTGAGGCCGAAGGCATGCGGCGATTCCTGGTCGCGTGCTGCGTGCTGCCGCCGAATGAGATCGGTTCCTGCCACAATGTTGCCGAACTGATCACTACCGCCCATTTGGACGGTGATACCTTCCTTCTCGTAGAGATGGGCGAAGTCGTACGACTGCAAGATCATGTACGAAAACTCGGTGTACGAGATCCCCTGTTCGCGGCTCTCCAGCCGAGCCTTGACCGACTCCTTCTGCATCATCATGTTCACCGAGAAGAACTTCCCGATGTCGCGCAGCGCGTCGAGGTAGGAGATCGAGCACAGCCAGTCCGCGTTGTTCACGATGGTGTGCGGGTGTGAACCCTGCACCTTCTCACCACCCAGCACGCGCTCGAAGATGGGGCGTTGGGCGTTGATGTGCGTCTCGACGGTCTCCCGGGTCATCAGCGTCCGCTCGGCGGATTTGCCGGAAGGATCACCGATCAGCCCGGTCCCACCGCCCATGAGCACCACCGGGATGTGCCCGGCCCGCTTGACATGGGCCAGCAGGGTGATCGCCACGAGGTTGCCGATGGTCAGCGAAGGGGCCGTTGGATCAAACCCGGCGTAGATCTTGCGGGGATAGTTGGTCGGGTCAGCGAGGTGCGCCCGCAAACCGGCCTCGTCCGTGCATTGGTGCAGCAGGCCGCGCCAGGTGAGTTCGTCGATGAGGTCGATGGGCTGGTTGGAAGGGGTGGCCATGGCTGGTCAGGGTAGGAGGGGTAAAAGCGCATGGTGGGTGCCCCGGTTCCCCGAGACGGACCACCGGAGTCATGGCCGCCGGATGGGAATCTTCCAGTCCGGGGCATTGGCCTGATCGGCCCACCGGCGCATGTCGTTGAACTCATCCCAGCCAAGCGACTCAGCGTGCCCGTCGAGGAATGTGGCCGACCCCTTCCCCCCGTAGCGGAGCGATAGGAAACCCCAACGATCGCCGGTGGTCTGGATGTGCTGCTTGTAGCTCTCGTCCCAGAGCCGGCCCTGCGTCTCGATGAGGTACGGGGGCTTGATCACATACGACCCCTCGTACACATAGGCATCGGTGTCCGACTTGCGCCGGGCCGAAGCGAACGCGATCACTCCGCCCGGGCGGCGGACCTGCGTCATGCGTGTCGCGTGAAACCGACCAAACAATCGCTCGGCGCTCGGGCCGTACAGCGTGGCGTCACCCACCCCGCTGCCACCGCCGCCAAGGAAGTATGAGTTCAGACCAAGCGCGGGGTACACCGAAACCTGATAGGTCAACCGCGGATCGGACCCGGACGCGACCGAGGTCCCGGCCTGCTCGGCCAGTGTTTCGACCACGCGGCGATCCAGATAAAGCCCGTCGAAGTTGTAATCCAGGTACGACACCAACCGCCAAGGGAACCGGCGGGCGGGCTGCCCGACGATCTGCTCGCCACCCTGGGTGCGAGGCAGTTCTCTGCGTTGCGCCATGCGCTGATACGCGGAATCCTGAACGAAACCGATCAGCATCCTGTCCGCATTGTCATCCGCGTACATCGTGTAAGCCAGCATCAACTGCCGAGCCCCCGCCAGTTCCTTGACGGCTCTGGCCGAAGTTCTCGCGCTCCCCACGGCTGGCAGCAGAATCCCAATCAGCATCGCGATGATCGCAATGACCACCAGCAGCTCGATCAGGGTGAAGCCGTGCCTGGCGTGGTTGGATCTGGGCCTGTGCATTCAGGATACCACTGTCTTTTTCGTCTGAGCGACTGGGGAAAGATTCGTGATTGTGGCATTCTTGACGGAAAAGTCTTGAATGTCCACTTGACGCGGTTGAGACTCAGTCGCAATACTACGCCTCCCAGACTCCGGTCGAGCAAGCCTGAGTCCTGCCGAATCGAACATCTTTCACCAAAACGCGCAAATCTTGCCCCCCCCCCCCCCCCCCCCCCCCCCCCCCCCCCCCCCCCCCCCCCCCCCCCC
>CAZXGL010000022.1:0-60012 GCA_964640595.1 uncultured Phycisphaeraceae bacterium | reverse complement strand
GGGGGGGGGGGGGGGGGGGGGGGGGGGGGGGGGGGGGGGGGGGGGGGGGGGTGGGGGGGGGGGGGGGGGGGGGGGGGGGGGGGGGGGGGGGGGGGGGGGGGAAGCGGTGTCGGCCAGGATTGTGGAGAACTGGACCGGGGCTGTCCGCGGAAAGGCGGGGCCAAACTGCGTGGCGGCTTGCGGGGCTTGTGTCGAGCCGAGCCGCAGTGCCCCCGGCAGGGGGCGGAAGGTGGGGGGGGGGATGGTGGAGGTGCTGTCGGTCATTCCTGGCCGTCCACGATGAGGCGGGCGTGGAGTTTGCCGGCCTGGCGCAGCATCTGGAGGATGCGGATCTGCTCGACCGGGGGGACCCGGAGCTGGTCGAAGGCGGCGATGAGGTCTTCGAGGCGGGCCAGATCAACGGGGTCGGCCTGGGTTTCGACGCTAGCGAACTCGCGTTGCACCACGCGGGGCTGGTTGGCGGGGGGCGGGGGGATGACCGTGTTGAAGGTCAGGTCCCGGTGGGTGATGACGGCCGGGGAGACCAGCACATCGCCGGTGATGACAATCACGCCGGAGCGGGTGTCGCAGATGACGCGGGCGGGCAGTTCGCGGAGCGCGCTGGTGATGTCGGTCCGCATGACATCGCCGTAGAAGGCCTGTGGGTCGGCCCGTTCGGCCGGGGGCACGGTGACGCGGACGGTGCGGGCATCCACCGCGGTGGCGATGGGGGCCTCGAGGCGGTCGGCGGTGAGGAGGTACTGCTGGTTGATCTCGGAGGCGATGCGGGCCGAGGAGCCGCTGAGGGCGAAGTTCTGATCGATGATGAGGTCGAAGCCGGTGGTGATGGCGGGCGTGGTGTTCACATCGCGCACCAACTGCGCTCCGCGCGGGATCCGCGCGGAAGTGGGGGTCGTGCTGTCGGGGATGGTGAGTTCGCCGCGGGCGAAGGCGTAGACGGGCGCACCGGGGCCGGGGGTCATGGGGCAGATGAGCAGGGTGCCGCCCTTGAGGGACTTGGCGCTGTTGAGGACGGAGATGGTGACTTCGAGACGGTCGTCGGTCATGCCGCCTTCGCGGGGGATCTCACAGGTGACCAGGACGAGCGCGACGGACTTGCCCGAGCCCATTTCGTCCACGGTGATGGTGTTTCCCATCTTGCGGAGGGCCTCGGCAAGTGGGCGGGCCACGGCCAGTTCAGCGGTGGAATCACCCGTGCCGTTGAGTCCGACCACGAGGCCGAGTCCCTGAACGGTGGATGCGCCCTGGCCGCGAAGGCGGGCGACCTCGCGCAGGGTGCGGGATGCCGCGGCCTCGTGGGCGGTCAGGCAGAGAAGAAGGATGGCGACGAGGGCACGAAACATGCGGCGGACTCCCTTCCGGCCGGTGGTGGCGGGGGGATGTACGCGAATGGGGTGCCAGTGGGGAAGGGATCAGGGATCAGGGATCAGGGATCAGGGATCAAAAATTTTATAGACAACTCCGCCCGAAGGGTGCTCCTCCCCTGATCCCTGATGGCTGATCCCTGATCCCTGATCCCTTCCCCACTGGCACGCCATTCGCGTTGGCCCACCGGGCGGGGCGGTCCACGGAGGGACGCCCGCCCGATTCGGAGCCTTCTTTATGTCCTATGGGATCAAGATCTCGGCCTCGGGGGCGTTGGCGGCCATGCACCGGCAGGATGCGCTGACGGCTAACCTCGCCAACCTGAACACCGTGGGCTTCAAGCCCGTGCTCGCCGGTGCGATGCACCGCGAGCCGGCGCGGCTGGAGGACGGGCTGACCAACTGGGACAGTGACGCGTTGCTCGAACGGCTGGGCGGGGGGGTGCAGTCCGCGCCGGTGATGATCGACTTCGGGCAGGGGCCGCTGGAGATCACCGATCAGGCTTTGGACATCGCGATCCAGGGGGAAGGTTTCTTCGTGGTGGGTGATCCGGCGAACCCGTCGCTGACGCGGGACGGGCGGATGACGATGCGGGCCGATGGAACGCTGGTGCTGGCCGGCTCGGGCCTGCCCGTGCTGGGCACGGACGGACGAGCGGTGCGGGTTGATCCCGCGGCCGGGCCGGTTCAGATCGCCGCGGACGGGGTGGTCAGCCAGAACGGCGCGGCGGTGGGGCGGATCCGTGTGGCGGATGTGCCGGACCGCGATGTGCTGATGAAGGTGGGGGCGGGCCTGTTCATGGGGCTGGATGGCCAGGCTCTGACGCTGATCGAAGGGGCCGGGATGGTGCGGCAGGGGGCGGTGGAAGGGTCCGGCGTGGACGAGATTGACGCGCTGATGCAGATCCAGAATGCCTCCCGGGCGGTGCAATCAAACATCGGGATGCTCGACATGCAGAACAAGATGCAGGATCGGCTGATCAATACCTTTGCGCGGATGGCGTGAGGAGGGATTTTGCCACTCGCCACTCGCCACTCGCCACTCGCCACTCGCCATTCGCCACTCGTAGTTTGCCATCAGGGATCAGCCATCAGCCATTAGTGATAAACAAGCCTGCCCGAAGGGCGCTCCTTCCCTGATCCCTGATCCCTGATCCCTGATCCCAAACCACTCGTAACCGACCGGAGAGAACATGGGCGTCATTGCGATGCAATCGGCTTCGACGGGTCTCAAGGCGTTGAACACGCGCCTGGATGTGATCGCCAACAACCTCGCGAATGTGAACACGGAGGGCTTCAAGGCCAGCCGTGCGAACTTTGAGGATCTGCTGTACATCGAGCGTGCCCAGCCGGGGGTGGAGAACAACAACGGGGACCAGCGTCCGACCGGCCTGTATGTGGGCCTGGGTGTGAAGGTCTCCGGGACGCAGCAGGACTTCACGCAGGGAGCGCCGATCCCGTCGGAAAACCCGCTGGACCTGATGATTGATGGCAACGGGTTCTTCCAGGTGGCGGTGCAGGACGACCTGGGCGCGGGCGGCATCGCGTACACGCGGGCGGGCAACTTCACGCTCAACTCCGAGGGCGAGATCGTGCTGGCGAACTCGAACGGGCGGAGGCTGGAGCCGGGCATCCAGGTTCCCGCGGATACGACCTCGATCGGGATCGATGCCTCGGGGCGGGTGTGGGTGATGCAGCCGGGTGATCCGGGCGCGCAGGAGATCGGGCAGATCGAGCTGGCGGTGTTCGTGAATCCGGCTGGGTTGAAGCAGATCGGCGAGAACCTGTGGGTGGAGTCGGCCGCTTCGGGGCCGCCGATCACGGGCGAGCCGGCAGCGGAGAACTTCGGGCAGATCCAGTCGAACATGCTGGAAGGCTCGAATGTGGACCCGGCCCGGGAACTGATCGAGCTGATCCGCACGCAGCGGGCTTTCGAGATGAACTCGCAGTCGATCCGCGCGGCGGACGAGACGCTGCGGACCGTGTCCCAGCTCAGGCAGTGATTGAGCAGGGTGATGCAAGCGGCGGGCGGAGCCTGGCGCGGTGAACGGGAACGATGGAGATCGGCCATGGATCGACTGACACGCCTGATGCTGGTGCTGATGACGGGGCTGTGCGCCTCGGTGGGGCTGGCGGGCACGGCCGGGGTGACGACCGTATCGCTGCGCGCCACGGTGCGTTTGGAACCGGATCAGGCGGCCACGCTCGGAGCGATCGCGGAGATCCAGGGGGAACAGCGTGCGGTGCTGGAAACGCTGGCGCTGGATGGCGTTGGGGGACAGGGCTGGATGGTGATCGAGGCGGCGCAGGTGCGTGCGTTGATCGAATCGTCTCCCGCGCGGTACGGCTCGGTGGTGGTCGAGGGGGCCAGGGTCAATCTGATGCGGACTTCGGCACGGCGCGCGGAAACCCCGGCGGCAGCCGCGGTGGTCCCCGAACCGGCGGCGGACACGCTGCGGACGCACCTGGAGTCCTGGCTGCGCACACGGCACGGGTCGCGGGCCGAGGATATCCGTGTGGCGTTCGATGAACGGGACCGCGCGGTGCTGGGCACGCCGATGGGCGGGCGCGTGGCGGCGGTGAACCCGATCGGCAGCTCGGCCCGGCCCGCGGTGCGTGTGACGGTCTACGAGGGCGATCAGATCGTGCTGAGCGAGTCGGTGCGGTTCGGGATAGAGGTGCTGGTGCGTGCGCCGGTGCTGGTGCAGCCGCTGCGTCGGGGGGCGAGAGTGACGGCCGATGCCTTCGAGAGCCGCTCGGTGTGGGTGGATCCGACGGACATGCCCATCGACCCGGCATCGGCGGTGGGGCAGTCGATGCGGCGGGATCTGAACGCGGGGGAGGTGCTGCGGGCGGGGCACATCGAGCCGCCGTTGGTGATCCGGCGGGGGGACACGGTGTCGGTGCGGACGGTGCGCGGGTCGGTGGTGGTCAACTCACTGGCGCGGGCGCGGCAGGATGCGGCGGAGGGGGAGATGGTCGAACTGGAATCCCGTGACCGGTCCGGTGCGAAGTTCTATGCACGGGCGGCCGGGCAGGGACGCGCGGTGATGATCGACGGGCATGAGGACACGGCAGCGGAGGAGACGCCATGAGCATGGGTATTCGGATTACGGTTGTCGCGGCGGCGCTCGCCGGCGCGGGACAGTGGGCATCGGCGCAGAGCCTGTTCCTGGTCCACGACCACCGGGCGGCGGAAGCACCCGGCGTGAGCCAGCCGGTAATCGCCGCGTCGCAGGTGAGCCTGCTGTGGGTGCCCGAGCCCGAGCCGCGGGTGTTCCAGAAGCACGACATCATCACGATCGTGATCGACGAGGTCTCGACCCAGACGAGTTCGCAGACGCTGGAGACCGAACGGGATTCCCGGACGCGGGCCAACCTGAACTCCATCGTGGACATGATGAATCTGCTGGAACTGCGGTTGCAGCAGGCGGACACTCGGAATGTCAGCCTGATCGACTTCAACGGGCGTCGCAACTTCACCGGCGAGGGTGACTACGAGCGGAAGGACCGATTCTCGGCTCGCATCACGGCCACGGTGTTGGAGGTCAAGCCCAACGGCACGCTGGTGCTGGAGGCCAGCAAACGCATCGCCAAGGACACCGAGGTGCAGACCATCGTGCTCTCCGGCGTGGTGCGGGCGGACGACATCACCCGGCAGAACACGGTGCTGTCGTCGCAGATGGCCAATCTGGACATCACCTCGCACCATGAGGGGCAGGTGCGCGATGCGGCCAAGAAGGGGTTCATCACCGAGGTGCTGGACGCGTTGTTCGCGTTCTGACCACCGATCCCGGGAACGGGAAGCGAACCGAGGCCGAGCGCAGGGTCGGTGGCGGATCAGACGGTGTGCTCGGTTGGGCTGAGGATCTCGTCCACCTTCTTGAGCCAGTCCTGGTAGCCGTCGCGGCCCATCAGGCCGAACGTGGCCTTCTTGCCGGTCTCGACGGCGGGCTGGTCGTAGGCGTCGATGTTGAGCATCAGGCCCGCGTAGGCGGTGGCGATCTCCCAGAGGGCGATGAACTCGCCCACATGATGGGCATCGATCTTCGGGAAGCGGATGGTGTAGTTCGGGCGGGCGCTGGCGATCAGGGCGTACTCGGTGGCTCGCTTCTCGGCGTTGAGCAGGGCGGTCATGGACTGGCCTTCGAGATAGGCGATGGCATCGACACCCATGCCGGTGGGGATGGTCAGGTCATCGTCGCCGAAGGACTCGACCTCGACGAAGCCGATGACCTTGTCGTTGGGGCCTTCGCGGTAGAGCTGGACCTGGCTGTGCTGGTCGGTAGTGCCCAGGGCCTTGATGGGGGTGAAGCCGGCATAAACCTCATCGCCGCGGAGATCGGTCTTCTTGCCCAGGGACTCGGCCCAGAGCTGGCGGTACCAGTCGGCGAGCAGGTAGAGGCCGTTGGCGTAGGGCATCAGGACATGGTTGGGCTTGCCCTTGCGGGTGCCCAGTTCGACCAGGAGGAACGCCAGCATGGCGGCGGGGTTCTCGGTCAGGGCGGGGTGCGAGCAGCGTTCGTCCATCGCCTTGGCGCCGTCGAGCAGGGCGGCGATGTCGATGCCGCACATGGCGGCGGAGAACAGGCCGACGGGGCTGAGCACGCTGAAGCGTCCGCCAACACCCTCGGGAACGGGCAGGGTGGTGATGCCCGCGTCGTCACAGATCTGGCGCATGGTGCCCCTGGCGGGGTCGGTGATGGCGACGACATGCTCGGACCAGCGGCCGCCCAGCGCCTGCTTGAGCCGGTCGCGGATGATCATGAACTGAGCGGCGGTCTCGGCGGTCTCGCCGGACTTGGAGACGACATTGAACAGGGTGGTGCGGGGATCGCACAGGTCGAGCACGGCCTTGAGGTTGGCGGGATCGACATTGTCCACGACGAACATGCGCGGGCCGGAACGCTTGTCGTCGGGCAGCAGGTTATGGGTGGGGGGGTTGAGAGCGGCCTGGAGGGCGATGTTGCCCAGGGCGGAGCCGCCGATGCCCAGGACCACCATGTTCTCGAAGCGGCCTTCGAGTTCGTTGGCCGTGGCGGTCACGGCGTTGAGGTGCTCGGAGCGCATGGGCTCGTTCCAGAGTTCACGCCAGCGCTCCCAGCCGGTGCCGCGCGAGGCGGCGAGGCGGTCGGTCAGGGTGGCCATGCCGCGGGCGGGCTCGGAATCCGGGTGGACGCGTGCGGGGTCCAGCCCATGGGGGCCGACGCGGGTGGAGAGGCAGTTGGCGTAGTCGATGGTGAGCATGGGTGATCCTGGGTGCGTTCGGGAGGAGGGGAGGGTGGGGCGGGAAGGGCAGGGGGGGGAGGGGTGGGGGGGAGATCGGGATGGTACCCCGGCGGGGTGGGATTCGGGAAAGAACTTGAGTTGGCTTGAGCGTGGGGACCGAGCATGGACTCGGGGGATGGCGGTCCTACCCTCCCTTCATGTTCCACCCTTGGCATGATGTCCGACCCGGCATGAAGAATCTGTCCTTGCCCGCGCACTTCAAGGCGATCATCGAGATCCCGAAGTCGTCGAGCAACAAGTACGAGCTGGACAAGCAGACGGGGATGCTGCGTCTGGACCGCGTGCTGAGCAGCGCGGTGTACTACCCGGCCAACTACGGCTTCGTGCCGCAGACGCTGGCGGAGGACGATGACCCGCTGGATGTGCTGGTGTTTTGCACAGAGAAGGTTCCGGCGCTGTGCATCTGCGAGGCGCGAGCGCTGGGCGTGATGACGATGGTGGACGACGGCCAGCCGGACCACAAGATCGTGGCGACCCTGATTAATGATCCGGAGTTCGCGGACTACCGCGAGGCGACGGACTTCCCCAAGCACACCTTCAAGATGCTCAAGCGGTTCTTCGAGGACTACAAGCACCTGGAGGGCAAGGCCGTGGAAGTGGACGAGATCCAGCCGGCCGCCAAGGCCTTTGAGATCATCGATGCCGCGCTGGAGCGGTATTCCGAGGCGCGGCGGGCGGGGGATCTATAAAAAAAGCCCCTTGCGGGGCCTATGGGTTCTTGTCAGAAGTGCATGCCGCCGGGTCAGTTGTCGATCAGTCTGGAAACAAGCAGCTGGATGTCGGCCCCGTCTACCAGCCCATCGGCATTGAGATCGTACATGGAACCTGACTCGCCGCGTGTGACAGCCTGTGCAAGCAGCATGAGGTCTTGGATGTCAACCTGACCATCGGAGTTGATGTCGCCTTGCCTTGCCGCGCTCTTTGTCAGGCGTGCTTCATCGGCGGGAGTGCTGTCGTAGAGTTGAAGCAGATCGATCCGATACGGGAGGGGTTCTTCTTTGGGATCCGTATCTTGCTCATGGTACAGAGCATACCTGATTGTAATGTGCTTCGAGTCTGTAAAGAAATCCGTGGGGACATACTCTTCTTTGTCGATCGTAAAATCGAGGGGGATATCGATGCGCAGAATCGTTTTTCTGTCGATCACATTACTGAGGGTGTAGGCCTGCCCAAGTCCTTCATCGTCGAATGAGTATGTGTACGCTCCGATGTCAAATGTCTGCATGGTATCGGTTGAAAACTCGCTTTTTCGAGTGGAAGTGCTGTACAGTTCCTTGATGGAAACACCTGGAATGTCGAAGGCAGACAAGGGGGTTGGCGAGCCGAATGGGGGTGGCGGCAGCATAATCGCCAGTTCGTGAAAATCCGAAAGTGACCAAGGTGCGCGATCCCAGTAGCCTCCCCCGTCAAGAATTTCGATGATGAAAGAAACTTGATTTGGGAAGTAATAAATTTCTCCGGAGCCGAAGTCTGACGGGGCGAGTTCGAATGTCGCCTCAAGTGCTGTGAAGTACCCGGTTTCGGCAGGATCGTTATACCAGTCTGTATAGGCGGGCATATTGTTTCGTACCGCAGGGGTGATGTCGATCGCGTGTTCCTCGGCAAAGAGGAAAGGATTGATATTTATTCCGTCGTACTTGGTGAATTGCGTTCCGAGTTCATCATACTTGAAAGCTAAAACTGAGACAAGCGAATAGTTCATGACCTGATCAGTGACGATCGCCGTGGCTTCAAAAAGAGTGTTGCCAGTGCTTGTAGACTGTTCGTTACCCCACCAGATACCTTCTCGGATGCCCTTTGATTTCGCCATTGCGAGCACATCACGCGAATAGGACTCGCTAGAAGTACTGACTCCAGTCTGAAAATCTCCGATCGGGCTCCCAACTCTGGGCAACCAAGGTATGATATGTGATGGCGCGTCAGTAGTCGCATTATCCAGCGTAAACAGCGCGTGGTCGAGTTTCATTCGGCTGATCCTCAGCCAAGTATCATGGTAGGTTGCTTCGAGGGGGATGCCACCGCTCTGCAGATCGTCGTCGAGATCCCTATGCGCCGCGAACGCGGAGTAGAGTACCTGAGACTGTGCGTGAGTGCTGCCGAGTACGCTGGATTGCTGCCAGCCTCTGGGGGCTCCGGAAGCGTATGTAGCCGGGCCTCGCGCGCCAAAACCACCGTAGCCGATGGTTGGATAGTCGAAATCATACCAACCGGATGTCGCATAATTGGCGACAATAGTACTTTGCCATGTGGAATGCGAGGCCGTTCCGAGGTTAAAGGTGGCTCGGAGGGCTCCGTCGATGGTGGTAGTGTGAGTGTCATAGAACTCGTTCAGAAAGTGCAGGCCGTACCACGGATAGCAGGGATGGTTGGTGGTGTCGGACCAAGTAAGCGTGGTGGCCCATCCCCAAATCGTGCTGCCGAACGCATCCGAGATTGTCGGGCTAGACGCTGCGGTGCGGATAGAGTGGTCTCCGAATATGACCTCACTGTGTTGGATTGCGTTCGTCCCGATGGCCGAATACATCTGGCGGACATTCGGGCTGTTGCAAAAGGATCCGATTCCGTACTCTTCGTCAAACAAGATGCGGCTTGGAGGAGGCAGTACGAAGTTAGGATCGGGCGGTGAGCCGGGATCGGCTTGAGTAGCGATAGAGGAAATCAGGGCATCAAGGACCGCAGCGGACAGGTCTACCCCCTCCTCTCGCCAAGGCGTTCCTGATCCGGGCAGGTCGGGCCGGTTCCAGCTCCCACCGCTCGGCGCCTGCAAGATGTCGTCCGGATGCTCATACAGACCGCTTTTCCAGCCCCAGCCGTGAATGAAGATGGCGTAGTTGCTTGGTCGGCCAAGGGCGTGCCACTTGGAGACAATCGTTTGGGCAAGTGAGTCAATTCTGGTGTAATTCAGTGCGAATGTCGTGGTGTCGTAGAAGCGTAGCCCGGTCGCGTCGTTTACATCGACATGCACCCATTGTTGCATGTGAGTGCTGTAGACCGGAGCTGTCACACCATTGCCCGGTTTCCATGTCCAGATTATTGGATCCGTGACATCAGTCAGCCATCCTTGAAACGATCTCTGAGTGGCTGTCTGTGTGCCTTGTGCGGCGGCAAATCCACCTGCCGATGTAACGACAAAAAAAACTGCCCTTCTGATGTACTTTTTCGTTTCTGACATTTCAACTCCTCGGGGTTTGAGAGAACTCACCAAGATACTAGTCGTGGCATTGGATTTCAATGCTCAGGATAGGTCTTTACTAGAAATACATGACTCTTGGCGCACTAATTGCGCTGGCTTGTGGGAACCAGCCTGAAGACATAGACTTGGCCATGTTCCCCGAGATTGAACGCATCCTGGTGACCCGTGAGCAGATCGCCGCCCGTGTGGGGGAGATGGCGCGGGACATCGCGCAGGATCTGGGGGCGGACCTGGGGCGGGACGGGCATACGGCCCTGGACGCCGACCGGGTGGTGCTGATCCCGATCATGACCGGGGCCATGATCTTCGCGGCCGACCTCATCCGAGAGATGCCGGTCAAGCTGGCCATCGGGCTGGTGACGGTGTCGAGCTACCCCGGCCAGTCGGTGGCCAGCAAGGGGGCGCAGCTGGCATCGGCCCTGCCGGGGAACCTTGCGGGCAAGCATGTGCTGGTGATCGACGACATCCTGGACTCGGGGCAGACGCTGGCGCTGGTGCGTGAGGTGGTGGGGGCGCAGAACCCCGCGAGTCTGCGGATCGCGGTGCTGCTGGACAAGAAGACCAGGCGGGTGCGTGAGGTGCCCGTGGACTATGTCGGGTTCGAGATTCCGGATGAGTTCGTGGTGGGCTACGGGCTGGACTACGACGGGTACTACCGCAATCACCCGGAGATCGCGGTGCTTTCAAAGGATGTGCTGGACGCATCCGGGCGGCGGGGATGAGCGGGGAGGGGCATCCGCTGGTGCCGCCGGGGGAGCGGGTGGTGTACGACGCGCGCCCGAGCTTGTGGTACATCCTGGTGCGGGCCATCCCGGACTGCGTGCCGCCGTTGGTGCTGGGGGTGGTGGTGTGGCTGCTGCGGGAGTTGGCGGTGGTCAGCGCGGGGATGCTGGACCGGGGCCTGGCCGCGGCGATCGACCTGTGGCTGGGGCGGCTGCTGGTGGGGCTGGCCTTCTACTGCATGGCTCGGCTGGTGTGGGCGATGCTGGACTGGTTCTGCCGGCGGCATGTGATGACGGAATCGCGTCTGGTGGCGTTGCGGGGGGTGGTGCGGACGGTGCGGTTCGACCTGCCGCACCGGCGGGTGCAGCACCTGGCGGTGACGAAATCTTTGTTGGAACGGATATTCGGGGTGGGCACGATCGCCGCCGCGTCGGCGGGGACGGACACGCACGAGATTGTCTGGCGGTCGGTGGCCCGGCCGGAGGAGGCCTTGGCGATGGTGCGTCGGCGGGTGGACGAAGTGGCCAGGAGGGGTGATGACGGGGATGGGGGGGGGGTGCCGGTGATCGGGCTGGTGGGGGGGGTCGGGTCGGGCAAATCGACGGTGGCGGCGGCCTTCGCCAAACTGGGTTGCGTGGTGTCGGATTCGGACCAGGCGGTGCGGGAAGTGCTGCTGCGGCCGGAGGTTGTGGATACGCTGATCGGCTGGTGGGGCGAGGGGATTCTGGACGCTGAAAAGAAGGTTGACCGCAAGAAGGTGGCGGATCTGGTCTTCAAGGAGCCGTTCGAGCGAAGGCGGCTGGAGGCGTTGATCCATCCCAAGGTGCGGGAGAACCGCGCGGCATTGATCGAGCGGGCCAGGGCGATGGGGGCGGCGGGGGTGATCGTGGATGCGCCGCTGCTGTTCGAGGCGGGGGTGGATGCCGAGTGCGACGCGGTGGTGTTTGTGGAAGCGACGCGGGAGGTTCGCTTGGGTCGTGTTCGGGAACGCCGTGGGTGGGATGCCGCGGAGCTGGACCGGCGGGAAGCGGCCCAGATGGCGTTGGATGAGAAGCGGCGGCGGTCGGACCATGTGGTGCTCAACAACGGGACGCTGGAGGAGCTAGAATGCCGGGTGCCCAAAGTTCTGGGCGCCATCCGCAAGCATTGTCGAGATCGGGCCTGACCAGCCGCCGTCCTGTTCCGGATTCCCGGGAGGGGAGGTGGGGGAAGCGGGCCAGTCCGGGGATGGTCGTTCACGACCGGTCGCCGGCCGATCGAACACGGATTCAGCTTCCGCACCGTTCCATACACACATCCCAACAACTTTGTCAGAGGATTGCCGGCGGTGTCGGGCGAGGAGCGTCCGGGCCGCGGCGGATCAGCAAGGAACATCCGATGCCCAAGTCTTCCGAAGTCGCCGACCACGACGCCACCGTCAAGAAGAAGCGGACGGTCAAGCGACTGGCCAAGCACAAGCCCGACGCGCCCAAGGGCGCGGAGGCGAGCGTGGAAGCCAAGCCGGAACCCAAGCCGGAGCCCAAGGCGGAATCGAAGCCCGAGCCGAGGCCGGAACCCAAGCCGGAACCCCGCGCCGAGTCAAAGGCAGAGCCGCGTGGAGAATCCGAAGCGCGGAAAGAAGGGCGTTCGGAGGAGCGTGCGGAGCGGCCGGACCGCCCCGAGCGGAATGATCGTGGCGATCGCGGTGACCGCAACGAGCGCGGCGGGGCGGGCGGGTTCGCGGGACAGAACGGTGGAGGAGGCGGACCGGGCGGCGCGGGGATGAACGGTGATCGTGACGGCAAGCGCCGGCGAAAGAAGCGGCGGAACAAGACCGGCGGCCCGGGCGGACCGGGCATGGGTGGGGGCATGGGCGGGGGAGATTTCCACCGCTCGGGCAACTGGGATCACCTGCCCAGCGATGAGGAGCTGGAGCGCGAGGCGGAGGAGCTGGAGCGGGTCGTGGCCGCGTCGGGCGGCAAGATGGTGGACGATGGCCTGACCATCACCGACTTGCAGCGGATGGACATCGACCAGATCTTCGGCGTGGCGCAGAAGGAAGGCCTGGAGGACTTCCACCAGATCCCGAAGCAGGAACTGATCTTCAAGATCCTCAAGGCGCGCGCGGCCAAGCAGGGGATCATGTTCGGGGAGGGCACGCTGCAGATCATGCCCGACGGGTTCGGCTTCCTGCGCAGTCCGGAGCTGAGCTACCTGAACGGCCCGGACGACATCTACATCTCGCCCGGCCAGATCCGACGGTTCGGCCTGCGGCGCGGGATGAGCGTGCGCGGGGCGATCCGCCCGCCCAAGGAGAGCGAGCGGTACTTCGCGCTCCTGCGGGTGGACAGCGTGAACGGGCGTGATCCGAAGGCGATCCACGACCTTGTGAACTTCGAGGACCTGACCCCGATGCACCCGGAGGAGCGCTTCCTGCTGGAGACGACCCCGGACCAGATCGAGATGCGCATCGTGGACCTGGTGGCGCCGATCGGCAAGGGCCAGCGCGCCCTGATCGTGGCCCCGCCCCGCACCGGCAAGACGGTGCTGATGCAGCGGATGACCAAGGCGATCAACAAGAACTATCCGGAATGCAAGATCTTCGTGCTGCTGGTGGACGAGCGGCCGGAGGAAGTGACGGACTTCAAGCGCAACTGCTCGGGTAAGAATGTGGAGGTCGTGGCCTCGACCTTCGACGAGCAGGGCGGGCGGCATGTGGCCATCGCCGAGGTGGTGATCGAGAAGGCCAAGCGGATGGTGGAGTTCGGGGACGATGTGGTGATCCTGCTCGACTCGATCACGCGTCTGGCGCGGGCGTACAACAACGAGATCCCGCACTCCGGCAAGATCATGACCGGTGGTCTGGACTCGAACGCCCTGCAGCGGCCCAAGAAGTTCTTCGGGGCGGCTCGCGCCATCGAGCGGGGCGGCAGCCTGACCATCATCGGCACCGCGCTGGTGGATACCGGCTCGAAGATGGACGAGGTGATCTTCGAGGAGTTCAAGGGCACGGGCAACAGCGAGCTGCACCTGGACCGGCGTCTGGTTGAAAAGCGCGTGTACCCCGCGATCGATGTGGCCGCCTCCGGCACGCGCCGCGAGGAGCTGCTGATGGATCCCAAGGAGCTGGAGCTGGTCTACCGCCTGCGCAAGGTGCTGGCCGATATGAATGTGGTGGAGGCCATGGAGTTGCTCAAGAGCCGCCTGGGCAAGCACAAGACCAACGCCGAGTTCCTCCTGTCGATGGCGATGGGATGACGCCCTGCCCGGCCGCTCGCCCTTCGCCCGCCCGCTGCCCACGCCCTGACAAGCCGGAACCCCCGAACCGGGGGCGGATGGGGAAGGTAGGGATCGGAGGGAATCGGGGTTGACGGTCGATGGCGGGTTTGTGGGAGTGGCACCGATGCCGAGGCGACGATGGGTCAGTCTGAGCGTGCTGTTGCTGGCGGCTTTGCCGTGGAGCGCGGCGCTGACCATCGTGGGGCTGTGGGCGTTGTTCTCCCCGCCGACATCGGGCCTGCTCGGGTCGGCGTGGGTGGCCCGGGGGGTGGGGTGTGCCGCGTTGGCTGGGGGACAGTTGGTGTTCTTTGTGTGTGTCTCGGGGCGGGTGTTCCCCAGGGCGGACCGGCGGATCACGGTGCCCGCGGAGGGTCTGATGACCCTTGCGTTCATCGGCGGGCTGCTGGTGGCCTCGGGCGGTCTGTTGTGGCATGGAGGATCGGCATGATGCGATGGCACGCGGCGAAATCAGCGTTGATCGGGCTGGCGGCCTGCGCCGGGCAACTGGCGTGGGGTGCCGCTCCGATCACGGATGAGGAGGTCGGATCGGCCCTCGCCCGTGCCGCGATGCTGGACCTGGGGATGCGTGCGAGCCCCAATGCGCAGGATTACGACGTGGCGGGCACGCTGCTGCGGGCGGCCGGGACCCTGCGTCCGAGCGACCCGGAACTGGCGCGGCTGCTGGCGGCGGCAGCGTGGTCGGCGGGCGACCGTGAACTGCTGATGGAAGCGACCCGCACCATCGTGCGTCTGGACCCCGCGGACACGGTGGCCCAGCTTCGGCTGATCAGCGCGAACATCAACAGCCGTCAGACGATCGAGGCCAGGCTGGAGGCGTTCGAGCGTTTCCTTGGGCCGGCGGGCCGCACGCTTGACGCCTCGGTGCGTTCGCGTCTGGCGCTAGACTATGCGTTGCTGCTGCGGGAGACGGGCGACACGGCGGGGTTTGAGCATCGCTTGCGCGAGGCGGTGGACCTGGATCCGACGAACAAGGACGCGGTGTCGATGGCGACGCGGGTCTTCTCGACGGACGATGCTTCCGTGGCGGAGATCGCGGCCTGGCAGGTGCGGCTGCTGAACGCCGACCCGCTTGATCCGCATGTCCACCTGACGCTGGCGCGGATCTGCGCGGTGCAAGGGGCTCTCGAGCCCGCCCATCGCTTTCTTGAGAACGCGATCCGCCTGTTCCGGGTGAACTCCGCCGAGATCCCCGGCGACCTGCGGGACATGCAGATCGCCTTCCAATGGCAGCGGGAGGGCTCGGCGGCGGTGATCTCCGCCTTGACACCCCAGATCAAGGATGCGCGTGAGCAGGCGGCCCGCATCATCCAGCGACGCCGGGAAGCCGGCGAGCCGATCAGCGATCTGCGGGCCCCGGAGGAAATCCGATTCACCGATGCGATCAACCGCGTGCTGCTGTTCGCGGCCCACTCGGTGAATGACGAGCAGACCATGGCCTCGGTGCTGACGGACCTGGGGGCGGAGTCCTCGCTGACTTTCCGCAAGCTGCTGGATCTGGTGGGACGCGCGGATGTGGATCAGGTCCGGTTGTACACGGAGCTGGTCCAGGTCTTCTCGGATTTTCAGGTGGTTCGGGCGATCGTGGGCCGGGAGTACGACCAGATCGTGCCGCAGATGGAGGGCTTGTTCGGGCAGAGCCCCGGCATGCTGGCGATGGTCTCCCCGCTGAGGGCTTGGGTGGCGTATGCCGAGGGCGACCCCATCCGTGCGATGGATTTGTTGGGTGAGCCGCGCCCGGGGACAAACGACGATCTGCTGGTGGCGCTGGCGAGCGAGCGTCTGGGGGATTCAGATCGGGCGGTGCCGATCTATGAGAAGTACGCGCGTTTGCAGTCGACCAACGCCTACGGCGGGCTGGCTCGGCTGCGGCTGCGCGCGATGGGCCGTGAGGCGGGCGTGATCACCCCGGCGGGGCGCCAGCTCGCGTCGGCGCTCTCTAAGGTGCCGGACTGGTTGGATCGGATGTCGATGGACCCGCGTGTGTTCATGATGCTCCAGAGCGAGACGCCGTCGAACACGATGACCCCCAACGAGCCCACGCTGATCCGCGTGCGACTGCGCAACGCGGGTTCGATCCCGCTGGGTCTGGGGGCGTCGCGTCCGATCGGCTCGCGGATCCTGATCGGTCCGCGCCCGATCTCGCGGATGGCGGATTTCGTGGGTTCGCCGATGCCCAAGGTGCTGGAACTGGACCGCCGGCTGCGTCTGGAGCCGCTGCAGGAACTGGATGTGGTGGTCGAGGCGGACTCCCCCTACACGAGCTGGCTGCGCGAGGTGAACGCTCATGTCTCGCTGCGGGATCGGTACCGCGTGGTGCAGAGCTTCCAGCCCAGCCCGCGGGGCGGGCTGATCAACGCGCCGCTGGCCCTGGTGTCCGAATCCGGCATCGTTCAGCGGGTCACGCTGGAGCTGGTGCGCGAGGATGCCGACGGGATCGAGCGGGCGGTGCGGTCCGATGATCCGGAGGATCTCCGGTCGGCCTTGATCGCCACGGTGGCGCGGACGATCCAGCCGGGCCCGGGCCTGCAACTGGAAGCCTCGCAGCGTGCGTCCCTGGCTCGGGCTTGGGCCGATCGGTTCGCGGGTGCCGGGGTTTCGGAGCGGATGTTGATGCTGTTGCGGCTGCCCCATGCGCGGCAGGTGCCCGAGATGCGTGCGTTCGACATCGCGGTGGTGGACACCGTGCTGGCCGATGCAGCCCGGGAAGGCTCGATCGACACCGGCCTGCTGGCCGCGACGCTGCTGACGCGGATCCATGATCCCGAGAACGCGATGTTCGAGCTGGCGGCTCGGTCGGAGGATCCACGGATGCGCGGGCTGGGCGCACGCCTGCGGTCACGGCTGATGGCGGGTGAACCGACCTTTGCCACCGCCCGGCCGGGTGTGGAGGGGCTGGCCCCACCGGGCACCGGCCCGATGGGTTTCGGATCGTGACCAATACGCCGCCCGAGACCGGTGCGGCGGGGGTGAGCGTCCCCACGCGGGAGCCCGGCGAAGGCGGCAGGGCGGCCCGTCCGCGATGGGTCGGCTGGGCAGGGTTCGTGCTGGGGTTGCTGCTTTTGAGCGGGGCCGGCGCGGTGGTCTTCTCGGACCCGTCGCGGTTCACGGAGTTGTTCGAGCGTCTGCGCGGTGCGCCCGCGTGGGCGGTGGCGCTCATTTTCATCGGACCGCTGCTGAACTGGCTTTTGGTGTCCGCCTGCCTGTGGATGCTGCTGCGTCGGCACGGGCGGCTCGGGCTGGGTGAGATGAACGCGCTGGTGGGCAGCGCGTGGCTGCTCAACCATCTGCCGATGCGCCCGGGGTTGATCGGGCGGGTGGGCTATCACAAGCTGGTCAACGGCATCCGTGTGCGGGACGCGGTCGAGGCCACGCTGTGGTCGCTTGGACTGGCGGGCGTGGCCGGGGCGATGGGGCTGGCACTGGCATTTCTGATGCCTGCGGGTTCCGGGCACGGCGCGATGGCGGCGGTGCTCGCGGGCCCGGTGGTCGTGCTGTCCGCCCTGGCGGCCGGAGCGCGGCTGTTGGCGGGCGGAGGGAAGGGCGTGGGTCGGGCGGCCTGGATGCTGGGGGCGTTGGCGACCCGCTACGCCGACATGGCGGTGTGGGCCGTGCGATATGCCGTGGTGTTCTGGGTGATGGGCGTGGAGCTGACACCGGTTCAGATCGTGCTGGTGACCGGCGTGAGTCAGGCGGCGCAGCTGGTGCCGATCGCCGGCGGCGGCATGGGCCTGCGCGAATGGCTGGTGGGGCTGACCGCCGGATCGCTGGCTCAGGCGTTCGATGCCGCGTTGGCGGGCGACCTGGTCAACCGGGCGGCGGAGACGCTGCTGGTGGTTCCGATCGGATTGATCTCGGGAGCGGTCGTGGCGCGGCGCTTGGCACGGTTCCGAGCCTCGGGCGGTGGGTGGGGTGAAGGAGGGGCCGGGTGATCCCGCTGTTCGCCGGGTATGCGTTGTTCGTGTGGTATCTCTCCGCCAAGTACCGGCGGACCGTAATGGCCTTCGCGTGCGCGTTGGCGGGTGTGGCCCTGCTGGTGTTGCTGAGCTGGGGCCACATTGTCATCGGACGGATCAACCCGGATCTGATGATCCAGAACATGCAGATCCTGCTGTACCCGTACACGGTGGGCGTGGGGGTGGTGGCATTCTTCATCGCGTCCCTGCCGCGGACGCACCCAGCGGGTTGCTGCGGGCGGTGTGGGTACAACCTGGCGGGGCTGGATGTGCCGGTGACGGCGTGCCCGGAATGCGGGGCGCCGACGGATCCGCCGCGGGCGATGCACCGACGCAGCGGGGTGGAGCGGGTCGATCTGCGGGCGGCGGACTTTGTCAGGATCGGTTCAGCCGCGGATCCCGCGGAACGCGATCCCGGCGAGCAGGATCAGGCCGGGCACAGCGCCGAGCAGCAGCCAACGGAGCGTTGAGAGCTGGGATGAGCCGAGGGTGCGGACGGTGGCGACGGAGCGATCCTGTGCGCCGGGCGCGATCAGATCGTCGAGCCCGGCCAGCCAGTGGATGGCTGCATCGAGAAGAACCGAGTTACCCGGGAAGCGGGTGGTGATGCGTCCGTCGATCAGTTGCGTGGTGCCGACCACCGCGCCGTCGGAGGCCCAGCCGTTGGAGCCGACCACGACGAGCCGTGTGATGCCCAGGGCCGTGGTGCGTTCGCCAGCGGCGGCCAGGATCCAGCGCGGGCGTTGCTCGTCCTCGTTGGCGTTGAAGACGGGCTGGTCGGTCAGCATGGTGCGCTGGGTGTTGGTGAGGCTGCGCAGGCGGAGCCAGCGCGACTCGGCCCAGACACCGGCGGCGGCTTCCCCGGTCAGTTCGATCAGCGGCTCGGCGGTGGCGCGGGGCGCGTCGATCAGGTCGATGGGCGTGGCCCAGGGCAGCAGGGTGCGCAGGCCACGGGCGGCATCGGCGGCGGGGTGGGGCGGGGTGTCCTTGGACGGGTCGGGTACGACGGAGAGGAACGGGTCGAAGATGCTGCCGGATGCGCCGCCGGGTGTGGAGCGGAGGATGGCCAGGCCGGTGCGCGGGGCGATGCCGAATGGCTCGGCGAGGCGTGCCAGGGGGTCGGGGTCGCCGTAGGTGGGGAAGACGGAGGGGTTGAGATTGAGCAGCACTGGTTCGCCCGCGTCGATGAGGCGCTGAGCGACGGCAGCCAGTTCGGTGGCGCGTTGCGCGCCGGTGAGACGGCCATTGCCGCTGCCGGTGGTCGAGTCGGGGCTGATGATGATGAAGACGATGGGGCGGAGGCCGGTCGGGTCGAGGCGGGCCAGATCCGGGGGCTCGGCCTGGGCAAGGGCGGCCCACTCGAGGCTGTCGATCTCGCGTTCGCGGAGGCGTTCGCGCACCCCGGTGAAGAAGCCGCCCTCACCGAGGAGCACGCCCGGGTTTTCCGCATGGGTGAAGACGACGATGGGGCGGTCGGGGCGGATGAGGCGGCCGATGGCGGAGGCGATGAGTTCCTGAGCACGCGGGCCGATGACGCCAGCGGCGGAGAGGCCGGCGCGTTCGAGCACCTCGGTGGGCGGGAGGAGGGCTTCGAGGTCCACCGCGGCGATGCCCTGCGTGGGCGGACCAATGACCAGGAGGGACTCCCCGGTTTCCAGAGCGCGTGCGACGCGGAGGGTATCCAGGCGAGGCAGACGCTCGATGGTTTCCGCCGCCACGGCGACGGTGTCGCGGAAGCGTTCGGCCCGTTGGGCGGCGGCCCGGGCGAGTGCGCCCGCGTTCGGCCCGGCGATGTCGGATTGGGCGAAGGCGCGGGTCTGTTCAGTCAGTTCGGTCAGTTGGGTGCGTTGGGTGGTCCAGACGGCGGCGGCCTGGGGCAGCAGGCGGTCGGTTTCGGGCAGCCCGGCGGGTCCGGCGGGCGTGTCCAAGGCGGCGATGACGGCATCGGCCTGCTCGGTGAGCGTGCGTGCCCCCAGACGCAGCAGACCGGCGCGCTGGTCGAAGAAGGCGCGGTTCGTCGGTGCGCTGGGATCGGTGGGGGCGATGGCGTCGCGGACGGTGTCCAGATCACGGGCGAGCGCGTCGGACTCGGCGGCGGCTGACCGCATCGAGCCTGCCGCGTTGCGGAGGGCGTTCGTGACGCGGCTGGTGCGGTCGGATTCGCGGGCGGCCAGCACGGCGAGGAGTTCGTCGGTCTGCTCAATGCCGGTGGATGATCCGAGGTCGATGATGCGCAGGCTGAGCAGGTCGCTGGCGCGGTCGTAGGCCTTGAGCACATCGGTCACGAGATCCACCGCGCGGCGGTCCGCGCCGGAGAGGTCGATTGCGAAGACGAGTTCGGTGGGCGCGTCCAGCAGGTCGATCATGCGTTCAGCCCGGGGGCTGAGGCGGTGGGCACCGGTGGAGGTGACATCGACGCGGGCGCGCAGATTGTGGGAGAGAATGCCGAGCAGCAGCGCGCTGGCGGCGGTCGCGGCCAGGAAGCCGGCCCACAGCCCCGCCGCCAGGGGGCGGGGGCGCGAGAGGCGTCGGGATTCCAGCACGCCCCCGGCGATCACGACCGCCCAGCCCGCGCCGATCAGGAAGAAGGCGATGGCGGCGGTGTCGAACACGCCCTTGGCCAGTTCATCCACGCGTGCGGTGAGGGAGAACGCCATGGCCAGTTCCTGGGCACGCGGCCCGGCCAGCATCTCAAGCGGCCCCGCCAGGCTGGTGACCATCATGAGCACGATGATGGTCATCATCGTGCCGAGGAAGGCGAGTGTCTGCGAGCTGGTCAGGGCGGAGGCGACCAGACCGATGCCCAGGTAGAGGCCGCCCACCAGGAAGAGCGTCAGGTAGCCGAGCAGGATGGGGCCGGGGTCCGGGCGGGGATCGGAGATGAAGGCCAGCGTGATCGGGAGGATGAGCGTGGGGGCCAGGGTCAGCGCCAGAAAGAGCCACGCACCCAGAAACTTGCCGAGCGAGACGGCGAAGTCGCCGACGGGGGCCGTGCGGAGCATCTCGATCGTGCCGCTGCGGACCTCCTCGGAGAGCAGGCGCATGGAGATGGCCGGGGCGATGGGAACCATCATCCAGACGGCGGCGGCGAAGAAGTATCGCATGCTCGCCGGCGCGCCAGGAACGAGCGTGGTCTGGACAAAGACGAGGGCGCTGAGAAAGGCGTAGAGGGCCACGACAATCCAGCCTACGGGAAGCCGGAACAGGCTGGCGATCTCGCGGGCGGCGATGGTCCAGGTGGCACGGATCACGGTGCGGTCTCCGCCGGATCCGTGGAAGTTTCGTCGATGAGGTGGATGAAGAGGGCCTCGAGGGAGGGGGTGACGCGGGTGAGTTCGCGCACGAAGAGGCCGCGGTCTTCGAGTGCCCCGGCGATCGGCTCACGCAGGTCGGGGGTGCCCGGGGCGGCGTGGACGATGACCCTGGCCCACCCGCGGGCGTGGTCCTCGGGCTGATGGTCGGCCAGGTTGGCGGAGGCGGCCCCATCCAGCGAGGCGAGGGTATGGATGGCGTGGTCGGGACCGGCGGCGGGGTTGGTGCGCAGCTCCACGGTGTAGCGGATGGGGCCGGGGGCGGAGGCGATCAGGGATTCGGGCGTGCCATCGGCCCGGATGCGTCCCCCGGCCATGACCAGCACTCGCGAGCAGGTGCGTTCGACCTCGGGCAGGATGTGGGAGCAGAGGAGCATGGTTTTGTCCTCGGCCAGTTCCTGGATGAGGGAGCGGGCGGTGCGGATCTGCGAGGGGTCCAGCCCGTTGGTCGGTTCATCAAGGATGAGGACGGGGGGGTTATGGACCAGGGCGGCGGCCAGGCCGACACGCTGGCGATAGCCCTTGGAGAGGTACCCGATGCGTCGGCGGGCGACATCGGAGACGCGGGTGCGTTCCATCGCGCGGCCAACGGCCCGGGTTCGGTCATCCTTTGAGAAGCCCCAGAGCCTGGCGCGATAAAGAAGGTATCCCTCGACGGACATTTCGGGATAGAGGGGTGCGGACTCGGGCAAGTACCCAATGGCAGCGCGGGCGGCGGCGGGATCCTCGCGGGGATCGATGCCGGCGATGGTGACCCGGCCGTGATCGGGGGCGAGCGAGCCGGTGATCATGCGGATGGTGGTGCTTTTCCCCGCACCGTTGGGGCCGAGCAGGCCGGCGATCTGGCCCGCGGGCAGTTCGAATGACACCTGATCCACCGCGAGGAGGGAGCCGTAGGCCTTTGTGATTTCGTGGACGGCGATCATGAGGGGCGGGGCGATGGGAGCGAGGGGGGGAGGGGTTGCGGCGTTCTCGGGCCGATGGACGATACTCCCATCGGTCGATCGAATCCGGTGCATGCACCCGCGAGCGGGTTGGGTGCGAACAATACGGGCGTGGAACCGGTTTCCCGGGTGGTTCCTGAGTGTCGGGTTGGTCCGTGGGGCAGTATGGTGGAGACGCAGCCGAAGCTGGTGCTGGTGGGAGCGGACGCGCGGACGGCGGCGGAGTTGTCCGCGTTGCTGGGCGACCGGTATGAGATCGTCCGCCAGCCGGACGAGCCGACGCTGGTGGCGGTGCTTCGTGCGCTGGGCGAGGGCGTGCTGATCTCGGGAGGGGTGGGTGAGCCTGCGTGGTCGAACCAGTACTTTGATGCTCTGGACGAGCGGACCCGGCGGATGGTGGTGGGGTTCTGCGATGCCGCGCTGCGGGCGGACACGGGTGTTTCCGGCGCGGTGATGGGCAAGCACGAGATCGAGTCCGAGGACGGACGCCAGGTTTACGATGTATATGTGACCAGCCTGGCCCCGGACGAGCATGGGGAGCGGAAGGTTGCGGCGGTGGTGCGGGATGTGACCGTGGCGCGCCGGACGCAGCAGAAGATGGACGCGATCGACCGGGCCGGCTTCGAGCTGGTGCGGATGGACACCGAAGAGCTTCGGAAGATGAACTCCTACGAGCGGATCCAGCTGCTGGAGCGGCGGATCGTGGCATACTCGAAGGAACTGCTGCACTTTGACCACTTCGCGATCTTCCTGATCGATCAGCGGCGGAACAAGCTGGAACTGGTGATGCAGACGGGGCTGCCGCCGGAGATTCAGGACCTGGACCTGTTCATGGAGCAGGAGGGATCGGGCATCTCCGGGTTGGTGGCGAGCACGGGGCTGAGCTACATTTGCCACGACACCTCGCTGGATGAGAAGTTCCTGCCAGGCCTGAGCGGGGCGCGGTCGAGCCTGACGGTGCCGCTGTGCGTGCATGACCGGGTGATCGGGATCATGGACATCGAGAGCCAGCAGGCCGGGGCGTTCGACGACCAGGACCGGCAGTTCGCGGAGATCTTCGGGCGGTACATCGCGATGGCGCTGCACATGCTCCAGTTGCTGGTGACCGAGCGGAGCACGGTGAACGAGCATGTGACCGACCGGTTCGAGGGCGAGCTGCGCGAACCGCTGGAAGACATCATGCACGAGGTGGACTGGCTGACCTCGCGTCCGGACGCGGACCCCGAGGTGCGCCGCCACATCGAGCGGATCCTGACGGATGTGGAGTCGATCCGGCGGCGCGTGAAAACGGTGTCGTCCGGCCCGCAAACGCTGCTGGGCGTCGATGAGGCGATGCGGACGCGGGAGAAGGACCCGCTGCTGGTCGGGCGGCGGGTGCTGATCGCCGACGATGTGCCGAAGATCCGCAAGGTGATCGGGGATGTGCTCGGGCACCGCGGGGCGGTGACGGAGCAGTTCTCGGATGGAAGCCACGCGATCGAGCGGCTGAAGGCGTGTGTGGACGGGCAGCCGCGGTTTGATCTGATCGTGTCGGACATCCAGATGCCGGATCGCAACGGGTACGAGGTGTTCGCGGCGGCCCGGAAGTACTGCCCGGACGCGCCGGTGATCCTGATGACCGGCTTTGGCTATGACCCGCACCACTCGATCGTGCGGGCCAGCCAGGAGGGGCTGTCGGGCGTGCTGTTCAAGCCGTTCGAGATCGAACTGCTCATCAACCAGGTGCGGGAGGCGCTGGGCGCGAAGAAGGGCTGAGCGTCACGCGCTTCGTTCGGCCAGCAGCACGCGCGGCAGGCCGTCCGAATCCTTCAGAATCCGGGCATTGGTCAGGTCCGGGTGTGATTCCGCCATGGCGATGGTCTGCCCGGCGTGCGAGGCGGCGACTTCGATAAGCATCAGGCCGCCGGGTTCGAGGAACCTGGATGCGTCGGTGATGAGCGGGCGGATCAGATCCAGCCCGTCGTGGCCCGCGCGGAGGGCCAGCGTGGGCTCGTGGTTCTTGACATTCGGTTCGACGGCGGCCCACTGGTCGTCGGGGATGTACGGGGGGTTGGAGCAGAGGTAGCGCAGTGATGCGACCTTGCCCGCGACGGGGTGCTGCGCGAGGGCGTCGAGCAGGTGGCCTTGCAGGAGATCGACGCGGTCGGTGAGGTGGTGGGTTTCGATGTTCTCCTTTGCCACGGCCAGCGCGTCGGCGGAGATGTCGGTGGCGACCACGCGCGCGCCGGGCAAGTGCCTGGCCAGCGCGGCGGCGATGCAGCCCGAGCCGGTGCAGATGTCGGCGATCAGGATGCCACTGCCCGCGTCGGAATCACGGACGGAGCCGGAATCGGGATTCTTGCGTGCGTGCTGGAGCACGGCCTCGACGATGGTCTGCGTGCTGGGACGAGGGATGAGAACACGCTTGTCCACCTTGAACTTCATGCCGAAGAAGTGTTCCTCACCGATGAGGTACTGGATCGGTTCGTCGCTGAGGGCGCGTTTGACGAGGCCGCGGAGGGTGTCACGCTCGAGCGGGGCGGCGGGGCGGTCGGGGTCCATGTAGAGGCGGAGGCGTTCGGTGCCGAGCACATGGGCCAGCAGCATCTCCGCCTGGCGGCGCGGGGCGTCGAGGCCCTTGCCCTCGAAAGCCTGGGTCATCCAGGCGAGGAGCTTGCGGGTGGTCCAGGATTCGGGAGGGGCCTGGGTCATGGGGTGGAGTGTATGGTGTGAGGGGCTACTTGCCCTCAAACCAGTTGGCCCCCGCGTGGGCGTCGACCCGCAGGGGCACGGAGAGGTTCATCGCGGCCTCCATGCGCTCGATGATGATGGGCATGGCCGTTGTGGCGCGGTTCTCCGGGGTCTCGAAGACCAGTTCGTCGTGGATCTGGAGGATCATCCTGGTGCCGTGCAGGGGGGCGGCATCGGTGGCCGCGTTGATGCGGGCGTGCAGATCGATCATGGCCAGCTTGATGAGGTCGGCGGCGGAACCCTGCACGACGGTGTTGATGGCGGTGCGTTCGGCCAGCGCGCGGCGTTGGGGGTTGTTGGACTCGATTTCCGGGATGGGGCGGCGGCGGCCGAGCATGGTCTCGACGAAGCCGCGGTCGGTGGCCTGCTGGATGCACTCGGCCAGGAAGGTGGTGATGCCGGAGAAGCGGGCCTTGTAGCCGTCGATGATCTCGGCGGCCTCGGTGTTGGACACGCCGAGACGGCGGGCCAGGCCGTAGGGGGTCACGCCGTAGACGATGCCGAAGTTGACCATCTTCGCGCCGGAACGCTGTTCGCGGGTGACCTGTTCGAGTGGCACGCGGTGGATCTGGGCGGCGACGGCGGCGTGGATGTCCTCCCCGCCTAGGAAGGCGTCGATGAGGGCGAGGTCACGCGAGAGGTGGGCCAGCACGCGCAGCTCGATCTGTGAATAGTCTGCGGTGATGAGGACATGCCCCGGCGGGGCGATGAACGCCTTGCGGATGTCGCGGCCGATGTCGGTCCGGATGGGGATGTTCTGGAGGTTGGGATCGGATGAACTCAGGCGACCGGTGATCGCCACGGTCTGGTTAAAACTGGCGTGGATGCGCCGGGTGACGGGGTGGATCTCGTCCTTGAGGGCGACGAGGTAGGTGTTGACGAGCTTGGAGAGCTGGCGGTACTCAAGGATCAGCGTGGGGATCTGGGTGTCGATGGTGTCGTCGGCGGCGAGTTTTTCGAGCACTTCCGCGTCGGTGGAGAAGCCGGTCTTGGTCTTCTTGATCGGCTTGAGGCCCAGGCCGGGCTTGTCCGGGTGGTCGGGTTTGTTGAAGAGGGCTTCACCGAGCTGCTTGGGGCTGTTGTGGTCGAATGTGCGGTCGATGGCGTCGAGGGCCGCCTCGTCGATCGATCTGGCGAGCGCATCGATGCGGGACTGGAGGCGCTCGCGCTGGCGGTCGAGTTCGGCCGGGTCCACCAGCACGCCGTTGTATTCAAGTTCGGCCAGCACGGGCGCCAGCGGCATCTCAACCGTGCGGTAGAGGGTTTCGAGCGATGGCTCGGCGGCGAGTTGCTTGCCGAGGGCCTGGTCGAGCTGGAGGGTGACATCCGCATCCTCCGCCGAGTACGGCCCGGCCCGGTCCAAGGGTACTTCGTCGAACCGTTTTTGGTCCTTGCCTGTGCCGATCAGATCCTTGATCGAGATGTTGGCGCGGCCGAGCAGGGCCAGCGCCAACGCGTCCATCGAGTGGGAGGACCGCGAGGGATCGAGCACATAGCTGGCGATCATGGTGTCGCCCGCGAGCGGGTGGTCCGGCGTCGGTTGGTCGCCCGAGAGGCGGATGCCGGCGTTGCGCAGGACATTGAGGTCAAATTTGAGGTTGTGGCCGACCTTGGGGACGGCCGGGTTTTCGAGCACGGGGCGCAGGGCGGCGATGACGGTCGCTTCATCGAGGTGCGAAGATGGGTCTGGCGAGCGGACGGGGATGTAGAAGCCCTCGCCGGTCTGGACGCTGATGCATACACCCACAAGCTGGGCGAGCATCGGGCGGATGTGGGTGGTCTCGGTGTCGATCGCGACGACCGGGGCCTGTTTCATCCGCTCGATCAGCGCGTCGAGGTCGGCCTTGGTGGTGACGAGGCGGTAGTTTCCATCGACCGCGCGGACCGCTTCCTCCGCCTGCTGCTCGAAGAGCGTCCCAAACCCGAAGCCTGGGGATTTGGATACCGGGGCATTTGGCGGGGGAACATCAGAGGGTTCTGGCGCTGCGGTCTGTCCCAGCAAGCCCTTGAGTTCATCCTGATAGCGGTTGAATCCCAGTTCCCGCAAGATTGGCATGAGTTCGGCGAGTTTGAGCCGGTCGGTGCGGGCGGCTTCGAGGTCAAGGTCGATCGGGACATCGTGGCGGAGACTGACGAGCTGCTTGGACAGCGGCAGGCTGGCGCGGGCGGCGAGGATGTTCTCGCCCTTTTTGCCCTTGATCGCGCCGGCTTCGGCCGCGGCGATGACCGCGTCCAGCGTGCCGTACTCGGCGATGAGCTGGGCGGCGGTCTTGGGGCCGATGCCGTGGACGCCGGGCACATTGTCCGCCGTGTCGCCCATGAGGGTCAGCATGTCGATGACCTGGGAGGGCGTGATGCCGAGTTCGTCCTTCAAGGTCTGCTCGGTGATGAGGACATCGGTGTGGATGTCGTACATCTGGGTGCGGGGCGAGCCCTCGCCGAGCAGTTGTTTGAGGTCCTTGTCCTTGCTGATGATCCGCACGCGGACATCCGGGTGGCGCAGCGAGTATGCGCTGGCGATGGTGGCGATGACATCGTCGGCCTCGAACCCGGCGGCCCCGATCACCGGCACGCCGATGGTCTCCAGAATGCGCAGCGCCCGCTCGACCTGGGGGGCCAGGTCTTCCGGCGGGGCATCGCGTGTGGCCTTGTAGGCTGGATAGAGGGTGCTGCGGAAGGTGCCGTGATCGCCGCCGATGTCGAGCGCGACGGCCAGATAGGCCGGGTCGCCGTCGCCCTGAAGCTGCGAGGCGTCACGCCGAAGGAGTTTGAGGAGCATCCCGACGAACCCGAAGGTCATGTTGGTCGGCTCGCCGGTGACGGGCGACGACATCCGCGTGCGGATGGCGTGGTAGGCCCGGAAGAACTGGGCGTAGCCGTCGATGATGTAAAGGGTTTTCATGGGGGGGAAGGGGGTGAAGGGATTGGGGACTGGGGATCAGGGATTGGGGCAGGATAGGAGTCGTGCTGGACGCAAACGCTAGGATCAGTGGCTTCTCCGGAAGAACCGGGCGGAGCCGACGATGATGCACCATGCCTGCAGAATATGGATACCGGGTCGATCGTGAGAGGACTTGGCATGGGCACGGGAAGGCGGGAACTGCTCGACGACCTTGTCAGCGGCCGGTGGGATCCTCGCCGGGGCGTGGGGCCGCGGATGGGGCGTTGCCGCTCGGTGCTGACCGCGGCGTTCCTGGGCACACTGGTGTTTGCGCGTTTCATCCCGATCAGCGTTTATGACCTGCACCTCGGCAGTGTGCTGTTCTGGTGTATCGCGTTGGCCTTGATCGTCATCTGGCTTCTGCCCGTGATGATCCGCGCTCGCACCCGCAGGCTGTACCGGGAGCACGCCGGGTTTCTCTGCCCCTGGTGCCGCTATCCGCTGAGCGGACTCCCGGAGCGTGGACGCTGTCTGGAGTGCGGCAGCGGCTTCCGCGCCGATGCATGCCGCACGCTTTACGACTGCGCATACCGCGCCTTCCAGCCCGATCCGTTCGCGTTGAGACAACGCGAAGGCCTCGCGTGGAAGCAGGCGTTGGAGGAGCGGGACCGCGGCGAGGAATGATGCTTGCGGCGAGCTGCTCAAGCCTCATGCGGACGCAGATGGCTCGTGTCCTTCCCCGGCCAATCGAACGACGCCTGTCCCGTGACGGTCTCGTGCAGGATGGTCAGCCGGCGGCTGTAGGCCTGGGTCTGGGTCACGCCGCGGCGTTGCATGGCGGTCATGGCCACCTCTACGAACTTGCCCAGGCGGTAGGGCTTGGTGCCGGCGTCGGTGGTCCATGCGAAGGGGGGGACGGTCCCGGAGATCGGAGCGGTCGCGGCGTGCATCGCGCCGGTGCCGATGATTGATCCGGTCATGATCCGGGTGCCGATGGCGGTTTTCACATGGTCGCCGATGGTCGCGCCCAAGAAGACATGGCCGGTTTTCTCCATCTTGGCCTCGGGCGTGGCGCGGGCGGTGACCTCGGTGTAGGTGTTGAGCAGGTTGGAGTTGGTGGTGTCCGCGCCCAGGTTGACCCACTCTCCGACCCACGAGTCACCCAGGTGCCCGGCGTGGCCCTTGTTGGCGTAGCCCTGGAAGATGGTGCCGCCGATCTCACCCGCCGCCTTGCAGACCGGGCCGATCGCGGTGTGGGGCTTGATGTGGGTGTGCTCCATCACGGTCGAGCCGGGGCCGATGTAGGCCGGGCCGGTGATGACCGCCAGCGGGCGGACCACGGCGTTCTCGTCGATCACGATGGGGCCGGACGCTGCGTTCAGCACGGCGGTGGGGGAGACCTCGGCGCTGGGATGGACCGCGATCGGGTGCGTGCCGAGCAGCACCACGCCCTCGGCGGGCTGGCCCGTGGTCATGTGGGAGACCAGGTGCTCCAGATCCCACGCGATGCAGCGGTCGCGGAAGGTGCGCCAGGACCACGGACGGTCCATCAGCACGGCGTCATCGAGCGTGACGGTGCGCAGGCCGGGATCGCCGCCGGTGAGCATGACGCGGGCGGCCCGGCCGGTCAGGCGCAGCGCGACCATGTCCTGGGACCGCTGTTCGATGGCGACCTCGCCCGCCTCCAGGTGGGCGATGGCGTCGAGCGGGAGCGGGCAGCGCCCGTTGATGAGCAGAACCTCGGCATCATCCGGGAGTAGCTCGGGCGCGGGGGGCTGATTGACCGGGACCGGGGTTGAGTCCGCGATCAGCTCGGCCAGCGGGCGTGGGACCATCACACCCACGGGGATCAGGTCGAAGGCGTTGAGCATCCGCTCGGCGTTGGTCAGTGCGCCTGTGCGGATCTCGTACGAGGCGCGCAGGTCATTCAGCGGCCCGAGCAGGCCTTTGGCGTCGTCGAAGAAGATGGCGGGGGTGGGAGGCGGGGTGGGGGGCATGGGGCGGCTTTCTGACTCTGCTGGCACAGGCATCCCGCCTGTGCGATGACGGCTGAGGAACACGGGCGGGACGCCTGTGCCACCTTTCTTTCTAGTCCCGCCGCGCGAAGCGGGAAGCCTGGAGATTGGGGAACCCGAAGAACGGCGACAGGGCGAACAGCGGGAAGCTCAGTACCAGCGCCGTCAGGCCGGTGTAAAGCGCGGACAGGATGCCGGGCGCCAGTTCCGCGGCCCCGCGCCGCGCCAGCGATGGGTCGAGCAGCCCACGAACGCTAGTGAACGCGATCACAACGAGCGTTGCGATCGCCATGCCCAGGATGGACAGCACAACGAGCGTCAGGGGGTTGCGACGGATGACCATGCCGCGCATGGACAGCGTCATCTGCACGGCCAGCAGGAACCCGAGGGCATGGGGTCCGGGGATGGTGGCGGCCCCGCCGTCCACGAGGGCGACGGGCTGGATGAGATCCACGATCAGGCCGAGAATCAGGGCCGACCACAGGGCGGGTCGCGTCTCGGCGTGCAGGGCGATGAACACGACCAGGGGTATCAGGAAGCTGGGAGCCACGCCGCCACCGCCCGCGTCGAGCACGGGGGGCAGTGCGATCTCAAACCCCATGAACAGCCATGCGAGCAGGGCGAACAGAAAGATGTTCATGGAGCCTCCCCCCCTCCCCCCCCCGATTTCGTCGGGGCGGGCAGGCGGACGATGACCTCACCGGCGCGGCGGGGGTTGACGCGGGGCTGCACGGTGATGCGCCGTCGCAGCGGTTGCGTGGCGCTCGGCTCGACGCGGACAACTTCACCGATGACCAGCATCTGGGCGTGGCGGGGCCACTGCTCATCGAAGAGTCGGACGGTCTGGCCGACCTGGATCTCCTCGGCCCGGCCATCCTCGGGGGGGGAAACCTCGCCGACCAGCGTGCCATCGCCGGCCGGGTCGAGCACGCAGGTGGCACGCCGGCCGGACTGCTCATCGAGGATCACGACACCGAGCAGTTTGAGCGCACCGCGGGCGGTGATCGGCTGGACGAGCACGGTGCGGTCATGGGCCTCGGCCACCCGTCCGATGAGCTGCACCGACTGCGCGGTGATGACCGCGCCGCGGTAAACGCCCTCATGCGTGCCCGTGCGGACCACCAGCATCTCGCCCGCCTGGGACACGATGCTGCGGGGCAACTGGCTGACTTCAACATCCGGGTGCAGCAGTGAGCCGCGGCTGAGCTGCTCAACCAATCCCTCCATCTCGACGAGGCGCTGCTCGGACTGGAGCAGCCTGACCCGGACCCGTTCGAGTTCGTCGCGGAGGGTGCGCTCGCGGTCGGTGGCCTCGGTGCCCACGCGGGATGCGGGGATCAGGAGATCGACGCCACGGGTGATGGGGTGGGCGACCGGCGAGACGACTACGAAGGCCTGGGCGGAGAACCAGTCCGCCCATCCCAGCCACCGGATCGGCAGCACCGCCGTCACGAGCAGCGTCCCGACCGCCAGCGGCAGCGACCATCGTGCGAGCGGGTGTGCGTGGGGGGGTCTGGCCATCGGTCTGGGGCCTGCGCCGCCGACGCCGGGGGGGAGCGACCGGGGGTGGTGTGGGGGAGGGGGGCGGGGGGGGTCAGGTCTCCAGATTGTTCTCGAGCGTGTCCTTCCACAGCTCGATGTTCTCAAGGTAGATCGCGGTGCCGCGGGCCACGCAGGTGAGCGGGTCTTCGGCGAGTGTGACTTCGAGCCCGGTGGCCTGCTGGACGCGGGCGGGCAGGCCGCGCAGGAGCGAGCCGCCACCGGCGAGGGTGATGCCGTTCTCGACCAGGTCGGCGGAGAGTTCAGGCTCGGCCCGTTCCAAGGTGCGGGTGACGGCCTCGATGATGGCGGTGACCGGCTCTTGCAATGCCTCGCGGATCTCGACGCTGGTGATGGTCGTCTTGCGGGGCAGGCCCGAGACCATGTCGCGTCCGCGGACTTCCATCTCGGTGTCCTCGCCGAGCGGGGCGGCCGAGCCGATCTGGATTTTGATCCGTTCGGCGGTTTGTTCACCGACCATGAGGTTGTAGGTCCGCTTCATGTAGCTCATGATGGCCTCGTCCATGTCGTCGCCTGCGACGCGGACGGACTCGCAGGTGGCGATATCGGCCAGGGACATGATGGCGACCTCGGTGGTGCCGCCGCCGATGTCCACGATCATGGAGGCCGTCGGTTCGGCGAAGGGCAGCCCCGCGCCGATGGCGGCCGCGATCGGTTCTTCCAGCAGGTAGGTGCGACGCGCGCCGGCCCGCTCGGCCGAATCGAACACGGCGCGCTTCTCGACGGCGGTGATGCCCGAGGGGATCGAGATGACCACCCGCGGGGCCAGGAACCGGGCCCGCCCCGTGACCTTCGTGATGAAGTAGTTGAGCATCGCCTCGGTGATCTCAAAGTCGGAGATCACGCCGTCCTTGAGCGGGCGGATGGCGGTGATGGAGCCGGGGGTCTTGCCCAGCATTTCCTTGGCGACCCAGCCCACGGCCTGACCGTTCTTGAGCACCTGGTTGGTGCCCTTCTTGACGGCGACCACGGAGGGTTCGTTGAGCACGATGCCCTGCCCGCGCACCGCAACGAGTGTGTTGCAGGTGCCCAGGTCGATGCCCATGTCGACACTGAAGGCTCCGAGGAGGCGTTCGTACCACACTGGGGGGAGGTTCTCCGTGCGAAAAGGTCGGGGTGCGTGCGGGCCGTGCCGCCCGAGAACGCGTGGATGAATCCTAGCGCAGACCATACCTGAAATCGCTGGAAACCGCACGCGGGCACGCTGTTCCGCCCGCCCGGGGGCGGGGAGCGCAAAAATCGCGTGCCCGCCGGGTGTTCCAGCGGGCACGCGGAAGAGTCTCAAAGGGCGACCCGGATCGTGGTACCGGGCCGCTGGAGTGGAGGGTGAGGGGGGTGGGGGGGTCAGAGGGCGCTGGACGCCTGGGACTTGCCCGTGGGCGTGTCGGGACGGACCTCGATCACCTGCGGTCCGGTTTCGATGATGGGGCGGGGCAGGGCCTTGCGGGATTCGACCGTTGCGCCATCACGCTGGATGAGGAACTCCGCCTCGTTCACATAGTCGCGGCCCTTCTCCTTGCGGGAGATGGATTCGAGACGCGAACGCTGCTCGTTGCGGATCTGGGACAGGCGCCCGTTGAGCTGATCGAGCGAGTTGGCCTGGAAGCGGCTGTGCTCATCGATGGTGGCCTGCCGGTCCTCCATCATGGTGATCATCCGCTCGTTGCGGGCGATGGTGTCGATCTGGGCGTCGAGCTGGAAGAGCTTGGTCTGGAACTCGGACCGCTCGGTCTCCAGCCGGGCCAGCAGGTCGGCCAGTTGGGCCTCCTGATCGACCAGGTAGGTCAGGTCGGTGGCCAGATCGCGTGCCCGTCCGGCGTAGAGATCACGGGTCTGCTCGATCTGCTGGCGTCGGCCGTAGGCATCGTCCAGGTTGATGGCCCGGTTGCTGTCGAAGGCCACCCGCACGATGGCACCCGGGTTGGCAAGCTGGGTGGCGCGGGCCTGCTCGAGCTGCGCGTCCACCTGCTCCAGATCCAGGCCGGCGAGTTGGACGACCTTCTCGGCCACCTGTCGCTCGCGTTCGAGCTGGGCGACCTGCGAGCGGACCTCGCTGAGATCGCTGCGGACCTCGGCGATCTTCTTCGGGTACTGGCTTTCCAGCTGGCGGATCTGGGTGCGGAGCAGCACCGGATCCTGAATGTTCGAGTCAATGGCAGCCTGGATGCCGCCGCGGGTCTGGGTCACCAAGGCGCCCACCCGTTGCGGTCCGGCGACCGCCACCAGAACGCCGCCGGCGAGCGCCGTGATCACCACGCCCCGGACCACCGTCTTGCCAATGCATCCCATGACGAACTCCTTCCGCATTCCCGGGCGGTGCCCGGCGTTGGCTTCTCCCGGCTGGGCCGGGGTTTGGTTTCTTGGGCGGTCCGACGCGGGGACCGTCAAAGCCGTTGGTGGGAGTTCAACGGGCGGGATTTCATGGCCCGCGCGGATTTCGCGCTTCATAAGGCTCGGTGCCCTTGGGATTCGTTCCCGGCCGGGTATGCTCATTGGGTGATCCCAAGCGGCAAACCCCCGGATCCGGGCGGAAATAAACCGCATCGGACCCCAAAGAAGCCCTCCCCCAGGTCCCGATCGGACCCTGGAACCCACCTGACGGGGACCGAAACGCATGCTCAGCAACATGACCACGGGGTTCATCCAACGGCTCCGCGCCAACGACGAGGCGGCGTGGTTTGAACTGTGGGAGACCTTTGGCCCGGTCATCCGCGCCCAACTCATGAAATGGGGCAAGGGGCGTGTGGGTGTGGAGACCGTCCGGGATCTCTCCCAGGAAACACTGGCGGCTCTGTCCAACTCGATCGACCGGTATGACCCCAGCCGCGGGGCTCGGTTCAGCACCTGGCTGCTGGCCATCGCCAAGCATGTGCTGGGGGATGAGATCGACCGCCGGATGGCCATGAAAAGAGGGGGGGGCAAGTCCAACGCCGCCTTCGACGAGACCTGGATGGTGGCCAGCACCAGCCTGGGTGCGGACGCGGCCTATGAAGCGGCCGTCTTCCGGGCCAAGGTCGAGGCGGCCATCCGGGCGGTGGAGGGCGAGTGCGATTTTACCGACTTCGCGATTTATCGGATGCGGGTGTTTGACGGCCAGCCGGGCAAGGAGGTGGCCGAGGCGGTGGGGGTGTCCGAGCCGACGGTGTCGCGTCGCCTGGCCAAGGTTCGGGACCTGCTGCGGGTGCGACTGCGGGAGGTGGTCACCACCTACTCCTTTACGAAAGAGGAACTGGAGGAGGCCGAGCGAAACGGCCTGACACTGAACCCCAATACGGCTGTGGGATCGGACGGGCCAGCCGGGTCCGCCGACCGCTCCGCGGATCTGGCGTTCGACGAAGCGATCGCGGAGATCTACCACCGGCAGATGCAGCTTCGGGCCGACGACCGCGATCTGGCGTCCGGCCTCTGAACGGAGAGGGCCGCGATGAACGGCGTTGTCACAGTTCCGCTGATGATCCTGGGGGTTCTTGCCATCCCCTTCCTGCTCGCGGCGTTCATCTTCCTGTTCGCCAAGATGTTCGGGCTGGGGTGGCGGATTCTGGGGAACATCTTCCGCTTCATCGGGTCGGAGATCGGGGACACGCTGCGCTTCGTGGGGGCGGTGCTGTCCGGGGTGCTGTTCGCGCCGCTGGTGCTGCTGAACATCGTGATCGGGCGGTGGTCTGCCTCACGACACTTTGCGGGCGCGTTCTGGTCGGAGATGACCGCGGCGGGAACGGCCGCGTACCGTGTGTTTGTCGGCAACCCGGCCCGCCTGTTCGGCCTGGGAACGGCGTTGGAGGGCATCGAGCAGCGGGTGCCGCAGGCTCTGGCCGCCGCGCCGGGCAAGGACAAGCCGGCCAGACGGGTCGGCCAGTTCGAGGGATATTCGATCGTCGGCTCGTTGCAGGGGGGCGGCTCGGGGAGTCGTTTGTACATCGCCGAGCCGGACGCGATCAAGCGGGCGGGCTTTGCGCGTCAAGGGCTGGCCGATGTGGACCGGGTGGTCATCAAGGTCTTCAGCCTGAAGGACGGGTCCAGCCTGCCGCAGATCGTGCGGGAGTCGCGTGCGCTCGATGCCGCCAAGAAGCTGGGCCTGGTGCTCGAGCACGAGCTGACGCCCGAGCGGTTTTTCTATGTCATGCGGTATGTGCCCGGTGATTCGTTGTCGGTGGTGACGCAGCGCCTGCACGCGGAGTCCCCGGCGGAGGGGCTGGACGCGCGGCGTCTGTCGGCCGCATTGGGTTACGCGTGCGACCTTGTTGCGTCGCTGGATGCCTACCACCGGGCCGGTCTGTGGCACAAGGATGTCAAGCCGGACAACATCATCGTGGATGCGCACGACCACCAGGCCCACCTGGTCGATTTCGGGCTGGTGACGCCTCTGCGGTCGGCCATGACACTGACCACCCATGGCACTGAGTACTTCCGCGACCCCGAACTTGTCCGCCAGGCGCTTCGGGGCGTGAAGGTTCATCAGATCGACGGTTCCCGCTTCGATATCTACGCCGCGGGTGCGGTGCTGTTCTCGGTGATCGAGAACTCCTTTCCCGCACACGGCGGCCTTAGCCAGACGACCAAGCGCTGCCCCGAGGCCCTGCGCTGGATCGTGCGCCGCGCCATGACCGATTACGACCGGCGCTACGCCAACGCGGCGGAGATGCTCGCCGATCTGCGCGTCGTACGCAACGCGCCGGATCCGTTCCGGCTCAAGCCCGTGGACCTGCCCTCCGTCAGCGGCAGGCCCGCGGGGTCGGAGCCTGACGCGCCGCCCGCTCCGCAACCATTTGACCCGGGCCGCGTGGGTGCGGGCGTGTCGCGGGGCACCCCCATCCCGCCGTCTTCGGTCGATGTGCCGGCCGGCCGCCCCCGCTTGACCGTTTCCGACTGGTGGTCGGGGCGCTACAGCGTGGCGGGTCGGCCGCAGCCCGCTGGCAAGAAGGGCAAGGGTGGATCACCGGTTCCGCCCGCGCCGGCGTTCCCGCGTCGCCCGCTGACCCCGGTGGAGCACCGGCGCAGCGCGGCGGACCAGGTCCGCGAGGCCCGCGCCCGTGCCCGCGCCCGGCGCATGTCCGCCCATGAACGCATCGCCGGACGGCGCAACACGAACCCGACCTACAGCAACTCGCCCGGTGCGGGCGTGGTGCTCGCCGGATTGCTTGGTCTGGCGGTGGTCTTCGCCCTGGGTGTGATCGGGTATGCGTTGGTGTCGCAACGGCTGGTCAAGGACGGACCGAGCGGGCAAGGGACGCCCCACGAGGCGCTGCTGGACACCTTCCCCCAGTCCCCCTTCCCTGGTACGACCCTCTTCAGCGACGCGGAGCTGGCCGCGCCATCCCTCCCGTCAACATCTTCCTCCGCGTCCGCCGAGAGCCTCACCGTCCACGCCACCCTGCTGGTCGTCTCGGACTTGACGCTCCCGCTCTCCGCCGAGACCCATGCCAGCGTGCTGGTCGGCCTGTCGCGCATCGAACACAGCGGCGCGGAACTGCTGGGCGATCTGACCGGCTCTGACGACGCGGGCATGATCGAACTCATCGCAGCCCTCCGCCGCGATCGCGGCAGCGTCCCGATCGACTCCGACGAGCTGCCCGTGCGTGCCCGCGCCTGGCTTAAGAACCGCCCCTTCGACGGCGTGCTGTTCATCGCCCCCGACCCAGACGGCGGCGCGGAACCCAGGTCCGTCCTCGTCACCGACCGCTTCTTCACCCGCCTGGGCTGGAAGAACGCGCCCGAACAGTTCGTCCGCGCCCTCGCTGGCAACGGCTACACGCCCTGATCAACCCCGCGACACCCGCGCCAACTCTTCCAACGCCCCCGCCGCCCGTCCCGACGCGACCGCCTCCCGCGCCAGTTCGATGCCCGCGCCGATCGTCGGCGCAGCCCCGGCTACGACCAGCGCGGCACCCGCCGTGAGCAGCACCATGTCGAAGGCGGGTCCCGCCTCGCCGGTGAGCACACCCCGCACCATCTCCGCCGCGTGGGTTTCGTCGCGTGCCCCGAGCGATTCGATCGTGGCCGTGCGCAGGCCGAGTGATGCGGGATCGACACGCTCGGTGCGCACCCGCCCGGCCTCGACTACGCCGACGGTGGCGGGCGCGGTCACGGTCAGTTCGTCCAGCCCGTCGTCCGAGTGCGCCACCATCGCGTGCTCGGCCCCGAGGCGTCGCAGTGTTTCGGACATCAGCCCGACGAACTCGGGGCGGTACACGCCGATGAGCTGCCGGCGTGCGCCGCACGGGTTCGTCAGCGGTCCGAGCAGATTGAACACGGTCGGGAATCCCAACACCCGGCGCACCGGGGCGGCGTGCTTCATCGCCGGGTGATGATGGATCGCAAAGCAGAAACACACACCGGCGGCATCCAGGCAGGCCGCCTGCGTCGCGGGCGATGCGTCGATGTTCACACCGAGCCGCGCCAGGACTTCGGCCGAGCCGCGTCCCGTGCGTGAGCGGTTGCCGTGCTTGGCCACCATCACACGCTCCACCCCGCTGGCGGGTTTCGGTCTGGCCCCAGCCACCACGAACGCGGCGGCGGTGGAGACATTGAAGGTTTTGGGCGCTCCCCCGGTTCCGCAGGTGTCCACCACCACCGTGCCAGCGGGTGGGGTGTAAGGCACCCGCTCGACTTTGGCACGCATCACGCGGGCCGCGCCGGTCAGTTCATCCGGCGTGACACCCCCCGGACGGGTCTGGAGGATGGAGAGCAGCGCCGCGATCTGGGCGGGCTCCATCTCGCCCGCCAGCAACTTCCCAAACACGGACTCACTGGCCGCTTCATCAAGCGTTCCCCCAGCGGCCAGCCCGGCGAGCGTCTCTTCGATCGGGATGGCGTTTTCAGGCATGGCAGAGGGTAGTCCCTCATCCCCTTCCCATGCCGACGAACCCCGCCCGCTCCGTGCCTGTACGATGAGGGGATGCCCGTCCGTGATCCAACCCGCACACCCCACCTCCCGTCCGCCAGCGGCACGGGCGTGATGCGTGTCGCCGCGACGGCCCGCGCCCTGCACGCCCGCAATCGGCTGATGACCCTGGGGGGATGGTCAGTGGCCATCGCGATGGGCGTATCACTGCTCGGCGTGATTGCTGTCCGTCTCTGGACCGGCGCGGCGTGGTGGTGGGTGGTTCCCGCCGTGCTGGTGGGCGCGACCGCGGTGCTGACGGCCGTTTTCGTCTGGGCTCGGCGATGGTCGATCCCGTACGCCGCCGGGGAAGTCGATCGGGCCAATGCCACCGAGGGCGCGCTCCGCACCGCGTTGGAGATCAGCGATGCGGACGGTGAACCGGTCTTTGTCGCGATGGCCCGTGCCCGGGGCCAGTCGGTCGCGGCCCAGGCGGATGTCGCCCGCGCGGTGCCGCTCGCCCGGGTCGATGGCTGGTGGTGGGCCTTGGGTGCGGCTGGCATTTGTCTGGCCGCCGGTTTTCTGATCCCACAGGCTGATTGGAACCGCGTTCAGCGTCGTCCGGATCCGTCCCCGATGGTGCAGCGTGCCGCCGCGGAGGTCGCTACTGCCCAAGTGGAGACGGAGCGCGTGGACGAGTCCGGCCTGCCCGATCCGCAGGCGTGGTCCCGCGCCAAGGCGGAACTGGAAGCCTTGGAAGAGGAACTGCGTCGTGGCGATGCCGCCGAGGACGCGCCGGCCCGCACGGCCGCTGCGCTCAACGAGACGGCCGACGAACTCGACCGCCAGTCCGAACTCGCCGCCCGGGCCGAGCAGGAACTCCGCGATCGTGCCGCTTCCTTCGACCCTGCCGCTACTCCCGAGCGGACCCGGGCCACGGAACTGTCCGAACGCCTGGCCGATGCGCTGGCCCGCAACGACCTGCTCCGTGCCCAGGAAGCGGCGCGCGAGATCGATCGTGCCGCGGAATCGATGACCGATGAGGAACTACGGGCCTTGTCCGAGGCCTTGGAGGATCTCGCCTCCACGCTCGATCCAGCTGATTCTCGGGGGATTCTGCCGGATCCGCCGAGCCAGTCCGGCCGGTTGGACGAGCCTCAGCCATCGCGCCGCGAGCCGGCTCCGCCTTCGGATCCCGCCGGTGATCCCACGACAACAACCCCTCGCACCGAGCCAACGACCCCTGACACGCCCTCGACTTCACCTTCCCCCGCGACCCCGGAACAACCCCCTTCCCGTCCGGATCAACCGCGCCAACAACCGACCGAGCAGCCACAGCGTGACCCCAGCGCACAGGAGCCTTCCCAAGAGCCTGGAAACCAATCCGATCAGCCGTCCGGCCAGCCTCAGCCACGGCCGGGGGAGCGTGAGCAGTCTTCGCCTCAGCCCGGCGAGCGTCCGGGGCAGGAACCGTCCGGCCAACCCACGGAACAGTCCGAACGGCCCGGTGAGCAACCGGGCGATCAGTCCGGCGACCAGACCCGGAACCAATCGGACAATCCGGCTGGCGACCAGACCGGCGACCAGACCGGCGACCAGGTTGGCGATCAGTCCCGCGAGCAACCCGGCAACGAGCAGAACAGGGAGGGCAACCAAGGTACCCGCTCCGTTCCCGATGCCCTGCGCGAGCGGGCCGAGCAACTCCGGAATGAACCGCGTCCCGACGGCCACTCCGGAGCCCAGCCCGATCCGAACCGGCCATCTGATCCGAACCAATCGTCTGATCCAGGCCAGCCTCGGGAGCCGAACCAGCCATCCCAGCCCGCCGAGTCTCCGCAAGGTGAACCCGGCCAGCAGCCGCAGGCGACTGAGCAGCCCCAGCCAGGTGAGCAGTCTCAATCTGGCCAGCAATCGCCGCCGACTGAACAACCCCAGCCGGGCCAGCAGCCCCAGCCAGGTGAGCCATCCCAGCCCGGACAGCAGCCTCAACCGGGTGGCGAGCCGCAGCAGGGTGAGCCCGGACAACAGCCGCAGTCGGGCCAGCAAACCACACCGGATCAGAGTCGCCAACCGGGCCAGGCACCAACTCAGGAGCAAGCCCCGGGGGCGAGCCAGACGGAGGACCGTTCGTCGCCCGGCGCAGTCGAGCGGGCCGTGCAGGACATGCAGCAACGCCAGCAGGCCCGGCGGCAGAATCAGCGCGTGGCGGATTCCCTGCGCGACCGCGCCCGCGGCCTCATCGACCCGGACCACCAGCCCCACGACACAAGCAACGCGGGGGCAGGCTCTCAAGATGCGCCCGTCACGCGCCGCCCCATCACCGATGACCCCAGCCATTTCGAGCCTGTCGATGCCACCCGTGGCCAGCCCGCCGGTGATGATTCGGGTCGGGTGGTGGGGGAGTGGTTTGATCCTGACCGGACCGAGCTGCCGCCAAGCGAGCGGCAGGCCGCCGCGGGAGAGATGCGCCAGGCCGCCCGTCGCGCCCGCGACGCGGTGGAGAATCAGCAGGTCCCCCGGCGATACCGTGATCTGGTGCAGCGCGTCTTCGAGCGGGTCGAGCGTCGGGCCGACGAGGTCGGCTCCGTCGCGCCCCAGGGCCGGGACGCCGCCCCATGAACTGGTCCGTCGATGACCCGCGCTGGCTTGTGCTCATCGGGGTGGGTGTTGTGTGCGCGGTGCTTGGGTGGCGATGGCTGCGCGCGGTGCCACGCATCCGGCGTGCGCCCGCCGTGCTCGCCCGCGTGCTGCTCGCCGCGGCGTGCGCCATGGCGCTGGCCGGTCTGCACGCGGACCGCCGCTCGGACCGAGTCGCGGTGGTCGGTGTGGTGGATCTGTCCGGATCGGTGCTGGCCTTCGCCGATTTCGGGCGCGATGCGGGGGGGCGTGCCATCTCCGCGCAGGAGGCCGCGTGGGACCTGCTCGCCCGGGCGGCGGAGGGACGCGAGCCGGACGATCCTTTCGGCCTGATCGCATTCGATGCCCGCCCGGTCGCCCTGGCCACGCCCACCGTCGACGATCCCCTCACCCGCTCGCCTTCCTATGCGCCCGCCGACGGCACCGACACCCTCGCGGCCCTTCGCCTCGCGCGCGCCATGCTCCCTGCTGATGCCGAGGGACGCATCGTCCTGATTTCCGACGGCCGCTCCACCCGCGCCACCCTGGACGACATCACGATGGATGTGCCCGTGGATGTGGCCCCCATCGCCTATCGCGTGGAGCGTGAGACCATCGTCGAGTCCTTCGACCTGCCCTCGCGTGCCGCGGCCAACGCCGAGATCGAGGGCCGCGTCGTTCTGCGGTCCACCGGCCCCGTCCGCGGCGTGGTCACTCTGCTGCGTGACGGACGCCCGATCGACCTCAGCCCAGATGCCGATGGTGTCGGTGTGCGGGTGGAGACCGATGCGGGCGGGCGTCATGTCGTCCCCGTGCGGTATGCCCTGCCCGACGGGCGCGTTCATCGGTACGAGGCCGTCTTCGAGCCGGACCGGGCCATGACCGACGCGGGCACGCTGCTCTTCGGCGATACCTCCGTCAGCAACAACCGGGCCGAGGCGTTCACCATCTCCCGCGCCCCCGGCGCGGTGTTGCTGGTGGACGCCACGGGCCGGGGCGATCAGGGCGTGCTGGCCCGCACGCTGCGGGCGGCGGGCAGGCAGATCGAGCTGGTCGTGCCGTCCGCCTTCCCCCCGGACCTGCTCGATCTGGAAGCGTTCGATCTGGTGGTGCTCGACGATGTTCCCTTCGACGCGTTGCCGCAGGGCTCCGCGGAGCGACTGAACGCGTACACCCGCGACTTCGGAGGCGGGGTGATCTTCGTCGGCGGACGCAACGCCCTGACGGCCGGGGGCTGGCGCGGCTCGGCCATCGAGGACGCCCTGCCCGTCCGTCTGGAGATCCCCGACCGCGTCGTGATGCCCGAGGCCGCGGTGATCTTCGTGCTGGATCGATCCGGGTCCATGAGTCGCCCGGTGCTCGGCTCCTCGCGTTCACAGCAGGAGATCGCCAACGCGGCCGCCGTCAGCGCGATCGAGACGCTGGATCCGAGCGATCAGGTGGGCGTGATCGCCTTCTCCAACACCCCGTCGATCATCGTGCCGCTCGGGCCCAACGACAACCCGGAGGCCACGAAGAACGCGGTGCTCGGCATCGGTTCTTCCGGCGGAACCAACCTTGCGCAGGCGTTGCAGACCGCCATCCAGCAGTTCCAGACGGTGCAGACCCGCACACGCCATGTCATCGTGCTGTCCGACGGCATGAGTCTGGAGGCGGAACGCCTGCCGGGGCTGGCCGCGCAGCTCCGTGAATCGGGGGCGAAGGTCTCGACGATCGGTATCGGGGATGATGCGGATTTCAACACCCTCCGCACGGTCGCCGAGCAGGGCGGAGGCGTGTTCTACCGCGTGGTGAACCCCGCCGTGCTGCCGCAGGTCTTCATCCGCGCCATCCGTCTGATGCGCGAGCCTGCCATCCGCGACACCCCCTTCACCCCCATCGTGCTCGACCCGGACTCGCCCACCATGTCCGGCGTCGGCCCGGTGCCCACGCTCGGCGGCGTCGTGCTCTCCACGCGGCGCGACCGTGCCGCCACCCCCGTGGTCACGCCGGACGATGAACCCGTCGTGGCCCACTGGCCCGTCGAACTCGGACGCACCGCCGTCGTGACGACCGATGCCCACGAATGGACTGCCCGCTGGGCGGAGGGCCCCGGTTTCGCCCGCTTCTGGACCAATCTCACCGCGTGGACCGCCCGGGCCGTGGACGACACGCCGGGCGACCTCCGCCTGCTCGCCCGGGGCGACGCCGCAGATCTGGTCTACGAGGCCCAGTCTGAATCGGGCGAGCCGCTCGATGCGATGCGTGTCACCGCCAACCTTTATCTGCCCGACGGGTCCTCTCGCGTGGTCGAACTGCGCCAGACGGGGCCGGGCCGGTACGAGGGCCAGGTACGCAATCTGCCCGCGGGTGTGATCGTCGCCGCGGCCCGGGCCGAGCGTGGCGGTGGTTCGCTGCCCCCCGCCATCGCCGGCATCGCGGTGCGTGCCGGGGCCGAGGATCAGCACCTGACCAGCGACGAGCCCGCTCTAGCGCGCCTGGCCGCGCGGACCGGTGGGCGCGTGCTGGACTGGTCCAACCCCCAGCCCCTGTTCGAACGACGCAGCCAGCCCCGCGTGCTGCGCAGCGCGCTCTGGCCTGTTCTGCTGGTCGTGGCGCTGGTGCTCTTCCTGCTTGATGTCGCGATGCGTCGGCTCGCCTGGGACCGTTGGGTGCAGGACGCTCGCGAAGGAACCGTGGCCGCCACCCGCGCCGCCGACACCACCTCGCTCTCACAACTCCGAGAACGCCGCCCGAGCGTGGCCCCTTCCGGTCCCGTCATCGAGACCGACGCCAACGCCGAGCGTCTGCGAATCGAACGCGAGCGTCACCAACGCCGCATGGCGGAACTCCGGGACCAGGCCCGCCACGCCGGGGCCGGTCCTGCCGCAAGCACGGCAGTGCCGGATATTGACCCTCCGCCTGCTGACACGCCCAAGACCGACGAGAGCGGCCTGCTCGCCGCCAAACGCCGCGCCCGCAAACGCTTCGAGGACGGTTGACCGTTTTTGTTGGCACGGCTCGCGGGGGGCGAGCGGTGTCTTCTCCAGGTCACGCCCACGATGAGTCTTCGAATCGTGGGATTCTTTGATCCCCCGTGCGACCGAGTGAGGCCGACTTCCAGTCGGCCATCGCCTCACCCCCGCGACCCATCCCGCGCCACCGGGGCCAGTGCGCCGCGCAGTTTGCCTTCCAGCCTGGCTTCCTCGACCGCCTGCATGTCCAGACGCATGGGCATGATCACCGAGAACATCGACCCCTGCCCAAGCTCGGATTCGAGCTGCACCTCGCCCTGCAGCAGTCGGATCAGCTCGGACACGATCGCAAGCCCCAGCCCGGTGCCCGCGTGCGAGCGGGTGTGCGAGCTGTCCACCTGCTGGAACTTGTCGAAAATCCGCTTCTGGTCTTCGGGCGCGATGCCCGGCCCGTTGTCGATGATCGAGACACGGACTTTCTCCTCGCCTCCCTCTCCCCTTGCCAGCCGTTCGACGCGCACCACCACCCGGCCCGGGCGCCCCAGCTCGGTCCCGCCCGAGAACTTGACCGCGTTCGACAGCAGGTTGAAGACGATCTGGTTGAACTTCTTCGGATCGGTCACGATCACCGGCGGCTCGGCCGGAAGGTCCAGCGTTACCTCCACATCCTTCTTGCGTGCCAGCGGGTGGATCAGCCCGGCCAGCGCCTGGCACGCCTCGCCCACCTGGACCACGGCGGGGCGGATCTCCACGCGTCCGGCCTCGATCTTGGCCATCTCCAGCAATGTTTCGATCATCTCCAGCAGCGTCCGGCCCGCGCTGACAATGTTCACCAGGTAGCGTTCCCGCTTGGCCAGCGCGTCCGGTCCCGGCACGATGGGCCGCCCCCCGGCGCTGGTCGCGATATCAGACCTTGCGATCTCCAGCAGCAGCTCCGCGAACCCGATGATCGCGTTCAGCGGGGTCCGTAGCTCGTGCGAAACGCTGGCCAGAAACTCGCCCTTGAGCTTCGCCGACTCGGCCAGCGCGCTGTTCGCCTCGATCAGTTCTGTCATCCGCGAGTCCATCGCGATGTTCGCCGACCGGAGCTGGTCCTGCTGGCGTTCCAGCTCGGCCAGCATCAGGTTGATCGTCTCGGCCAGTTCCTGGAACTCGTCGCCTGTGTCGATGTGGGAGCGTGTGTCCAGGTGGCCCTCACGCACCCGCTCGGCCGTGCGTTGCAGGCTTAGCACGGGTCGCAGGATCAGCCGGCTTGTCAGCACCGCGAACAGCACCAGCGCCACCGCCAGCACGCCCGATCCCGCGGCCAGCACATACAGAAAGTTCACGGCCAGCGTGCGGGCCGCGCCGTCCGTGCGGTGCTCGATCAGCACCATGTCGCGCATCATCCCGTCCGGCCCGCGTCGGGCCCGTGCATAGCGGTACACCCGGTTCCATCCCGACCAGTCCGCGTCGAAGAACTCCAGCCGCCCGCCCCCCTCGCCTAGCGCTGCCATCGCCCGGCGCAGGAATCGGGTGTTCTCGGACTCGGCCAGAGCTTCTTCCGGGGTCAGCGTGCGGATGCTTGCCCCCGCGAAGCCGGCGTGCGTGTTCTGGCCATCTTCCAGATGAACCCACGAGGCGTACACCGTCCGGGCGACCTCCAACTCGGAAGCCCCCACCAGCCCGTTCATCCGTACCAGCGTGGGTGTCAGGGCGATGGCGATGATGCCCGCCGAGGCTGCACCGAACAAAAGCAGGCACTTGGTGGCAAGTGACAGCTCCGAAAACCAGGCCCGGATGTCTTCGACGCGGCTCACGCGTGGGGAGTTTAGGGGAAGGGTTCCACGCGCGTGGACGGGGAGCGGCACGGCTGGGAGGGTCGGGGACGGGCAGGGGCGGACGGGGCAGGGTGGTGAGGGGGGGCAGGGAGGGGGGGAGGAGGATGAAAATCGTGCAAAGCACGAGAAACAGTGGAAGTACTTGCGCCACATGCGTCTACCATGAAGCCCAGGCCCGATTCCAACCCCGTATGTGTTGAGGTGAAGCGGATGCGTCATCAAGCCGCCGTCGTGACCCTGCCCGTCGTTCTTGTCACCCTGACCGCCGGCCTCGCCTCGGCCCGCTCCGATCTGTACGGCCCCCCCGAGGGGTACTACACGGGTGTCACCGGCACGGGCTCCCTGCTCCAGACCCAACTCGGCGCGGCCATGGCCAACGGGCATGTCCAGCGCACCTACGGCGAGTACCGCTACGCCGCGTTCATCACGGATGCCGACCCCAACGATCCCACCCGCATCCTCCTGGTGTACAACCGCGCTTCCGTCCCCGCCATCTGGGATGCCGGTACGACCTGGAACCGCGAGCATGTCTGGCCGGAGTCCCGCCAACCCGGCAGCGTTTCCAACAACACCCGCGGCAACCTCGGTGATCCCCACTCCCTTCGCCCGGCCAATCCCTCCATCAACTCCTCCCGCGGCAACAAGCCCTTCGGCTTCGCCGACACCACCGGCTCCTACGGCAGCCTGGGAACCTACTACTTCCCCGGTGACACCGACAAGGGCGATATCGCCCGCAGCCTCTTCTACTCGGAAACCCGCTATGCATCGACCGGCCTGCTGCTGGTCGAAGCGTTCCCATCCGGCAACCAGATGGGCCAGCTTTCCGCGCTCGTCGCCTGGCATTATCTTGATCCGCCCGACACCTTCGAGCGCCGCCGCAATCACACCATCTTCAGCCAGCAGGCCAACCCGGCGTATTACACCAACAACCGCAACGCCTTCGTGGACCTTCCCGAGACCGTCTGGTCGATCTTCGTCGATCAGAACAATGACACCACCCTCTGGCTCGGCAACTCCCTGTCCACGCCCGATGCCGACGGCGGTTCGGTGGTCGACCTGTCGATCAACACCCTTGTCGGCCAGGCCCTCCCGCCCGCGATCGTCACCCTGAACAAGGACGGCCAGGCCGGTACTTACTTCTCCGTGACGACCGAAGGCCCTGTTTCTTCGTCCGTCACCGGCCGTCACAACGCCTTCTCCATTGGCGATGCGGATGTCCGTCCGATCCAGATCACCCCGGACCCGGCTCTGGCCGCCGTCCCGGGTTTCAGCACCGCGACGATCGTGGTGGACAATCTGGATGTCACCACCGGCGCGGGCCTGGGCATGGGGGCACAGGATGCGGACGATCTGGTCAGCATCTCCATCAATGTCTACGAGCCAGCAGCGGCCTCCTTCACCGCCGACCAACCCCTCTCCGATGTCCTGCTCGATTTCGGCGTGATCGACCTCGGCTCGGGCGACGCGGTGCTGGCCCTTGGCCTGTTCAACATCGCTCCGGACGAGTTCGGCGCGCCGATGGATATCGAACTGCTCTCCGCCGTGGGCGATACCGGTGCGATCAGCATCGAGTTTGCTCCGGTGGTGTCGCTGCCCGCGGGCCAGGGTGAACTCTTCACCGGCATCCTGTCCGACGCCGCCGAGGGTGACTTCGAAGCGGTCTTCACCTTCGCCGCGTACAACGACCGCGGCCTCTTCGCCCAGCCCGGCCCGGCCCAGACCCTCACCCTGCGGCTGACCGGCACGGTCGGCGGGGAGTTCTGCGTGCCCGACCTGGCCCCACCCTTCGGCATCCTCAACTTTTTCGATGTCGCGACCTACCTGACCCTCTACACCAATCAGGATCCCGCCGCCGACCTCAACCACGACGGCCTGACCAACTTCTTCGATGTCAGTCTTTACATGACTCTGTTCAACGACGGCTGCCCGTAAGCCCAGGCCCCGCCGCCCCCTACAATGGCCTCCCATGGCCCCCAAACGCGTCTATCTTGAAACCTTCGGCTGCCAGATGAACGAGCTGGACTCCGAGCTGGTCGCGGGCCAGCTCGCGGCCCTCGGCTATTCCTTCACCACCGATTCCGACCAGGCGGACATTGTGCTCTACAACACCTGCTCCGTCCGCGAGCGGGCCGAGCAGAAGGTCTGGAGCCGCCTTGGGGCCCTCAAGGCCGAGAAGGCCGACCGCCCCGATCTGGTGGTGGGGGTGCTCGGCTGCATGGCCGAACGCGACGGCACCGACCTGATGAAACGCATGCCCGTGGTCGATCTCATGTGCGGCCCGGCCGAACTCGACAAACTCCCCGCCCTGCTCGACAACGCCGTACGCACCCGCGCCGCCCTGGTCAGTGATGATCCCTCCCTCGCCTCGGTCCGCTCGGCCAAAGTCGCCGCGCTGCAAGGCTCGGCCTCGCGTCGTTCCTCCACCCTGGCCGCGGCGGAGGACCAGTTGGAGATGCTCGACCTCTCCCGCGCCGTGTCCCCGACCGATGCGGACGCGAAGCGCTCGGCCTATGTCCGCATCACCCGCGGCTGCAACAAGTTCTGCACCTATTGCGTCGTCCCCCACACCCGCGGCGCGGAGATCCACCGCCCGCCCGACCACATCATCGACGAGTGCAAAAAACTCGCCGATGCCGGCGTGATCGAGATCACCCTGCTCGGGCAGACGGTCAACCACTACCGCTTCGAGCACGGCGCGGCGGTCCTGATCGACGGCATCACCCAGCCTCAGAAGGGCCGCACCTACAAGGGCAGCCACCACCGCGATGCCTTCGCCGGGGCACACACCACCACCTTCGCCGACCTGCTGCGCCGCATCCACGACGAGGTGCCCGCCGTCCAGCGTCTCCGCTTCGTCACCAGCTACCCCCGCGACTTCGGCGACGATGTACTGGAGGTCATCCGCGACCATCCCCGCATCTGCCGCTACCTGCATGTCCCCGCCCAGTCCGGCAGCGACCGCATCCTCAAGATGATGAACCGCGGCTACACCATCGCCGAATACGACGAGTTCATCGCCCGCGCCCGCTCCATCCTCGACCAGCCGGAGATCGGCCGCCCACTGATGCTCTCGGGCGACATCATCGTCGGCTTCCCCACCGAGACGGAGGAAGACCACCAGGCGACGAAGGACATGCTCGTCCGCTCCCGCTGCAAGAACCAGTTCATCTTCAAGTATTCCCCCCGCCCCGGCACCGTCGCCTTCGACCGCATCCCGGACGATGTGCCAGACAGCGTCAAACGCCGCCGCAACAACGAGCTTCTCGCGTTGCAGACCGAGGTTTCCGACTCGATCAGCCGCGAGCAGGTCGGCCGGCGTTTCGAGGTCTTCGTCGAGGGCGTCAGCCGCAGCGAGATGAAGAAACGCGGCACCGATGTCAAGCCCGGCACCGGCATGGTGGGCATCACCGTCGGCGGCCGCGACCCCGCCGCCGCCGCCACCCTCGAACTGCCCGACACCGAAGAGACCGTCCAACTCTCCGGCCGCACTGATTCCGACCTGATCGTTTTCTTCGAGGCCCCCAGCATCAGCGCCAAACAAATGCTCGGCACCATTGTGGGAATCGAAGTCACGGGCGCGGACCGGCTCGCGCTGCGCGGCATCTTGTAGCCGCGCACGAAGTAAGCGGATTCTTTGTCCCTATCCCTCCAATCTTTACCTCACCCTCCCCATCCCCGTCTCATCCCGCACTGCGCGCTCATACCGCTTGATCTCCACCGCCCGCCGCCGCCCCGGCGCGAACACCACGGCCACCACATCCACCCGGATCGGCCGCCCGCGTACCCGCTTTTCCCGTTGCAAAGCCCGGACCAGCTGCACCAGTTTCTTCTTCTTGGCTGCGGTGATCGCGTCCTCCGGGCGTCGCCCGTCCCCGTGGTCGATCCGGGCTTTGACCTCGACCACCACGAACTCCCCCTCTCGTCTGTCGAAGCACAGCAGATCGATCTCGCCGGGCGGCAGCACCAGGTTCCGTGCCAGCACGCGGCACCCCGCCCGACGCATCGCCCGCGCCGCGGCCCGTTCGCCGCGCACCCACACCCCACGCTGGTCCTCCCGCGGCGCGGGCCACAGCCTCATCCCCTCGGCCCGTAGCGTTCCTCGGCGATCGCAAGCAGTCGCATCAGCATCTCGTCGCGTGTGCTCATGCGTGCCCGCTCGATCAGTCGGTTCATGTAGAGCTGCTGCTCGCGGCGGCGTCGTTCGAGCGTCAGTTCCTGGTTGATCCGGAGCTGCGCGTCATACAGGGAAACGCTGGTCTGCGTGATCCCGTCCAGCCACAGCCATGTCGTGCTGCTGCCGACCTCGAACGCCCCGCTGGACTGCCCCGCGGAGAGCGTTCTGGCCCGCTCGTTCAGGGCCGGTGCCCCGAAGAACTCGCCGTTGGAAAACTCCCCGGTAAAGGTCCGCTCATAGAGCCCGCCCTGCTCGCGTTCGTAGCTGTTCGCCGGGTCCTGGGCGACCATTTCAAAGGGTTCTCCGGCGGCCAGACGCTCGTTGATCCGGGCCACATCCTCGGCCCGTGCGGTCGGCACGCGGATCATGCGGAACCGCGCCGTGGGCGGCGGGTTGTAGATGTTCTGGTCGCGCTCATACCGCTGCCGGATGTCGCGCCACGACACATTGATGCGCCGGTTGATCTGCTGGGCCAGCGCCAGCCGGATCAGGGTATCGGTTTCCTTGGCCCGCAGCGTGTCGTCCAGGGATTGCCCGCTGCCCTCTTCCAGCCGACGCCGCGCGAGCTGCTCCGACCCCATGTTCTCGCTGAGCAGGTCGCGCCGGAATCCCACCAGGAATGAACGCAGGCCCTGCCGCTGCGCGGGAGACAGCGCCGCCAACGCTTCCGCACGCAGCAACTCGTCGGCGATCAGCCCGTCCAGTCGCGGGACAATCACATCCTCGGCGGCCAGTTTGAGCCATGCGTTGCGGTCCAGCCGCGCCGCTTCCGCGATCAGGCGTGCCTCGATCGGTTCGAAGAAGGTGCTGGCGAAGATCGGTCGCCCGTTGATGTCTCCCACCTTCGCATCAACCAGTTCCAGCCCCGTGATCGGCCGCACGGGCGTTGGCGGCGTGGCGGTGGATGCCGGAGGCATCCCGCGCACCACGACCGGCTCGGCCCCGAACGGTCGAGTCGGATCCTGCTCGCGTGCGGCCTGCCCACGCCCCGGTGCCCGCGGCGGCGCGCCGACATCAGCGGCATCCGCCGCGGCCGCGCCGATATCGTTCCGACCGGTGCTCGCACGCTCAGTTGACCGTGCCGCGCCCGCGGTGGCCTTGCCGTCCGCCGCCGGCACCGCGGCGAAGGCCTCCGGGCTGACCCGGCGGGTTCCCTCGCTGGAGGTGCCCCCATCCCCCCCCCCCCCGCCCACGATGGCGCAACCCGTCCCGGCGAGCATCCCCGCCATGGTCAAAGCCGCCGTCAGTCGTTCGAGCATGCTCATTCCCTTCGCTCGTGCTCGGTTCGGGCTTGGATTTCGGCCTACCATGACCTGTTTCATCCCAACCGAGGAGGCCCCGTGGCGGACAACCAGCAGCCCAAGATTATCGTCGATGACGACTGGAAGTCGGCGGCCCGGGCCGAGAAGGAAAAGCTGGCCCAGACCGAGGCCGCTCGCCAGACCCAGGATGACGACGATGCCATGCCCGACCAGCCCTCCCTGGAGCACCTGGTCAGCCTGCTGGCATCCCAGGCCTTGATGTATCTGGGTCAAATTCCGGACCAGTCTGGCCGCGGCGTGGTTGCCCTCGACATCGCCAAAATGCAGATCGATTTGCTCGGTGTCCTTGAGGAGAAGACCAAGGGCAACCTGAGCGAGGAGGAAACCACCCTCCTCAAGGGCACCCTGGCCGAACTCCGCACCATCTTTGTCGAGGTCTACGAGGCCGTCATGCAGGCCCAGGCCGAGGGCAAGATCAGCGCCCAGCAGGTCGCAAGAGGTTTCAGCCCCGGTCCGATGCCGGGCCAGCCCCCGATGGGCCGATAGAGGAAACACGCCGTTCCGCCGTCCTTCTCACGGACCGTCTCGAGGCCGGGGAAGCAAGACAGTCCCGGCAATCCGGAGCCGCACCAGTGACCGATCAACAAGGGTTCCTCGAAAAGCACCACTTCCTCATCCGCCGTCTGCACTCGCTCACCGGCATCGTGCCCATCGGCGTCTTCCTGATCGCCCACCTGGTTACCAACTCATCCCTCGCCTGGGGCAAGTTCGGCCTGCGTGCTGAGGGTGTGGGCATGGGAATCCAGGACGGCGGCTACAAGTACTTCCAGAAGGAAGTCGCCTGGATCAACACCGAGGTCCCGCACCTGCTGCTGATCGAGATCACCCTGTGGCTCTCCATCGGCTTCCACTCCATCTTCGGCCTGTACTACGCCCGTACCGGCAAGTCCAACACCGCCCGCTACGCCTACCAGGACAACTGGCGGTACACCCTCCAGCGCATCTCCGGCTACATCGGCATCCTGTTCATCTTTTATCATGTCGCCACCCTCCGCTGGGGCTGGACCTTCCTTGTTCCCGGCGGCACCAAGTGGTCGCACGACTTTTCCGCCTCCACCCTGGTCGCCGCCCTCCAAGGTTCGACCGAGGGCTGGACCGCCGCGGGTCTGGCCGTGTCGCTCGGCTACTTCATCGGCGTGTCGCTGCTGGTCTTCCACTTCGCCAACGGGCTCTGGACCGCGGCCATCACCTGGGGACTGACCGTGTCCGCCCAGGCCCAGAAGCGGTGGGGCGTGGTCTGCGCCATGGTCGGCATCGGCCTGATGGCCGCCGCGTGGTCCGCCCTTGGGGCGGCCTGGGTCGCCAGCTATCCGCAGGCACGCTCGATCGAGGAACGCCTCATCGTGGACACCCACGGCGAGCACAGGCTCCAGGAACTGCGTGAGAAGTATCCGCAGCCCTCGGGCCAGGCCGCTCCCGGCATCACCGCACTTCCAGTGACCAATCAGGATTGAGTTCCCGGTCGAACAAGGCCACGGGCAGGATGAATCGAGGTTCGCAGTATGGCTGAGCAGCGTGTGATCGTGGTTGGTGGCGGGCTCGCGGGCCTGGCGGCGGCGGTCCGCATCGCCGAAGCGGGCGTCCCGGTGGACCTCTTCAGCATGGTCCCCGTCAAACGCTCCCACTCGGTGTGCGCCCAGGGCGGCATCAACGCCTGCAACGAGGTCGCCCGTCAGCAGGGCTATTCCGAGTACGAGCACTTCGACGAAACCATCTACGGCGGTGACTTCCTCGCCGATCAGCACCCCGTGCTCGAGATGGCCAACTGGGCGCCCAAGATCATCGACCTGCTCGACCGCATGGGCGTGCCCTTCAACCGCACCGCCGAGGGCTTCCGCGATCTGCGACTGTTCGGCGGCTCGCTCTTCAAACGCACCCACTTCTCCGGCGCGACCACCGGCCAGCAGTTGCTCTACGCACTCGACGAGCAGACCCGCCGCTACGAGGCCGAGGGCAAGGTCAAGAAGTACGAGTTCTGGGAGTTCCTCTGGCCCGTCACGACCGGTGAGGGCGCGGACAAACGCTGTGTCGGCATCGTCGCCCAGGACATGCGCACCATGCAGATCCGTGCCTTCCGCGGCGCGGCCGTGGTCATGGCCACCGGCGGCAACGGGCTTGTCTTCGGCAAGTCCACCAACTCGGTCATCTGCACCGGAGGCGCGGCCTCCCGCTGTTACCAGGAAGGCGCGTGGTACGGCAACCCCGAGATGGTCCAGGTCCATCCCACCGCCATCCCCGGGGCCGACAAGCTCCGCCTGATGTCCGAGTCCGCCCGCGGCGAGGGCGGACGCGTCTGGGTTCCCCGCAAGAAAGGCGACACCCGCAAACCCAAGGACATTCCCGAGAGCGAACGCTACTACTTCCTCGAGGAACGCTATCCCAAATACGGCAACATCGTCCCCCGCGACATCGCCACCCGCGAGATCTTCGACATCTGCGTCAACGAGGGTCTCGGTGTCGGCGGCCGCAACGAGGTCTATCTCGACCTGACCCACCGCGACCCCGACTACCTCACCATGAAGCTCGGTGGCATCCTCGACATCTACGAGAAGTTCGTCGGTGAGAACCCGCGCTTCACCCCCATGCGCATCTTCCCCGCCGTTCACTACTCCATGGGCGGCCTCTGGACCGACTACACCCCCGGCGATTACACCCCCGCCAACCCCCTGCCCGGGCACAAGTCCGGCGCGCCCATCCCCGTCGATCAGCAGCCCGGCCACGGCCTGACCATCGGCGCGCCCGGCAACATGATGACCAACATCAAGGGCCTCTACGCCTTCGGTGAGGTCAACTTCGCCTACCACGGCGCCAACCGCCTCGGCGCCAACGCTCTGCTTTCCTGCATCTTCGACGGTTTGTGCAACGGTGTCTCGGTCGTCAACTTCATCCGCGAATCCGGCCTGCCCGCGGTCGATGGTCTCGATCAGGGTGTCTACGACCGCGTCGTCAAGCAGGAGCAGGCCAAGCACGACCGCCTCGTCGCCTCCGCATCCGGAGGCACCGGGGACAATGCCTTCAACCCGTACCAGATCGGCAAGGAACTCGGCGACGAGATGACCGCCGCCTCCACCGTCGTCAAGACCGGCGACCGCCTGGAGAAGGCCATCGAGAAGGTCGCACAGCTCCGCGAGCGCTACGCCAAGGTCGAACTGGACGATGCCGCCGGCTGGACCAACCAGTCCCTTTCCTACGCCCGCGCCATCGGTGACATGCTCATCATGGCAGAGGCCATCCTCAAGGCCGGCCTGCTTCGCAAGGAGTCCCGCGGGGCGCACTACCGCAAGGACTACCCCGACCGCGACGATGCCAACTTCTACAAAACCTCCATCGCCCGTTTCAACCCGCGGACCAACTCGACCGACATCGAGTTCGTGCCCGTGAAAGGCCCGCTCGTCCAGCCCCGGTCCCGCACCTACGGCAAGACCGATGCCAAGTCTGATTCCAAGCCCGCCCCGGCCGCCTCGTAATTCCGAAAGGCAACCACCATGACCGGTGCTCCAGCCCAAGCCTTCGATGCCGAAACCCGCAAAGCCAACCGCGAACGCGCCAAGCCCGGCCGCTCGGTCATCTTCCGGATCAAGCGGTGCGATGGCCCCGGCAAGCCCGACCGCTGGGAGTCCTTCAAGGTCCCCGTCGAGTCCGGCTCCAATGTCATCTCTTGCCTCAAGTGGATCGCGGCCAACCCCGTCACCACCGAAGGCAAGAAGACCACCCCCGTCGTCTGGGATTCAGGCTGCCTGGAAGAGGTCTGTGGTGCCTGCACGATGGTCATCAACGGCCGCGTCCGCCAGTCCTGCTCATGCCTCATCGACGAGTACGCCCCCGAGGAGGGTGACACCCTCACCCTCGAACCCATGAGCAAGTTCCCCATCATCCGGGATCTCTGGGTCGATCGTGAGCGCATGTTCAACGCCCTCAAACGCGTCAAGGCCTGGGTCCCCATCGACGGCACCTACAACCTCGGGGCAGGACCCAAGGAAAGCCCCGATCACCAGCAGATGCGGTACTCTCTCTCCGAGTGCATGACCTGCGGCTGCTGCCTCGAAGCCTGCCCCCAGTACCTCAAGGAAGAGGACCCCGCCGACTGGAACAACGCCTTCATCGGCGCACAGGCCATCAGCCAGGCCCGCCTCTTCAACGAGCACGAGACCGGCAAGCGCCTCAAGCCCGACCGCCTCGAAGCCCTGATGGGCCCCGGTGGCGTCTCCGACTGCGGCAACGCCCAGAACTGCGTCAAGGTGTGCCCCAAGGGCATCCCCCTGACCGAGTCCATCGCCGCCGTCGGCCGCGGCACCACCGTCCACGCCTTCACCCGCTTCTTCAAAGGCCATTGACCCTTTGCTGGGTTGATCTGAAGTTTCACCTCCGAGACGCCGCCGATTTCATCGGCGGCGTTTTTCTGATGCGTCGGTTCTGACCCCATCCGCAAAAACCAACAGCCCCCGTCGCAGGCACGACAGGGGCGTTGTGGTGGGGGTATTCAGAATGGATCCGTGTTGCGGAACTCAGCGGCGGCGACGCCCGCCGACCATGATCCCGCCCAAGCCGATCAGTGCCATCGCGCCGGGGCCGGGCACCTGCGTGACCCGCATCGTGAAGGTCGTGGCATCGTAGAGCGGGTTGTCCTTTGAACCCACGACCATCTCGATCACGCTGCCTTCACTCACATTCACCGACAGCGAGTACATGATGCCTTGGAAGTCCAACAGGCCGACATCGTAGCTGAACACGGCCTCACCATCGACGAGGACATGCGCCTCGGTGCCGTCACCGACCATGTTGTACCCGATGTACTCATGGTGGGCGATCAGGCCGGTCAGAGTCACCTCGCCGCTCACGGTGCTCACCCACCGGCGGGAGGCCCACTGCTCTTCAGCGACCACATTCGCGCCGCCCCACGGCGCATTGGGGTGCATCCGGCTGCGGGTGATGATCGAGTACGAACCGGGCGTGCTGCCGTGCGCGGGGTTGCCCCCGGCGGATTCCCCGTTCATTCCCCACCATCCGGTGGACGAGTCGTACGAGGAAAGCTGGCGGAACTCCGAGATCGCCACCGATACCCCGCTCGAGGTATTGATGTCCTCGAGGTTGTAGTATCCGTAATGCCAACCGTTCTCGCCTTGCACCCCGCCATAGTCGGCGACGGAGTCGGCGATGAGTACCGGGTTCGCCAAGGCCCCCCCACAGAGCGTCGTGAGCGCAGCAATCGCGCTGACCTTGATGGTCATCTTCATTTCTTCTCCTCCTTTGGCACTTGACGGGTTGGGCCCGCCAGGGCTCGTCCGGTCTGGCACGCATGACGAGCGATCCGACCGATCCGATACGGAGAAGATGCCACACCAGATCCGGGGGGCAACCCAAAGCGCAGAAATTACTTTGCGCCAAAGTCCTTTAAGATCAGTAGTTAGGAGATTTGCTCAACTCGGGCACGCCCGCAGGGCAACCCCGCGTGAGCGGGGTCAGGCCGTCAGGTCCAGCATGCCCCCGGGCTGATCTTCCCGTCCTTGTTGATCCACGGCCCCGGATCGGTGCTCGATCCGGTCTTCCCGTGCCTCTTCCTGGTCCGCGTCCGCCAGCGGCCGGGCGGGTCCGAGGGCTTCGACCTCACCGAGGATGGTTTCAAACCGGTCCGATTCCGCCGCCCGGCCCTTTTCGGGCGTCCGGGCCCTTGCCTCTTGAGGCCTTTTGCTCATCGCGGCCCGTTGGACGGCTTGGGAGGCGATTTGGTTGGTGATCGGATCCAGCATCACCCAGAGTATCGACAAAGAAACCCGCGTCGGGCCAGCCGACGCGGGTCAATTTGCAGGAGGATTCCGTAGGTTATCGGCGGCGCTTGCCCATGGCGAGCACGCCCAGGCCCAGCAGGGCCATCGAGGACGGGCTGGGAACGCTGCTGGTGATCACCGCGTTGAAGCGGGTACCGTCGAACAGGGCGGTCTCCTTGGGATCGATGGCGAAATCGATCACGGAGCCGATGCCGATGTTCTGGAACAGCGTCAGGGAGAGGCCCGTGGAGTTGTTGGGGTTCAGATCGGCGATGAGCTGCTTGACACCATCGACGAACACATGCAGACGCACGCCATCGCCCTGGTTATGGGATGGGCCGCGGAGCATGTCGATATCGATCTGGACGGGGCCTTCCATGGTGCTGGTCCACCGGCGAACCGCCCAGTGGTCAGTGCCCTGGCTCTCGCTGGCATACGCCCAGGGGTGCATGAACACCGAGTCGATCAGGGTCAGCGGGCCGCCGTTGGAGCCGTCCACCCACCAGCGACCAACCGAAGCATCCCAGTTGGTCATCAGCTCGAAATCGGCGGGGGTATACGCGGCATCAACATTGCCGTTGTAGTACCCATAGGTCCAGCCGTTCTCACCCTGGTTACCGTTGAAGTCCTCGAACGAGTCGGCGATCTTGTACGGGCCGCCGCTGAAACCGGCCGCTGCCGCGCCGGCCATCAGGGCGACGGCACTCACTGCCGTCAGAATCTTTGCATCTCTCATCGCACACTCCCATGTGGTCTAGCCGCCGGTGTGGCGGGTTCTGGTGTGGAAGGAATGTGCCCTATAAAACCGAGGCTGCCAGCAAAGTCCGCAAAAATCATCCCATTTCCCTGTCCCTGTCACCCAGTCCGCGGGTTGTTCGTGCCTGAATGAAACACGGACCCCCCATCTGGAGGGTCCGTGCGCAATGCACCTGGTTGGATGTTCTCAGGAATGGATCAGGTGTTGAACGGGTAAGGAGGTTGGGCGGGGCGAGGGCGGGAGAAGGGTGGGGTTAGATCCCCAGTGTGTTCATCCCGCAGTCCACATAGATGTTCTCGCCCGTCACGCCGCTGCCCAGGTCGCTGGCGAGGTAGACAGCGGTCTTGCCCACATCCGAGCCTTCGACACCGCGGCGGAGCGGGCCTTTGGTGCGGGCCATCTCGTCCATCATGTCCACGCCGCCCACGGCCGAGCTGGCCAGGGTTCTCAGGTATCCCCCGGAGATGGTGTTGACCCGGATGCCGTACTCGCCCAGCTCGAACGCCAGGTAGCGGCTGGTGGCTTCCAGGGCGGCCTTGGCCACGCCCATCACATTGTAACCGGGGACCACCTTTTCAGCCCCGTAGTAGCTCATCGCCATGATCGATCCACCACCATTCGCCGCCATCTGCTCCTTCGCCCGCCCGGCCATCGCCGAGAGGGTGTAGGCGGAAATGTCCACCGCATCGAGATAGGCCTTCCGCGGTGTGTGGCAGAACTTGCCCGGCTGGAGCCATTCCCGATCGGCGAAGGCGATGGAATGGATGAGGAAGTCCAGACGGGGGAAATCCTTCTTGTATCGCTCGAAGAGGGCATCCAGGTCTTCGTCCTTGCCGGCATCGCAGGGGCACAGCCAGGGGTTGGGTGCGATCTTCTCGACCGCCTTGCCCGTCCGCCGCTCGTTCTTCTCGCCGGGGATGTGGGCGTAGGCGCAGGTCGCCCCGTGCTCGGTCAGGGCCTGGGCGATGTGGAACGCGTACGAGCGGTCGTTGGCGACCCCGACGATGAGACCTTGCTTGCCGTCCAGAAGACCCATGCCGACTCCTTCGGTAGACCGGCTCTCCGAGCCGGTTCATTGTTTCGACCCGGGCTGAGCGAGCCGGGGCCTCCTCTTGCATTCTCAAGATCCGGCTCGGAGAGCCGGTCGACCGAGAGACCCGGCTCGGAGAGCAGGGCCACCCGGCCACCGGGATCATAGGGATCCGGCCCGCGTAGCATCGCCCGATGCCCACGATCGACACCATCGATCCCAATGCCGTCTCGCTGTCCGATCTGGCGACGGCGGTTTCTCGCACGGGATATATCCGTCGCCTGTTGGAACTGGCGCGCGACGAGGATCTCGGCGTGCCCCCGCGTGACCTGACGGGGGAGTTGACCTTCTCGCGCGATGACCGGCGTCGTGTGCGTGTGGCCGCCCGATCACCCGGCGTGGCGGCGGGCCTTGCTTTCGTGCCCAAAATCATCTCGATCTTCGCGGAGGCCGGCGAGCCAATCGCGTTCCGGGGCCTGCGCAACGACGGCGAGCCGATCCGCTCCGGTGACACCCTGGCCGAGCTGGAAGGCAGCGCCAGGGCCATTGTCCGCATCGAGCGGACGCTGCTCAACCTGACGGCCCGGCTCTGCGGCGTGGCCACACGCACCGCCGCGTTCGTCCGAGCGATCGACGGCACCAAGGCCCGGATCTGCGATACCCGCAAGACCACGCCGGGCATGCGTCTGCTGGAGAAGTACGCCGTGCGCTGCGGCGGTGGCGTCTGCCACCGGCTGGGCCTGTACGACGCTGTGCTCATCAAGGACAACCACATCGCGGGGGTGGCGCCGGAAGACCTGACGGCCATGCTCGCCGGGATCGCGGCCAAGGCCAAGGGTGGCGGCGGGATGCTGCGCTTCGTGCAGGTCGAGACCGACACGCTCGAACAGTTCGATCATGTGCTGAGCCTGCCCGTCGGGCTGATCGACATGGTGCTGCTGGACAACATGACGCCCGACCTGCTGCGCGAGGCCGTCCGTCGGCGCGACGCGAAAGCAAAGGGCCTGATCCTCGAAGCCTCCGGCGGCGTGACGATGGACACCGTTCGCGCCATCGCCGAGACCGGCGTGGACCGCATCTCCGTCGGCGGGCTGACCCACCAGGCGGTGTCGCTCGACCTGGGTCTGGACGCGGTGTGAGTGGGGGGCATGGGCATCATGCCGAGCTGACGGGCTGGGCCACCGCGATCCAGGCCGCGCTGCCGGGCATTGAGGAGTGCTGTGTTTCCCAGGTGGTCGTCTACGCCAAGACCACCAGCACGCAGGATGCCGCCTGGCGTCACCGACCCCAGACCCCGGAAGCCGGCGGCGTCGTGGTCATCGCCTCGATCCAGACAGACGGCCGCGGCCAACGCGGCCGACGCTGGGACGATGGGGAGGCCAAGACGCTTCCCGTGTCATTTGCCCTGCGTACCGACCTGACCGATGTTGGATTGGCCGCCCGCGCGGGGTTGGGCGCGTTGGATGCCTGCCGCCTTGCGGCCCCCGATGGTGGGGGGGGGGGAGGGGGGTG
>CAZXGL010000021.1:0-66861 GCA_964640595.1 uncultured Phycisphaeraceae bacterium | reverse complement strand
CGAGTTCGGCGGCTACTCCGTCTTCTGCGGCGTCGGCGAGCGCACCCGCGAGGGCAACGACCTCTGGCGCGAAATGGCCGAGGCTGAGTACACCGATGCCGAGGGCAACACCGCCCATGTGCTCGACAAGGTGGCCATGGTGTTCGGCCAGATGAACGAGCCTCCGGGCTCCCGTATGCGTGTGGCCCTCTCCGGTCTGACCATGGCCGAGGAGTTCCGTGACGCTTCCGGTAAAGAGACCATGATGTTCGTGGACAACATCTTCCGCTTCACGCAGGCGGGTTCCGAGGTGTCCGCGTTGCTCGGGCGTATGCCCTCCGCCGTGGGTTACCAGCCCACCCTCTCCACCGAGATGGGTGAGCTGCAGGAGCGCATCACCTCTACCGCCAAGGGCGCCATCACCTCCGTGCAGGCCATCTATGTGCCCGCCGACGACCTCACCGACCCGGCCCCGGCCACCGCCTTCGCCCACTTGGACGCCTTCGTCACCCTCGCCCGCGGCATCGCCGAAAAGGGCATCTACCCCGCTGTGGACCCCTTGGCCTCCACCTCCCGAATCCTCGACCCCGGCATCATCGGCGAGCGCCACTACGCCGTGGCCCAGCGCGTGCAGAAGATCCTGCAGCGTTACAAGGATCTCCAGGACATCATCGCCATTCTCGGCGTCGACGAACTGAGCGAAGAGGACAAGCGGATCGTCAACCGCGCCCGGCGCATCGAGCGCTTCCTCTCCCAGCCCTTCTATGTGGCCGAGGTCTTCACCGGCTTCCCCGGCGTCAACTCCAGCCTGGAGGAGACCATCGACTCCTTCGAGCGCCTCTGCAACGGCGAGGGCGACGACCTGCCCGAGTCCGCCTTCATGTATGTCGGCACGCTGGACGACGCCCGCAAGAAAGCCGCCGCGGCCGCCGCGAAGGCCTGAGGACGCCGCCAGATACTCATCCCCCCGGTTAATCGCAGACAATCGCACTCGTCGCCCCGGTTCTCCGGGGCGATGTCATTCGGGAATTGTGGCGTCTCCGGTCGGTGTCTCAACGGAGTGTGTCGGTGTCGTCAAAATCCAGACACATGACATACTGCATCTCCCAGATGGGGTAGGGCACGACGCAGCGGATGTTGACGAAGCGGTCGGGGGGCCATCCAGCCCGGTCGGCCAGCGCGCTGGCGAGTTCCGTGGCTCGGGCGTAGGCCGGTGTTGGGCGACGGTTGAGGTCGGCGCCGTTGATCTCCAGGGGTGGGGCGGGCTCGATCAGGTCGTACCATCGGTCCTGGGGGTAACGATTGCCCAGGGGCCCGGTGAAACCCATGCGTACGACATGCATCGAAGGCAAGCAGGCCCGAGCGAGCGCCTTTTCAAGATAGATGTCCATCAGTAACCAGCGGCAAGGTGTGCCGATCACGGTGCCGGCGCAGAGAATTGGTGGGTCCTCTCGCTTCGGATGACCGCATGCCGGGGAGATGGCGGTGCCGACGACTATGTCGATCGGATTCTCAGAAGGCCCTTCCGGATTGAAGACCTGGACAAGTTCGCCCCGGCGCGAGCGGGACACAATCGCTGGGAGGGGGTCGGAAGCGAAGCCATCGAGCAGGGACCCCGGTGAAATGCCAAAGACGGGTATGGGAGCAGGGATCTCGGTGCGTGGGGTCTGGACTGTCCCTTCGCTGGTCTCGCTTCCGGTAATGCGCACAATCGGTGTGCTGTGTTCTCTCCAAGACGCCCCTATGATGCCGGAAGCCTCAATCATCTCAAGTTGATCCGGGTCGTTGGGATGGATGCGGACGAACATGGTTTCAATCCGTGCCTGGCACTCCACGCCTGTGACCCGCCGTGCGGCTTCGAAGAGTGCTTGGCGTGCCTCGAACTGATATCGCTCGGCATGCGCGTCTGCGTCGGCATCCCGCCGTGAGTCGGCGCGGGATGCCAGTGCGGCGATGAGCCGCCGTTGACTGCCGCCGGCGGCTCCGATCAACGCGGCGTACTGCGCCACGGCGGCCCGAGCGTCTTCGGTCAGTCGCTGGCCGATCCCCTGGCGCTGTGCCGCATCGATGAACTGGTTCAGGCCGGTGGTCCCCGGGAGACACTGAAGAACATCCATGGCATCGCTGTGCGACTGCAGTGCCAAGCGGATTCGCTGGCAGATGTTCCGCCCTATGCCTAGATAGCGGCTCATGGCCGACACGGACGCACACTCGTCAGGAAGTGCGGCGACCAAGGTATCAAAGGCATGCTGGAGGTCTCGTGCGACAGCTTCGCACCGCTTAGAGTCCGGTTCATCGGCAGATTTGGAAGAAATACATTTGATTGGTTTTTGTTTGGTCATAACAAGGTTGCCTGAGAGCGTTATCGGATGAATTCCTGGCCTGATGATAGATACATTTTGAGAATAATCTCAGTTCAATCTTGAAATAAAAGGATTCTCACAGTATGATCTCGCTGCGGGCTCGTTTGGGTGACGAGCCGAGTTTTCTGGCACTCACGTAGGTGAGAGGAGATGCATCATGAAGACGCTAGGTGTGTTAGGGTCCATTCTGTCGCTCGTTGGATCGACGGCGGGCGCCGGTGTGGTCGATTTCGAGTCGGTGGTGACCGGGACACCGGTCAACGGCTTGGCAGTGGACGGCGCGTCGTTTACGGCCAGCAGTCTCGATGCTTTCTGGGGCGATCCGACGGTGGTGGCCGAGTCTGCGGTGTACAATTATGTAGCCGGGCACTATCTGATCGGCACGACTGCGCCGGGAAACTGGCTGGGCATCACATTCGATGCCCCGGTTACGGGTCTGGGTTTCGGTTTTTCCGGCCCGACGGCGTTGCCGTTTGACATGACTGCGCATGTTACATTGTACGATGCGCTTGGGACGCTGATCGGATCGGAGAGCTTTGTCTCGGACACGATCACGAACAATCAGAACGGCGGGCCGGCCTTTATCTTCGAGGGATGGGCGGATCTGTCCAGCTATGCAGGTGTGGGTCGGCTGGATGTCGTGTTCAGCTTCGACTCGCCGAACACGGCTACGTACAAGTTCGACAACCTGACCTTCACTCCTGTGCCCGGGCCGGCGTCGGTTGCCGCGTTGGTTGGCCTGTTGGCTTCAGGCGGACGCCGCCGGACGGCATGATCATCACTCTCTCCCTGCTGAAAGGAGCAGCCATGCATCGTGTTCTGTCAACTGCGGCCGCGGCGATCGTTTTTACCGCGGCCGCGAGGGGGGGGGTCATCACCTTCGACGATCTCCCCGAGGGGATGTCGTTGGACGACCAAGTCATCGGCGGCGTACATTTTGCGTACGAGCCGAACGGATCCGGTCTCCCCGCCCCGCGGACGACGGTTATTCCGTGGTCTGTCTCGGGCGTGATGGGGGGTACGGCGCTCAACGGGTCGATGGCCAGTCCGGACTTTGCCATCCGCCTGACCTTCGCGGGCGTCATTGACGGGTTCGGCCTGACGCTGTCGACCAGACCGTTCAGTTCTCTGACGCCGATCGCGGCCGATCTCACATTCTTCAACGCGGCTGGCGAAGCGGTTTTCCGGTTCGAGTCGTTCTCCGAAACTTTGCTGCCAGGGGCGACGCTTCCGGACGGTAGTACAGTGTTCCGCTTTGGAAGGTCCGACACCAGCCTGTTCAGGAACGGCGTGACTGACGCGGTGGCGGCGGAGATCCGTGTGGTTGGGAGCAACCCCGGCGGCTGGTACATGGACAACATCAATTACTTCGTTGTTCCTGCGCCGGGCACTGGCGTGCTTCTGGCGGGAGCCGCACTGGCTGGCCTGCGGCGACGACGCGGGTAAGGCTCGGTACGATCGCATGCAAGGCCGTGGCTGGGTCAGGCCGCCGCGGCCTTTATTTTTTTACCGATGCTCATCTTGCTCGACCGTGACGACCTCGACGGGGCATTCTGTCTGTCGGATGGGGGAGGAGTGGGGGGGTCCGATGTACGATGTTGAGCCAGCACAGCGTTTTCGCTCCCCCCCGGTTCTGCAGTGCCGGCGGTTGAGCGGCCACGCCGCAGTGGTGGCGGGGGCGCTGGGCATGGCGGGCTGGGATCCGGACGCATTCCGTGCCTACCGCGCCGAGTTGGAGTTCCCGCCCGCGCCGTGCCGGATGATGATGGTGTGCCCGGCGGTCTGAAGGGATCGGCCGGTCAGTCGAGCGTGTACCCCGCCATGATGGTGACCGACCCGACGGAGCGTTCGAAGTGTTCAGCACGGACCGGGAGGTAGGCCGGGTCCGTGAAGAACCGATCCCTCGTGGCCCCATCCGGGAACGAGAGGATGAACACGCGGTTGAAGGGTTCGTCGGCCCGACCGCGCAGCAGCTCGCTCACCCGCATGTCGTAGCGAAAGAACCCGCCCATCGCCTCCAGGATCGGTGTCATCCCGGCCCGGTAGCGGGCGTACCCATCCTCATCGGTCACCCGCAGGCCCACCAGGATCTCGGATCGTTCGGTGGTATCGGAGTGGGGCTTGTCGGTCATCTCTTGGCTTCCTTTGGTGGAGGTGTTCCCGCCCGCGGGGTACGCCGCATCCGATCGCTCGGTTCGGGCATCGAACCATACTTGATATTCATCTGGTCGGATGACCGGATTGGTGCGCCGTTTCGTGGACATCGAGCTTCCGGCCTTGGCGGGGCCACCCGGCCCGTGTATCTTCATGCGTCGGGGTGTGACCGCCTCGGGATGCTGCAGGAGCGATGGCGTGCATGGGATCTTCAAGAGTTCGTCCTTGCTGGCCGTCATCCTGGTGGTGGCGTTGTTCGGGTGTGCGTCCGGTCCATCGCCCGCCGCTCCTGGCGATGGATCCGCCGATGCTGCCGCCGGGATTGCCTTGCGTGTTGTGACCTACAACATCCGCCACGGGCGCGGGATGGACGGCGTGGTCGATCTTGCTCGGACCGCGCGTGTGCTTGACTCCCTCGGCCCGGATCTGATCGGTTTGCAGGAGGTGGATTGGCACGCGGCCCGCAGCGGCGGCGTGGACCAGGCCGCCCAGCTTGGGCGTTTGCTCGGCATGCACGCGGTCTTTGAGCCTTTCATGGATTTTCAGGGTGGCAAGTACGGCATGGCGGTCCTGTCCCGCCATCCGTTCGGAGCGGTTCGGTCCTTGCGCTTGCCAGACGGTCATGAGCCGCGTGTGGCTTTGGTGGCCGAAGTTCTGCTGCCAGACGGACAAATCATCACGGCCGTCAATGTTCATTTCGACTGGGTGGATGATGACGCCTATCGCCATGCCCAGGCGGCGGTCGTGGCGGAATACCTGCGTGGTCTCCGCACGCCGTTCGTGCTGCTGGGGGATTTCAACGACCAGCCGGGTTCCAGAACGCTTGACCTGTTCCACGCGATCGCATCGGAGGCCATCAAGCCACGGGACGACCGGTTGACCTTCTCGTTCACCAACCCCAGCATCGAGATCGACTTCATTCTGATGGGACCGGGGCCGCGTTGGACCCATCGTCAGGTCCGCGTGCATGACGAGCCGGAGGCATCCGACCACCGGCCCGTTTCCGCCCTTCTGATCCTCCATCCGGAGGAGTAAGATGGCCCGTGCGTGCCGTTCTCGGCGCGAGGTATCCGAGTCACGCAACCGTCCCCAGTCTGGATCGATCATGTCACCCACCAAGCCCGACTCCTGGACACCCGCGGTCTTCCGCACACTGGACGAACTCCGCGCGGAACTCGATGCGATCGAGGCCGCGCACCGGGCCGGCACCCTGCGTGCCACGGGCGAGTGGTCGGCCGGGCAGATCCTCGAACACTGCGGCAAGCTGATGGGGTTCAGTTTCGACGGCTTCGGCGGCGCTTGCGCTCCTTGGATCATCCGTCTGCTCGGATCGACCTTCTTCAAGCCACGGCTCGGCAGAAGCCAGATGAAGCCGGGCATCAAGCTGCCCAAGTCGGCTTCCGTGCTCCTGCCCAGAGATGCGGTCCCGTTCGAAGAGGGCCTGGGCCTGATCCGCTCCCAACTCGCGCGGATCGACGCGGGCGAGAAGATGACCCACGACTCGCCCGTGCTCGGTCGGATGACGCACGATCAATGGGTGCTGCTGCACCTGGACCACTGCCGGATGCACATGGGTTTTCTCAAACGGGGCTGACGGCACGAACGGATGGAGGGAGCGGAATGAGCAAGCCCTGCTGGGGACCGATCGAGAACGACACGGAACGGGCGTTCGTGGCGCGGGCGCTGCGCAACAGCTTCGCGACCCCTTCGGAGTCCGCCGACGCCGTGATCGACGAGGCGGGTCCGGGCCGGCAGCGGGTCTTCCGTGATGAACTGGGCGAGCCGGCGGGCGCGGCGGTCATCATCTGGCCGGGGCAGTGGTTCGGGGGCAGGCCCGTGTCGATGGCCGGCGTGCGGGCGGTCGCCGTGCCGCCCGAACGCCGGGGTGCCGGAGTGGCCAGCGCCATGATGCAGGCCTTGCTGCGTGAAGCACACGACAAGGGCTGCCCGCTGTCCACGCTCTACCCCGCCACGCAAGCCCTGTATCGCCGATCCGGCTACGAGCAGGCCGGGCACCGTTACCGCATCGTGATCGATCCGGCGCGCCTCCGGGCAAGGTCCGTGCCGGGCGTCCGCGTCCGCCCGGCGGATTTCGGGAGAGACCACGACGCGATCGTGGCGTGCCAACAAGCGATGGCTGCGGAGATGCCCGGCAGTCTGGATCGGGATGCCTACCTCTGGTCGCTCATCCGCTCGCCGCGGAAATCGGAGACCGACACACTGGTGATCGAGGACGCCACCGGCGTGTGCGGCGTGCTGACGACGCGCCTGGAGCGGGCCGTATACCCCCAGCGCGGCTTCATGCTCTGGGTCAGCGATTGGGCGGCTTCCAGCGAGGCCGGCGCCCGCGGCGTGCTGGCGGCCCTGGCCGGGTACGGGTCCGTCGTGACCGAGATCCGTCTGTCGGGCGGCCCCTCGCACCCCATCCTGATGCTGCTCGATGAGCAGAAGTACCGCATCGAGCACGAGGATCACTGGATGACTCGCATCGTGCGCTTGCCCGAGGCCATCGCGGCCCGAGGCTACGCGCCCGATGTTCGCGCACGCGTCGAGATCGACGTGCGGGATTCACTGTTCGAGGAAAATGCCGGAAACTGGGTGATCGAGGTCGAGGACGGCGTGGGCCGCTGCATCCGGGGCGGATCCGGCGCGGTGGAACTGGACATCGGCGCGATGGCCGCCGTCTACACCGGGTATGCCGCGCCGGGTCAGTTGCGTCTGATCGGGCGGATCGGTGGCGCGGACGGCCCGGTGCGATCACTCGGGGCGATGTTTGCCGGGACCGCGCCATCGATGGTGGACTACTTCTGATCCTCGTCGGACCCGCTCGGATTCTGCTACGCTGGGACCATGCTCTCACGCGTTTCAGTTCGGATTCTTGTGCCGGTTCTCGTTGTCGTTCCGGTGGTGGCTCTGGCCGGCACCCTGGGGTGGATCGGTGTCCGGTCCTCCCGCAGTTCGGTGGACGATCTCGCGGGGCAGATCGTGGCCCAGATTGGCTCGCGCGTGGGTCAGCGGGTTGAGGGTCACCTCCGCGTGGCCGGCACCGCCAGCGACGCCACGATGGTGCTGCTCGACGCGGGGGTGCTGGACCCGGCCGATCTGACGGACTGGTGGGATGTGCTGTGGCGGCAATGGAGCGCGTTCGGCGGCCTGAGCAGCATCGTCTTCGGGCGGGCAGACGGCGCGGTCACCTGGATCGCGCAGTACCCCGGCGATCCCCTGCCCGAGTACGCCCTCAAGGCGGACGCGTCGGACCAGTTTATCAACCAGTTCGAGACGGACGGCGCGGGCGGCTTCGGACCGACACCCAGCCGGCGTCTGCCGTATGACCTCTTCACCCGGCCGTGGTATGTCACGGGCCTGGCAGCGGCCGCTGGCCCGGAACGCAAATCCGCGTGGAGCCCCATTTACAGCTGGACCCGTTCCGATGGTACCGGCGAGACGCCGGGGGTCAGTTATGTCCGCCCGATCCACGATGCGGCGGGCACGCTTGTCGGTGTGCTCAGCACGGAGATCGAACTCGTCGAGCTTTCCCGGTTTCTTGCTGGTCTCAGAATTGGCGAGACAGGTCTGGCGGTGATCGCCGAGCGGGACGGGCGCATGGTCGCGGCCAGCCGCGTGCAGAGCCTGCTCGACTCGGCGGGGGAACGCCGGGAGGTGTGGGCCGCGGAGGACGAGTCCACCCGCATCCTCGGCTCGGCGGCCAAGGCTCGCGTGGAGTCCGGAAGCGGGATCGGCATGGAACGCGTCGAGGCCCGCGACGGCGCGTGGTACATCGAGGTGACACCCCTCCGCGTGCCGTTGGGTGCGGGCCTGGAGTGGTACCTGGTGATCGGCGTGCCCGAGGCCGATCTGGTCGGCGGGGTTCGTGAGACGCAGGCCCGGGCGTTGCAGACCGGACTGGTGGCAGCTGGCGTGGCCGTGCTGATCGGCATGTTCGGGGCCGTGTGGCTCGCCCGGCCGATCCTGCGTCTCCGCGAGCACCTGCACCTGATTGAGGCCGGGGATCTGGACACCCAGCTCACGCTGGACGGCGCGAGCGAGTTCGCCGAGCTGGGGGACGAGATCAACAAGATGCAGGCCGGGCTGAAGGACCGCATCCGCCTCCAGAAAAGTCTGGAACTGGCGATGGATGTGCAGCAGGCACTGCTGCCCAAGGGCGCGCCGTCGCTGCCGCATCTCGATGTGTTCGGATACAGCGCGTATTGCGACGAGACCGGTGGCGATTATTACGATTATCTCGAGGTTGACGCCATCACGCCCAGCGGGCTGGCCGTGGTGCTGGGCGATGTCATGGGCCACGGCATCGCGTCGGCCCTGCTCATGGCCACGGCCCGCGGCGTGATCCGCTCCCGAGCTGGCGAGGTCGGCTCACTGGCCGACCTGCTCAACTACACCAACGCCTCGCTGGTGAACGACTCTGGCGGGTTCCGCTTCATGACCATGCTGCTGGTCATGATCGATCCGGGCGGGCACGAACTGCGCTGGGCATCCGCCGGCCAGGGGCCGCCGATGGTGTACGACTCGACCGTCGGGGCGTGGCTGGACTTTGACGCGGGCGGCCTGCCGCTGGGCATCGACCGCGACGAACGGTACTCCGAGCATCGGGGAACGCATGTCCACCAGGGCATGATCGTGCTGCTCAGCACCGACGGCCTGTCGGAGGCGATGAACAACCGCAACGAGCAGTTCGGGGAGGCGCGTGTCCGCTCGGTGGTGGAGACCCACGCGGGGGACTCCGCGGAACAGATCTGCACCGCGTTGCGTGAGGCACTGGACAAGCACTGCGGCGAGCTGCGCCCGGCCGACGATGTGACCTTCGTGGCCGTCAAAGTGACGGGCTGACGCACGGGCGGGACGCCCGTGCCAGCGGAACAACGGGTCCGCGTGCTACTCGCTCGCGCGGCGCGTCGAACGGGTGTCCGCGGCGAGCGCGGCCATGTCGCTGCCGCTCGGATCCTGGAAGACCCGCAGGCCGAACTCGCCCGCGATCGACAGGATATGGTCAAAGATGTCCGACTGAGCGTTTTCATAGGTCGCCCAGCGGGTGTCGTTGACATACACATACAGCTCGATGGGCAGGCCGTCTGCCTGGGGTTCGAGCTGGCGGACGAGCTGCGTCATCCCCTGGTGGATCAGCGGGTGATGTCTGAGATACTCGGCGATGTAGGCGCGGAATGTGCCGACATTGGACAGGTGCCGCGCGTTGGCGATGATGGCGGCGTCCTCGTCCGGGCAATGTTCGCGGTTGTAGGAGTCCAGCTCGGCGACCTTGGCCTCGATGTAGTCGCGGAGCAGGCGGAACTTGCTGAAACGCTTGATCTCCTCCGGGGTGAGGAAGCGGATGGTGGACATGTCGATGCGCACGGCCCGCTTGATGCGGCGTCCGCCGGACTCGGTCATGCCGCGCCAGTTCTTGAAGGAGTGCTCGAGGAACTTGTGGGTGGGGATGGCCGTGACGGTCTTGTCCCAGTTGCGGACCTGCACGACATTCAGGGAGATGTCGATCACATCCCCGTCTGCGTTGAACTGGGGCATCTCGATCCAGTCGCCCACGCGGAGCAGGTCGTTGTTGACCAGTTGGATGCCCGCCACAAGGGAGAGCAGCGTGTCGCGGAAGATCAGCAGCAGGACCGCCGTGAGCGCACCGAGGCCGGAGAGGAAGATCCAGGGTGATTCTCCGACCAGCGCGGCGAGGATGAAGATGCCCGCGCCGCCGTAGACCAGGATCTTGACCACTTGGAGATAGCCCTTGATCGGGCGTCCCCGGGCGATGGGGTAGCGGTTGTAGATCGCGTTGACCGCGTTGAGCAGCGCGCCGAAGGCCAGCGCCACGAACAGCACCGCCACCGCCTGCGCGGACCGCAGCACCGCCAGTTCCAGCGTCCGCGGCAGGTGCGGGACAAACACGATGCCGCGGGCGACGATGATCGTGGGCACCAGCGGCACAAGCCGCCGCAGCACCTTGTGGTCGATCACCAGAGTCCGCCACCAGTCCGGCAAGCGGATCATGGCCAGGCCGATCACGCGGTTCATCAGGCGGTTCGTGACCAGATAGGCCAGCCAGGCGACCAACGCCAGCAGGCACAGCACCGCCAGCGACTGCACCACGGGGTAGTCCGACAGCCAGCCGAACCACGAACCGATCAGCGCATCGACCTGGGCGTGCGTGGCATCGACCGGCACGGGGGCGGTTTCCGCCGCGACATCGGCCGGGATTGCCTCCGCAATGGTTTGCGGGGCGGCCGGGTCGCTGGGCGTTTGTCCTTGCATCATGCCTCCTTCCACCGAGCGTCATGGACGACGGCACCAGAGACAAGGTATGCGCGTGAAGCTGATGGGCCAACCCCCATGAGTGGGGTTTTCCTGCGTCAGCACATTGTCATGCCGCCGTCCACGGCGATGGTCTGGCCCGTCAGATACCCCGCCTCGTCGCTCGTGGCGTAGGCCACGGCCGCGGCGATGTCGTCCGGCGTGCCCAGGGTCTTCACGGCCATCGCGGCTTTCACCTTGTCGATGACATCCGCGGGCAGGTTGGCGGTCATGTCGGTCTGGATGAAGCCGGGGGCGATGACATTGGCGGTGATGCCCTTGCCGCCGAGTTCGCGGGCGATGGTTTTGGTCAGGCCGGTCAGGCCGCTCTTGGCGGCGGCGTAGTTGGCCTGGCCGGGGTTGCCGACGAGGCCGCTGGTGGAGGCGATGTTGACGATGCGTCCGAACTTGCCCTTCATCATCGGGCGGGCCGCGGCGCGGCAGGCGACGAAGACGGCCTTGAGGTTGGTGTTGACCACATCGTCCCACTCATCGTCGGACATGCGGAGGATCAGATTGTCGCGGGTGATGCCCGCGTTGTTGACGAGGATGTCGATCCGCCCGAGTTCGGACATGACGGACTCGATCATGCCGGCGACCGCGGCGGAATCGGCGAGATCACAGGCCTTGGCGGTGGCCTTGCCCCCGGCGGCGGTGATCTCCGCGACGAGTTCGTCCAGCGGGCCTTGCGAGCGGGCGACGGCGACGACATGGCGGCCGTCGCGGGCCAGACGCAGGGCGATGGCACGGCCGATGCCGCGGGAGGCTCCGGTGACGATGGCGATGCGGGTGTCGGTCATTTGGGCCTCGGAGAGGGGGGGTGGGGTGGGGGGGAGAAGAGGCCGACTGGAAGTCGGCCCAACGGGTTCGCCGCGGCTCGGCGACGGGGGGCTGGTAGCCCCCGCTCCGGGTCAGGAGGCGGGTTGGGTTTCGGGCGTGTCGTGGGTGATGACCTTCACGCCCTTGTCGATGCGGCGCATCATGCCCGCCAGGGACTTGCCGGGGGCGAGTTCGTGCCACTCCGAACCGGTGTGGGTTTTGGCGAGGTATTCGCAGTTCGCGGCCCAGCGGACCGGGCTGGTGAGTTGCTCGACCAGGCGGCGGCGGATGGAGGCCGCGTCGGGGTCGTGGGGCAGGCCGGTGACATTGGACATCACCGGGCAGCGCAGCGTGGTGATGGGGGTGTCGGCCAGCGCCGCGGCGAGTCGGTCCGCGGCGGGCTGCATCAGCGGGGAATGGAACGCGCCGGCGACGCTCAGGCGGGTGGCGCGCAGGCCGTGGTCCCCGGCCAACGCCTCGGCCCGTTCGCAGGCGGCCAGCGAACCGGAGATCACGACCTGCCCCGGCGCGTTGAAGTTGGCGGCGACCAGGATGTCATCCCCCCCCCCACGCGCGGCGTCACATAACGCGTTGGCCTTATCCTCGTCCGCGCCGATCAGGGCGACCATGGTTGAGGGTGTAGCCTCGGCGGCGTCCTGCATGGCCCGGCCGCGGAGGGCGACCAGGCGCAGGCCGTCGGCGAAGGAGAAGGCCCCGGCGAGGTGCAGGGCGGTGTACTCGCCGAGCGACAGCCCGGCGGCGGCGGCCAGCGGCGGCTCGCCCGCCTGCTCGACCAAGGCACGGAAACAGGCGACCGACGCGGTGTAGATCGCGGGCTGGGAGATGTCGGTGCGGTTGAGTGTGTCGGGCGGGCCTTCAAAGCACAGCGTCGAGAGCGGCACGCCCAGCGAATCACCCAGCAGCGCGTCCGCCTCGTCGAACACGGCCCTAGCGGCGGGTGAGGTGGCGGCCCACGCCTGGCCCATCGTGACGGCCTGAGCGCCCTGGCCGGGGGAGAGGATGATGGTGGGTGTGGCGGTGTTGGTGGGGGGGGGAGTCATGCAAGCATGATACCTTGGCGAGCGGGAAAACGCGGGGTGGGTGGGGGGGGAGGTGGTCCCGACCGCAAGGCAGGGGATGGTCTTCGTGTTCAGAGCTGCCAGAGGCTTGCGCCCCAGGTGAGGCCCGCGCCGAAGGCGATGAACATGACCCGCTGGCCGGGCTTGATCCTGCCCTCTTGCATCAGCTCGTCGAAGACGAGCGGGCAGGAGCCGGCGACGGTGTTGCCCAGGCGGTCGATGTTGACGCGCAGTTTGGACTCGGGCAGGCCGAAGCGTTCCCGCGCGGCCTCGAGGATGCGGCTGTTGGCCTGGTGGCAGATGTAGTGGTCCACCTCGGAGGCGGGCATGTTGGCCAGGGTGAGGGTTTCCTCGATGACCTCGGGGAACTTGGAAACGGCGAACTTGAAGACCCCTTTGCCGTTCATCTGGATCTTGCCGTCCATGCGGGGGTCGGGCACGCCGCCCTCGGGGTCCACGATCTGGTCGAGGCCGCAGGGGATGTAGAGGCTTTTGGCGCCGCCGCCGTCGGTGTGCATGGCCTGAGCGAGCATGCCCTTGGAGGCATCTGGATCGCGGCGGAGGATCAGCGCGCCAGCGCCGTCGCCGAAGAGGATGGCCGCGCCGCGACCGAAGGTGGAGTAGTCGCAGTGCCGGGTGATGGTGTCCACACCGACCACGCCGACGGAGTCGTAGAGCCCGCCCGCGATCATCTCATGGGCGACGGCCATGGTGAAGACGAATCCCGAGCAGGCGGCGTTGATGTCCATCGCGCCGATCTGGTTGCATCCGAGCATCGCGCCCATACGGCACGAGACCGAGGGCGTGGGTGAGTCGGGCGTCATGGTGGCGCACAGGATCAGGCCGAGGTCGTTAGGCGACATCGAGGCGTGGGCCAGGGCGTTTCCGAGCGCAGCCGCGCCGAGTTCGGATGTGGGGTAGGGGTGTGAGGCGTCGTGCCGACGGCGTTCGTGGATGCCGGTGCGCTGGACGATCCAGTCGTCGGATGTGTCCATCACCTTCATCAGCTCGGTGTTGGTCAACCGATGGTCCGGAAGTGCCGATCCCGATCCCGCGATGCGGACGCCGATGGTTCGGGGTCGTGATGCGGCGGGGGAGGCGGGTGCGCTCATGCGGGGACCGTTTCTCCGATGGGGGCCAGTTCGGCGATGCGGGCGACGATGGCATCGTTCACCTGAGCGCGGACATGCTGCATGGTGTTGCGGATGGCGTTCTTGATGGTCTTGGGCTCGGAGGAGCCGTGGGCGATCATCATCACGCCGTTGCAGCCCAGCAGGGGGGCGCCGCCGTACTCGTGATAGTCGTTCTTCTTGTAGATGCTCTTGATGACCGGCTCGAACTGGACCATGAGGTTGGGATCGTACTCAAGGATCTCGGCGGCGATGGCCTCGAAGAGCGACTTCGCGAGCCCTTCGGCCATCTTCAGCATGGAGTTGCCGGTGAAGCCGTCGGTGACGACCACATCGGCCGCGCCCGCGAAGAAGTCGCGTCCTTCGATGTAGCCGGTGAAGTTGATGCCGGGGGTCTTGCGGAAGAGATCCCGCGTTTCCTTGATGAGGTCCGAGCCTTTGCCCTCTTCGGCGCCGATGTTCATCAGCGCGACGCGGGGGCTGGCGATACCGAGGGTTTTTTTGGCCATCACCTCGGCCATGATGCCGTACTGCCACAGGTGCAGCGGGCGCGGCTCCGGGTTGGCTCCTGCATCACACAGCACCACCGGTCCGTGGAAGGCCGGGATGGTGACGGCGATGCCGGGGCGGTGAACACCGGGCAGGCGACGCATGTGCATCTGGCCCGCGGCCACGCACGCGCCGGTGTTCCCGGCCGAGATCACGGCATCGCAGGGCCTCTCGGCCTTGTGCGAGCCGAGCTTGGCCATCACGACAATAGAAGATTGGGGTTTGGCGCGGACCGCGTGGGCGGGCGAATCGCCCATCTCGATGACATCCGGGGTGTGGACGACCTCAAGACGCGGATCGTTCACGCCGCGCTCAGCAAGGTGAGCGCGGATGGCATCTTCGTGCCCGATGAGCACGAGCTGGTCGTCGGGGGCGAGGATGGGCAGGGCATCGATGACGCCCTTCATGACCGCGTCTGGGGCGTGGTCGCCGCCCATCACATCGATGGCGATGCGGATCGGCACCGGGCAAACTCCAGAAGGAGTGTGGGGAGGGATTAGTCGTTGGCGCCGATCTTCAGCTTGCGGACGGTGATCCGCAGGCCGGGGCGGACATAGCCGGACTCAGCGCACACGCGGTGATGGCGCTTCGGCATGCCGGAGAGCGGGCAGATGGTCGAACCGGGGGCGGTGATGGCGTCATGGGCGCGGCGGCGCTTGGAACGGCCTCGGCTCTGGCGTTGGGCGGGAAGCATGAGAGGCTCCTGGTCGTCCCGGATCGGGCCGGATCATTCCGGCACGGCACGGGGGCGATCGGACGCACCGGGCGTCGTCTGAACACGGATACCGATACCGGGGACAGCCCCCGGACCGGGACCGGGACGATAGGCGGGGGCGTCGGAAGGGTCAATCCGACCCAACGACTGCCCCCTCGCAGTGGCCGATCGGGTGGACTTTTCACCAGAAGGGGTTATAAATCAGATCCCTGGTCCGGGAGATATCGGGTCAGGCACGCCTCCCTAGCTCAGTCGGTAGAGCAGCTGACTCTTAATCAGCGGGTCGAAGGTTCGAGTCCTTCGGGGGGCACTGACGCAAGCCTCGGTTCAGCCGGGGCTTGTGGCTTTTTTGCCCACCTGACCGAGGGGAGGGGGGGAGGGGGTGGGGGGGTTAAGGGGTCTTCTCAAAACGGAGCAGTTCCTTGCCGCTTTCGTCGTGGATGATGAGCAGGCCATTGGCGGTTTGCCTGGTGTCGAAAGTGAAGGCCTCGGGCAGCGCGCCGAGGAACATTTGCTCGACATGCATGGCGGGTTCAGGACCGGCCATCATGGTGGAGATGGGCGGACCGGAGAGGAACACGCCTTGGTCGAGGGCCTCCGTATCGAGGGGGGCCGACCAGCGGTTCACGCCGGCGGAACCGGCGATGCGTCCGCTCTTGGCATCAAAGGTCAGGCTGGGCATGGCGTGGGCACCCGCGGCCTTGAGCTGGGAGCGGATGTCCGGGCCGCCGCGGATCGAGACCAACGCCCACTCGGCGCTCAGACGCTCGATCTGGGTCGAGGCATCGGCGGAATCGGGACGGTCGGATTGAGCGGCACAGCCGAGTAGGGTGAGGGCAGCCAAGGACGCGGTCAGGAGGATTGGTCTGATCATGGGGTGTGCTCCCGGGGTTTGATGAGTTTATCACCCCCCATGAGCCTTTGCTGTCCCGCGGTCAGTCTTCCAGGTTCAACCCGCGCCGCTGACTGAGGGTGCCGTCGGCCAGGTGGAGGTCGATCAGGGCGACGCGGTAGGCGGTCAGGGCGCTGACCTCGGCGATCTGGCTTTCGAGCAGGTCGCGTTGGGCCTGGGCGACGAGCAGAGTGGTGGAACTGCCCACACGGAACCGCTCGTTCTCAGCGCGGAGGGCTTCCTCCCGGAGCGCACGGGTGACGGTGGAGGCGGTGATCTGCTGGCGGGCGCGTTCGACCTCGGCGGCGGCGGTGCGGACATCTACCTCGATGATCTGCTCAAGGTTGGCCACGGCCTCGGCCGCCTGGCGACGCCCGGTGATCGCGGCGCGGTCCAGGGCTCTGGCCCGGCGGTTGCCCAGCGATGCCGAGAGTTCCAGGCCGGCGGCCAGGTCGAAGGAGTCGCCGTCCAGGTCTTGGAATGCTCGTCCGAAGGAGTCGGAGTAGCCGGATTTTCCGAGCGTGATGAAGAAGTCCAGACGCGGCAGGAGGCCGTTGCGGGTCACCACGGTTTCAAGGCGGGCGCTCTGCAGGCGGGCGCGGGATTCGTTCAGTTCGGGTCGGGTGCGCAGGGCGAGCGTGATGCGCTCATCCACATCCTCGATGGGCAGCGGTTCCGTGCGTGGATCGCTGGTGGTGGCGATGGAGGCGTCCAGGCGTCCGTCGCGGTCTGGGTTTGTCAGACGCAGCAGCCGCAGGCGGAGCACGGCGGTGCGGGCGCGGATATCAATGAGCGCCTGCTCACGCTGGGCCACCTCGGCCTCGGCGGAGGCCCGCTGGGTGGTGGCCAGCACGCCGATGCGGATGCGGTCCTCAACTTCGTTCCGTTGGAGGCGGGCGATCTCGAGTGATTCCTCGAAGATGCGGGCTTCCTGCAGGGCCAGCGCATAGTCCCAATAGGCCCGTTCGGTCTCGGCGATCAGCGTCTCCACGAACGCCTGGAGTTCATACCGGGAGGCCAGGGTGCCCAGGCGGGCCTGTTCGACGCGGGCCAGGTTGACCCCGGCCCCCCGGCCGCGGAGGAGGGCCTGCGTCAGCGTCAGGCCGACGCGGGCGGACTGCTGCTCGGAGGTCCGGTTTGAGGTGGCGCGGTTCGACAGGACGCCGGCCTCGATGGAGGTTCCGGTGGGGAGTTCCTGACGGATGCCGGCCTCGTAGAGCGTGTCCTCGCGCTCGGCGCTGAAGTTCTCTCCGGTGGCACGCGATGTTTCGACGCTCTCTGCCTCGCGGATCTCAGCGCGGGCGAAGAGTTCGGGGTCGAAGCGGCCTCGTTCGATGTCCTCGAAGGTGGCGATGATCTCGGGCGTCAGCCGGTTGACCCGCAGGTCCCGATTGTTTTCCAACGCAAGCAGGGCGGACTGCTCGATGCTGAGCAGGATGCGACCGGACTCGTCGCGTTGAGGCATCGTGCGGATCGGCGGGGTGGTGTGCTCGACCCCGTCGGCCGTCGCGGCCTCGTGCAGGCCGGCGTAGAGGGTCCGGGTATCGAAGCGGTCCCAGCGGTCGGGGGGGGTGCAGCCCGTGAGAAGGAGCAGGACCAGCACGGCGGGTGCTCGGTGGGTCATGCCGTGCTCTCCGCATCCTGTCGTGGCCGGTCGGGATGGAACAGGCTGTACACCGCGGGGACCAGCACCAGCGTGACGAAGGTAGAGAACAGCAGCCCGCCCACGACGACCCGGGCCAGCGGCGCCTGGGCCTCCGAGCCTTCGCCGACACCCATCGCCAGCGGCAGCAGGCCGATCACGGTGGTCAGCGAGGTCATCAGGATCGGGCGGAGCCGGCGGCGTCCCGCTTCCAGCAAGGCTTCCCGGGTGGTTATCCGGCCGCCTTCGCGCAGGCGTCCAGCCTGATCGACCAAGAGGATGGCGTTGTTGATGACGATGCCGCCGAGCATGATGCAGCCGATGTAGGACTGGATGTTGAGCGTGGTGTTGGTCAGATACAGGATGGCCACCACGCCGACCGCGGCGGTCGGAACCGAGAACATGACGATCAGCGGATCGCGGAGTGATTCGTACTGGGCCGCCAGCACCATGTAGATCAGCAGCATGGCCAGCACGAACATGACTCGCAGTTCTTGGAAGGCCTTCCGCTGCTCCTCGTATGCGCCGGCCAGAACGAAGTCGTACCCGATTGGGCGGGGGATATCTCCGAGGTGCGCCAGCACATCGGACGCGACGGAGCCGAGATCCCGCCCTGAGACATTGGCCTGGACGGAGGCGTAGCGTTGCTGGTCCCTGCGTTCGATGAGGAGCGGGCCGAGGTCGGCGTCGATGTAGACCAGGTTGCGCAGTGAGACATCGTCGCCGCGGTCGTTGCGGACGGTCAGGTCGAGGATTTCTTCCAGGGGCAGATCGCGTGCATCGCGCAGGCGAACGAGGATGCGGTGCTCCTGGCCGTCCTCGCGGTACTGCCCGGCCCGCGTTCCTCCAAGGGCGGTCTCCAGCGTCGAGGCGATCCTCTGGACGGACACGCCCAGGTCGGCGGCCTTGTCCCGGTCGATGCGGACAAGTTGCTGGGGCACGCCTGCCTCGCGCGATACCGTGACATCGGTGATGCCGGGGATGTCACGCATCGCGCGGGCCGCTTCCGCCGCCAGGGCGTCGAGCGTGGCCAGGTCGTGCCCGCGGACTTCCAACGAAAGTCCGCTCTCGCCGCCGATCAATCGCTCGAGCATCCGCTGGCCCTGCGGGGCGCGGGTGCGGATGGTCATGCCCGGGATCTGTGATTCGAGGTGCTGGCGGAGGTCGTCGGCGATTTCGATGTTGGAACGGTCACGCTGGGAGAGCGGGACGAGCGAGATCTGGATGGAACCTTCGGCCGCATCGCCGGGGTTCCAGCCCGACGCTCCCACGGAGACGACCGAGCCGGCGATCTCGGGGATGCGGGGGAAGACGAGGGATTCCATGAGGCGGGTCTGGCGGTCTACCAGGGCGAGGCGCGTGCCGACCTCCATCTCGCCGCTGACACGGACCTCACCCTCGTCGCTCGGCGGGAGGAACTCCGTGCCGATGGCGGGCAGGAGGAGGGCCGACAGCCCGAGCATCCCGAAGGCGAGCAGCACGGTCAGAAGGCGGTTGCTCAGCGCGTCGCGCAGCACGCCCAGGTAGAAACGCTCGATCACACCGAACACGCGACCGCCCGTCCGCTCGAACCAGGACGGCCCGCGATCAGCGGCAGGGCCATCGGGCCACAACAGCGCGGAGAGCATCGGGACCAGGGTGAGGGCGACGCCCAGCGAGACGGCCAGCGAGAACGCCACCACCATCGCCATCTGCTGGAAGAGCGCGCCGGACACACCCTGGGCAAAGGCCAGCGGCAGGAAGATCACCAGCGTCGTGACGGTGCTGGCGACGATCGCGGCCGTCACTTCGCCGGTTCCGGCCACCGCGGCGGCGGCCGAGTTGTCGCCAGCCTCACGCCGGCGGCGGTGGATGTTCTCCAGCACCACGATCGAGTTATCGACCATCAGGCCCGCTCCAAGGGCAAGGCCGCCGAGCGTCATGAGGTTGATGGTCATGCCGCCGATATACACCAGGGCGAAGGTGGCGATCAATGAGAGGGGGATGGAGATCGCGATGACCATGGTGCTGCGGACATTGCCGAGAAAGAGCAGCAGCACCAGCACGGCGAGTCCGCCGCCGTAGAAGATCGACATGCTGATGTTGCGGATGGATTGCTCGATGTACTCGCCCTGGTTGACCACGGGGATGACCGTGACCTGGGGGTACGCGAGGTTGACCGCCTCCACCTCCGCCAGCACCAGGCGGGCGACCTCCGCGGTGTTGGCGTCCGACTGCTTGCGCACCGCCAGGCGGATGCCGAGCTCGCCTCCGATGCGGACGATGCGGGTCAGGTCCGCGTTGGTGTCGCGGATGTCGGCGATGTCCGAGACACGGACCACGCCGCTCGGGCCGGACATGATGATGGTGTCCGCGATCTCGCGGACGCTGGTGAACTCGCCGGGCGTGCGCACCGTCACCTCGTAGCGCCCGTGGTCGATCTGCCCGGCGGGCAGATTAATGTTGGCGTTCCGGAGCGCTTCGACCACCGTGCTGAGGGGCAGCCCCAGGGCCCGCGCCTTGCCGGCGTCCACCTCCACACGGATCTCACGCACATACTCGCCCCACATCTCGACCGCGGCCACGCCCGGCAGACGCTCGAAGCGGTACATGATCTGGTTCTCGATCAGGCTCGACAGTTCCACCGGATCCAGCCGGGCGGACACCCCCAACTGCACGACGGGCATGTTGGAGATGTCGAACTTCTGGATCCGCGGCCTGGGCATGTCCTCCGGCAGTTCATTCGAAACACGGTCCAAGCGGTCGCGCACCTCGTTCGTGGCCGCGTCCAGGTCCGTCCCCCATGTAAAGCGGACCCGGACATTGCTCGACCCCTCGCCCGATTCGCTGCTGATCTCCGTCACGCCGGAGACCAGGGAGACGGCCTCCTCAATGTATTCCGTCACCAACCGTTCCATCTCTTCAGGGCTGGCGTTTGGGTAGCTGCTGCGCACCGTCAGCGTCGGGAGGGAGACATCCGGCAGCAGGTCGATCGGCAGACGCGACAGCGCGAACAGGCCGACGATCATCACGATGAACGCGGCCATGATCGTGGCGACGGGACGGTGCACGCACAGCCGGGGCAGGTTCACGGGTTCTCCCCGTTCGTGCCGGTCGCCGGGCCGTTCTGGCCGACCTCGATCACGCGAACGGCCGAGCCGTCGCGCAGCAGCTGCTGGCCCAGCGTCACCACCCGGCCCGCGATGGCGGGTTCGATGATCTGCACGCGCCCGGACTCGACGATACCCGTGGACACCGGAACCATCCGTACGGTCCCACCCCCATCATCAAGCACGAAAACAACCTCCCGCCCGTCCCGCCTCGCCAGTGCGGCCTGAGGCACGATCGCGCCCGCCTGGGTCTCCTCGAGCACGATGCGGACGCGGGCGAACATGCCGGGGCGGAGAAGTTGATCGGGGTTGCCCACCGTCAGTTCGATGCGCGCCTGGCGCGAGGTCTGGCTGAACACCGGGGCGATGCGTTCGATCGTCGCCTCGAATGAGCGACCTGGCGCACCATCTGTGGTGAGCGTGGCCTGCTGGCCGACACGCAGGCCGGCGTAATCGCGCTCGGTGACGGTCACGACCGCCTTGAGCGGGTCCAGTGATACAACCGTGATCACCGGCGCGTTCGCCTGCACCGTGTTGCCGGGGTCCTGGTGGCGCTCGGCCACGGAGCCGTACGCGGCGTTCTCCGACCATGTCGCCGTGACCTGGGCGTACCCGAGTTCGATCCGCCGGAGCAGGAGGGTCGACTCCGCCCGCGCTACCTGCGCCTCGGCCAGTTGCATTGATGCCTGGGCCGAGCCGAGGCGGGCGCTGATCTCGTCCAGTTGCGATTCGGCTGCGATCCCCCGCTCGCGCAGTTGCTCGCTCCGTTCGTAATCGCGCTGCGCCAGCGAGAGGTCACTGCCGGCGCGGGCCAGTTCGGCCCGGCGCACCGCCAGATCGGCCTCGGCCTGCGCGACGGCCTGGACCAGCTCGGCATCGTCGATCCGGGCGATGATCTGTCCCTGTTCGATCCGATCGCCGAGATCCACCAGCACCGACTGGACCAGCCCGCCGACCTTCGCGGCCACTGTAAACCGCGCCGAGGATTCCAGCGTGCCCGTGAACTGGCGCATGTCCCGCATCACGCCCGACTCAACAGGCCGCATCTCCACGGCCACCGGAGCCGGCCCGGTCTGCGAGCGTGCCGAAGGCCCCGAGGAACGCGACGACAGGATAAACCAGCCCAGCGCACCGGCGATTGCCAGGACAAAGAGCAGGACAATCAGGGCGGGAAGATGCTTCTTCATGCGGGATCTGTGGCGTTCGGGCGGGTGAGTGTGTCTGGGGGGGTGTGGGGACAGGGAGGGATCGTACCCTGAACCGGCCTCGGCGCGTTCCCATTCCGGCCGCTTTGAAGTATTCCCGGGTGAGGATGGGGTACAAATGCCCGCTCAGGCCAACATCCCCTGCAAGTTGCCCGTGCTGTCGCCGAAGCTGGCGACATCGCACCCGGTGCGTTCCAGCATGGATACATAGAGGTTGCACAGGGGTGTTTCGCGTGGCGTGGCTACAAGGCGGCCGGTGTCGATCGCGCCGCCGCCACGCCCCGCCAGCACGATCGGCAGGTCTTCATGGTTGTGTCGGTTGCCATCGGAGATCCCGCATCCGTACATCACCATGCAGTTGTCCAGCAGGGTGCCGTCGCCCTCGGGCGTGGCGGCCAGACGATCGACGAACGCCGCATACCGATCCAGGTAGAAACGGTCGATCCGGCGGATCTTGTCGATCATGTCCGCGTTGTTCTGGTGATGGCTGAGGTGGTGGTGCCCGTCCCGGATGTCGATCTCAGGGAATGTCCGGTTGCTGCCGTCGTTGGCCATCGCGAAGGTGGAGACCCGCGTCAGATCCATCTGGAAAGCCAGCAGCATCATGTCGAACATCAGGTCGATGTGCTCGGAGAACCTGCGGGGCACACCGGTCGGGGCGGAATAGCCCTCGGGGGGTGTGGGGGCGTCCAGGCCCTCCGCCCGCGCGGTCTGGATTCTCCGCTCAATCTCCCGCACCGAAGTCTGGAAAGCATCGAGCTTGTGCCGGTCGCTCGTGCCCAGGTTCCGCTCCAGCCGCTTGCTGTCCGTGAGCACGAAGTCCAGCACCGAGGCCCGCCGGCGGAGCTGGGCGGCACGCCGTTCCGCGTCCGCATCAGAGCCGAACAGCCGCTCGAACACCCGGCCCGGATCCACGCTTTTGGGCACCGGCGTGGTTTCGTCCGCCCAGGAGATGTTCGACGAGTACGCGCAAGAGTACCCTGAATCGCAGTTGCCAGTCGGCTGGCCAAGCTCACACCCCAGTTCGAGCGACGGAAGACGCGTGCCCGTGCCGATCTGCCGTGCCGCGAACTGATCCACGGACAGTCCGAGCTGGATGTCGTTTCCGGCCGTCTTGCGCGCCTGCGCGCCGGTGAGAAACGATGCCGACGAGCGAGCGTGGTCGCCGGGGCCGTCGCCGTTGGCACGGGCCTTGTCCAGCGTGAGGCCGGTGATCACATTCACATGCTGGCGAACCTTCGCCAGGGGCTGGAGCGTCTGCGAGAACTCGTAGGCCTTGCCCACCCCGGTCGGAGCCCACGCGGGATAGTTGACGCCGTTGGGCGCGAACACGAAAGCCATCCGTACCGGCGCGGCCGGTGCGGTCCGCAGGCCCGCGGTGGTCATCCCGGTGACCCCCGCCATGGCCTTGCCGCCGCCGGCCATCGCCTCCAGCCACGGCAGGGCCATCGCCACGCCCATCCCGCGGAGCACGGTGCGGCGGGAGAGTGTGGGATGGCGGGCGACAGTTGTTTCGCGCGGCGTGTTCATCGGCTCAGTCCCCTGCATGTTCGGAAGGCGTCGCTGAGCACGATGCCCTCGATGATCGCGGATATCCGGTCGTCATTCGCCCGTGCGTGCTCAACGATGCGGGCCACCGTGGGCCGGTCGAAGGGTTCCACGCCCCGGCCCAGGGCATAGGTCAGGATCTTCCTTGTCAGATTCTCGACGAAAAGCTCTTCCCGCCCAAGCAAAATCCGCTTCAGTTCCGCCGGGCCTACGAAGCTCACCCCGCCGGGCAGGGTGCCCGAGGCGTCGATCGGCCCGGATTCATCCGAATCCCGCCATTTTCCGATCGCGTTGAAGTTCTCCATCGCCAGGCCCAGCGGGTCCATCCGGTTGTGGCACACGGCGCAGTTGATGTCCGTCAGGTGGGCCGCGAGCTGCTCGCGCAGGGAAGCGTGTTCCACCCCGCTCACCTCGGCCTGCTCCAGGGGGGGGATCTCCGGCGGCGGTGGTGGCGGCGGCGTGCCCAGGATCTGTTCCAGCACATACAGGCCGCGCTTGACCGGACTGGTCCGTGTCGGGTTGCTGGTCACGGTCAGCACCGCGCCCATCGTCAGGACTCCGCCCCGGGGCGATCCATCCGGCAGCTCCACCCGCCGAAAATCCTTGCCCATCCCCGCGAGATCCGCGAACCCATATAACGCTGCCAGCGGCTCGTTCACAAAGGTGTGTCCGCTGTCGATCAGTTCCACGACGGACCGATCACGCCGCACCACATCACCGAAGAACATGGTCGCCTCGGTCACCATCGCCTGACGGAGTTCGCTGGTGTACTCGGGATACCTGGTCTGGTCGATCGTGAGCCGTTCCAGGTTCCGCAGGTGCAGCCACTGGCCCGAGAAGTTCTCGATGAACGCATCGGCCCTGGGGTCGGCCAGCATCCGCCCGACCTGAGCCCGCAGGGTCCGGTCGTCAGACAGCGCGCCGGCCCGCGCCAGGGCGAGCAGTTCATCATCCGGCGTGCTGCTCCACAGGAAGTACGACAGACGCGTCGCCAGTTCCGGGCTACTCAGCGTGTAGACGCTCGCGGGGTCGTCGGGTGAGGGGTTGTTCACGCGACGGTAGAGAAACTCCGGCGATACCAGCAGTGCCATCAGTCCGAGCTGCACACCCAGTTCGTGCGTATCGCCCGCTTCCCGCGCCGACTCATACAGAGCCAGCAGCCCGTTGAGTTCCGTTCGCTCGAGCGTCCGTCGGAAGGCCCGCCCACCGAACCGCTCGAGCACCAGGGATGCGGCGTTTCTGCCGGCTTCGAGCGAGTTGTCGCTCGGCTCCACAAAGAACACTTCCGCGTGCTTTGCAGGTCGTTCCATCGTGCCCGGCAGCGGCCCGGCCACGGTGATCGCTTCAATGACGAGGTTGCGGTCCGCCACACCCGGCTGATAGAAGTCGTTGGTGAAATGCGCCGCGATCTGGCGTTGCCCGGGTCCCAAACGCACCCTGGCTCGCACCGTTTGGGGGTCGCCCTCCACCCCCTCGATCGAGAAGGCCCGGATCTCACGCCGGGCCGCTCGCAAGCTCAGCCTCGGCAGTTCATCCCCGCCGCGTTGTCCCCACGCGGTGACCGCGATCTCGTACTCACCATGCGCCGGAACCTCGAAGCGGCCCTGCACGGCCCCGTTCGAGTGCAGCATGAATCCGCCCGCATCGTGGGAACGCCCACCCGAAAGATCCCGCACGGGGACCGCCCGATCGGTTTCGACAACGGCCGGGCCAAGCCCGATCTCCAGCGCCCGCTCTGCCGCGTTCAGATATCCCTCGATCTGAAGTGGCGACATCGACAGCACCGCCGCGATGTTGTCGAACCCGTACCCCGTGTCGTCCTGCGGCAGCCCGGCGGCGATGTCGTGCGCCGCCGGGTCGATCCCAAGCAGGTCGCGCAGCGTGTTGCGATACTCGGTGCGGTTGAGCCGGTGGATGATGAACCATCCAGGGTCCACGGCCCCGTCCGCCGGCACATAGTCCAGCGCATCGCGGATCCACCGGGTGACGACCTCAACCTCCCCAGCGCTTGGCGCGGGTTCACCCTCGGGGGGCATCTGGCCGGAGCGAATCAGTTCCGCCGCCAGCGACAGGCCATCGCCCATCTCCAACGCATCGGCCAGTGACCAGATCGTGTCGAACCGCAGGCCGCCCTTGTCCGCATCGGCTCCGTGACAGCCGAAGCACGCCGCGGCCAAGATCGGCTCGACCTCTTGCCAATACCGGTTCTCCAGGTCCGTAACCAGCGGGTCCGCCGGCTCAGCGGCGGATGTGCTGCCGCTTGTGGTCAGCGCGGCCGCGACCCCAAGGCCCGCCGCTCCGGCCAGCACCGAGATGTGAAGGATCTGATGCATCATCTGTACCAGGCTCGGATCGCTCGCGGGACGAACGCCCCGACCCTCCAAGCTACTTGAATTCAGTTCTGGGGTCAATCGGTGGTTTCCGAAACGCCGGGCAGATCCACCTCGGGGACGCTCGGCCCGCCGTTGAACGGGGAATAGTCCGCACACACGGCTCGTTTGGTCTGTGCAGGATGGAGTAAGATCCCACCACGCACACCGCGCGGAGAGTTTTTGTCATGCCACGATTCGTGTTCGGCATCCTTGCACTCGCGATGCTGCTCGGCATGCCGGTCGCTTTGGCGATGCGTGGTACTGATCCCGAAAACGGACCCAATATGACCACCCCACGCACGACCACGACCACCGATCCGCACCCCGTGACCACCCGTCCCTTCCGCGTCTTCAATGCCGAGGGCCGCCTGACCAGCCCCATGCCCATGCCCCGCGTCGTGCTGACCGATGCCGAGTGGAAGGCCCGCCTCACCCCCGAGCAGTATCGCATTCTCCGCCACGCGGGCACGGAAGCCCCCTTCTGCGGCACCCTCCTCGACAACAAGAAAACCGGTGTCTATTCCTGCGCCGGTTGCGCCCTGCCGCTCTTTAGTTCCGATCACAAGTTCAACTCCGGCACCGGCTGGCCCAGTTTCTTCCAGCCCATCGCCGCGGAGAACATCACCGAGAAGCCGGACCACTCCCACGGCATGGTTCGGGTGGAGATCCTCTGTGCCCGCTGCGAGGGCCACCTCGGCCATGTCTTCGACGACGGCCCCCGCCCCACCGGCCAGCGTCACTGTCTCAACAGCGAGTCCCTTGTATTCACCGAGTCGGACAAACTGGCCGAACTCGCCGAGGTGGACGAGATCGTCTTCGCGGGCGGCTGTTTCTGGTGCGTGGAAGCCGTCTTCGAGGAACTCAAGGGCGTTCACGCCGTGATCTCCGGCTATGCCGGCGGCGACGGTGAACCCACCTACAAGGCTGTCAGTGCGGGAACCACCGGCCACGCCGAGGTGGTCAAGATCGTGTACGACCCGAAGGCCATCACCTATGCCGACCTGCTCCGCGTGCATTTCGCCACCCACGACCCGACCACCCTCAACCGCCAAGGCGCGGATGTCGGCACGCAATACCGCAGCGCGATCTTCTACCGCAACGCGGAGGAGAAGGCCCTCGCCGAGGCCTTCATCGCCGACCTGACCGACCAGAAGATCTACAAGGGACGGATCGTCACCACGCTGGAACCCCTCACCGAGTTTCACGAGGCCGAGGAATACCACCAGGACTATGTCTGCCATAACCCCGGCAATCCCTATGTCCGCTCCGCCGCCCTGCCCAAGGTCGAGAAGGTCCGCGAGAAGTTCGCGGGCATGGTGAAGGATGCCGCCAAGCCCTGACGGGCAACGCAATCTCGCGATATCGAAGCCCCCGACAGGGGGCTTTTTCGCATTTGGGCCCACGCGGAACACCCCGATGTCCTCAAAACGGCGCACAAACGCGGTCATCCTGGCCATCCCGTCGCTCGAGAATGCGGTAGGCTGTGACTCCACGCCCGATTCCGGGCCGATCCGTTGATGGGAATGTCGCCGTGATAAAGAAGCCTGCCCGATCCATCTGCCCATCCGCCGTGACCCGCTGCGGCGTCTGCGTGCTGCTTGCCGCCGCCGGTCTCGCCGCCGCCGCCCCATCCAAGGAGACCCTCCGCATCGGTGCCAGCCCCGGCGGCCTGCCCATCGAGGTCATCGCCATCGGCGAGCCGGGGCCGGACGATCATGCCCTGACCCGCGAGCAACGCCCCGCGCTGCTGATCGTCGCCGGGCTTCAGGGCCACCACGAGATCGGTGCCGCCGCGGCCAAGGCCCTGGCCGACCGCCTGATCGCCGATCACCCCGCGCTGCTCACGGGCCGGACCGTCTACATCCTGCCCGAAGCCAACCCCGAAGGCCGGGCCCGCTGGAACAGCCGCGGCCTGCCGCGGGCCGAGTCCGGGCGTGCCCCGCAGGTGCTGGATGCCGACCGTGACGGACGCGACGGCGAGGACCCGGCCGATGACCTCAATGGAGACGGCCTCATCACCATGATGCGCGTCCCCGTCGCTAGCCCCCAGGCGGCCCGCTACAACCTCCGCGCCACCCACATCATCGATCCGGACGATCCCCGCCTGCTCCGCGAGCCGAAGCCCGCCGAGGGTGAGTCGGCCACGCATGCTCTGCTCATCGAGGGCATCGACAACGACAACGACGGTGCCTTCAACGAGGATGGCTGGGGCGGCTCCGCCGGGGGCGGCATCGACCTCGACCGGCACTTCCCCACCCACTGGCCCGAGCACACCGACGGCGCCGGCCTCTACCCGCTCGCCCGCCCCGAGGCCCGCGCCCTCGTCGAATGGACCCAATCCCGACACAACATCGTCGCGGTGCTGGTGTACGGCCCGCACGACACGCTGGCCGCCGTACCGCCCGCGGGCCGCTTCCCGCCGCCGGGGCGGGTGCCATCCGGCATCGAGGAGGGTGACAAGGTCTGGTATGAGAAGATTTCCGAGTTCTACAAGGCGACCACCGGCGTCACCAAGGCCGGTGAAGGTCCGGACCGCGATGGCTCCTTCCTCCAGTGGGCTTATGCGGATCTTGGTGTCTACGCCTTCGGCACCCCGGTCTGGCGTCGTCCGGAACCGGGAAAGGGCGATGCGGGCGCGGACAAGCCCGCGGCCTCCGAACCCGCCGCCATTCCGGTGGATGACCCGATCGCACTGGACCGGGCCGCGCTCGCCGAGCGGGGCGTGCCGCGTGAACTCATCGACTTCATCCACGCCACGCCCGAGGAGCGCGAGGCCATCGCCGCCGAGATGGACACGATGACCCCTCAGCAGCGCAACGAGCGTATGAACATGCTCCGCCAGGCCCCGATGGATGTCCAGCAGCGGGTGATGGCCCTCGCCCAGGGCCAGCCCGACCCGCACGCACCATCCCTCCCCCCACAGCCCGAACAACCCGCCGAGCCATCTCCCTCTCCCGAGACGCCTTCACCACGGGCGAAGAAGCGTGCCCCCGACACCGAGGACGCACGCTGGCTCGCGTGGATCGACGAGGAGCGCGACGGCGCGGGCTTCGTGGATTGGCAGCCCTTCGACCATCCGCAACTCGGTCCCGTCGAGATCGGCGGCTTCGTGCCCGGCGTGCGCATCAACCCGCCGCCGGAGGCCGTACACGCCCTGATCGACCGCCAGTCCGCCTTCGTCGCGGGCCTGCTCGAACGGATGCCCGTACTGGAGTTTGATCCGCCCACCGCGGAACGGGTCGGCCCCGGGCTCTGGCGGATCAGCCTGACGGCTCGGAACACCGGCCTGCTGCCGACGGTCCCGTCCATCGGCGTCAAGACCCGTCGCCTGCACCCGCTGGTGTTCGCGTTCGATCCGGACCAGACCATCCCCGCGGATCGAATCATCTCCGGTTCGCGGCTTGTCCGTTCTGATTCGATCGGAGGTTCGGGCGATTCCGTCCGTGCCGAGTGGCTGGTGCTGGCCGATGACGGTTCGGACATCCGCATCGCGGTCCGCTCCGCCCACTACGGCGACCGTGGTTTCGATATTCGTCTGACCGAATCCAACGGAGGTGACCGTTGAACCCCACGCTCCCGCTCGCGATGATCGTGGCGACCTGTGCCGCCCCGGTGCTGGCCACGCCGCATGTCGACTCGAAGCACGAGATCGCCTGGAACCGGTACTACACCGTGGAGGAGATCGAATCGCACATGAAGGCCCTCGCCAGGGCCTACCCGGACCTCGTGAAGGTCCGCTCCATCGGCAAGTCCGGTCAGGGGCGTGATCTGCTCGTCGCCACGGTCACCGGCCCGGGTTCAGGCCACCGGTCCAAGCCCGCCATGTGGATCGACGGCTCGATCCATGCCAACGAGATCCAGGCCTCGGAGATTCCCCTTTACACCATCTGGTACCTGGCCACCTACTACGGTCACAACGACCGAATCACCGAGATCCTGGATAACTACACATTCTACATCATGCCCATCGTCAGCCCGGATTCCCGCGTGGCGTGGTTCGACAAACCCTCCACCCCGCACAGCCGACGCGGCAACCAGATGCCGCTGGATTCCGACCGCGACGGCCTGCTCGGCGAGGACGATGTCAACGATCTTGACGGTGACGGCTCCATCACCCAGATGTGGAAGGCCGATCCACGCGGCCAGTGGGTCCGCAACCGCTTCGACCCCCGCGTTTTTGAACGGGTTCCCGACGGACAGTTCGGTGACTGGACCTATCTCGGTCAGGAAGGCATCGACACCGACGGCGACGGCCGCGTCAGCGAGGACGGCACCGACGGCCACGACATGAACCGCAACTGGCCCGCCGACTGGCAGCCCGACTATGTCCAGCGTGGCGCAGGAGCTTTCCCCTTCTCCGCCCCGGAGGCCCGAGCCATCGGCGAGTTCTGCTACGCCCATCCCAATATCGCGGCCTTCCAGTCCTACCACAACACCGGCGGCATGATCCTCCGCGGACCCGGCTCGTCCCATCGCACCGCCGCGTACCCCCGCGAGGATCTCCGCGTCTATGACCAGCTCGGGCGGGAGGGCGAGAACTTCCTGCCCTATTACCGATACCTCGTCATCCACGCCGACCTGTACAATGTCCACGGCGGCGAAGCTACCTGGGCCAGTGAGGGCCTCGGGGTCATCTCCTTCACCAACGAACTCTGGACCGCCGGCAAGTACTTCCAACGATCCGTCGATCGTCCCACCGACGAGCAGATGTGGATGTTCCGCGACAAGCTTCAGTTCGGCATGACCTTCAAGGACTACACGGAGGTCGAGCACCCCACGCACGGCACCGTGCTCGTCGGCGGCCTGAACAAATGGTCCAGCCGCATCACGCCCACCTTCATGCTCGAGGAAGAGGCCCACCGCAACTTCGCCTTTACCGTCTATCACGCCGGAGAGATGCCCAGGCTCTCCTTCGATCGCACCGAGATCAAACGCCTTTCGGGTGATCTCTGGCAGGTCACGGTCGAGGTCCGCAACGAGCGGATCATCCCCACCCGCACGGCCCGCATGCGCACCGCCGGCATCGGCCGTGCCGATCTGCTCACCCTCGAAGGGGCCGAGGTTGTCGCCTCGGGTTCGCTCACGGGCTGGTCCAGCCACGCCATCAACGAGACCCGCTTCGAGCCCGCCCGCGTGCGGCTGGATGCCGGTGTGCCCGGCCGCGGTTCGGTCATCCACCGCTTCTTCGTCCGCGCCGACATCGGAGCGGAGATCACCGTCCGCTTCTCTTCGGAGAAGGCCGCGGATATCGAGGCCACGCACCGCCTGACCGAGCCGAATTGAATCGACAAGCCGCGACTGCAAGGGAGCGGCCGAGGTCGCGTCAGAAGCGAAGGATGCCGATTGATACGCATCGCACTTGGATCTCGCGCGTGATTTTCTTCTTGATGTGCGCAAGATCGAAGTGCGATCGGTCCTGACCGGAGAACAGAGGTTACCCTCACGCAAGCCCGGCCTCTCCTTGCAGTCGGGGCTTGTCGTGTTCCGACCACTCCTGCGATCCGTACAAAAAAATGCCGCCCGGGCGGGGGGGTGCCCAAGCGGCGTTCGCAACGCGCCCGGAGGCCGCGTCACGAATGGCAGGATCCGTGTGGCGGATTTCCCTCTGTTCCGCCCTGATCCGATCTATCAGCGGCAGGTTCGGCAGAACTCGTCCACCTCGCGCTTGGCCTCTTCCTGCGACTTGCCGTAGCGCTGCTGGATCTTCCCGGCCAACTGTTCGGCCTTGCCCTCGATCACATCAAGGTCGTCGTTGGTCAGCTTGCCCCAACGCTCCTTCGCCTTCCCCTTGACCTCTTTCCAGTTTCCGATCAGCGTGTCACGATTCATGGTGTGTCTCCTTCGATCTGGTGGCCCGGCCCTTCGAGTTGCTGCACGGCAGCGTTCTCAAAGCCTTGGTCCATCCATGACATCAACACATTCCATCACCGGCATGACATCCCGCTGAATCCGGTGTGATTCCGATCTCATTCTGCCCCCCCCTCCCCCCTCCCTTTTCTTTCCCCCAAAAAGCCAGCCGCACCGACTCGTGAAGAGGCGGTGCGGCCAATGACCCCAACGGGATTCGAACCCGTGTTTTTAGGATGAAAACCTAACGTCCTAACCAGGCTAGACGATGGGGCCGACAGGTTTCCGTCCGATCGTAGTCCCCTCCCCGCCCGCGCTCCACCCGGGCGACTCCCAACCGGGGAGAATGGGACATGGAATCCTCCCGGCTCCCTCATTCCACCCACCGGCTAACCCAGCCGGTCTGCGTGCCGGGATTGGTGGCCGGGTCGGATCCGATCTTGTTCTTCGGCGGCTCCTTCGATCCCCCGCACCTGGCCCACGCCGCGTTGCCCTTTGCCGTAGCCGCCGCCCGCTGGCCCGGACGCGATCCGTGGGTCGTGTTCGTCCCCGCCGCCCGGTCGCCCCACAAGCAGACCGATCCCGCGGAGGACCGCCATCGGGTTGAGATGCTGCGCATCGCCCTGCGTGCGAGCCGCCGGTGGTGGATCTGGGAGCAGGAGCTGGCCGATGCCGCTCTGAATCCCGGCCAGCCCAGCTACTGGGCCGACACCTGGGCCATCGCCCGCCGGGTCTTTTCGGCCCATGACCGGGCCTTCCTCATCGGGACGGATCAGGCCATCTCCATGCACCGCTGGCACCGCTTCCGCGAGTTCTGGGAGGACGCGCTGGTCATGCTCCGCCCGGGGGGGGGCGGTGCCCCCCCCCCCAGTGCCGACACCCTGCGGGCTGAACTCGCTTCCACCGGCGCATGGACCGACGCGGACCTGGATCACTGGATGTCCCGCCTGGTGCGTACCGAAACCGTCATCGGTGCCTCCACCGATATTCGGGCCGCCCTGGCCGATCGGGCGCAAAGAAACGCCCGGATCGAGGGTCTCGATCCGGGCGTTCAGAAGTACATTGCCGAACGCGGTCTTTACGCCCCGTCCTGAAACCGTCATCCGGACCGTTCAGCCCACCGCAGCCCGCAGCGCGGCCGCCTTGTCGGTCTTCTCCCAGGTAAAGCCGGGGCTCTTCACGGTCGTGCCGTCCTGCTTGGTGTACTGCACCTCGCCGGGGTTGCGCCCGAAGTGCCCGTGTCGGGCGGTGGGTGAGAAGATGGGCTTGCGCAGGCCCAGGGTCTCGATGATCTGGCGAGGGCGCAGCGGGAACACCTCACGGACCGCGGCGGAAAGCTTCGCCTCGCTGACCTTGCCGGTGCCGAAGGTGTCGATCAGCACGCTGGTCGGCTCGGCCACGCCGATGGCGTAGGAGAGTTGCACCTCGCACTGATCGGCCAGATCGGCCGCCACGATGTTCTTGGCGATGTACCGCGCCATGTACGCGGCGGAGCGGTCCACTTTGGTCGGGTCCTTGCCGGAGAACGCGCCGCCGCCGTGACGCCCACGTCCGCCGTAGGTGTCCACGATGATCTTGCGCCCGGTCAGCCCGCTGTCGCCGTGCGGCCCGCCGATCTCGAATCGCCCGGTGGGGTTCACATGCACGGTGATGCCGGGGTTCCACCACGAGCCGAGGATCGGCTTGATGATCTTGTCGATCACCTGCTTCTTCAGCTCGCCCTGCTTCTCGTTCCACGAGGTGTCGTGCTGGGTCGAGAGCACCACGGTGTCCACACGCACGGGCTTGTCGCCGTCGTACTCGACCGTCACCTGGCTCTTGGCGTCCGGGCGCAGGCCGGGGATGTCGCCCTCCTGGCGCACATGGGCCTGCTGACGCACCAGCTTGTGGCTGAGCATGATCGGCAGGGGCATCAGCTCCTCGGTCTCGCGGCAGGCGAAGCCGAACATCATGCCCTGGTCGCCGGCTCCCTCCTTGTCCACACCCTGGGCGATGTCGGGGCTCTGTTTGTTGAGCGCCACCATGACCGCGCAGCTTTCCGAGTCGAACCGCATGTCGCCGGAGGTGTACCCGATCTCGCGGATGGTCCGCCGGACCACCTCGGGGATATCCACATAGGTCGTGGTCGTCACCTCTCCGGCCACCACCACCAGCCCCGTGGCCACAAGCGTTTCACATGCCACGCGGGCGTGCGGGTCGTCGGCCAGGATCGCGTCCAGAATGGCATCCGAGATCTGGTCGGATACCTTGTCCGGGTGGCCCATGGAGACGGATTCAGAGGTGAACAGGCGAGATTCGGACATGAACACTCCTTGGAGGAAGGACAGGACCGGCCATTCAAGGTTCCCCGCCGGTCCGGGGCAAGCCCGGTCGGAGGCAGGGGGGGCAGGAGGTCGATCGGGCGGATTGCTTGTCGAGCAGCGGGTACGCTTTTTCTGGATGGATGGGAGGAGCACCGCCGTGAGCACATTCCCGCAGGCCGACATGATCCGGATCGCCCGCGAGCTTTTCGCCGAGGCCTACGAAGGCCCCGCCGACGCCGGGTCGTGGTTCGTCAACGCGGCACCCGACGCCGGCGTGCTCGGCACGATTGAGCCGCTGACCGCGGCACAGGCATCCCAGACGCTCATGCCCGGCGGCCGGTCGATCGCCGCCCATGCGGAACATCTCCGCTGGTCGCCGGACCTGGTCAACCGCACGATCCACGGCGAGCCGTGGAACCCCAACTGGTCGGCGAGCTGGACCGTCCAGAAAGTCACCGACGAGCAATGGCTCGCCCTCCGAACCGCGCTCCGCCGCACATTCGACGACCTGAAGACGACGCTGCAAGACCCGCCCGGCCTCACCGACCCGATGATGCTCCGCGGCGTCTTCGTCCTGGCCCCCCACGCGGCCCACCACCTGGGAACGATCCGGGTGATGGCTAGGCTGGTATGAGCGGTGTCGGCGTGCCTCATTGCACCAACCATGAGAATCCAGTCATGAGTAGGATTTCATCGATGGCCTCTCCACCAATTCCCGGTTGGATCCGATCTTTTTCCTATCCAGGCTACACGAACGCTTTCTCGTTCCTTCCGCCCGATTGCCCGCGTTTTTACGCAACGGAAACACTCTTCGGCAACTGGCAATCCCCCGTCTTGCTGCTGGCCAAAGATCCCGCTCCGACTCATGTCATGCGAGATCGGTTCCATTGCGAAAGAATCGATGGTTGGCGTCATTCGTGTCGCGATAAAGAAGTTGGCCAACGAACGAACATGCGTTTGAACCGTCTTGTCAATAACTACTTGGCATGCAAGCCCCTATATGGTTCAGTGGCTGCTCACATGCTCTATGACCACCCTGGCGCAAGCCGAAATCTTCCGGGTTTGCGCCGCGGCGAGTTGCATAGCCATCTCGCCAAAGTCCTACAATGGGTCATGGAAAGTATGCCGAATCTGAAAGCAATCGCGTGCCTAGGTGACGATGCGTGGCGTTTTACGGCAAAGACTTTGGGCGATTGCCTGGCAGCCCGAAATGGAAAAGACTATCGAGATAACCAGCGAGTTCTCGTGGGCATGATCGGTTCGAGAAGAATCACAGTATCGTGCCATTATCACCCCTCGCGCGGCAGTAATGAAGAAATTGCGATAGGGTGGGCCGCATTGTCATCGAGGACCAGACCATGAAAATTTTAGGGGCCGCTGAACAGCCTTTCGCAACCGGTAGGAATGATGGATCTAGACATCTGGAGCGTGGCGACACGCGGGATGGAGACGAGGGTAACCGGGCCGACGAGCAAAGGGTGAGGCTGGTCGATGTGTGGACGACGGGCTTGCCCACTCTGACTGTGCGGACCTGACAGGGTACTGGGAACAGGTGCTCGGGCGGGCGGAGCTTGGCGACCCTCAGGCTGCCGATGCGTTCGCATTCGTCATCCATGAGTCGGGCCGCCCGCCGCCGCCAAGCCTTGTCATCGCGGTCGCCCGGCGTCTGGCGGACACGCCCGACCCCGAGCCTTGGCTTGCAGAGTGGGCCTGTCGGATCGCCGATGCGCACGGAGAATCGAACACGCTGGGCGGCTTTGCGGCCTTGGTCGCTCAAAGCGCGGGGTATGACCCGACGAAAGGCCGGATGCGGCATGAACTGCTCGCCGAGTCGAAGGTTCTTGCCGAGACCCTGGCCACCCGCTGGGCTGAACCCTCCCCCTGACCCTCCTACCCTTCCGCGCAATGCCCAAGCCCACCCCCAAATCTTCGGTCGCGGCCTCCCGGAAACCCGCCCGCTCCTCCGTCCGCAAGGGTTCGGCTGCCCCGCCCGCCGCCAAGAGTCCGAAGGGCCTGACCTACGCCGATTCCGGCGTGGACATTGAGGCCGGCGACCGCTTCGCTGACTCGATCCAGGGTCTGATGCGGCGTACCTTCGGCACGCGGGTCATCAACAACCCAGGGGGGTTCGCCGGACTGCTGCGACTGGACTACAACGAACAGCTCTTCAAGCACAACTACAAAGACCCGGTCTTGGTCGCTTGCACCGATGGCGTGGGCACCAAGGTCCACTTGGCCAGCGAGATGAAGACCTACGACACCGTGGGCATCGACCTGGTGGCCATGAGCGTCAACGACCTGATCGTGCAGGGGGCCGAGCCGCTGCTGTTCCTGGACTACATCGCCGTACACAAGGTCGAGCAGGGGATGCTCTACGACATCCTCCAGGGCGTGACCCGGGGTTGCGAGCTGGCCCGCTGCGCCCTGCTCGGGGGCGAGACGGCCGAGATGAACGACCTCTACAAGCCCGGTGACTTCGACCTCGCCGGCTTCGCGGTGGGGGTGGTCGAACTCAAGCGGGCGATGGACGCCACCCGGGTCGAGCCGGGGGATATGGTGCTGGGCCTGGCCTCGTCCGGCGTGCATTCCAACGGCTACAGCCTCGTCCGCAAGGTCGTCAAGCACGCGAAGCTTGATCTGCACAAGGTCTACCCGGATCTGGACCCCGAGCGCACCCTCGGCCAGGTGCTGCTGGAACCCACACGCATCTATGTGGACCCGGTCGTCCGCCTGCAACGCCAGTACAAAGTCAAGAAGATCGTCACCGGCATGGCCCACATCACCGGCGGCGGACTGGCCGGCAACCTCGAACGCGCCCTGCACGAAGGCGTGGACGCCGTCATCGACCGCAAGGCGTGGGAAGTGCCCCCGGTGTTCCGCTTCCTCCAGCAGCACGGCGGCATCGCCGAGGAGGAGATGGAGAAGGTCTTCAACATGGGCATCGGCTACTGCTTGATCGTCCGCCCGCACTTCGCGGACGCCGCGTTGGAGAAGCTCCGCAAGTTCGGCGAGACGGTGTCGGTCATCGGCAAGGTGACCAAGGGCAAGGGCCGCGTGAAGCTCAAGGGGTGATGGATGGGAAGTCCCCTTTGGCTCCAGATGACGCTTCTCCTGGTTTGGGGATTTTTTTCCTTTCCTCTGTTCTCCTGGTCCATGTGGAGGTGTCGTCGTTGGCGGGAGATGCTTGCCGATGAAAGCCTCAGCAACGAGGACGCGCCATGCTGGAGCAGGGTTTTCCTGTTCACCATCGTCATGATGTTCACCATGTTCTTTATGGCCGCGGTACTGACCCTCGGCATGGTGCTCCTCATGGAGGGGCTTGCCCGTGTATCATGGCGATCCATGCCGCCGGGGGAATACTTTGAACGCCCCGGACTGATTCTGTTCACTCTCATCGTGATGATCCCGGCGATCGTCGTTTCCATTGCGCCGATCGACATGCTTGGCCGGGCGGTCTACGGGTCGAGCTATCAAAGACTCTTCGTGGCGTCCTCCGCGCGGGGCGGTTCGCTGAAGACCGCGAGGCAATCAGCCGTTTTCCTGAGATGGATCCTGCTGGTTGCGTGGGTTCTGGTTCTTGTCGCGTTCGCGGCAAGCCTCCGTTGGTTTACATGGGTCGGCGACGATCGCATCGCCATCAGAAGGCCGTGGCACGGGTCGCCGCGTGTCATCGCGCCCGAGGACATCCGGGCGGTCTATGGAGTCGATTCCTTCAAAGCGCCGAACGGCAATGTGGTTGATCGTTATCATCCGGTGATCGAGTTGCGGAACGGCAACCACATCGATTTTTCTGGAGAAGCCGACGGCCATCCCGAGCCGCTCGCCCGTGTTCTTGAAGACTGGAGTGCCCGTCACGGGGTCGTCTTCGCCCGATCACCCATGTATCCCCCGCGATAGCCCAAATCGACCCCGGATGAAAGGCCGAACCGCATGACGGTGGACACCGAGCAACGCGACCAGATGGACGAGACGCTCGGCTACCGCGCCGGCCTGCTCCACGCTTTCCGCATGGACGGCAAGGGCTGTGGGGCCGTCATCGGCTGGCCGGAGATCGACGCGGACCCCATGGGTTCGCTCGTCCACGGCGACCTGTGGATCCATATGAACCGTGCCGTCCCGCGCGTGCAGCAGTGGCTCACCGCCACCGCCCGCGTGCCGGAGCAGGCCGCCGAGATGCTCCTGGCCGAGGATCCCCGTCCCAAGTTCGTGCATTTCCCCGCGTCCGACCCTTACCCTGAGGGATTCGTCCTCATCCTCCGCGGCGTGAACCTCAATCCCAACGCCGACCCCGAGAACATGATCGCCATCCGCCTCTGGGTGGACGAGCACCGCGTGATCTCGCTGCGAAAGCGCAAGGTCATGGCCGAGGATGTGCTGGACAAGGCCCTCCGCTCGGGCAACGGCCCGCTCAACTCGGCGGACCTCATCAACCACCTGACCAACGCCATGATGGACCGCATCGACGCGGTGGTGGATGAACTCGAGGTCGAGCTGGACGAGGCGGAAGACCGTCTGGAGGATGCGGACCTGGACGGCGTCCGCCTGCGCATCGGCGAGATCCGTCGCAGCGTGGTGCGTCTGAAACGCTACCTCGCCCCCCAGCGCGATGTCGTGGCCAGGGCCGCCGCGGAATGGCCATCGTGGGTGGGCAAGAAGGACCGGCTGCGGCTGCGGTCCCGTGCGGAACGGGTCGCCCGTGTGGTGGAAGACATCGACGAACTCATCGCCCGCGCCGGCTTCGCGCAGGAAGAACTCCATGCCCGCCTGGCCGAGCGGATGAACCGCTCCAATGTTGTCCTGACCGTGGTGGCGACGGTCTTCCTGCCGATGGGCCTGGTCGCGTCCATCTGGGGCATGAACACCGAGCAACTCCCCTTCGCCCTACACCCCCAGGGTTTCTGGATCGTCAACGCCCTGATCGCCCTCACCGGCATCGCTTTGGCAGTTTTCGCCTGGCGCATGTCGCGGATCAAATAGGAGACCCCCCATGGCCGGCGGACAGGAATACAGCCGCAACCAGCGCAGGATCATCGACCGCTACTACCAGAACGAGGACACCATCGTCGCCGCCCGGCTGGCCGAGATCGTCTCCGACATGGCGATGGCGGGGGGGGACGGCGATGCAAAGAAACTCGACCGGCTCTGGAAACGGGCCGAGCAGGCCTTGGCCCGCACGAAACTCAACCCCGCCGAGGTCCGCACGGTGCTCGAACGCCGCGACATGGTCGGCCTGGGCAGGCTCGCGGGCCGGATGGCCTCCTGAAGCCCGCGGCTCCTTCTCCCGCCCCCCGCCCCCCTTCTCACCCCACATCCCCCAGCCCGAGCCACGGGCCGTGGGCTTTGATGAGGCGGCGACGGACCAGGGCATCCCCATCGCCCGCGAGGGTTGGGTTGGCTCCGATCCATACGGCCGCGTCCCGCCGGGCCAGGTCGAGGAGCGCACTGTCCCTGGTCAGGTCGGCGATCTTGAACGGTGATGCGCCGGATTGCTGCGTGCCGAAGATGTTCCCTTCCCGCCGCAGGGCGAAGTCCCGCTCGGCCAGCTCGAAGCCGCTGTTGGTCTCGCACATGGTTCGGATGCGTTCGACGGCGTCGTCGGTCTTTGGATCGGCGATCAGGACACATTCGCCCGGTTTGTTCCCGCGTCCGACGCGCCCGCGCAGCTGGTGGAGCTGTGCGAGGCCGAAGCGGTCGGCGTGCTCGATCACGATGACGGTCGCGTTGGGCACATCCACGCCGACCTCGATGACGGTGGTCGCGATCAGCGCGTCGATCAAACCGGCGCGGAACCGGGCCATGATGTGCTCCCGGGTTTCCCGCTTGAGCCGTCCGTGCAACGCGGCGATGCGCTTGCCGCTGAGTTCGCCGCCCTCGAGTTCGTCCTGCACGGTCCGCAGGTCGCGGAGGCTGTCGTCCCCGCTGGCAGACCCCGTGTCAATGGCGGGCACCACGATGTACGCCTGCTCGCCCGCATCGAGTTTGGTGCGGACCCATTGGTAGATCTCGCCCCGGCGTTCGCTGGTCACGGTGCGTGTGGCCACCGGCGTGCGCCCCGGCGGGAGGGCGTCGATCGTTGAGATATCCAGGTCTCCGAACAGCGTCAGCCCGATCGTGCGCGGGATGGGCGTGGCGGTCATCACCAGCACATGGGGGGTGTCGAAATCCCCGACGCCCGCATCTGCTGCGGCCCCCTTCACCCGCAGCTTCGCCCTCTGCTCCACGCCGAAGCGGTGCTGCTCGTCGATCACCACCACGGCCAGCGACTTGAACGCGACACGCTCGCCGATCAGCGCGTGCGTGCCGATCACCAGGTCGATCGAGCCGTCGGCCAGCCCCGCGAGTGTTCTGGCCCGCTCGTCGGTGGGCAGATTACCCGTCAGCAGCGCGATGCGCGCGGCCGATCCTTCGAGCATCGACGACATGGATAGGAAATGCTGCTCGGCCAGGATCTCCGTCGGCGCCATCAACGCCGCCTGATGCCCGTGCCCGATGGCCCGCAGCATGGCATCCAGGGCCACCACCGTCTTGCCGCTGCCCACATCGCCCTGCACCAGTCGGTTCATCGGCACATCCAGGGCCAGGTCGGCGGCGATCTCGCCGACGACCCGCTGCTGAGCGTCGGTCAGTTCGAAGGGCATCCGCTTGCGGATCCCGCGCTCGATGGTCTCCGTGCGGGCCAGCGGCGGGGCCTTCATCGTCTGTCGCAGGTGCGCCCGTTTCATGTGGACGCCGAGCTGGAACAGAAGGAGTTCGTCATAGATCAGCCGTCGCCGGGCGCTCTTCACCTCCTCCTCGCTCCGCGGCTGGTGCATCATCCGATAGGCATCCCGCAGGGCGGGCATCGACCGCTCCCGACGCAACTCTTCTGGCAGATGGTCCTCGATCTGCGAAAGTCCCTTGTACAGCACCTTGTCGATGATGGCCCGCACCTGGTCGCTTGTGATGCCCTCCGTCACCGGGTAGACGGGGCGGAAGTCGTCATCTTCGTGATGTTCCGGCTCGGGGCGCGTGGCGTCGATGATCTCGTACTTGGCGTTGGCCATCTGCAGGCCGAAGCCGCGTTTGTTCACCTTGCCCTGCACGCGCAGGCGCGTGCCGGGGTGGATCTTGTTCTTGAGGTACGGCTGGTTGAACCACACCAGGTCCAGGCGTCCGCCCTCGGGGTCGAGCATGACCGCTTCAAACCGGGCCTTGTGCCCGAACCCGGCGGTGCGCGTGGCCGTGATCTCGCCGCGGACGGAGGCGACCGAGTCCGGCAGCAGGTCGCCCAGCGCGGCCTCCGCTCGGATCCACTCGTGCCGGTGCGGCAGGTGGGCGATCAGATGCCCGACATTCGGCACGCTGATCCGGGCGAGCTTCTCAGCGTGCTCCTTGCGCACGCCGGGGATCTCCCGCAGCGGGGTCGTCAGCCCGATCACCGCCCCCGAGTCGGCGCTCACCGCTTTGGCCCCAGCCCCAGCGGGTTGTTGTGCGCGGGCGCATCGTCCCCCGGGGCGGGTCCATCCTGAATCTGGTTCGGGTCAATCTGCCGCAGGTAGCCCCAGGTATAGATCCCGGTCCGATGTCCGTCGGAGAACTCGATCTTGATCGCGTAGTTGCCCACCAGTTCCGCGTCCGTGGCCACCAGCGGCCTCCCGCCGGATCCCCCGCCCCCCTTCCCCTTGCCCGATGGCAGCACCGTCAGCGGGTTGCTCTGCATCTGCTTGCGGAGTTCCCGCGCGTCCGCCGAGGGCGAGAGCCGACGCAGGTGGGCGATGGGGTAGTACGATCGCACGCCGTCCGACCAGACGATGGTCAGCCCCTCATCCTTCTTCAGATCCAGTTCGGCGGGCGTGACGGGTTCCATCTCAGTAGTTTAGTGTTTTGGAGGGGTCCAATCCATGCCCAGCGCCCAAACCCACTCACATCCCGCCGATCGCCTGGCTCGTGCCATGGATATTGCTGGTTCACCCGCGTGCATCGGCCTTGATCCGGTGTTGGGCAGCCTGCCTTCCGAGGTCCGCGAGGGCGGCGCGTCCGAGACCGAGGCCGTTGAACGCTTCTGCATCGGGGTGCTGGAAGCGGTGGTGGGGGTGACGGGCGTGGTCAAGCCCCAGTCGGCCTGCTTCGAGCGCTACGGCTCGGCGGGCTACGCGGTGCTTGAGCGGGTCGTCGGTCGGGCCAAGCGGCTGGGCTTCGTGGTCATTCTCGACGCCAAGCGGGGGGACATCGGCTCCTCCGCCGAGCACTACGCCGCCGGTGCCAGGTCGATGGGGGCAGACTGGATCACGGTCAGCCCGTACATGGGGCCATCGACCATCGAGCCCTTCCTGGAGGCGGGGCTGGGCGTCTTCGCCCTCTGCCGCACGAGCAACCCGGATTCAGACCGCCTTCAGACACTCGACACCGGAGGCATGACGGTGGCCGAACGCACCGCCGAGATGATCGCCGAGATGGGTGCCCCGGATTGCGGCGACTCGGGGCTGTCGGTTCTGGGGGCGGTGGTGGGGGCCACGAAGTCAGCCGCGGATGGGGCCGGGCTTCGCGTTCGGATGCCGAATCAGATCCTGCTGGTGCCGGGTGTCGGCGCGCAAGGTGGAACGGCGGCTGAGGTGGTGCCCCTCGCCCGTCCCGGGCATAAGACCGCGGGCAGCGTCGGTGTGGTGGTGAACGCATCTAGATCAGTTCTTTACCCCAGGCGTGCCCCAGGCCAGTCATGGCAGGGGGCGGTACGCCAGGCGGCGGACCAGTTCGCGGGCGCGCTCCAGGTGGTCGTCGGATAAGCCCCTAAAATTGGGGATGCATTCCCCCTGTTTTACATCCACGGCTTGGCCACCGATTTTGAGATGATCTGCGATGCTTTGTTATAAGTCCTTGGTCTTTATAGGACCAGGGATAAAAACCCCATGCCGTTCCTGCTTTTTTGGTCTTGAAACCCTTCAGTTGAGCGACGACCACAAACCAAAAGGCCCGATATGGCCACAAAAACCTTGGAATGGGGATTGCAACTATGTGAAAAATCAGGTATTCTCACGGCTCGGGGGAACCTTCCTCCTACAGGCACCTGTGTTTAAGGAGAGTTGAGATGAGGACCACATTGTTGCTTGCAGCGGCTGCCATGGGCACCAGCGTTGCGAGCGCTCAGTTCATGACTGAGACGGAACCGAACAACACCTTGGCGACCGCCAACAGCATCGGAAGCTTCTCCGCTCCCGGGGGTTCGATGCTGGTGGACGGCACCATCACCCAGGGCGATGTTGATTGGTTTAGCTTCACGCTGACCGATGTCGCCAGTCTCGCCGTGTTCGCCGGGTTCTCGTTCAACTCAGGCAACGGTGTGATGCAGCTCGTGGGTTCCGACGGTGTCGTCATCGCTTTCGATGATGACGGCGGTGTCGGTAGCATGCCCGCCATGCAGGTTGCAAGCCTCGCGGCTGGCAGCTACTACCTTGGCCTGTCCGGCTTCGGTGACCAGGGTGCTGGCTCGGTCGGTACCACCAATATCTTCAACGGCGGACACAGCGAGAACTTCGCATACAAGATGACCTTCGGCTTCACGGTCGTTCCCGCTCCGGGCGCGCTCGCGATGCTCGGCTTCGGTGGTGCCCTCATGGCCCGCCGTCGCCGCTGATCCGCTCTTTTACGAGTTGATCCAAATCTGAACGGAACCCAGTCGGACATGTCCGGCTGGGTTTTTTTGTTGTATCAGGCGGAAGCGGACATGACCAACTGATCGTGCCTGGATCGGTGCCTTTTCAATACGCTGCGACTGCAACGCAGCCAGCGGTCAACACAACACCCCGTCGCATCCGCCAAACGCGACAAAGACAGCCCCCCGCCCACCATGCGATCGCGCCGATATCGGCAGCATGGATGGAAACGGATTCCACCCGGACATCAAGCGGGATGCCTTTTACATCGGCTTCTTGTCGATCGTGATGTCGTACATGTGCAGGAGCTTGTTCTTGTCGAACACCATCTCCTGCCGACTCAGGCCCACGATGTCGTACTCGGGCGTGAGTTCGATCGCGTCCACCGGGCAGGCTTCCTCGCACATCCCGCAGAAGATGCAGCGGAGTTCGTCGATCTCGAACTTGGCGGGGTACTTCTCGCGATCATCCCAGGGGCTCTCGGCCGCTTCGATGTGGATGCAGTTGGCCGGGCAGATCGTCGGGCACATCATGCACGCCACGCACTTGACGCGTCCCGCCTCATCCCGGTTGAGCCGGTGGAACCCGCGGAAGTTGGAGGGTTCCAGGCCGCCGTCCTCCGGCTTGTAATGCTCGCGACGCTGCTCGGGGTATTGCAGGGTGCGGCTGGTGCGGCCCTGGCCCCAGCTCGTGAACATATGGCGAAGCGTGGTCCCGAACCCCTTGATGATCTCGGGCAGATAGACCGCTTCGGCCGCGTTGAGGGGGGCCGGATGGATATGCACCACTTCGTCGTCACGGATCGCCATAAGGCCCGGAGTATAGTCCGCGGAGCCCCCGGCGCGGATACCATCCGACCATGTCCAAGCGTGCAGGACCACCCCTGTTTGAACTGCTCCGGCAACGGTCCGAGGAGCCGGCGTCTGCCGCGCCACAACGCCGCGATCCGGACCCCGCTGTCCCGTGGACCGGCGCGGGTGTGACCCGGGCCGAGCGTTCCGCCGCCGCATTGGATGATGAGCCCCGCATCGCCGGCGAACTCCGTGTCCCCATGACCCGGGTGTACATGGCAATCGCCGTCGCCATGCTCGTGCTGGTGGGGGCGTGGGCCGCTGGGTACTACTTCGGTGTCAAGGACGGCAAGGCACAGATCGATCGGGTGGTCGGGGGAGCAGGGGGGGGGGCGGGAGATCAGCCGATCGTCCTGCCCTCGGGGGCTTCCCATGAATCCTCGCCCCGGGCCACGCAGCAGACCCGGCCATCAGACACCGCGTCCGCCACTTCACCCACCGGGGATCCCGGCCGAGCACCCCCCTTGGGCATCACCCCCGCCCCCGCGGGCAGCCCGTGGGTACTTGCCCTTGGTGGTGTCCGGGCGACGGATCCCCGCACACCGGGCAGCAACTACCTGGCCTTGGCCACCTTGCCCCCGGACCAGGCCCTTGATGCGATCACCTTTCTGGAAGGCAAGGGCTTGCGGACGATCGGTGTGCCGGTGGACTCCGCCGGGCGGACGGCCAACAATCCCACCCGCTATACGCTGATCTCCCTTGGGCTTGAAGTGCCCAGCGGGGAATACAGCTCCAGCGCCGCAAGGCGAGCCACGCACGAGAATCTCGTTCGTACGCTCGGCGGCGAGTGGAGGCGGGCGCATCGGGGAGGCTCGGACTTCTCCCAGACGCAGTGGATTCGGTACAACCCCTAATCGGGCCCACGCCCGTCAGCATTCGGAGCCGGACATGAGCATCGACCCCTCCCTCAAGACCGCGGGCAACCTGACCACCAAGCGTTCCGTGATGACGCGCGGCGAGCGCCTCGCCGCCCTCAAGGATGAGAAGCGCCACGACGAGAAGAAGGGCGCGCTCGGCCTGCCCAAGACCAAGGTCCGCGAGTAACCCCTTGGCCACCGGCCTTTCCGGCATGACCGCCCGACCCGGACCCACATCGTCCGCACGGGCGGAGGCTTTGCGCGCCTCCGGCATCCGCAAGATCCTCGCCCGCGCCGCCACCATGCCCGACGCGGTCAATCTGACCATCGGCCAGCCGGACTTCCCGGTGCCCGACGCCGTGCGCGATGCGGCACTCGAAGCGATCAGGGCCGGGCGCAACGGCTACACCGCCAACGCGGGCGATGCCGGGCTGCTCACCCGCATCAATGACTTCCTGCGGTACGACACCGGCTGGGACTGCCGCACCACGGGCACCCCGGGCCACACCGGCCCGATGTCGATGGTCACTTCCGGCACTTCGGGCGGGCTCACGCTGGCCTATCTGGCCATGTTGGACCCGGGCGACGAGTGCGTCATCCCCGATCCATACTTTGTCAGCTACCCCGAGCTGGCCGCGATGTGCAATGCTCGCGCCATCGCTTGCGAGGTGGGCGAGGACGGGCAGCTCACCGCTGACCGCGTCGAGAAGTCGCTGACGGACAAGACCCGCTTCGTGCTGTTCAGCACGCCGTCCAACCCCGCCGGGGTGGTCGCCTCCAGGCAAACCTGCGCGGATCTGCTCGACCTGTGCCGCGCCCGCGGCATCGTGCTTGTTTCTGACGAGATCTACGACGCCTTCACCTTCCCCGACGCTCGCACCGACACCCGTGCGGGGGACGCCACCGCCCGCTGCTGTCCCAGCCCGGCCCGCCTGCCCGGCTCGGAGGACACGGTGCTGCTGATCCGCGGCTTCGGCAAGTCCTACGGCTGCACCGGCTGGCGTCTGGGCTACACCGCCGGGCCGGCCTGGCTCATGGAGGCGATGGCCCGCTTCCAGCAGTATGTTTTCGTGTGCGCTCCGACCCCGCTGCAGGTCGGCGCGGCCGCCTGCTTCGATGCGGACATGGACCCGGTCGTGCTCAACTACCAGCACCGGCGCGACATGATCGTCGAGAAGCTCGGCGCCCTGGCCCACATCGCCCCACCCGGCGGCGCGTTCTACGCATGGGTCCGCGTGCCGGAGAAGCTGGGCATGACCGGGAGCGAGTTCACCGAGCTGGCCGCCCGCCACGGCGTGCTGGTGGTTCCGGGCGGCGTCTTCTCCACGCGGGACACCCACTTCCGCATCAGTTACGCGACCGACCCCACCCGCCTGGCCAAAGGCCTGGACATCCTCGCCAGCCTCCTGCAGTGAGCCGCGGGCGTCAGGCCGCACGGTCTCGGGGGTTTCCACCGGATGTTCGCATTGGAATCAAGCCAGCTCGGCGGTCTGCAGGTGTCGCACCGCAATCCGCGTCAGAACCGGATCTGCAAGCGTGCGAACAGCCCCTCGCGTTCGAGTTCCGCGTCCATCGACTGCACCTCGATCGTGCTGCGGATGAACTGATAGCCCGCGCTGAAACCGATGTTCGGCGAGAAGCGGATGCTCGTCTCCGCCGAAAGATCCACCACGCTGCCCGCGTTGTCGAAAGTCTGGGTGCTGGCGCTGCCGAAGAGGGACATGTCCTCGCTGAGTTTCCAGGCGATGCCCCCACCGATGATCGGGACCGCGACCACGCCGCGGGCATCTTCGAAGGTCGTGGTGCCGCCACTCTCCACGGTCCGTCCGATCCGCGCGTCGATGGCTTTCACGCCGCTGATGACGGACAAAGTGAATGGGCCAGGCTTGTAGGCATCCCAGGTCATCGACAGGTCGTAGATGTCGTACTCGCCCTCACCGGCGGCGATGGAGGCCAGCCGCATCAGCCCGTCGTCCCCGCTGATCGTGCCGGCGTTGCCGGAGATCCCCCCGTCGCGGAGCAGCGTGCCGCGGTCAACTTCAAAGCGAACGGACTGGCCGGTGCCGAGCGTGGTGCCCGCGTTGGGATCGAGCCACGGGGCCTCGAAGCGGAGCACATCGGGCATCATCCGTGCGCCACGGAACTCGGGGACTTTAAACAGACCCTCGATCCAGGCGATTTCCACACCGTCGGCCCGCAGCAGTGACAGCCGCGCGCTGCTGGTGCGCAGTTCCGCGTCATAGACACCGAACGGGCTCGGTGTAGCTTGCTCGATCACGCCGTGAACTTCCGCCTCGGGGGTTGCCGAGTCGGGCGACTGCGGCGACAGCCAGAGCAGTGTCGCACCCAGCATCAGTTCTGCGGCCAGCATCATCACATTGTTCATCGGTCAGAGCCCCGGGTCCAAGCCAGTCGAACGAACCGCCTGTTTAGGGGGTATTTGTGCCGACCCATGATTGGTCCCGCGGGAGGGTGGTGCCGATACTTGAGGTCATGTCCCACCATGATTCTGAAGACCGCCACCACCCGCCCAAGAACGGATCCGCGCCGCCACCGGGGTCGCGGACATGGGGCAAACGCCCGCCTAAGGGGGACGAGAACCGCCTGCTGGAAGGCCCCCGTCTCCGGCGGGAGGAGCTTTTCCGGGCGACGCGGATCTTCGCGGAGTTCATCCGCGGGTTCCGGCAGTTGCACTTCATCGGGCCGTGCGTGACGGTGTTCGGCTCGGCCCGGTTCGGGGAGGACCACCGGTACTACAAGCTGGCGCGCTCCTTCGGCAACGCGCTGGCGGAGGCGGGCTACACCACGATGACCGGCGGCGGTCCGGGCATCATGGAGGCCGCCAACCGGGGCGCGAAGGAGCGGGGGGGGCTGTCCATCGGGTGCAACATCCAGTTGCCGATGGAGCAGCATCCGAACCCGTACCTGGACAAGTTCGTGGAGTTCCGGTACTTCTTTGTGCGCAAGGTGATGCTGGTGAAGTACTCGGACGCCTTCGTGGCCATGCCCGGCGGCTTCGGCACGATGGACGAGATCTTCGAGGCGGCGGTCCTGATCCAGACGGAGAAGATCGAGCGGTTCCCGATGATCCTGATGGGCTCGGACTTCTGGGAGCGCCCGCTGAACTTCATCCGCACGCGGATGGTGGAGGAGGGCGTGATCTCGCCGTCCGACCCGGACCTGTGGCGCATGACCGACGATGTGGACGAGGCGATCGCGTGGATCAAGGCGTCGGGCGTCAAGGACATGCCGGTTAAGCCGACGGCGGTGCTGGGCGAGAAGCCGCCGGAGCCGCAGGAAACCCCCACGGAGGGGGCGGAGCGGGCGGCGGGTTAGGGGTCGCCGGGCGACGGCTTTCGTGCCCTCAGGGCATTCCGGGCGTTGTCCGCGGTCCATTCGTCGGGTTCCTCCGCGAGCGTGGCGATGACGGCGTTCACCCGCTCGTCGTAGGGCGTGCCGATAGCGAGGGGCAGCGATCCCGAGAGCCAGCGGCGGATCTTCAGGTCCGGGTGCGTGGCCAGGTCGGCGAGGTGTTCGAGCCAGTTGGCGGTGCTGAGATCGGTTTCCTTCCTGCGCCAGAAGCCGTAGTGCTTGGAGGTGTCGCCGTTCAGCACCCACTCTCGTAGGAGGGGCATGGCGACCGATCCGTCCGGGTCGAGGGTGATGATCGCGGACTGCGCGTAGGAACGGACGGTCTGATCGTTCATTCGTTCAATCATTGCATAGGCGATCCGGTCATCATTCAACCCGTGCTCGATCGCCGCATCGAGCATGGCGGCGCGGAACGCCTCGGGCATCGGGCCAAGCTCGCGGTGCAACCGTGCCCAGAACGAACTCGCCTCGAGCGCCCCCGCCGATTGTTGTGCGTCGGCCGATCCGACGAGCCGCACCATGTACTCACACATCGGGACGCGGACTTCTTCTGGCGCGGCCGCCAGCGAGAATGGCAGCCAGATCATTGTGCGGGCGACATCGTCCACACTCTGGAACGGCTGCGACGGCAAGAGGGCGTGCAGGTGATCGGAAATGAAGCCTGAATCGAGCGCGGCCTCGAACAACAGGTCACATCCGTCCGACCTGTCCCGCAGGACGCTCTCCGCGTTCAGTCTGGACAGCGTGCTCCGTGTTTGCGGCAGCAGCGGGCGTCGCGCCAGGGTACGGTTCAGAACGGTACTCTGCACTTCCGGTGCGCCGACGGTGCTGATCGCATCGATCAGCCTTTGCATCAGCACATAGGTGTGTTTCTGCATCGCATACCAGCTAGCACCTAACTCGAGTCTCTCCCGCGATTCCTGCGTTGCGGGGCTGGTTGTCGCGGCGATGGTGAGTTCCACACCGATCCGGTCGTACAGGCTCGCGTGCTTCCGCCCGAGCGCGGCGATCCGCTCGGCGACCTCCGGTTCGAGATCGTCGAGGTTCCGGTAGTCCAGGCAGGCTTGGATCAGCGAGGTGAGCCGCCGGTTCCACCGGTTCGATTCGCTGCGGTGCATTTTGGACAGCAGGCGGTCGGCGATGCGGATTCTGGCGTTCCAGTCCAGGCCGTCGATGTACTCGAACCGTTCTTCGAGCGATCCTTCGAGCGAGTCGTGGTTCCACGAGTAGATGGCCGGCGCGGGCAGCCACCGCCACCCGGCCATGAGCACCGGCGTCGGAACCAGCATCAGCGGCCCGTACTCTTCCACCCTGGCGGTGCGTGAGAACGCGAACCCGGAGACCGCGATGAGGCACAGCGAGACCACGCAGGCCCACCGGCCGCGTTTGGCGCGGAACAGGTGCTTCTCGGATCGGAACTCCCGGCCGCACTCGGGGCAGCGCAGGCCGGTCAGCCCGCTCATGTCGTAGAGGCAGCGGGTGCAGCGGCGACGCCCGCGGGATCGGTCCCCGATCGCCCAGATGATGCCGACCCACAGCCCGAACACGCCGATGCCCGCTGCGACGGCGTAGAGCCACCCGATCTCGATGTCGCTGTCCAACGCGGCCCAGCGCAGCCCGAGCCGGCACGGATAAACCGAGATCCCCATCGCACCCAGGCCCACCAGGGGCGACCACCAACGCCCGACCTTGCGGGCGGTGCTCTTGGGGTACTTGCGGAAGAACCTCCACTCCGAGATCGACCGAACGATCACGGAGAAGCCCCAGCAGGCCATCAGCACGGCCAAGAAGATCAGGAGCAGGGCGGTGGTGTGCATCGCCCCAAGTGTAATCCAAACGCCCGAGGCAACCCAGCGGATCGGGGTTCAGTCCACCACCCGCACGCCGCGGCTCCGGGTCTCGTTGCGGAACAGTTCCCGCAGTTTCCTCGTCATCGGACCCATTGCGGGCGTGTCAGGGTCCGGGCCGATCACGCGCCCGTCGATCCGGCCCACCCAGGCGATCTCGCCCATCGTGCCCGTCGTGAAGCATTCGGCGGCGTTGTAGACATGGGTCAGGCTGATGTCGCGCTCGATGCAGGGGATGCCGTTGGCGGCGCACAGGTCCAGCACCACCTGGCGGGTGATGCCCTCCGGGCAGGCCACGGTGCGGGGGGTTTGGACGACCATCTCCCTGCGTCCGGCGTGAGCGGGGTGTTCGGACACGATGAACACATGGGTGGCGTTGGTCTCGGCCACGAAGCCGCGTTGATCGAGCATCAGCGCATCGTCGGCGTGGGCGGCGTTAGCTTCGACCTTCGCCATGATGGATTGGATCAGGTTGTTGTGATGGATGTTGGGGTCCATGCAGTCCGGCGGGAAGCGCCGAATGCTGCTGGTGATGAGCGTGACCCCTTCCCCTTCGCCGTTGCCATAGACGGGGGCCTTGTGCTCGGCCAGCACGATGAGGGTGGGGCCGGACTGGTTGAGGCGCGGGTCCATGCCGCTGGTGATCTTCACGCCGCGGGTGAGGGTCAGGCGGATATGGACATTGTCCCGCATGTTGTTCGCGGCCAGCGTCTTGTTGATCTCCGCCACGATGTCGTCCCGACCGGGGATCTGGGCGAACGCCAGCGCCCTGGCCGAGCGGCGCAGGCGTTCGATGTGCTCGTCGAGTGTGAAGATCCGCCCGTCATACAGCCGCAGCCCCTCCCACACCGCATCGCCACCCTGCACGGCCGAGTCAAAGGGGCTGATCCCCGCCTGATCGCGGTGAATGAGGTTGCCGTTGATGTTGACGAGCAGGTCGCGGTTCTTTTCGTTGAACTTCTGGAGCATGGACGGGAGCATAGACACCCGCACGATGTCCCCGGCGTGCGATGATGCGGGTCTATCAATCCCGCAGTCCCCCGGCCGCGTTCGGCAGGTCGAGGCCGCGTGGGTCGCGCGTCGTGGTTGTCAGCCGGTGGGCTTCGAGCGCGGGTTCGAGGGTCCGCCACGGCACGCCTTCCGCGGCCCGCAGCAGCGCGTTGCACCAAGCGGCGCGGACCGGGTCGGCGTCCGCGGCCCCCGCTTCCAGAGCCGCCCGCGCGGCCGGCCCCGCCCGGGCAAGCGCTGCGACCGAGAGCAACGCGTCCCCAGGGCGGTGGTTGTCGCAGAGAAACCCGACCAGAATCCGGGCCGCATCTTCCTGTCGATCCCCGGATTGTGCGCTCACCAGCAGGGCGGCGGCGATCTGGCGTTGCTGATCGTCCGGCGCGTGCAGCGCGGGTTCCAGGTACGGGCGGGCGGCCTCGGCGTGGTCCATCAGGCGGCGCGTGGCGCGAACCGCGTTGCGGCCGTTGAAGTAGCGTTCCGATCGGCCGGAATCCGAAGCAAGCTGGCCGACCCATGCCCGGATGAGGGCGTCGTCCGGCTCATCGCCGAGCCGTTCACTGAGCGCATCTGTGGCGAAGCACACGGCGTCCCACCGCGCCGAGGCGAGCAGCCGTTCGAGCGTAGGACGGGATTCCGGCCAGAGCCTCCCGAGATTCCGCCTTGCCCGCGTGCTGTCATGCTGCGCGTCGTGGCCGGATACCCACGCGGCGGTGGGGGCTTCGAGTTCGTCGGCCATCAGGCCGGCCGCGGTCCGACGCTGCCAACGCCACGGGCGGCCCGAGCGGATCCGCCGGTCGAGTTCAACCTGCAGGCGATAGTCACGGGTTGGGCCGGGGCGTTCGATGGCCAGCAGCACGGTGGTCGGGACGATGTCGGTGTAAGAACCGGTGCGGACGGCGTGGCGCAACCACACGGAGCCGGCCGAGAGCAGCGAGAGCGCCAGGACCGTTCCGAGCGGTCGGAACGCGCCGACCCGGCGCAGGTTCCCGGGCGGCCGGACCGGCCTGGCGCACTGAGGGCAGCAACCCCCCGCGACGCCCGCGAGGTCGTACCCGCATCGTGGCGCCCAGACCACATGCCAAGGCCAGAACAGGCGACCGCTCCGCCCGGGGCAAAACCGCCGCTCCCGCGGCCAAACGCAAACCCACCACCACACGCCGACAACAACCGCCAGCGCTGCCGAGCAGATTCCGAGCCAACCGAGCAGTGCGTGCAAGCCCCCCTCCGATCGTCTCCCCTGGGTCCGCTTGCGGTTTCCGATCACCGCGGCGTCGGACGCTCAACGCGCTTTCAGGATCCCGTATAACGCCTCGCATTCTCGGTGTACGGCACGGAGGCGTTCGGGGACCGCTTCCTTCTTCGGCACGAAGGGCCCGAATCCCGTTGATTCATAGACGCCGGAATACCAGTGCGGTGCCCACACCCCGTCCTCGGGGCGCGTGCCGGGGTTCCAGGCGAGCATTGCATCACAGAACGGCACGCCGACAGCAGCGCAAAGTTCGGACAGCGTCCCGCGCGGGTCGCGCAGCACATCGGCCGAATCCACCACCGGCGGGGTCCGTCCTGTCGCCGCGCGGATCCGCTTGAACAATGCCACCTGCTGCGGCAGGCCCAGGTCAGCGGGGGTCGGGTTCGGGATGACCTTGATAAAACTGGCGATCATGGCCGCCGGATCGCGGATCAGGAAGCAGTTGGTCAGCCCTTCGACCCAGCCCAGGTCCATCCCGGGGGTCAGGTGGTGGGCCATGTGCTTCTGGTACCAGATCGGCCTGCCGCCCGGAACCGGCCCAGTCAGCGTGGCCGCGACCGACTGCCAATCGCAGTCCATTGCCGCGATGACCTCGTCGGCCGCCGGGTGCTCGGCCCGGCGGTGGGGGGGCAGCCACGAGAGGTAATGCCCGTAGAGCGGCTCGTCGGAGACGACACAGTCGGGGCGAGACCCCCAGGATCGCATCATGGCCGTGGAGATGTTCCGCGGCCCGGACCACATGGCGATGCGGACAGGGGTGGGGGCGGGGCGGGGCGCGATCTGGTGGGGGTGGTGGGCCAAGGCGGTACAGGGTACAAGGATTCGGCATGCTTGTCGCCCCCTTGGCCGCCAAGGCCGTCGTGATTGTGCTGTCCATGCTTTCCAACGCCGGCCAGCCGGAGTTGTCCGACCCGCTCCCCCCCCCGCCCCCCCCGCCCCCCGCGCCCCCCCCGTCCCCGGCCAGCGAGGTCCGCGTGATCGACTACCGGATGGACAAGGACGGCCGGACCTACGCCTGGTCGGTCATGATCCCGCCGGGTGCTGAGGAGGGCGGCCCCGGCCTGCTCTTCCTGCACGGTTACGGCGAGTGCGGCGACGACGGGAAGAAGAACCTCGCCGTCGGCCTGCCCCCGGCGGTGCGGAAGAACCCGGAGCACTGGCCGATGGTCATCATCGTGCCGCAGAAGCCGGTGCCCAACTCCGAGTGGGAGGACCACGAGGCAGCCGTGCTGGCGATTCTGGATGAGGCCGCCGAGAAGGGCCATTACGACCCCAAGCGGCTGGCGATCACGGGCCTGAGCCAGGGCGGGCACGGCACGATCTGGTTCGCGGCCAACCACTCGGATCGTTTTAGGGCGGCGGTCCCCGTGTGCGGGTATGTGGAGCGGCGGTTCGATCATAGCCAGGTGCGGGTGTCCGGGCCTGGGGCCGAGTCGGACTTTGACTGGATCCGCGCGGCGAAGGAGCGGTTGACTGGCATGCCGATCTGGCTGTTCCACGGGGGCAAGGACGATGTCATCCCTCCCACGGAGTCTCGCAGGCTGTTCTCGGAGATCAGAGCCTCGGCGGAGGAGCCGGACGCGAGGGCACGCTACACCGAGTATCCCAACGCCGACCACAACTCGTGGGACGCGGCGTACGCCGAGCCGGAACTACCGACTTGGATCCTCCGCCAGACCCGCTGAGGCGGATCTCACTTGAGTTTCGGGCGTGGCCCGGTCTACAAGCCGCGACCGCAAGGGAGCGGCCGCGGTTGCGTGAACGGGTGGAGCATCCTGATGGAGACGGATCCCGCTTGATATGCGGACGGATACGGATCCCACGAAAGATTCGGGCGTGGCGCAACGATCCGAACGACGAGCCTGGAGTGTAAGCGACAGGGTCTTTGACCAGCCCGGAGCGTGAGCGGTGGGGGGGCGGGGGGGGGACGCGATGATTCAAGGGCTTATCACATGGGGTACACGGAAAACATGGCGTTCCCACGCAACCGCGGCCGCTCCCTTGCAGTCGCGGCTTGTCGATGCGACCACGCCCCCAAATCAAGCGGAATCCGCACGAGGCTCGTCCTCGTCCGGTGTCAACAGCGGGCGGTCAATGCCGCCGAACTGCGGCCGGATGCCCACCGTGCGGAAAATGATGGGTGTGATCTGTTTGATGGCGGGCTTGTGGACCCGGGCGAGCAGGATGACCGTGCCAAGTCGTGCGACCGCGCTGGCAATGAAGAGCGTGTGATAGGCCGCGGTGTCCTGGCCCATCGCGCTGAAGAGCAACGCGCCGCAGGCTGCTCCGATGACGATCATGGTGGCATTGAGGCAGTTCTGGGTGGTGAGGACGCTGGTGCGCTCATTGGCGGGGATCGATTCGAGCAGCAACAGCATGGTGGCCATCTCGTAGCACGCCCACATCATGCCCGAGAGCAACTGCACAAAGATCAGGTAGTACGGCGAGGGCGAGATCACCCAGATCGCGCTCAGCGGCAGGATACCCAGCCCACCGACCCACAGCAGATTGCCCGCGCCGTACCGCTTGGCGAACCGACCGATCACGGGCATCGCCAGCACGCGCCCGATGTACGAGCAGCAGAGCAGCATGGCGAAGGTGGTGTAATCAAACTCCAGGTTCTTGAGCATGTACGGCCCGAAGAACGGACCGGAGATCTGCACGCACACCTGCAGGCACAACATGTAGAGCAGCAGGCGGCCGCCGGAGACCGCCTTGGGCCCGCGCAGGAAGGCGCGGAACGGCACCGTCCGCTGGCCCGGGGGCATGGGCACCGGCTCGCTGACCCTGGTGTGGCACCAGGTCGAGGCCATCCGCGAAAACCCTGCCACGACGAACAGAACACCGTACAGCCACGAGTAGGAATCACCGTGCCTGCCGAAGTGCAGGATCAGGCCCGCGCCGACAAGACTGACAAGCAGCACGGACTGGGCCGCCCGCGTGCGCGACGCGAAGTACCTGGCCCGCACCGAGGGGGGCACCACCGTGCCGATCCAGGTATTCCACGCCGGCGCGCTGCCCAGGTTGAACGCCCAGTACAACCCCACGCAGATGAACATCAGCCAGGGTGGCATCTGCCCGAGAAACGCCGCCACCGCCAGCGGGATGAAGCTGAGTGCTTGCAGCCCGGCGGTCATCACCACCCATTTCTTGTGCGATCCGAGCTTGCGCACCGCCCACGGGCTGGCCAGTTGCAGCAACGCGCCCGCCAGCAGCGGGACCGAGCTGAGCAGGCCCGCCAGCAGTTCACCCATGCCCACGGCCAGCGCGAAGGCAACAAAGTACGCCTCGCCGCAGCCGACCATGACGCTGAACAGCATCGCGTCGGTGGCGCTCAGACGCAGGTCGCGACGGACCTGGCTGTCCGTCCGGCCGGGAAGTCTGGCTCTGGATGTCCCGCCGATCAGTCCCAACACACGCTCCCGGGGGCGGTCCCTCGCCGCCCGGCCGCATCTAAAATAGGCCATGAGGCGCGGAGAAGCCATGCCCGCTGTATCTTCGGGTCACGCCCACGATGAGTCCTTGAATCGTGGGGTTCTTTTCCCTTCCCCCCCGTGGGGCCGACTTCCAGTCGGGCAGTCTTCCTTCGGCAGTGTCCCTCTTCACGCAGCTTCAAGAAGTATCCGCTTACTTCGTGCGCGGCTACAAGAAGCATGGTTCTCTTTGTAGCCGCGCACGAAGTAAGCGGACTTTCCGTTGAGCAATACGGATCGCCCTCGCACTCCGGGCTTCTCATACGGACCTGCCCGAATCACGCCTGGGTTTCAAGGGGGATCCGTATCAGAGACCGAGAAGATCGGACAGCGCGGCGGCCCGGCTGCTTCTTCTACCGACACCGGATCGGAGTACGCCGTGGATACCCCAGCGTGCCTCTTGGGGGAGGAGGCTTTTGTTTGCCAGGCGAGGATTCTTTGCGTGGGCGAGTTCGATCAGTTCGGCTTCAAGCCTTGCGATTCGTCGGCTTGCCAGCGGTCCTCTTGATGGAGGATCCCAGACAAAGAAGATTTGTAGGGTTCCCCGCCGATAGTCCATGAGTGCGCGGTTGACCGTATGGAGTTTGTGAGTAGCGAAGCACTCTTGGCCGAATGATTTTGTCGCCTTGCCGACATAGATGGGCAGCGTCCCTCCTCCGGTGCGGATGGCGAAGATGTAGCAGCCTCTGGCTCCACGGAAGTTGTCGCAGGTTTCCCAGAACTCCCTCAAGCGAGAATCCGCGATGCTTCTTCCCGCTCTGAGCGTGTCGATGGGCACCTTGTACGGACCCCACGGCTCAAACATGTACTTTGCCATGATTACCCTTGATCACACGCCCGCGAGCATTCGTTCACGCACGGTGGTCTTGCCGCGTGTGCGATACTCCTCGCTCGCCGACGCCACGAACTCGTCCAGCGGCAACTGGCCGAGGTCCTTCTCCTCGCCGAAGGCCCGCACCGAGACGGCCCGGTTCTCCGCGTCCTTTGGCCCGGCCACCAGCAGGTACGGGATCTTCATCTCCGACCCCGCCTTGATCTTGCCCTGCACGCGGCTGTCCGCCTCGTCCACCGATGCCCGCAGGCCCACGGCGGTGAGCCGGTCGGCAACCTCGCGGGCGTAGTCGTTGCTCTTCTCGCTGATGGGCAGCACACGGACCTGCTCGGGGCTGAGCCACAGCGGGAAGGCCCCGGCGAAGTGCTCGATGAGCACGCCGCAGAAGCGTTCCATCGAGCCGAAGGGGGCGCGGTGGATCATCACCGGGCGGTGGCGCTGGTTGTCCGCGCCGATGTAGCCCAGGTCGAAACGCTCGGGCAGGTTGTAGTCCACCTGCACCGTGCCGAGCTGCCACTCGCGTCCGATGACATCCTTGACCACGAAGTCGATTTTCGGGCCGTAGAACGCCGCCTCGCCCGGCTCCTCGCTGAAAGGCACGCCGAGGCTCTGGGCGGCCTCGCGGCAGGCCCGCTCGGCCTTGTCCCAGTTCGCCGGGTCGCCGGTGTACTTGCCGCTGTCCGGGTCGCGCAGGCCCACGCGCACGCGGTAGTCCTTCATCCCCAGAACATCAAAGATGACCTTGACCAGCGACAGGCAGCCGAGCAGTTCCGGCCCGACCTGCTCGGGCGTGCAGAACAGGTGGGCGTCGTCCTGGGTGAAGCCGCGGACGCGGGTCATGCCGTTGAGCTCGCCCGACTGCTCCCAGCGGTACACCGTGCCGAACTCGGCCAGCCGGACCGGCAGGTCGCGGTAGGAATACTGGCGGGAATCGAAGATCTTGATGTGGTGCGGGCAGTTCATGGGCTTGAGCATGAAGCCCTCGATCTCGCCCACCTTCAGGTTGTTGGACAACTGGGCGCAGGTGCAGCCCTCGTCGCTCAACTGCTGCATGTGGTCCCGGTCCACCAGAGGCGGGAACTGGCTCTCCGCGTAGTACGGGAAGTGCCCGCTGGTGCGATACAGGTCCAGTTTACCGATGTGCGGCGTGAAGACCTCGGAATAACCCTGCTTCTCCAGCTCGGCGGCGATGAACTTTTGCAACTCCTTGCGCACGATCGATCCGCGCGGCGTCCACAGGATCAGCCCCTGTCCCACCGTGTCGTCGATGTGGAACAGGTGCAGCTTGCGGCCCAGCACGCGGTGGTCGCGCTTCTTGGCCTCCTCGATCCGGGTGATGTGCGCGTCCAGATCCTTCTTCGAGAAGAACGCCGTGCCGTACACGCGGGTCAGCCGGTCGCTGTTCTCATCGCCGTGCCAGTACGACGACGCCAGCGACATGATCTTGAACGCCCCGATCCGCCCCGTGCTGGGCACATGCGGCCCCCGGCAAAGGTCCTCCCAGTTCTTCCCCGGCTCGCCCGTGGCGTAGAACGACAGCTTTGTGTCGGCTGGGTATTCAAGCGTGATCTGCGCTTCGGCGGCCTTGAGAGACGGGTTGCCACTACGGGCTTCTAGTTTTTTCGCCTCGGGCGGGATATCCACCACCTCGCGGTATGTAAATGCCTCGTGGGAGGTATTCACGGGCCCCGAGGTACCTTTGCCAGCGGCTTCAACAGCTCGGCGCGCGTTGTCGACCTTGTACTTGCTGCCCTCGTTAAAGAGTTTCGTCATTCCTAATGGCACATTCAGTTCGTACCGCGTGAAGGGCCGGTCTTCCTTCACGATCTTGGCCATCTCCGCCTCGATCGCCTCGAAGTCGCCCTCCTTCAGTGGCCGGTCCTCGGGGAACGCGATGTCGTAGTAAAACCCCGTGTCCAGCGGCGGGCCGTATACCAGCATCGCCCCCGGCACCACCCGCTGGATCGCCTCGGCCATCACATGGGCGGTCGAGTGTCGGAGCAGCATCAGGGCGTTGGCATCCGGCTGCCCGTCGCGGGTCTTCTCGGTCACGATGGCCAGCGAGCAGTCCCGGTCCAGGGTCACGCCCAGGTCGGAGAGCTGGCCGTCCACAAGGCAGCCGACCGCGCTCTGGGCCAGGCGGGCGCCGATCGACTCGGCCACCTGCCGCCCTGTCACGGGCGATGAAAACTCTTTGACCGATCCGTCGGGAAGCGTGATGCGGGGCATGGGAATCCTTTTTACACGACTTGGAGCCTGATCTTGGCCCCGATCCATCCATCGTCAATCCAGCCCGCAAACAAGAAACGCCCGGCTCACAAAGAACCGGGCGTGGTTGGATCGTGCTGAACCCGGCCCGGTCATCCGCTGGCGGTGGTGGTCGTCCGAGTGGTGGGGGCGTGGGCCATTGCGGAAGCGTAGGGCGGGCTTGCCACTCGCCACTCGGTGCGGAGTGAAGAACGCCGCGTGGGCCTGCCCTCTCCCCCTACCTGGTGCTTAATCCCCGGTAAAAAATCCTTATTTGACTCAGTTTGAAATATATCGCAATACGATATATCCTTTGTCGTATACAAGGACATCCCCATGCTCACCCTCAAGCCCGACCACTCCGAGCTTGTCGTCCTCGCCGTGCTTTCCGAGGCTCCGTCCTACGGCTACGCCATCTCAAAGGGTGTCGCCGCCCGGTCGGAAGGCCACTTCAAGCTGGGCCCCTCAAATCTCTATCCCCTGCTGACCAAGCTGGAGAAGCAGGGCCTGGTCGAGACCGACTGGGAAGAGGTCAAGGCCGACACCGCCGACCCCGAGGCGGAGGGCCGCAAGCGGAAGTGGTACCGCCTCAGCCCCAAGGGTGAGAAGCGGCTGGCCCAGCACATCGAGGCCTACCAGCGGTTCCGGTCCATTCTGGATGCCTTCGTGGACCCGGCCGCGGGTGGGCAGGAGATCGCCCCATGACCCGCCTCCGCAAACCTGCCGACCCCGCCTCCCCCCTCCACCCCCCCATCCCAAGCGCCACCGACCCGGTGGACGCCTGGCTGGATGTGCTGGTGGCCATGCTGTCCATTCCCAGGGTCGACCGGCAGACCGTCCGCGACGAGCTGGAGGACCACCTTCGCTCGCGCATCGACGACCTGCTCATCCACGGCCTGACCGAAACCCAAGCCCTCCAGAAAGCCGTGGCCGAACTCGGCGAGACCGCCGACCTGGCCCGTCAACTCTCGCACGCGCACAAACCGCCCCGAACAAGGAGATATGCCATGCACGCACTTGTCATCGCTCTTGCCGGAACCGTCGTCGCCCTTGGCGTGAACACGATGCGCCCCGGTACCAGGCTGCCAGTGGTGGCCGCCGTTCAGGGTGAGTCGGTTTCTGTGTCACACGCGGAGGAGCTGATTTCGGTCAGAGACAGGACAATCGGCGAGGTGCTTGATGATTTCAAATCGCGAGCAGATCGTCCCGTCATGATTCACTGGAAGGTACTCCAGGATATCGATTTGGTCCGGGATGCTCCCACTCAGATCGATTCCGATCCGCTGAACTTCAGCACCATCGTGCGGTTGCTCGCCGAACGGGGGGAGCCGGTGTTGCAGGATTCGATCGCGATCCTCGAAACGCCGGATCTGATCGAGGTTGGTGCGCGATCCCAGTTCGATCAGCGGACCATGCTGCGGCGGAGTTACGACCTGTCTCAGTTGGTCGGGTATGCGGTCATGCACCCTGTGACCGGGCAGCAGGCGAGCATTTCGCGGGCAGGGGTGAGCTACACCGGGAACGATGGAGTGCTTGGTCTGGCCATGCTCCTCCAGACCCATGTGGCTCCGAGAGACTGGGTCGCGGTTGGCGGAGACCTCGCGCGATACTCGGCGATGGGCAATGTGCTCGTGATCACCGCGCCCGGACGGATTCATGTCGAGATCGAAGCGACCATTGCAGAGCTGATCGAGGCGCAGCGCGTTTCATACCGCGAGGGACAAACGCTTGCGCAATCCCGTTATCAGGTGATTGACGGGCAGCACCAACGGCTCGAATCCCAGTACCAGAATCTTTTTGATCGCTGGTCAGAGGTGACCAAGAGCAGGGCTGATGCAAAGGCTGAGGGAGGTAAAACCGACTTTGAGAGGGTAGAAATCATCGAGCGGACACGGACGGACTTGGTCAATCAGATGCAGGCCATCCGGATTCGGCAGAGTGCGATCGCGACGCAAATGGATGAGCTTGCGCGTACTTGGGAACTGCAACGCTCTGACCGTGCTGCTGGCGCTTACTCGGTGATGGAGCCGCCGACAGGAAAAGTTGCGTACTTTATCTCAAGACCGGGTGACTCTGTGGCCGTCGTGCTTTCCGATTCCGAGGAGTTGACCATCCGGCAGATGCTTGCAGCCAATGGGATAGATCCGGACAACCCGCCTGCCCCGTTCGTCACTCACTACAGATCTGGGCAACCTCGTGATCAGGCGTACCGGGTTTCCGTTCAGATGTTGTTCTTGAATCCGAACCTCGATCGGGTTTTGCGTTCTGGAGACACGGTGTTGCTCGATATCGGTCGCAGCATCACGGCAGAGGGCCGCCGCTGACACGCCCCAGGCACGCCCGCCCGATCCCCGATATCCTCCCGGCGGGAGCCTCCGCCGCATGATCTGCCCTTTCTGCAACGCCAACGACGACAAGGTCATCGACTCTCGCCCGACCGAGGGCGGGGCCGTCATCCGGCGGCGTCGGGTCTGCCAGAAGTGCGACCGCCGGTTTTCCACCTATGAACGGGTCGAGCAGGCCAGCCGCCTGATGGTGGTCAAAAAAGACGGCGCCCGCGTGCCGTTCTCCACAGACAACATCATCCGCGGCGTGTCCAACGCCTGCGGCAAAAGACCTATACCAGAGGACATCAAACGCCTCCTCGCCGAGCAGGTGGAAGAGGAGTTGCACGCCGAGTTCGAGCGCGAAGTCCCCAGCGACACCATCGGCGAGCGGGTCATGGCCCGCCTGCGCCACATCGACAAGATCGCCTACATCCGCTTCGCCACCGAGCACCTGCAACTGTCCACGCTGGAAGAGATCCAGCGGGAACTCGATGATCTCTCGGCCAGACCCACCGAGGGGCCGGGCCAAAAATCCCTCTTCAACCGCCCCGAGGCTTGACGGCTTTGGTGGCCCGGCTCGCCGAGCCGGGTCTCTTCCGGTGGCACAGGCGTCCCGCCTGTGCATCCGACTCGCTCTAGCATGGCCAATATCCCGCCCCCGCCTCCCGCCCCGGAGTCCCCGATGCCCGCCCTGCCCAAAAAACAACGCGCCACCCCCGCCGAGTGCCTCGCCGACCTTCGCGAGCGCGGTATCCTCCGCGACGGCATGACCTGCATGGTCGGCGGCTTCGGCCTCTGCGGCATCCCCGAACAGCTCATCCTCGCCCTGCGCGACTCCGGTGTCACCGGCATCACCTGCGTCTCGAACAACGCTGGCGTGGACGACTGGGGCCTGGGCCTGCTGCTGGCCACCAAGCAGATCAAAAAGATGATCTCCAGCTATGTCGGCGAGAACGACGAGTTCGCCCGTCAGTTCCTCTCCGGTGAGTTAGAGGTCGAGTTCAACCCCCAGGGCACGCTGGCCGAACGGGTCCGCGCCGGCGGCGCGGGCATCCCCGCCTTCTTCACCGCCACCGGCGTGGGCACCGTGGTGGCCGAGGGCAAGGAGGTCCGCTCGTTCGCCACCCCCAACGGCGGCCAGGAGCGCGACTTCGTCATGGAATCCGGCCTGTTCGGCGACCTGGCCCTCGTGAAGGCGTGGAAGGCCGACGAAGCGGGCAACCTGGTCTACCGGCGCACCGCCCGCAACTTCAACCCGGAGATGGCCACGGCCGCCAAGTTCTGCATCGCCGAGGTGGAGGAGGTGGTGCCGCTGGGCACCCTGGACCCCGACGAGGTCCACACCCCCGGCAACTTCGTGGACCGCTTCGTGATGACGAAATCAGAAAAGCGGATCGAGCAGCGGACGGTGAGCAAGTGATGTGATGACGAATGATATGCGGGCACGGCGGATCGCGCTTGATATTCAACCGCAATCCGATTCCCGGACTGTCCGGGATCGAGTTTCGCCAGCCTGTGGCCAGAGGGAATCAGTAGCCGAACTGAGAAAAAACCCGATCGATGTGCTGGTGCTTCGCGGGCATCATTTCCATCATCTCGTTCCGAAGTGATTCAATGAAATCCTTCTCGATTCCCGAAGATGCAGCCAAAAACTGAAGATCATCAACAATTTTCGAGTGGATCTGATCAAGCCTGTACCCGATCATAGGCGGCTGATTTGCAAGTACGGCTGGATCCCGTAGGCTGAATGGGTCAGATCCTATATCTAGCCAGTCATCGAGCTGAACGGTCTCTTTGACCATAACCAGTAGGGTAATTGCTGCCACATACTTGGCCAAGACTTGCCGGTTTGGCTCTTGATCGCCTGAAAAATGTATCTTTTCCATCCAGCGGAGATGCATTCCGCTGCGCGCCAAGACACTGCTGAGTACGATAGGCAAGTCATCGTTCGCGGCGAGCAGAACCCTTTCAGTATCGCTTGCGTACTGCAACATACTTGATGCGATATCAGAACAAACAGCATTACTACTCATCGCAAATTTAAGAATTTGCGAACGAAGGAGAAGCGATTGAGCGTCTGCCGTCGCGATGTCGCGGGAATAGGTTGCGCGCTGGATATCGCCAGGTGCTGTTCCAGAATACCAGAACTCTTCATCGAGAGTAAGTGTCGATTCTTTCCACGAATTGGGAGCCTGGGGCGAAACAAAGAACATGGAGAACAACAGCAAGCCCAGAAAATTTTTCATAATTATCTCCAATACTAATGTCCATTCACTCCGCACCCGGCCGTGTTCTCATGTGTAGTATTCATGTCAGTGCTGCATCCAGTCGCCTTCAGCCCGCCCTTCTTGACTGATACGCATGTTGCGTCGACCCAAAATTCTTGCAAAACCATTTTACTCATAATGTGAGTGGTTGTACCGCCTGCGACACCGTACTGAATAGGGATCTCCCACACAAATGTGCCGATATTGGTATCGCCTGGAACAACATTTGCTCTAGCCGTGTCTCGGCCTTGCACGCGGTTGTCGGGGTACACAGATAGCCATCCCTGGCTAGCAACATGGCTGGGTTCATTGCCAGCGTAGCTGCCGGTGCCAGCGCTTCCCGGGCCACTCACTTCACGAACAGCGACATTGTAGAATGAGACATGATCAGGATCAAGATCCATCCTGAGTCGAAACTGAATGTGTCGTTCCCCACCAATGTGAGAGACAGTCTGAAGACATGGTGTGTAATTTTTCACTGTGGGCTCAATGACATTGAATACGGCTTTCCTTACGCAGCCATTGATCTCAGCCTGTACCGTAAATGTGCCAGCAGACTCTGAGGCGGTCACGGGAAACTCAGTGAATGAGACGGGTGCGCCACCAGCGTGACTAACTGTCCAAATCGGTTCTCCGGCTCCAGCTTCCACCACCCAGACATTAATTTCCTCGCCGATACCAACCGTTGTTCTCCGCTGGTTGCTCGGTGTTGTCGCTACACATTTCCAGTCCAGCGTAAACTCCGCGAACTGAACCTCCTTGATCTTTTCCACCGCCTCCACCTTCGCGCACGGCGGATCCGCGGCCACCTCCTGCGTGGTCAGCCGCAGCCGGATCTCAGCACAAGCGCTCTGCGTCGTGACCGGCTGGGCGTAGATGCTCCACGCCGCGCTGTGGATCACCTCCCACTGCCCCGTCGTCGGGTTCTTCTTCTCGATCGCCCAGCCCTGTTCCAACTCCCACGGCGGGTTCACGCACACATTGTCCTCGCCGCCCCCGCAGGATCCACCCTCGCACTTGCGCGAACGACCGACCAGCTCGAACGGCGTCCACGAGAAGGTCACCGTCTCCCCCGGCTTGGGCTGCTCGGGCGTGACTGTGATTTCGCCGCCGGTGATCCGCCCCGGCTCATGGCACTTGTAGCAACCCAGCGGGTCCGGGCTGTCGCAGTCGGGGCATCCCGAGCAGTTGGCCCGCGCATCCCGGCGCAGCAGCCACGGCAGCAGGCTCGGCCCATCGTTCGCGGGCATGTCCCGCAGGCAGTCGTCGATCGGCCTGCGTCCGGGCGTGACTTCTCCACCGATCGGGTTCCCTCCGACGCTCCCGAACCCCGCGTCGGCCCCCACCGTGAACAGCAGCCGGCTGCCGTCCCACAACCCCTCGTAGATGTCCGTCTCCCCGCCATAGTCCTGCAAGAGCAGCACGACATCGTGTACATCCACGATGTTGTCCCCGTTCAGATCCGCCAGCGGCATCACCCCGACGGCCTGCGGGTTCGTGCCCAGCTGGGCGATCGACGCCTGCAAGTCCAGGGCGTTGACCTTGCCGTCGAGGTTGACATCCCCGGCCAGCACCAGCGTGGGCCGCACGCCCTTGGTGCCGACGGCCTGGCCGTTCGCCTTGCGGATGGCGATGGCCGTCTCGGCCTCGTTCGGCCCGCCGGTCCCGTTGGTTGTCAGAGAGATGATCTGGAGCACGGCTTCGTCGAGCCAGAGGTCGGGGTGCATGGTGTCCACATGGGCCGCGAACCCGCGGAGCGTGGGGTCGTCGTTGAGGATCGTGCGGTGCGCGTCGGTCACGGAGAGCGAACCGGTCTGCGCCCGCCCGGTGAAGATGTACAAGGCTCCCGCCGCACCGCTGCCGGGAACACCCGCCGCCCCGCGATCGACCACGCCGATGTCCGCCAACCCGTCCCCCGTGATGTCGCCCAGACCGAAGACGCTGTAGCCGAACAGTTCCGTGCCCGTCGGCTCGAAGATCTCGGCCAGCACCGACCCGTCTATACCGGACAGGACGAACACGATGCCGATGGGGTCATCCCCCACGCCGTCCCCGTTCAGGTCGGCGATGTCCCAGCCGGAGGAGACGATGTCGGGCACGCCGTCGCCGTTCCAGTCGCCGATGCCCGCGACATACCGGCCCAGCCCGGTCTCAAGGAAGGGGCCGGTCGCGGTGAGCAGCACGGAACTGTCCGCCCCGCTGAACACCCGCACCCGCCCTTGCAGACTGCCGTTCGGCCCCCAGAGCGGTTCGCCCACGATCAGATCGTCGAACCCGTCGCCGTCCAGATCCCCCGCCGAGCCGATGCTCCACCCGAACAGGGTGTTGGCGTCGCTCCCGACGATCGTATCAATGATGGCCTTGGTGGCCCCCGACCAGACCCGGGCGGCCCCATTGACCGGGGAGACCGGGTCATACCCGGTGACGGACACCGGGTAGTCGTTGGAACCGTCGGCGTTGAAGTCATGGCTCACGGGCGGCGCGGCCACGGCCGTCAGGCCCAACCCCGCAACGGCAAACCCAATCAAACAAACGAGTCGCAGTAGTCTGCGTCGGTGTTTCATATGGGGTGCCCCTCTGCCCGTGCATTGTGCGTGCTTCGCCCCGGACATACCAAGTTACCGGATCTTGCTGAGGATGGAAGAGGCTTGGGGCGAAATTCTCAAGATTTGTGCATCGCTGGCATTTCGGTCGGCCATCCCCGCTTCGCCGCAGTTGGGCATCTCCCCGGTGCGCGCCGGGCGGCTTCTACCGACTGCGACCCGAAGTCGGGCGGTAAGCCGTTGCGACTTGTTCTCAATAAGCCTAGACTCAACGGACTTCCTCATCCGCTGCCCCACCCCACCCCACCCCACCCCGCCCCACCCCACCCCGCCCCGCCCCGCCCCACCCCGCCCCCCC
>CAZXGL010000020.1:0-67488 GCA_964640595.1 uncultured Phycisphaeraceae bacterium | reverse complement strand
GGGGGGGGGGGGGGGGGGGGGGGGGGGGGGGGGGGCTGTGGTGACGATTGCTTCGGATGCGGTCAGCGGGCCGGTGGGGCGCATGACCGTGGTGGGCGATGCGGAGTTGCGGGTGGAGGGGCGGCTGGAACTGTTCTTCAGCGGGATGCTGGACATCGATGAGGACGCCGCGGTGGTGGTGGAAGGGGTGCTGGAGGGCGGCAAGTTCGCGTCGATCGTGGTGGGTGGGATGGTGGATGTGCTGGGGACCGCCGAAGCCCCGGAGTCAACGATTTCTGGTGACGGGCTGGTGCGTGTGGCGGACGGGGGCGTGCTGGACGGGTGGTATCTGTTCAACGGCGTGTCGGTTCGGCCGGAGGGTGCGTCGGCGGTGACGAGCGCGTTCATCACGGATGCGGTGATCGACTGGCGCGGGGCGACGGGCGACACGGTGTTTTCCGTGCCGGGGCAGTTGATGTACGCGGTGTTCGAGCGGGTGGAGTTCGAGACGGACCTGTGCGGCGGGGGTGGGAGTTTCGGCGCGCCGCTGTTGGCGTTCGGGCTGACGCACGAGGTCGGGTTCTGGGATTCACGGTTGCGGTTGCGTGGATCGTGCGTGCCGGCGGTGGGAGAGGCGGCGGTGCTGATGCGGTGGCGCTGGCCGCTGACAGACGGGGATCCGGTGCCGAAATCGGTGGAACTGGAACTGGTGTCGGATGCCGAGGGAACGCACCCGGCGGTGCTGCGGGTGGGCCGGGTGGACGCTGAGACCTTGGGGGTGTTCGCGCTGGGCGTGCCGGCGGGGTGGTGCGCGGCGGACCTGGACTTCAACGGGGTCGTGGACTTCTTCGATGTGTCGCTGTTTCTGGCGGCGTATCAGGTCGGGTCGGCGTGGGCGGATGTGAATGAGGACCAGGTGGCGGACTTCTTCGATGTGTCGGCGTTCTTCGGGCTGATGGGCGGAGGGTGCGGGGAGTGAGGGAAGGATGGGGTTGGGCCTGATCGGGGGGCTGGAAGCCCTGCGCTCCGGGGGACTGGGGCGTCAGATGTTCATGGCGCGTTCGATGCGGGTGGTGAGTTCGGTGGCGGTGATGCCGTCGAAAGCGGCGTCCACGGCGATGGGGCACTGGGTGTGGACCCGCTCCTGGAAGCGCTGGTGCGCGGTGATGACCGTGGAGTGGTTGGGGCGGCCCAGGGCCATGGCCAGCTCGGGGTAGGAACGGCCGGTATGTCGCTTGCCGAGGTGGACGATGAGTTCGCGGGCAAGGACGACCTTCTTGGCGCGTCCCTTGCCGGAGAGATCGTCACGGGTGACGGCGAGTTCGCGGCAGACGGTGTCGATGATTTTGTCGATGGAGACCGGGCCGGGGCGGATGCCCGGGCGCTGGCCGGCGCGCATCTCGACGGCCTGACGGACATGGTCGGCTGAGAGGAAGAGGGCGCGATCACGGTCGAGCAGGTTGGCCATCGCCTGGATCTGGGTGAGGGTGCCCTCGATGTCGCGGACGGTGGCGGCGGGGTCTTCGGTGACGCGGTGGACGAGGATGTCCAGGGCGAGGGGGTCGAGGGTGAGGCCCCGGCGTTTGGCCAGCGCGGGGACGAGGCGGCGGACAAGGTCTGGATCGGGGCGGGCGATGGGGGCGACCACGCCCGAGACGAGACGCGAGGACAGCGCGGCCTGGAGCTTGGCGATGTCGCGCGGGTGGGCGTCGGAGGCGAGGATCACGCGGGCGCCGGTGAGCTGGAGGTCGTTGAGCGTGCGGACGAGTTCCTGCTGGGTGCCGTCCTTGCCGGCGATGACATGGACATCGTCGATGACGAGCAGGTCGAGCTTGCGGTGGCGTTTCTGGAAGTCGGGGACGGTGTTGTTCTGGATGGCGTTGACATAGCCGGAGATGAAGAGTTCGCCGCTGGTGACGCGGATGCGTGCGTCGGGGCGTGCGCGGCGTGCCATGGCGGCGGCGTAGCGGGTGAGGTGGGTTTTGCCGACGCCGCAGGGACCGTGGATGAAGACGAGGTTGGGCGCGTCGGGCTCGCAGGCGGCGCGGCGGGCGGCCTCGTGGGCGACGCGGTTGGCGTGGCCCACGACGAAGTCGGGGACGGGGGTTTTTTTGGGATGGTTTGCGGGGGCGGAGCGGGTGGGACGGCCTGGGGCGGCGGGGGCGGCGGGGGCGGAGGGGGCGGAGGGGGTGGGGGGGACGGGAGGGGTGGAGTCATCCACGCGGATGTGGATGTCACGGCCCGGGGTGAGGCGGTCGGCGGTGTGGCGGAGGGCCTCGCCGAGGCCGCGTTCGATGCGCTCGGCGCTGAAGCGGTCGGGGACGCGGACCTCGACGCGGTCGCCTTCAGCGCGGATGGCGGCGCGTGTGCCGAGGAGGCGTGCGATGCGTTGCTCTCCGAGTGATTCGGTCAGGTGGGAGCGGACGCGGCGGCCGAGGTCGTCATCGCCGCGTGCGGAGGGTGTGCGGGTGGGTGTTTGTGTGGAGGAAGCTGTCCATGTGGTGCGCTCGTTTCGCGGTGCGTGGGAGTCGTGGGTCACATGGGCCTCGCTGGTCATCCTGGACCTGCGTGGACGGGCTTGGCGCGGTCCGACCGCGCCCCGTGCTTCGTCCAGCGCGGGCGATATGGCTTGAGTTGTTCCGAGTCCATCCCCTGTTTGCGGTCCGATCGCGCCCCGGGCGGGTTGGAAACCCGTCCTGCTGAACGATGGGCTGGGTGTGTGGTTCCCTGCCGAGTCGTGAAGCGTGAGGCGGAAAAACATCGTTCCGCGGGCGGGTCGAATCCGTAACCCACCGGGGTGGAGGATATGGGCAAAGCCGGGTGAAGTGCAATGGGTGTGTGCGCGATTTTGCCGGTGGGAGCGGGGTTGGGCTGGAGTTCACAAGCGCTTAGCGCTTGTAAAATTTTCTTGTCCACCGGATGTCCCGAAGGACTCACTTTGTCCACCGGTTGTGGATTTCGCGGGCTTTGGTTCGATGAGTTCGGAGGCGAGCGGCATGACGAAGCCGATGCGTGAGCCGAAGTTACGGAAACCCAGCGCGTGGTAAAGTCGCGCGGCGGGCGTGTTTCGCGTGTCCACAGCGCAGGTGACTTCCCGCGCGTCGTGCGCGTCGGCGCGGGTCAGCGCGTGGATGAGCATGCGTCGCGCAAGCTGTTGGCCGCGGAGCGCGGGGGAGAGCCCAAGGTAGACGAGTTCGATGGCGCGATTGGCGGGGCAGTTGTTGAGCAGGCAGCAGCCTTCGGGTACGCCGTGGAGACGGATGATCCACCATCGCTTGGGGTCGAACTCGCCGGTGGCCATGTGGCTTGTGATGACATCGCGTGTGTGGCGCAGGCCGCAGAGTTCAGGACAGTCGAGGGTGTCGGTGTAAGTGGCTTCGAGGGCGCGCGCGAGGGCGGTGCCGTCGCCGTCGGGCGCGAAATCAAGGGGGTTGGTGACTTGGGTGAGGGTGATCCCTGGAGGCCAGGCGATGGAGGAATCGGGTGGGAAGCGGACGGGGTAGGGCAGACGCATGAAATGCAGGCGTCCGACCCAGGTCAGGCCGGCATCGCGGCAGGCGGCTTCGGCCCAGTCGTGGTGGGTTTCGAGGAGGGTCTGGGCGAGGATCAGTGGCGTCTTGGAGGCCTTGGGGAGTTCACGGAGAGCCAGGCGGAGGGTTGCGGTCAGTTCGGCCCGCTGAATGTCGGGCGGGCCGTGGCGGGTATCGGGGGGGGAGAGGAAGAGCATGGCCGTGCGCCCGGCGGTGGGGACGGCCAGGCAGGTCTGAGAGACAGCGGGGAGCGGTTGGCGTGTGGTCGGGGGATGGATAAAACCCCAGAGCAGATCAAGGTCAATGGCGTGCTGGTGGGCGGACTCGATCAGGTTTCGGGCGGCCCGGGTGCGGTCTGGGGCGCTGACGAGCCGCTCGACGGCGGCCAGGCGGAGTTCGGGTGGGATGCGCTGGGCGAGGCCGAGCCTGCCCTGTGGGGAGTGGTGCGGGCTGGATTTGTGGTCTGGCATGGCAACTCTTCGAGCCCGGGGTGCGGAAAGGCGAGGCGGGGTGGGGGGAGTATGGTTTGACGCACCCCCGGTTGCCACTAGACTACCACCTGATCCGTTCGGATGACAGGGCCTCTTCTGCGAGGAAGCATTGATGATGATGAAGACGACCCGGAAGTTGGCCTGTCGTGTGCTTGCAGCCGCCTTGGTGGTGGGTGTGGTGGGCGGTCCCGCGGCGAACGCGATGCTGGCTCCCGAGCCCCGGCCGGTGCCGACGCGGTGGGAGTTCTCATTCGAGGACGGCCCGCTGCGTCTGGCGTGGGTGGAGACAAACGGGACGCTCCGCCCATATTTCTACATGACCTATCGGATTACGAACCACTGGGGGCAGGACCTGCTGTTCGCCCCGGATGTGACGCTGGTGACCTCGAACTCCGAGGTGCTGCGTTCGGGACGCGATGTGCCCGCGTCGGTGACGGAGGAGATCCTGAAGCGGCTGCGCAACCCACTGCTTGAGTCGCAGATCGACATCGTCTCGACGGTGCTGGAAGGCCCGGAGCACGCCCGCGACGGGCTGTTGGTCTGGCCCGCGACCAACTTGCAGGTGGACGAGGTTTCGATTTTCTTCGCCGGGCTTTCCGGGGAGCAGGAGGCCTATGTGGTGGGCCGGGGCACGGACAACCCCCAGCGGTACTCGCTGCGGAAGACGATGATGCTGCGGTTTGCGACTCCTGGGGATTTTTTCCAGCAAGGTTCACGCCCGTTTGAGCGGGTGGAGAAGCGGTGGGTGATGCGATAAGGCATTGCTCCGGTGGGATTTCGGACAGGTTCCACCCTCGGAGCGTCCTGTGATGTGGACGGGCACGGGGTTGGGGCCTAGGCTTGCGACCCCCTTCCGCTTGGGTTCGGACCCTGGCGGACGGGAACTCGGATGGAGTGTGCGACATGGCGCATAAGAAAGCCGGCGGATCGACCAAGAACGGACGGACCTCGAACCCGCAGTACCGCGGCGTGAAGCTGTATGGCGGCGAGACGGCCCAGCCCGGCGCGATCATCATCCGGCAGTGCGGCACGCCGTTCAAGGCGGGCTTCAATGTGCGTCGCGGCAAGGACGACACGCTGTTCGCCGTGAGCACCGGCCGCGTGGTGTTCCAGAACAGCACGGTGCATGTCGATCCCTTCGAGGAGGAAACCCCCCGGCCGCAGTGGCTGCGGGAGTATCGCGCTGCCCAGGCCGCGAAGAACTGAGTTTGATCTGACAGAGTGCATGAATGACCGCCCGGTTCGCCGGGCGGTTTTTGTTTTTGTGGGATGGGTGGAGGAGTGCGAGGAGGGATGGCCGACTGGAAGTCGGCCTGATGAGGGTGCGGGTGGGGGGCGGGGGGGAGTAGGGGGGGCAAACCGCCGAATGAGGGGAGATTTACGGTGAGATCGGGCCTGCTTCATGCGTGTGTGGTCCGCTGGACACATGGAAGTGTTCCGGTGGACGATGGTGCTGGGATTGGCCGCGGCCGCGGGCGCGGGCTTGCTGGTTGGTGGTTGCGCGGTGAGTGTGCCCGCGGAATGCGCCGGGGGAGAAAGGGCGATGCAGGAGCCAGCATCGTTCGGAGCGTTTGGTGTGTTGCCGCAGCCGCGGGTGGGGTGCCTGCCGTTTCCGGGTGCGTTCACGCTGTACGCATCGGCGACGGTGGACGGGCTGGGGGAGCACTCGTACGACGATCGGAACGGTGAGACCAGCCGCGGGATCGTGTACACGGTGCGGGGCGGGTTTCTGGACATCGCGCACATCCGCAACACGGCGGACATGACGGCGTACATCCACGCGCGGGTGTCGCACGCGATGCGGGCGGGGTGGGGGTGCGTGCAGTTTCGCGGGTATGAGCCGTGCGTGTACACGGTGGAGTTGACATACCCGGCATCGTGGGCGGGGTTGAACGCACGCGAGCGGGCGGCGGTGGTGGACGAGGCCGCGTTGCGTCTGGCGCAGCGGCTGGCGGTGCAGGTGATGACCTGGCACGAGATCCTGACCTGGTACGGGTACAAGAGCACCGGGCTGGTGTCGGAGCGAGGATCGGCGTTCACCTATGAGGATGGGCCGAGTCATGTGGTGGGGGCGTTGATCGCGGGCGAGGCGCTGCGAGGTGGTGGGGGGAGTGGGGGTGGGGGAGACTTTGATGAACAGATGACGGCGTTGTTGTGGCAGACGCTGGAAGGGCTGGGCGCGGTTGATCGTGCGGGCTTGTCCGAGGCGGTGGCGGCCGTGGAAGGGGATTGGTGGTCGAGCGGCAAGGCGCTGCGTCGGCATGTGGAGACCGGGCTGGACGGACCGCTGACGGCGTGGCTGGCACCGGGGCTGTCGTTCGATGACGGGTCCGGGCCGGAAGTGTGGACGCTGCCACCCATGGATGATGTGATGGGGCATGACTGCACCGGGCTGGCGGCGGTGCTGATCGACCCCAAGGTGTTCGAGAAGGGCAGGGTGCTGCGCCGGCTGGCGGAGACGGACGATCTGGTGTGCCCGGAACGGGACTTTCCGGTGCTGATCGCGGACATCCGGTCGGAAGTGGGCGAGGCGATGACGCGGGTGGAGGTGCGGGAGGGCACCGAGACGGCGGCGCGGGAGTGAAGTGGGTTTCGCCTTAGATTCGGGCGTGATCGGATCGACAAGCTCCGACTGCAAGGGAGCGTTTTCGGGTGGGGAAGCGACGAAGGGACGAATGGGAAGATGTTGGAAAGGTCTGTCGTGTTGGAGTGGCCTTCCCCTCCGCCTATCACTCACGCCCAGCCTCGTCGTTCGGATCATTCCACGCCACGCGGGGGAATCGAGTGGAATCCACTTCAAGCCGTGGTCGGGGCTGGATCGGCGGGGGGATTGTCGAGGTCATCGGCGGCTTCGGTTGGGTCGGATGGCAGGATCGTTGCGGCTTGGGCGATTGCGACCACGGCATTGAGGGTGGTATCGATGCCGTATGCGGTTGGTTCTCCGCGCAGCAAGACTGCGAGGCGGTTTTCATTCCAGCACCAGGCCTGCGCACGGTGGGGGATCAGGGCCGGGAGGGCTTCGATCACCGGGTCGGTGAGAAGGAGTTCAGCGGTCTCTCGGTCGCCTGTGATGTCCCAACGCGATCGGAACGGCGCTGGGCCGAGCTTGAAACGCGGTCGCGCGAGGGATGGGTTCCATCGGACCGCGCGACGGGCGAAACAGACCATGCTCGGGGCGGGGATGGTCTGAGCCGTTGCGAGAAAGCAAGGATACTGGTGCTGTCCTGGGCCGATTGTTGCGGTGATGAACTCGCAGATTTGATCGTGGTGCGTGCCATACTGGGATGTGTCGAGGTTGATGCGTTGCCGACCGATGCGTCGCATGAACTCACGGGTCCATTCCATGCGTATCTCGTCTTCCGTCCGATCGGTGGCGATGAAGTTGCGGACGACTGACGCGCGGCCCGCGTCGGCGAACTGCCGAGAGATGACCAGGAGCAGGCCCGCGAGGAAGATGCCCGCCGGGACGGCCCATGCCGCGTGCCCCACGACCCGCAGCCAGACGGGCATCGGAGGCTGCATGAGCAAGAACAGCAGAAACGACGCGAGCATCGGGAAGAGCAGGAAGAGATACCACGCCGGGATGCGGGTTTCCTCGATGGTGATAACCGGCGGGGGCGTGCGTGGCAAGGTTGTGCTCGGTTGCATTATCCGTGCGAGATGGCGCGGCGGATGGCGGCGCACTGGGTCAGGATGTCGCGGACGGCGTCGGGGCGGAGCTGGGTCGCGCCGTCGGACCAGGCCTCGGGCGGGTTGGGGTGGCACTCGATGAAGAGGGCGTGGACACCGGCGGCGGTGGCGGCGCGGGCGAGGAGGGGGGCGCGGTCGGGGCGGCCGCCGGTTTGCTCGCCCGAGCCGGGGAGCTGGGTGGAGTGGGTGATGTCGAAGCAGATGGGGGGACTGCCAGCGGCGGTGAAGGCGGCACAGTCGAGTTCCATGAGGTCGCCCAGGCCGGTGAAGTCGTTGACCAGGCGGTTGTAGCCGAAGAAGGTGCCGCGTTCGGTCAGGAGGATGTTCTCGCAGCCGCCCTCCTTGGCCTTGCGGACGGGACCGGCCATTTCCTTCGGGCTGAGGAACTGGCCCTTCTTGATGTTGACAGCGCGGTTGTGCTTCTTCGCGGCTTGGGCGGCGGCGACGACGAGGTCCGTCTGGCGGCAGAGGAAGGCGGGGATCTGGAGGATGTCCACGGCCTCGGCGACCGGCTCGGCCTGCTCGGGGGTATGGATGTCGGTGGTGGTGGGCACACCGAGTTCACGCCCGATGGCGAGGAAGGTGTCGAGGGCTTCGTCCATGCCGGGGCCACGCTTCGAGCCGGCGGAGGAGCGGTTGGCCTTGTCGAAGGAGGCTTTGAATATGAAGGGCAGGCCCAGGTCATCACAGATCTGCTTGCATGCGCGGGCCATGTCGAAGCCGAGTTCGGGCGACTCGAGCGTGCAGGGGCCGGCGATGATGGCCAGGGGATGGGCGGGGCCGATGGTGACGGGGCCGACGCGGCAGGTGCGGGGGGAGGGGGTTGGCATGGGGAAAGGATAGGGAGGAGGGGGTGTTTGGTGCCGCGCACCATGTCTTTGTAGCCGCGCACGAAGTAAGCGGATTCTTCCGGCTCCAAGAGGGTACAGGGTATGATTGTCTCGTTTTGAGACAATCCCGCATGATACCAAAGTGTGGAACCTGTTGTATGGCGTTTGTCCAGAGAGAGGTGCGAAGTGCAGAGGCTGAGCATGGTTTGCGCGGTCGCGGCCTTGGTACTGGCGATCGTCGCGGTCGCCCTGTCCGCGGCGGCTTTCGTCCGGGCTGGGCTTGCGAGCAAACACCCCACGGGGTCTCTCGCGGGCGGACACGCGGAGTTGGGGCCGACGCCGGGTGGCACGCCGTCACTCACCTTCTTTGATTCCGGCGGCCAGCCCAGGCTCGAGATGGGGCTGCTTGACAACGGTACGCCCTTCTTCGACATGAGGGCATCTGACGGCACCCGGTCGCTTCTCTCGATCAGCACGAATCTCCGCGGGGGCGCGCCGGCGATTTCCATGCGGCATCCCAATCACCCCGCGACCGGGTGGGCCGTCATGGTTGACGATCAGGGGGTGGGCCATGTGATGCAGCGGGACGCGGAGGGTTCGGCGGCTCCTTCCCCCTGACATGTGCGGCTCCAAGAGGCGGCGGGACTGTATGATCCGCCCGTGCTCTCCCTGCGCGGCATTGTGAAGCGGTACGGCAGGGTGACGGCCGTGGATGGGCTGTCGCTGGAGCTGCGGCGCGGCGAGGTGTTCGGGCTGCTGGGGCCGAACGGGGCGGGGAAGACGACGACGCTGTCGATCGCGGTGGGGCTGGTCGAACCGGACGCGGGGGAGGCGGTGCTGATCGGGGCGGACGGGAGGGAGATCGGGCGGGCGACGGAGGCGCGGGTGCGGGCGCGGATCGGGGTGTGCCCGCAGGGGGATGCGCTGTACGAGAACCTGACGGCGCGGGAGAATCTGGTGTTCTTCGCCACGGTGCAGGGTGTGGCGCGGGGTGAGCGCAGGGCACGGGCGGATGAACTTTTGGGCATGGTCGGGCTGGCGGAGCGCGGCGGGGATCTCGTGCGCGGTTACTCCGACGGGATGCGCCGACGCTTGAATCTGGCGGCGGGGCTGGTGCATCGGCCGGAACTGGTGCTGCTGGACGAGCCGACGGCTGGAGTGGACCCGCAGTCACGGGCCGCGATCTATGGGATCGTCGAAGAGTTGCGGGCGGCGCGGGCGACGGTGGTATACACCACGCACTCGATGGACGAGGCGCAGCGTCTGTGCGACCGGGTGGCCATCATCGACCACGGGCGGGTGCTGGCCATGGACACGGTGGACGGGCTGATCGACCGCTACGGCGGGCACGCGGTGGTGACGGTGACGCGGGCCGCCCCGGACGGGGAAGTGCGAACGGAGACGGATCGGCCGCTGGAGGTGCTGGCGGGCGTGGACATGCAGAGCCCGACGGTGCTGGGCGTGCGGATCGACCGGCCGGACCTGGAGCGGGTGTTTCTGAGCCTGACGGGAAGGAGCCTGCGAGACTGATGGGCGTGGTGTGGGCCATCGCGGTCAAGGATCTGCGGCTGCTGATGCGGGACCGCACGGCGGCGTTCTTCACGCTGGTGTTCCCGCTCCTGTTTGGCGTGGTGTTCGGGCTGATCTTCCGGCAGGCGTTTTGGGGAGGCGGTGAGGATGGCGGTGCGGTGGTGGAAGTGGCGATCGTGGATCTGGACGGGTCGGCGTTGAGCCGGGAATACGCGGACGCGCTGGTGGAAATGGGCGGGTTGACGGTGGTGGATGTCACGGACGCGGGAGAGGCCGAGGACCGGGTGCGTCTGGGAAAACTGGCGGCCTCGATCGTCATCCCGCCGGGCTTCGGCGAGGGCGTGCAGGCGGCGGTCTTCGGCGAACCGGCGGGGGTGGAGGTCGTCATGGACCCGAGCCGCGCGGCGGAGTCTGGGATGCTGCAAGGCGTGCTGGCCGGGGCGGGGTTCCGCGTGATGGCGGGGGTGTTCCAGCGGCCGGAGATGGTGGGAAATCAGATCGAGCGGGTGCGGGGGGCGGTGCGGGCGGACGAGACCATGCCCCCGGTGGAAAGGGTGGTGATGGGGACGCTGCTGGACTCCGCCGATCGGTTGTTCGGGCGTGGGGCGGTGAAGGGAGAGGAAGGGCGGGTGGACGGCTCGGAAGCGGCCGGTACGGGCGGGTTGGCGGGCTTCACGCCGGTGGCGGTGTCGGTGCGGATGCCGGCCGGCCAGGGGGGGGCCGTGCGGACGCTGGGCAGCGCGTTTGAGCTGACCTATCCGCAGGCGGCGGCGTGGGCCTTGGTGGGGTGTGTGACGGGGTTCGGGCTGTCGCTGGTGGGGGAGCGGTCGAGCGGAACGATCAAGCGGTTGATGGTCGCGCCGGTGCGGCGGGACGCGGTCGTGCTCGGCAAGGCGCTGGCGTGCTTTCTGGCCGTGGTCGGAGTGCTGGTGGCACAGCGGGCGTTGTTCGCACTGCCGTTCTTCGGGGTGCGGGGGGGCACGCTTTGGATGGAAGGGGTGACGCTGGTCGTGATCGCCTTCGCGTTCGTGGGGGTGATGATGGTGCTTGCGACGGTGGCGACTTCGGCGGGCGGGGCGGAAGGGGGCGTGCGGGCGGTGCTGCTGGTGCTGGCGTTGCTGGGTGGGGCGGGCGTGCCGCTGATGTTCTTTGTGGGGTGGATGCGGTGGGTGACGATGGCCAGTCCGTTCCGGTGGGCGATTATCGGGCTGGAGGGATCTACCTGGCGCGGGTGGTCGGCGGGGGAGCTGATGGGGGTCTGGGGGGTTCTGATTGGGATTGGGATCGTGGGAATGGGGCTCGGGATGTGGAAGTTTCGAGGCTGGCGGGCGTTTTAGTGGTGGAAAGTCCCGGGAAAAAATGCCCATTTGTATCATTTTGGGCAACTTCTCTGTCTCCACAGGTTTCGAAAACAGTGGTTTTGGTACGCTGAAAGTGATCTGTCCTTTTCTTTCCTCCCGAGATCTCGTGGGAACGGACTCGTTTACGGCGACTGCACCACGCCGTAAGCACCATACGATCGCCCGGATCCCGCACCGCCAAGGCTCTGCCTTGGCGGCGATCTCTTTTGGGGTGTGGTGATCATGTCCGGTGGGTTATGGGGTGGGGCGGTGGTATGGTTGTGGACCCAGCGGGCGGGTAGCTCAGTTGGCCAGAGCGCTCGCCTTACACGCGAGTGGTCGTGGGTTCGAGTCCCACCCCGCCCATTCTGATGGTGTTCGACAGGGTTTGATCGACGGGGGTGCTTGTCAGGGTTGGAGCAGGGAAGTTTGGGGATTGGGGCGGATGTGTTTTTTTGTTTATGGTTGCGTGGCCTGCGCGATTGCGGCCGGGAAGGTTGCCAGTCATACCTTTGGCCGAAGACGCGATCATACGGATCTCGCTTCTTTTCTGGGCGTGAGCCATGATGTGACGCGGACCGAGGCGATGGCCTCTCTGCTCAGTCGGTTCCACGCATCAATGCCGGCGTCCAGCAGATGCTCGTAGGCTGCGCACACCCGGTTGCTGGGACAGTGACTCTTCTGGTGTACCCACCCCGCCCTCCGCCCCCCCCCCCCGCCCCTGTCGTTCTCCATCATCAGCACCGCGTGTGCTTCGATGTCTCGACTTGTCAGCCGAGCATCTTCCAGGTGGGCTGCCGCTGATCCGGAAGGCACTCGACAGGCTGTGGTTCCGATGGCGTGGATGCCCGTCTCCGGCGGCTAGCATGGGCCGTGAATCGCTGGGACTTGGCATACATTCTGGGCGGAGCGGCGCTGGCTCCGGTGTGGGCGCGGAAGAAGCGTTCTGGTTGGGATGAGCGTTTTGGCAAGATCGGTGGAATGGTCACGCGGGATTCCACGGATCGGCCGCGCGTGGTGCTGCACGCGGTGTCAGTGGGGGAGGTGGCGGCGTGCCGGTGTCTCGTGCCGCTGCTGGCGGAGCGTGCGGATGTGATCGTGTCGGTGACGACGGACACGGGATTGGCGCGGGCGCGGTCGTTGTATGCGGATGTGTGCGATGTGGTGCGCACGCCACTCGATTTCTCGTGGGCGGTGCGGCGGTTTCTGAGTTTCACGCGCCCGGATGTGCTCGGGCTGGTGGAGCTGGAGGTCTGGCCGAACTTGGTGCGGCAGTGCAAGGCCTCCGGGATTCCGGTGGGGGTTATCAACGGGCGGCTGAGCGAGCGGAGTTTCAAGGGGTATCGGCGCGGGCGGGCGTTGATCGGGCCGTCGTTCCGGCGGCTGGACTTCGCTGCGGTGCAGGATGAGTCCTACGCCGAGCGCTTCCGGGCGATGGGGGTGGCGCCCGAGCGGGTGACGGTGACGGGGTCGATGAAGTGGGACGCGGTGGCGGTGGCCGAGGGGTCGGCCAGAACGCGGGAGGCGTTGGAGCTGGCCCGGTCGCTGGGGCTGGACCCCGAACGCCCGATCGTGGTGGCGGGGAGCACCGCGCCGGGGGAGGAGGCGTTGCTGCACGCGGCGGTCCCGATGGATGTGCAACTGGTCTGCGCGCCGCGCAAGCCGGAGTGGTTCGATCAGGCCGCGGCGGCGATGCCGGGGTGCGTTCGGCGGTCGGAGGGTGGGGGGGGGGTACGGGCGAACGCCACGCGCTTTGTGCTGGATTCGATCGGGGAACTGAGCACGCTGTATCGGATGGCGGATGTGGTGGTGATCGGCCGGTCGTTCGGCGGGCTGTACGGGTCGGACCCGATGGAGCCGGCGGGGTTGGGCTTGTCGGTGCTGATCGGACCGGAGCACTCGGATTTCGCGGCGGGGGTGGGGTTGCTGGAGACCGCCGGAGGGATCGGGGTGGTCTCGAGGGAGGGGCTGGGCGCGGCGGTACGAGGCTTGTTGGATGACCCGGCCGCACGGCGGACGATGGGGGAAAACGCCCGGCGGTGCGTGCTGGCCCAGCAGGGCGCTTCCGCGCGGCACGCGTCGTTGCTGATGGGGATGGTGTCGGAACGCGAGTAAGAAGGGCTTTGGGCGTGGATTTGGTCAAACGCGGGGGTCGGTCCTAGAATGGCCACTTCGCGCGTCCGCCCTGAGCGGGGGTGTGGGGAGCCTAGCTCAATGGTAGAGCAGCGGCCTTTTAAGCCGTTGGTTCCGGGTTCGAATCCCGGGGCTCCCATTCGATTCTGACCCACCGCCGGGCTGTGGGCCGGTGTGGTGGTCCCAGGTGCGGCCCGGGCAAACCTTACTTTGTAAGGCACGGAGGCTCCGAGTGGTGCAGGCAGTGACGGCGGTCGGGACGCAGACCTTGGTGGTCCATGCGGCCCACACGGGTCGGGGGCTGCATCTCTGGTGCGAGCGCGGTTTCAGCCCCGCGCCGGTGCGTGCGCACCCTGGCGCGGTGCGTCCGGACTGGATCGACGGTGAAGACTCGGAGATCACGCTCCGCCTGCCGGGACGCGACGGCGCGGTGCTGCCCAGCGCGACGCTGGCCATGGAGTCCGGCTTGGCGATCCTGAACGGCGACGGGCTGGTCGAGGTGACGGTGCCGACCGTGCTGGTGCCCGCGGGTCGGGCGGGCGAGGTGTTCGAGCAACTGGCCGAGCGGGTGGAGTCGGCCGACGGGGGGCTTGTGCTGGGGGCATCGGCATCGTACTTCGATGCGGCGGCGCGGCTGGCGCGGCACCTGCTGGCGGGGCACCGGTTTGTGCCCATGATGCTCCAGGACGAGGAGGGCAACCTCTCGGCCACCTGGTGGCCCTGGCTGGCGGACGAGGCCACCGCCCGGCGCGTGTCGCTGCTGGTGGGGTCGATGCCGGCGTCGGCCCGGGCGGTGGTGGACGAGCACGCGCACGATGCGTGGTCGGTGTCGATGGCGTTTTTGTCGGCGGTGACGGACGAGCTTTGCCGGACGACCCTGCTGGCCGAGGAGATGAACGACACCATCGATGGCGTGGATCCCCGTGCCGATCCGCAGGTGGCGTGGCTGCGTGGTCTGCTGACCACGGGGCACGAGGTGCCCGCGCCCGGTTCGCAGCGGACGGAGATCACCCGCCGGGTGCGTCGCTGGATCGGCTCGCTCGAGGAGCGGGGCGAGAGTTCGTCGTGGCGTCTGGGCTTCCGCATGTCCGAGCCTTTGGCGGACGGGCTGGAGGCGGATCTGCGCCAGCCGGATGCGTCGGTGCGGTGGTCGCTGAGTTTCTATCTGGAGAGCAGCGTCGATCCGGAAGTGACGGTGGAGGCGGCGGACATCTGGCTGCTGTCGCGGGATTCGGTGGTGGTCCACGGGCTGACGCTGGACTCGCCGCAGGAACTGCTGATGGGCGAGCTGGGGCGTGCCAGCCGGTACGACAAGAAGCTTGAGGACGCGCTGGACGAGTCCGAGCCGATCGAGATCCTGCTGGAGACAAAGGATGCGTACCGGTTCCTGCGCGAGACGCGCCCGGTGCTCGTGGAGCAGGGCTTCTCGGTGCAGGCGCCGGCGTGGTGGGATTCGCCCGCGGGCCGCCTAGGGGCGCGTCTGCGGATCGAGTCGGACCCCGCGGAGCTGCTGCTGCAGGGCGCGGCGGACGCGGGCGGGCCGCAGCTGGGCCTTGGCACGCTGGTGGGATATCACTGGGAGATCGCGATCGGCGACACGACGCTGACGCTGCACGAGTTCGAGCAGTTCGCCAGCAAGTCCTCGCCGCTGGTGCGGATCGGCGGCAAGTGGGTCGAGATCCGGCCGGAGGATGTGCAGAACGCGATCAAGTTCATCCGGGAGAACCCCGGCGGCCAGATGGAACTGGGCGAGGCGATGCGTCTGGCGCTGGCGAGCGACCCGAGCCAGACCGGGGTGCCCGTGACGGGCCTGCACGCGACGGGGTGGGTGGCGTCGATCTTCGGCGGGGGTGGCGGTTCCGAGGGTGTTTCGCTGCAACTGCCGGAGTTGGAGACGCCGGGGCTGTTCAAGGGTTCCCTTCGTCCGTACCAGAAGCGCGGGCTCAGCTGGATGGCGTTCATGGAGCGGTTCGGCTTCGGGGCGTGCCTGGCGGACGACATGGGCCTGGGCAAGACCGTGCAGCTGATCGCGTTGCTCCAGCATGAGCGGGCCGCGGCGGGCGGAGCGGGGGTGGATCCGACGCTGCTGGTGGTGCCGATGTCGGTGATCGGCAACTGGGTGAAGGAGACGGAGCGGTTCGCGCCCGAGCTGGATGTGATGGTGCATCACGGTCCGGAGCGTCTGCAAGGCCCCGCTTTCATCGAGGAAGCGAAGAAGCATGACCTGATTCTGACGACCTACGCGCTGGTCAACCGGGACCGCGAGATGTTTGAGGCGGTTCCGTGGGGCCGGATGGTGCTGGACGAGGCGCAGTTCGTCAAGAACCCGCAGGCGAAGCAGAGCCAGGCCGTGCGTGCGATCCCCGCGCCGCGCCGGATCGCGTTGACCGGCACGCCGGTGGAGAACCGGCTGAGCGAGCTGTGGTCGATCATGGACTTCCTGAACCCGGGATATCTGGGTCCGGCGGGCAACTTCCGGCGCAAGTTCAGCGTGCCGATCGAGCGGCACCGCGACCGGTCGAAGATGGACAAGCTGCGCGGGCTGGTGCGCCCGTTCATCCTGCGTCGTGTCAAGACCGATCCGACGGTGGTGGCGGACCTGCCCGAGAAGCTGGAGAGCCGCGAGTGGTGCCCGTTGACCAGCGAGCAGGCCGCGCTGTACGAGTCGTGCGTCAAGCGGATGCTGACCGAGGTGGAGCAGTCCGACGGCATCCACCGGCGCGGGCTGGTGCTGGCCGCGCTCATCAAGCTCAAGCAGATCTGCAACCACCCGGCGCAGATGCTCAAGGATCAGGACCCCCAGGCGGGACGGATCATCGACCCGTCGCGGTCGGGCAAGTGCGTGCGTCTGCTGGAAATGCTCGACGAGCTGCTCAGCGAGGGCGACCAGGCGCTGATCTTCACGCAGTTCCGCCAGATGGGCCACCTGCTCAGCGGGATGCTGCGTCACGAGCTGGGCCGGGATGTGCTGTTCCTGCACGGCGGCACGCCGCAGGGCCAGCGTCAGAAGATGGTCGAGCAGTTCCAGGAGGCGACGGGCAAGCACCCGATCCTGATGCTCTCGCTCAAGGCCGGCGGCGTCGGCCTGAACCTGACCGCGGCGAACCATGTGTTCCACTTCGACCGTTGGTGGAACCCCGCGGTGGAGAACCAGGCGACGGACCGTGCCTATCGCATCGGACAGACGCGGACGGTGCAGGTCCACAAGTTCGTGGTGCGCGGGACGCTCGAGGAGCGGATCGACGAGATGATCGAGAGCAAGACGGAACTGGCCGAGAACATCATCGGTGCCGGCGAGCGCTGGCTGACGGAACTGGACACCGACCAGTTGCGTGATCTGCTGACCCTGCGTGCGGACGCGATCGCGGACGAGGTGTGAGCGTGGCAAAGAAGGCGAGCAAAAAAACGGACTCTCCCCCCCCGCCACCGCCCAAGGCGGATCGGACGATGTCCGTGGTGGCCAAGCCGCAACTGAGCGGGATCATCCCCACCGCGCCGGCGCGGCAGCGTCCGCAGGTTGCGTCGTTCCGGTCGAGCAAGAAGCCGCTGACCAACCCCCGCCGGGTGCGCGGCGGGGTCAAGACCAAGACCAAGCCCGGCGAGGCGCCCAAGAGCTGGGTGACGCAGCGCGTGATGCGCGTGGCCGAACTCGGTGCATCGGGCGATGCGCTGCGCGAGGGTGTTGACTACGCCCAGCAGGGCCAGACCAAGCGTCTGACCATCGAGGGGATCCTGTGCGAGGGGATCATCCAGGGTCGGGCGGAGAAGCCGTACCGCACCACGCTGAGCCTGGAAGCGTTCACCGCGCCGCAGCAGGAACAGGTGATCGGCACCATGGGCGAGCAGGTCCGCTACGCGGCCAAGCTCCTCGCCGGTGAGTTGCCCAGCAACATCGAGGATGTCTTCGCCCCGCTGGGGCTGCGTCTGCTGCCCACCGAACCGGACGATCTCAAGCCCACATGCACCTGCTCGGACTGGTCGGAGAAGACGCCGTGGTGCAAGCACGCGGTCTGCCTGACCGCGCTGCTGAGCGAGCGGCTTGGCGATGATCCGATGCTGGTCTTCGGCCTGCGTGGGATGCCGATCGACGACCTGGTCGAGGGCCTGCGGCAGCGTCGCGTGGCGGGCTCGGGCGCGACGGGGCCGACCCCGGTGCTGCTGCCGCATGTGCCGGGTGTGACCGACCGGACGAGTGCGCCGCTGGAGCAGTCGCTGGAGGACTTCTGGGAGGTTGGCGACGGGTTGGCGGATCTGGATACCCCGATCGCGCCGCCCCCGATCAGCTGCGTGCTGCTGCGCCGGCTCGGGCCAAGCCCGTTCCCGGAGGGGCGCTTCCCGCTGCTGGGCCTGCTGGCGACCTGCTACGACCTGATCGGACGCGACGCGGTGGAGGGCGGGGAGGAGTAGAGCATCGGTGGCACAGGCGTTGCGCCGGCGTGTGGAAAAGCTCCAAATGGCAAAGCGATAAGGGGTAAATCAAGCGGGAGGGATGCTCGTGCCTCCTCCTGATTTACCCCTTATGCTTTGCTATTTCTTCCTTCGTCGCGCACCCGCGTCCCGCCCGTGCCACCGCGGAGTTTCTCACGGCAGCGTGGTCTCCGGGCTTTGGTTCAGTTCCCGGGTGCTCTCCGAGATGCCCCAGAGTTTGCGGATGGAGGTGAGCATCTTGTTGATCTTCGCCTCGTCCAGTCCCTGGCGCAGCATGACATGCTTGGCCAGGGAGAGGCCGACCTCGCCCTCCTCGAACACGACCTTGTTCGCGCCGGCGAGCTGGAGCGAGCTGAGTTCGGAGATGTAGCGGGCGCGGACGGTGATCTCGATGGACTTGTTGAGTTCGCGGGCCTCGAGGACGAGGTCGTTGCGGTTCGAGGCGTCGGCCAGCGTGATGACCAGGTGGACGGCGTGCTTGATGCCCGCCAGTTCGAGGATGTCGGGCTTGCTCGCGTCGCCGTACACGGCGATGCGTCCCTTGGCCACCAGCTTCTCGACGGTGTCCATGTTCATCTCGATGATGGTCGTCTCGAAGCCGGCGTCGCGGAGGAGGGCGTCGGCGACGCGGCCGACCGGCCCGTATCCGACGATGACGGCCAGGGGTTTCTCGCTGGCCTCCAGCGACGGGGCGACATGGGCGTTGATGATGGTGCGGCGCGTCTCGCTCCGCGCGTTCATCAGTTTCCAGAGTGCCTTGCGACCCTCGAGGAACCGCTCGATCGTGCCCAACGATTTGAACACCAGCGGGTTGAGCGTGATGGAGATCATGGCGGCGACCACGAGGACGCTCATGCCCTCCTGGGGGATCAGTCCGTTCGCCAGGGCTACCTGCCCGAGGATGAATGAGAACTCGCCGATCTGCCCCAGGCCGATGGCCACCGTCAGCGCGGTGCGGGCCGGATAGCCCAGCACGCACACGATGAAGATGGCGGCCAGAGGCTTGGCGACCAGCACCACCACCAGGGCCGCGGCGACCATCAGGGGTTCGTCGATGATGAAGCTGGGGTTGAAGAGCATCCCGACGGAGACGAAGAACAGCACGGCGAAGGCATCCCGCATGGGCAGGGCGTCGGCCGCGGCCTGGTGGCTGGCCGGCGACTGGGCCACCACCATGCCCGCCAGGAACGCGCCCAGCGCCACCGAGGCGCCGAAGAACACCGCCGACCCGACCGCGATGGCGATGGACAGCACCAGCACCGTCAGCGTGAACAGCTCGCGCGACCGCAGCTTGGCCACCTGCATCAGGATCCACGGGACAATCTTCGAGCCGGCCACCAGCACCAGAGCCACCAGCACCGCGAGTTTGCCCAATGCCCAGACGATGGTCATCAGGCCGCTGGTCCCGCCCCCGGCGGCCGCGGCCTCGGCGGCCCCCTCCATCACCGGCTGCACGGCCATCAACGGCACCAGCACCAATGCCAGAATCGTGAAGATGTCCTCCACGATCAGCCAGCCCACCGCCACATGCCCGTGGACGGTGGTGAGCATCTGCTTGTCGATCAGGACGCGCAGCAGCACCACCGTGCTGGCCACCGCCATGGCCATGCCCAGCACCATGCTGGATTTCCATTCCCACCCGAAGGAGTGGAAGATCACCATGGTCGTCAGGGTGGCCACCGCGCTCTGGACGATCGCGCCGGGGATGGCGATGGACTTGACGGCCAGCAGGTCCTTGAGATGAAAGTGCAGGCCCACGCCGAACATCATCAGGATGACGCCCAGCTCGGCCAGCTCGTGGGCGAGTTTCTCATCGCCGATGAAACCCGGGGTGTATGGGCCGATCACCACGCCCGCGAGCAGGTAGCCCACGATCGGGGAAAGCCCGAATCGTTGCGTCACCAGCCCGAGCACCCATGCTGCGGTAAAACCCGCAGCAAGAATATTGAGAAGCGGTAGATCGAGCGCGGCCAGCGTCAGTGTTCCCATAAGCCTCTTCAATCGGTTGGCGGGTGCCCCTGAATTGCGTTTTAGGTCTATTCAGGATTCGGATTTTGGACGCAGGCTTATGAGGGTTCCAGTCCAGGTGGTGTTCCGTTTGATCCGCATGGGAGTTTGCCCTGGGTCCGGTGGAGCGAGCGGGATTGACGCACTCCGGGCGGTGTATATAGTTTGGACTTGCGGAGCCGGGCGTGACGGACGCGGGGAGACCCCCGCCGAGGCGCGTCCAGGGATCCCCGCTTCATGGGACTTTGTCCCGTGCGGCCGGCGGGGGGCCAGCTCCAAGCCACCCTCCCACCCCCGGTGTTTGCACCGGTGAAAGGGAGAGTGGCGAACAGTGCCGCGGCCTTGCACGGACGGGTTCTCCCGGCGTGTTCGGTCCGCGACGGAGCGGAACGGACACCGGGGCGCGTCAGCGTCCCCCAGCCAGCGGAGCAGCGCGTCGCGGAGCCCAATGGGTCTCACAAGAGATCGTTTTCACCGATACCCCGTTGTGTAATGGCAGCACAGGTGGTTTTGGTCCATCTAGTCCTGGTTCGAATCCAGGCGGGGTAGTTTCAGGCTCTGTCGTCGCCGACCCACGATGTCGGGACACACGGACAAACCGGTTGAGGCGATGCTGCTCGCCGCGGGCAAGGGCACGCGGATGGGCTCGGACCTGCCCAAGGTGTGCCACTTGGTGGGCGGTCGCCCCATGGTGTGCGCGGTGGTCGATGCGTGCCTGGACGCGGGCTGTTCGCGGATCGTGGTGGTGGTGGGGTACAAGCAGGAACTGGTGCGCGCCGCGCTGGCCGAATACGGATCGATCGTCCGGTTCGCCGTGCAGGACGAGCAGCTCGGCACGGGCCACGCGGTGATGTGCGCCGAGGCGGCCTACCCGGCCCAGACACGCGACGGGCTGGACCTGTTCGTGCTGTGCGGTGACGGCCCGCTGATCCGATCGGAAACGCTGCGGACGGTGCTGGCGCGGCACCGCCAGACGGTCGCGTCCGCGACGCTGGCCACCAGCGTGATCGACGATCCCTCGGGCTACGGGCGGATCGTGCGTGATGCGCAGGGCCGGTTCCTGCGGATTGTCGAGCAGAAGAACGCTTCGGCGGATGAGCTGAAGATCCGCGAGATCAACCCGAGCTACTACTGCTTCGACACCGGGGCGATGTTCGATGCCCTCGGGCGTGTCAGGCGGAACGAGCTTTCGGGCGAGTACTACATCACGGATGTGTTCGAGGGCATGCTGAACACGGGCAGGCGTGTCGAGGTCATCGACGCGGTGCCGCCGGAGGATGTGCTGAGCATCAACACCCCGGAACACCTGGCGGAGGTGGACCGGATTTTCCGTGGCCGAGCAGGAATGGGGAGCACGCGATGAACACCGGCGGCGCACAGACCGGCAACGGCGGCTACGGCAAGCTCAAGGTTTTCTCCGGGCGGAACAGCAAGCACCTGGCTCAGCGGGTGTGCGACCACCTGCGGATCCCCCTGGGCGGCGCGAAGACGACGCTGTTCCCCGATGGCGAGATCATCACGAAGCTCGAGGACGATGTCCGCGGGCGTGACTGCTTCGTGATCCTGTCCACCTGCGAGCCGGTCAACGACAACATCATGGAACTGCTGGTGTTCTGCGACTGCCTGCGCCGGGCGAGCGCGGCGCGGATCACGCTGGTCATGCCGTACTACGGCTACGGGCGTCAGGACCGCAAGGACGAGGGGCGTGTGCCGATCACCGCCAAGCTGGTGGCCAACCTCATCACCGCGGCCCGGGCGGACCGGGTGCTGGCGATCGACCTGCACGCGGCGCAGATCCAGGGCTTCTTCGACCTGCCGGTGGACCACCTCAGCGCCGGTCCCGTGTTCTACCAGTACTTCAAGTCGATCCGCGAGGAACTGGGGGACCTGTGCATGGTCTCGCCGGATGTGGGCAATGTCAAGGTGGCCGAGAAGATGGCCAACCTGCTGGACGCGGACCTGGCGATCATCAACAAGCGTCGGCTGTCCGGCACGCAGGTGGATGTGGGCAACCTGATCGGCACGGTGGCGGGCAAGCGCGTGCTGATGTTCGACGACATGATCTCCACGGGCGGGACCATCTGCGAGGCGGCGCGCCTGCTGATGGACAAGGGCGCGGTGGATGTCCATGCCGCGGCGACGCACGGCGTGCTGGCGGGAAAGGCCATGGAGAAGCTGGCCGCCTCGCCGATCTCGCGGGTGGTCGTCACGGACACCATCCCCGCGGGGGAACGGTGCGATCCAATCCGCGACAAGCTGGTGGTGCTCTCGGTGGGCGAACTGCTGGGCGAGGCCATCGGACGCATCCACAACAACTCGTCGATCAGCGCGCTGTTCCACGGGACGGCGGGCGTCAAACGCTGAACATTTCCGGATCAGAACCAGTCGGAATCAGAACAACACCCAAGGCAACCAACACGAGGTATCAGTTATGCACGAAGAAGCACCAGTTCTCAACGCCAAAGTCCGCGACCGGGTCGGTTCGCGGTACTCCAAGCGCATTCGCGAGACGGGCGGCCTGCCCGCCGTGATCTACGGCCACAAGGAGGAGCCCCAGCCCGTGGTACTCGAGGCCCGTGAGGCACTCAAGTACATCACCAAGGGCGAGAAGGTCTTCTCGATGCAGGTGGACGGCAAGCAGCAGTATGTGCTGCTCAAGGACATCGGCTACGACTACCTGGGCACCAACATCATCCACGCCGACTTCGCCCGCGTGAACCTGAACGAGCGTGTGGACACCCACGCCCCGCTCAAGTTCGTCGGCGAGCCGATCGGTCTGAAGAAGGCCGGTGCCGTGCTGGTGCACCCGGTCAACGAGATCGCGCTCAACTGCCTGGTGACCAACCTGCCCGACCAGATCGAGGTGGATGTCTCCGGCCTGGATGTGGGCGATGTGATCCACGCGGGCGAGATCAAGCTGCCCGTCAAGACCATGAAGCTGCTGACCGACCCGGACACGGTGGTGGTGCAGGTCATGATGACCAAGGCCCAGGACGAAAGCGCCGAGGCCGCGACCGTCTCCGGCACCGGCGCCCCCGCGGTGACCACCGCCAAGAAGGACGAGAAGAAGGGCTGACCGCGTCATGAAGCTCATCGTCGGTCTGGGCAACCCGGGCGCTCAGTACGAGCGCACGCGTCACAACGCCGGTTTTCTGGCGGTGGACGAGATCGCGCGCCGGCACGCCGGCGGGATGGTGCCCAAGGCCCGGTTCAACGCCGTGACGCTCGACGCGTCCATCGGCGGGGAGAAGGTCGTGCTCGCCAAGCCGACCACCTTCATGAACCTGTCCGGGCGGTCGGTGGGCGAGGCGGTCCGCTTCTTCAAGATTGATCCGGTCGCGGATCTGCTGGTGATCGTGGACGAGATCGCGCTGCCCGTCGGGCATGTTCGGATCCGCGAGAAGGGCAGCGCGGGCGGGCACAACGGCCTGGCCGACATCGACCGGGCCCTGGGCGGGGTTGACTACCCCCGCCTGCGGATCGGCGTGGGGGCGATGCCCCCCGGCTGGATCAAGGCGGACTGGGTGCTGTCCCGGTTCGCCGAGGAGGAGCTGGACGCGGTGCGGGCCGGGACGGCCGAGGCCGCGGACGCGGCGGAGTGCGTGGTGCGGGAAGGACTCTCGGCCGCGATGAACAGGTTCAACAAAAGGCTCCCGCAAGAGAGCAAACCATCAAACAAGCCCGGCCCCGACGCCCAGAGCGCGTAAGGCCGGAAACGAATCAGAAAGAACGGAGCAAATCAGATGACGAGCGAAACGATGGCCCGCACGGGCGTGTACGAGGGAATGTTCGTGGTCTCGCAGGCGGCCGCCGCCCAGTTTGGCGACACCATCCAGCACATCAACGAGCTGTTCGGTCGCGCCAACGCGACCATCCTGGCCATGAAGAAGTGGGACGACCGCCGCCTGGCCTATGAGATCGACAAGCAGAAGCGCGGCGTCTACATCCTCGCCTACTTCACCTGCCCGACCGACCTGGTGGCCAAGCTGGAGCGTGACGCGCAGATCTCCTCCAAGATCCTGCGTCTTCTCGTCATCAAGGCCGACCACCTCTCCGCCGAGGAGATCGCCGCCAATGACGAGCGTCAGGCCCTGGCCGACGAGGCCAAGTTCCGCGCCGAGCGGGCCGACGCGACCGAGGACGAGGGCTCCGGCCGCGTCCGCCTGGGTGCTCCCGAGCAGCAGGCCCCGGCCGCGGTGTCCGACGATGAGGACGACGAGGTGGACGGCGACGACGAGAACTAAGCCGCCGGGGGTTTTGCCCCCGTTCGGTGCCGCCGATGCCCAGGCCCGGTCCGGATGTTTGTCCGGCGGGGTGGCGGGCAGGGGTGTGTTCGGGTATGCTTGGTCGCAGGTGTCCGCCCCTTCGGGACGGGCGTGCTGACGGTCCGTTCCGGGCCGGAAGGAGATCGCATGGCGGGCAGTTACAACAAGGTCATTCTGTTGGGCAACCTGACCCGGGATGTTGAGATCCGGGCGATGCCCAGCGGGCTGAGTGTCGGTTCCTTCTCGATCGCCGTGAACGAGCGGTTCAAGGACCGCGACGGCAACTGGCAGGAGCGGGCCACCTTCGTCGATTGTGAGATCTTCGGTGCCCGGGCCGAGGCCATGGCCAAGTACCTCAGCAAGGGCAGCCCGGTCTTTGTCGAGGGCCGTTTGCGTCTGGACCAGTGGGAAGACAAGAACGGTGGCGGCAAGCGCTCCAAGCTCAAGGTCGTCTGCGAGAACTTCGAGTTCGTGGGCGGCGGTCAGGGTGGAGGCGGCGGTGGCGAAGGCCGCGCATCCGGCGGTGGTGGGTATGCCCGCTCCGGTTCGGGTGGTGGGGGTGGGGGGGGGGGGGGGGGGGGGGGGGGGGGGGCGTCCGTCCCAGAGCTACGACGAGCCCGCCATCGACCACGACGACATCCCGTTCTGATTCCCTTTCCGTCTGCGGGCGGGGGGGGCCTTGGATGTGTCTGATTCTGATCCGTTCCGCAGGCGTCCCGTGCATCGGGGCGCCTACGCTTTTCCCCCTCCTCCGGGCTTTGGTCCGGGGGAACCCGTTGGGGCCGTGATGGCCCGGGCGTGCGCCCGGGAGCGGCTCCTCAACTTCGTCCGGCCCCGACCGCGGGCATCCGGGCAAGGACAGCGAAGGAGGCCCCCGTGGCCAGCAAGCATGTGAAACTGCTCCTCACCGAGAGCGTGGACAACCTGGGCATCGTGGGCGATGTGGTCCGGGTCCGCCTGGGCTACGCCCGCAACTACCTGCTGCCGTTCGGTCTGGCGACCACGCCCAGCGATGATCTGATCAAGGATCTGGCCGCCAAGCGGGCCGATGCCGAGAAGCAGGTCGCCGCCCTGCGCAAGCAGCGCGAGGAGATGATCAAGAAGCTCGACGGCCAGCAGCTCACCATGGTGCGCGCCTGCAACGATCAGGGCCACCTCTACGGCTCGGTCACCCAGCAGGACATCGCCACCGCGCTGCAGGAAGTCGGCTTCGACATCAAGCCCCGCGAGGTTCGCCTGCCCGGCACCATCAAGCGCGTCGACACCTTCGACATTCATGTCAAGGTCGATTCCGATCTGGGCGCGGATGTCAAGCTGTGGGTTGTCGCCGACCGTCAGCTCGATGTCGATGCGGCCCCCGAGATGGAGTTCGACTCCGAGGGCGAGCTGATCGAGAAGCCCGCCAAGAAGAGCAAGAAGGCCGAGACCGCCGCGGCCGAGTGACCGCCCGTCCCTCGCCGTGTGGCCGACTTCCAGCCGGTGACACTCCGCGAGGGCAGCCCCAACTCCGATCATGAAAAAGCCCCGTCCTTGTGACGGGGCTTTTCGTTGCATGTTGGTTGCGATCGTGTGCTGGTGCTCTCGTCACTCATCTGCCGCGGGCGGTCATGGCCGGGCGGAAGTTGGCCAGGACCACATCGCCGACGGCGAGCTGCTCGATGTTGGCCCCGGTGGTGACCACGAACAGGATCACAAGCTTCTGATCGTCGCGGGCGGTGGAGATGGTGGGGGTGTCGGTCATGCCAGAAAGGGTGTTGCCCAGGGTGTACCGGATCTCAAAGACTTCGCGATCTCGGTAGATGAAGCCGATGGCCTGGAACTCGTTGCCGTTGGAGTCGATCAGGACGATGGGCTGGTCGGTCGGTGCCAGGCGGGCGGCTTCGGAGACGAAGCTGGCGGCCTGGCCGGCGGAGACATCGACCTGCACCATCGTCTGGTTGGCGCTCAGGGCAAAGGAATCGACCCGCATGGTGCGCCCGGCGGGGGCGTTGCCGCGTCCGACCTCGTTGGGCAGGAACTTGGCCTGACCGTTGCTGATGCGGTTCTCGTCGTCAAGGGTGATGCGGGAACGGGCGGTCTGGCTGGACATGATCTCACCCACCGAGGCGCCGATCGCGACGCCAGAACTGGTGGTGCCGCGCCCGGCGAGGGTCGAGCCGTCGATGGTGACGGCATTGGAATCATTCCGCTGGCGACGGGTCGCGCCCTCAGGCCGGAGAATGGCGCCGGAAGCGATGCGCCGGTCGCGGTCGCCGGTGCTGTCGAAGGCCACGGGGGTGGGCATGTCGGCGACCAGAGCGCGGGCCTGGCGCAGGTGGAGGCCCAGGGGGGTGTAGCCCTCGGGCACGAGGAACTCAAAGGCCATGACCGGCTGGGATTGGGCGCCGACGGAGCTGATGAACACATCGTTGGCGTCGAACTTCCAGCGGCCCAGGCGTCCGTCGGCCTCGGCGTTCTCGGAGATGATCGCGATGGGGAAGATGGTGATGGAATCGCCCGTGGTGTCATTGTGGGCGATCAGCTGGGCCTGACCGTTGGAGACGATGACCTGGCCGCCCGCCCGTCCGCCGCTCTCACGGGCGGCGGGTTCAAACTGCACGACGAGGCCGAGCAGGTGGCCGCGGGCGACGGGCTGGCCGTGGACATCAAGGTAACGCTGGGGGGTGGTGGAGCCGGCGAAGGCGAGGAGTTCATTGGCCGCGGCCGGGCGTTCCGCGGAGGCGACGGTGTAGGTCTTCAGAATGCGGAATTTGTCCGGGTGGATGGCGTTGCGGCCCGCGCCGTCACCGGGCGAGATGCGAGCGGCGAAGGCTGAGCCGCCCAGGTCGGGGTGCCACTTGGCCAGCGAATCGCGAGAGGACATCGAGCCTTCCGAGATGTGGCGGAAGACCCCCGCGGTGATGCGGTCGGCGGGGATCCAGAGCTTGTCGGAGTGGACCAGGCTTCCCGAGCCGCCAGCGCGGTCCTCGGTGAACCAGATTGGCTGATAGCCGATGGTGGTGGGCAGGCGCAGGCCCTGGATGCCGATGGCGAAGATGCCGGCGGTCAGCACGCCGACCCCGAGGCCGCAGACAGCCCCGCCGGCGTAGTCGGCGGCGGTGGAGTTCTTGAGATTGCCGGACACGATGCGGTCGGAGGCCAGCCGTGCCAGGACGATGAAGACCGTGAAGGGGAGCAGCAGGGCGAGGCCCCAGGCCGCGCTGTCAAGGAAGGCGAAGAGCCCGCGTTCCGGGGCCAGCCCGATGAGCAGATAGGCAAGCGGCTCCCAGATGGCGAAAGCGAGGGCACCCGCGATGAGCACGCAGAGAAGGTGAAGGAAGGCGCTGAAGAATCCGCGGACCATCCAGGCGTACGCCAGGCCAAGGACAAGGCCGACGATGAGGATGTTGAAGATCATGGTTCAGTCTCCGTCGTTCGTCCGTTGTCTCGGACGGGCGGGGCATGGCCGACTGTGAAGTCGGCCCCACGGGGTCGGGGGGGGTGGGGGGAGAGGTGGTTAGGCGGTGGGTTCGGAGGACTTGGGGCCGCCAGGGGGCTTGGGCTCGGCGGTGATGCGGGTGACTTCTTCGATGCTGGTCATGCCCTCGACGGCCTTGCGGAGGGCGGACTGCTGAACGGTGGGGAGCTGACGCTTGCGCATCGCGGTGCGCAGGCCGGCCCAGTTCTGCTCGGCGATGAGGGCCTTCTCCTCGTCCTCGATCGGGAAGACACCGAAGCAGCCGGTCTGGCCCATGTAGCCGACACCGGAGCAGACGGGGCAGATCTCGGGCTTGTTGCGGACGAGCACCTGGCCGCCCTTCTTGAAGAGCTGGGGGACCTTGTCCGGCGACAGGCCGAGTTTTTTGAGCATGTCGGGGGTGGGGGGGTAGGCGACCTTGCAGTTGCTGCACAGCACGCGGAGCAGACGGTGGGCGACGACACCCTTGAGGCCCTGGGCGGCTATCTTGGGATCACCGACGGCCTTGGTGTAGAGCTGGATGGCCTCCAGGGCGGAGTTGGCGCGGAGGGAGAGGTAGACGCGGCTGCGTTCGAGGTCCGCGCGGGCGATGTTGGCGGCCGTCTCGGTGTCCGGCAGTTCGGCGACGGCGAGGACATCGGGGTCGCGTCGGAGATTGGAGCGGACGGTGGTGGCGAAGTCCGGCCCGTCGGCCGCCGGATCGAACTGGATCTGCTTGACACCTTCGAGGGCATCATCGATGTCGAGTTCGATGGTGGAGATGTTGCTGGTGTAGGCGTCGTGGAACTTGAGGATGGTGTAGAAGGTGGTGGTGCGTCCGGAGTCGGCCGGGCCCGCGATGAGCACCACGCCGCCGGGCTCGTTGGCCCAGCTCTGGACGAGTTCCTGCTGCTTGTCGGTCAGTCCGAGGGCGTTGGTCTTACGCCGGACGGCCTCGGCGGGGTTGAAGATCATCTCGAGGCGCATGCCGTTGGCCGAGCCGCTGGTGACCAGCCGGAGGGTGGCGGTGGTGATGCCCTCGCCGGACACGGAAACCTGCCCCTGGAGTTTGCGTCGGCGGTCGCTGACATCCAGGCCGGCGCAGGACTTCCAGAAGTCGATGATCTGGATGGCATCGTTGCGGGCGATGGGGTCACCGGCCTGACGGACGCCGTCGACGAGGTAGGAGGCCGCGTAGGTGGACTCGTTGGCCGGGAGGATGTCGATCTGGGAGGCGTGCATGGAGAACGCCTTGGAGACGACCTGCTCGGCTGCGACGCGGACGGCGAACTCGGCCGATTCCTTCTGGGGCGGGGGGATCTTCATCTTGTTGGCGCCCACGATGATCAGCTCGGAGTTGCCCAGCTGCTTGGCCTTGGCCTTCTCCTCGCGGGCGGCCTTCATCTTCTCGAAGTCCATGGAGATGCGGGCCCGCTCGGGCACGCGCTCGTCGCGGTTGGTGATCGCGACGAACAGGCCGATGTTGCCGGCCAGCAGGGCGAGCACGATGAGCAGGGTGGCGGCGAAACCGGCGAACCCGCCGATGGGCACGAAGACCACCGCCGCCAGCGCGGCCATGCCGAAGATCATGTGGATCAACGCCCACTTCTCGCGCCCGAGGTAGAAACGCTGGGCCTGCTTGTCCAGGTAGGTCGAGACGAACCAGGCCCACGCGATGAACGGGGCGAAGAGCAGGATCGGCTTCCACACCGAGACGAGCATGTAGCCCGCGGCGAGGGTGGGTGAGTGCTGTGCGATGGTCAGCGAGTCGAGCACCTGGGCGGTCCTTCCTGGCCGGGTCCGCATCGTGCGGCGTTTCCCGGCTCCGTGCGGCGGGGGGAAGTGTGTGGAGGAGAGAAGTGTGGGGGGGGGGAAGTGTGTGTGGGGGGAGGGGCGTTACTTGAACTTCTTGAGCTTCATCTGCAGGTCGTCCACATTGGGCGAGGCTTCGAGGGCGACACGGGTATGGATGTACTCCTTCTCGACGAGCTGCACCAGCGAGTCGTTGAAGTCGAGCATGCCGACCTGGCGTGCTTCGATGGAGTTGAGCACATCGCGCAGGTCGCCCTCGCGTTCGTCGAGGATGTACTTGCGCACCACGCCGTTGTTGATGAGGATCTCCAGCGCGGGGATGCGGAAGATGTTCTCGTGCAGCGTGGGCAGCAGCTTCTGATAGACGAAGGCGCGCATCTGGAAAGCCAGGATCTTGCGGACCTGATCGACTTCCTCCTGTGGGAAGAGGCCGTAGATGCGGCTGAAGGTCTGCGTGGTGCTGGAGGCGTGGATGGTGCCGTAGACGAGGTGACCGGTCTCGGCGGCGTGCAGTGCGGCCTCGAAGGTCTCCTGGTCGCGCATCTCGCCCACGAGCACGACATCGGGGTTCTCACGCACGAGGGCGCGCAGGCCGGTCTTGAAGTCCAGGCAATCCAGGCCGATCTCGCGCTGGTTGATGACGGCCTTCTTGTCCTCGAAGATGTACTCGATCGGGTCTTCGAGGGTGAGGATGTGGATGTTCTTGCGGGCGTTGATGTAGTCGAGCATCGAGGCGATGGTGGTGGACTTGCCTGAGCCGGTCACACCGCAGAGCAGCACGATGCCCTGGGGCTGCATCGCGATCTCGGACATGATGGGGGGCAGGTGGAGGCCCTCGAAGGGGAGGATGTTGCTGGTGATGTTGCGGGCCGCGACGGAGATGGTGCCGCGGGCCATGAAGAGGTTGACGCGGAAGCGGTGGTCCTTGTCGTAGTTGTAGGCGAAGTCCACCGAGCCGTAGCGTTTGAGATCCTCGATCTGCTGGGGGCTGAGAATGGCCTGGGCGATCTGAAAGAACTCCTCGGCCGAGACGGGATCGACATCAAGCGCCTTGAGCGAGCCGCGCAGGCGGATCTTGGGCTTCTGGCCGGACTTCATGATGAGGTCGGAGCCGTTGAACTTGATGGTGGCTTTGAGAAAATCGCCCCAGCGGGTGGCGTGCGGGTCGTTGTCCTTCTTGAGCACGGAGATGTCCATGGCGACATGCCCGGTGCTGTTCACGGTCTCTGGGGCTTCGGTCAGGCTCATCGTGGGGTGATCCTCTCGGCTCCGCCGGTGGGTCCATCGGGGAGGGCGGCGGGGTAGGCGAGCCGCCCGGATGGGAATGCAAGGGTACGCGCGGCAGAACCGCCGGGCATGAAAGATTCGGGCTGTCGAGGCGGTCGGTTCCGCCCCGACAAGGGGGCAGGGTGGTCGCTCCCGAGCGGGAGCCGCGGGAAGCATACCGGGAATCGCGCCCGCCGAGAAGAAGTCGAAAAGAAAAGGCCCGGACAGGGTCCGGGCCTTGGCGGGTGTTTTTGGATCGTCAGTTGGCGGCGACGGTCTCGACTTCATCTTCCTCGATCTGGGTGCCGAGGAAGTTGGCTTCCAGTTCGACGCGGATTTTTTCCATCGCCTTGTTCTGGATCTGTCGGACGCGTTCCTTAGTGACACCGATGATCTGGCCGACCTGCTCAAGGGTCATGGGTTTTTCCAGCCCGCCGGTCTCGAGCCCGAAGCGGTGCTCGATGACGGTCCGCTCGACATCGGTCAGGTCGGCCCGGTTGGACAGGACGATCTCCCGGACTTCGTCGGCGGCATCCCGCTCGAAATCGGCCCGCTTGGTCTCGAGGTAGTTGGACTTCTCGAGTTTGGGGTCGAAGTCGGTGGGGAATCGCTGGCGATACTTGGAAAGCTTCATGCCTTGGCGGGAGAAGGCCTTGAGGATGGCCCGGCAGGCGTAGGTGGAGAACTTGAACCCGCGTCCGGCGTCAAACTTGTCGACGGCCCGGAGCAGGGCCATGTTCCCTTCGCTGACCAGGTCGGCGAAGTCCACCTCGGACATGCGCGTCCGCTTGGCCATGGCAAGAACCAGGGCCAGGTTGGTCTCGGCGATCTGCTCACGGATCCGCTCGGCCCGGCGGTACCAGCTCAGGAGGTGGTCTGCCTGCTCGGCGGTGGGCTTCTTGTCGGGAAGGGCCCAGACTTCCTGCTGCAGCATCCACACCCGATGTCGGGCGTAGTTGAACTGGTGGAACAGGACCCGCTCCTCGGCTCCGGTCAGGATGACCTGCTGGGCGCTCTTGACGGTGCGGGTACGGCTGGTGGCCGAGATGTCGTCCATGACCGGGTGATACCAGGTGGTGTCCGGCTTGGCGATATCGGGGGCTTCCTCGTAGATGCGCTGCTCCGCGTCCTCTTCGTAGAAGACGGGAGAATCGATGTAATCCTGCTCTTTGACCAGGATCTGGTTCAAGAGCCGCTCGTCTTCATGAGACAGCCGGCGGTTGGTCTTGCCCTCCCGGGTGGAAGTGCGAGAAACCCCGACGCGCTGGCGGCGCCTCATCTGCTCAAGCGGGCTCGGGCTTTGCCTCGGTGCCTGCGTCATGCGTCCAACTCCTCCGCCGCGTTCCTGCGACGGCGATGGGGGTGGCCAGTGGCCCCCCGTGCCATTCTTTCCGGACAGTCCGACCCATGTGGTTGGGTTCGGATGAGCCCGGATTGCCCGTTGTTCCCCCGCCGCCCCGCACCGGAGCGTTCATGACGATGGAACAACGATTTCCTGTTCTTACCAAGCCCGGACTTTACTCCGGGCATTCCCATTTCCCTGCCGCGTTCGGCGCGTTCTTTTCTCAGGGCCGATTCCGTCTTGGATGGCTCACTGGCGTGTCGCGTTCTGGCGTCCGGGGGTATGGGAGTCTTACGACGAAAGACGGTCGCAAGTTTCTTCTGTTGACACGATTCTTGATGTCCCCGTCCCCGACTTTGTGAAGTCGGGCGAAGGGCACGGGGAAAACTCCCGTGGTAGGGTGCATTGGCGTTCCCTGCTCGTTGTCCGATGCCGATCCATGGCATTGGTCCGATCCGGTTGACGCCCGATAAAGCAAGGCCTACCGTCCGCAGTTCGGGTCGATCGGCTTGACACTGTCGCGCCGTCGTTCCGCCCGGATGCGAACCTTCATGGTACCCGAACACCCAGGACCGGGCAAACAGTTTGCCTGGGTTCGCATCATTGTCGTGCGAATTGTGCTATTGTTCGGGTTTTATTCGCACCCTTTTTTGCCTCACATCGAAGATTCATCAACAGGAGATCCCGAAATGGCCTTCAGTCTCCCCGCACTGCCGTATGCCGCCGACGCCCTTGAGCCTCACATCGATGCTCGGACGATGGAAATTCACCACGGCAAGCACCACCAGGCGTACATCACCAACGCGAACAAGGCGCTGGAGGGAACACCTTGGGCTGACAAGTCCGTTGATGAAGTAATCCGTGGACTCGATCAACTCCCCGCCGACAAGCAGGGGCCGGTCCGCAACAACGCCGGCGGCCACGCCAACCACAGCCTCTTCTGGACGGTGATGGGGCCGGGCAAGGGTGGCGCTCCCAAGGGCGATTTGGCCAAGGCCATCGACGCGGCCTTCGGCTCCTTTGACAAGTTCAAGGAAGCATTCGCCCAGGCCGGGGCGACGCGTTTCGGCTCGGGCTGGGCCTGGCTGGTGGTCAAGGACGGGAAACTCGGTGTTTGCTCCACCGCCAACCAGGACAACCCGCTCATGCCCGCCGCGTTCGGCGGCGGCCAGGGCACGCCCATCCTCGGGCTGGATGTCTGGGAGCACGCGTACTACCTGAACTACCAGAACCGGCGTCCGGACTACATCACGGCCTTCTGGAGCGTGGTGGACTGGGACGCGGTGGCGGAGCGGTTCGCCGCGGCCAAGTGAGACCGATCGCGTTCGACCCCCGCACAACGAGCCCGGAGCGTGAGCGACGGGTTCGGGGTGGCAACGCACTCCCCGACACGGTGGGCCTCCCAAGATCTTCCCCTTCGTCGTTCCGTCGTTTGCCTCCCCGGCTGCTCCCTTGCAGGCGCGGCTTGTCGATCGCACCGCGCCGGGAAATCAAATGGAATCCGCATTGAGGGGAGTTGGCTGACTGCGATCGGCCCCACGGCCCCACGGCCCCGCGGCCCTGCGGCCCCCCCCCCTCCCCCCCCCGCCCCCCCGCGCCGCCAAGTCCGCCAAGTCCGCCAAACCTACCCCCATAGGTTTGGCGGACTTGGCGGACTTGGGCTGGCACGCTGGAAACGGGGTTGCATCGTTCCGCTTGGCGGACTATCTCTTCTTCTTCTTCTTCTTCTCCTTTGTCTTCTTCTCTCTCTCGCGCTCTCGCTCATTTTCTCTCTCCTCACTCCGCCAACCATGCTCTGCCAAGCGAAAGGGGAGGGGTTGGCGGAGCATCACGCCGGTCCCGACGATCTCCTTCCGACGCCAAGTCCGCCAAACCCACCCCCGTGGGTTTGGCGGACTTGGCTCATGCGGACCACCCGGAAGTTCAAGGGGTATCCGCATGAGCGGGGGGGAGGGGGGGCGGGGGGCGGGGGGAGGTGGGGAGGGCGGAGGGGGGCGGTCCTACCGTCCGTCATGGTGCCGAAGAGCCGGAAGAACCTGCTGCTGACCGCCTGGCTGGCGTTGCCCATCCTGGTGTTCGCCGGGATGGTCGCGTGGATCTTCGTGTCCAAGGGGCGGCCGAAGGCGATGGAGGCCGTCGCGGTCGGGCCGGGCTCGGGGGATACGGGGGGCGCGAACGCGCTGGGCGAGTGGCTGGCGGGACGCAGCCCGAACCTGGTCGAGCGGGCGAACATCGCGCGTCGGCAGGGGCAGGCGGTGGACCCGTTCTGGTGGCCCGGCGGGACGCGCGTGGTGGTCGATGGGGCGGATGCTGCGGCGGTCTCGGTCGGCTGGATTGATCCCGAGAGCGGATTGCTGCGGTCGGTCGTGCTGCGTCGGGAAGATGACGGACGATGGGCGGCGGTTCTGCGCGACCACCGGCCCGCGGAGGGGGCACTGGTGTTCGTCTCCGCCCGCGGGATGACGCAGCGGATCCGCGACGGCGTGCGCGAAGTGGTGGATGACGCCGGTGGCCTGATCGCGCCGATGCCGGTCGCGCCGATGGCGGTGGGGGAGACGGCTTCGTCGCAGCCGCTGACGGTGGAGTTGCCGCTGTCCGATTGATGCGGATTCAGGACGCGGCCGAGCGACGCACACGCCCTTCTCTCGGTTGTGATTGCGGCCAGTGTCGGCGCGGCGGTCGACGGATTCCGCTCGGAAATCAAGGGGGATGCTCTGCTTGTTCACGCCATCGCGGCCGCTCCCTTGCAGTCGCGGCTTGTAGAACTTTGCAGTCGCGGTTTGTAGAACCTTGCAGTCGCGGTGTGTTGACCGGTTACGCTTTGCGCAGCAGGTTGATGTGGCGGTAGCGTCCGGCGAGCACCGTGTGGCTGTCCGTGGCCAGCCAGCGGTCGAGGATCTCGGCGTAGACCTGGCGGAAGTCGATCTGGTGCTTGAGATCACCGGCGTCGAGGTCGCGCAGGTTGGGGTTGGGGCCGTGGACGCCCGCGTTGAGCATGGGGCCGAAGAGGAACATGGGCGCGGCGGTGCCGTGGTCGGTGCCGCCCGAGGCGTTCTGGCCGACGCGCCGTCCGAACTCGGAGAAGCAGACGGAGAGAACACGCCCGGCGTTGCCCTGGGCGGTCAGGTCCTTGTAGAAAGCGTTGACGGCCTCGGCGAGCTGGGCGAGCAGGCGGGCGTGCTGGCCCTGCGCGCCGCCCTGTCCGGCGTGGGTGTCGAATCCGCCGAGCGAGACATAGTAAACGCGGGTCTTCATCCCGGCGCGGATCATCGAGCCGATCATGCTCATCTGGTTGCCGAGCTGTGTTCGGGGGTAGGTCGCCAGGGAGGGCGTTGCGACGGCCTTGCGGATGGTGTCGCTGGAGACACGCGCATCGAGCGCGGTGCGCAGCAGGAAGGACGCGGGGGCGTGGTCATCTTCCGGTAGGGGGGGGGGGGCGCCGTCGAGGATCTTCTGGTAAGCATCGGCGAGGGCGTCGATGCGGTCGCCCGACCAGCGGAAGGCGTCGGCGGATTCGAGGGAGACGGGCATCGTGCTGCGGCCCTGGAGGGCGAGCGGGATGTCGCGTCCGAGGGCGATGGGGGGCTCGACCGCGGAAGGGGAAGGGGAAGGGGACGCGGGGGGCGTGGCAGTGGCCTCCGGCGTGCCGGATTCGCCCTTGCCGAAGCCGCAGCACTGGGAGTCGAAGTACTTGCCGATCCAGCCGTCGCCGGTGCCGTTGGTGTCGGCGGTGTGCCAGATGTCCATGCTGGCGAAGTGGGAGCGGTTGGGGTTGGGATAGCCGATGGACTGCACGACGGAGCAGAGGCCCTCGTCGTACAACTCGCGGAGTTTGGACAGCGCGGGATGCAGGCCGATGTCGTGTGCGTTGCCCGCGCCGTTGCGGCTGAGCTGGTGGACCTCATTGGCCGGGACAGCGATGGTGGGGCGGACGCGTCGGTAGTTGTCGTCGCGGAAGGGGATGACGGTGTTGAGGCCATCGTTGCCGCCGGAGAGCTGGATGACGACGAGGATGCGGTCCTCGTTGACGCCGGGGATGGAGGACAGGCCCAGCTCGGCGCGGGGCAGTGCGAAGGCGGCGTTCTGGAGGAAGGCGGGCACGGTCAGCGCGGCGGAGGCGAAGAGCGCGCCGTTCTGGAGGAACGCGCGCCGGGTGTAGGCCCTGGCCTCGCCGGGGTTGGTGTCGTGCGGTTCGTGTGGTCCGTGCGTCATGGCGTGGTCCTCAGCAGAGCTGATACTCCGGCAAGGCGGTGATGATGGTCATCAGCCCGGCGAGGGTGGTGCGATCGGCGGGGGCTTTCCGGACCGTGGTCGTGGCGGCGAGCGTCTCAACGATGCGCGGGTCGCGCCGGCCCAAGGCCAGGTCGAGGAGGGCTCCCACGATCTCACGCGGATCGACTGGTTTGTCCGGGTCGATCAGCATCGGCAGCACGGAGCGCGGGTCGTAGTCACCACCGATCCGGCCAGAAGCAACGCGGTTGGGCTGCTGGCCTGCGATGAGGGATGCCAGCGTGTTCTGACGGACGAACAGCGTGGCGGCGCTGATCCAGGCTCTCCCGCCGTCCCAGCCCTTGACCGATGGAGGGAAGAACAGGTTCTGCCCCATGCGGTCCATGGCATCGTTGAGCTGGCCCAGGTCGCCGACGGGCAGCCCGAGCGTGCGGACCGCACCCACGACCAGCTCCGCGGGTGACTTGATCTTCCCGCCCACCACCGCGTCGGAGTAGAAGTGTCTGGAGCGGAAGAGCAGTTTGAGGGTCGGGCCGAGTTCGTACCGATCGCGTTGGATGCGTTCGGCCATCAATCGTGTCACGGCGAGGTCATGGCCCCGCAGATCACGCGGCTGGGCGGCCACATCGGCCACGAAGAAGCGGTAGAGCCGGGCCGCGACGAAGGGGGCGCAGGCCTGGTGACGGAGCAGGATGTCGATGAACCCATCGCCGTTGATCGTGCCGCGGCTGCCGAGGATGAACTTCGCCCCCGCGTCGTGCTGGTTCTCGCGGAAGATGAAGGCGTCGTCCTCGAAGGTGTAGCCGGTCAGGGCGCGGGCACCCTCCTTGATGTCTCGTTCGTGGTAGTTGCCCTCGCCCAGCGAGAACAGTTCCATCAGTTCACGGGCGAGGTTCTCGTTGGGGCTTTCCTTGCGGTTCTGGTTGTTGTTGAGGTAGCGGAGCATGGCGGGATCACGGATGATGCCGCGGAGCAGACGCGCGTAGCTCTTGGCGTTGCCGCGGAACAGGCGGTTCTGCTGGAAGAGGTGGTAGGAGTTCTCGATCGAGCGGTAGCTGGTGGCGAAGTGACCGTGCCAGAAGAGTGTGAGCTTCTCCTCGAGCGGCCGGGCGGTCTGGATCATGCGGGCCAGCCACCACCGGCGGATCTCGTTCATCTGCTGGCGGTCGGCACGCTGCGCCTGCTGGCGCATGTCACGGAACCGGGTGAGGGTGTCCTCGTCCTGACGCTGCCGGGCGGTGCGCATCAGTGTCTGCTCGGCGGGCGAGTAGGGACGCATGATGTCCTTGTTGAAGGTGTCGCGTCCTTCCGACTCGGCGGGGACGGACTCGTAATCAACGAGGTGATCGACGGATCGGGCCGGACCCCAGGCGACCAGCGTGCGGATCTGCTCGTCCGTGCCGCCGAAACCGGCCCGCAGCAGCAGGTGCCGTGCCTGGGCGGGGCCGAAGGCCTCGTCGGGCAGTGGCGCGAGCAGATCGCGGATCGGGTTGGCGGTGGCGGTCTGAGTCATGGGGGCGGCTCCGCTTGACTGATCGGTTCAACGACGCTCGCCCTTGGGACATTGCCTCAATCCCCTAGATTTGGTGTTCGATGCGGGGGGTGGGGGGAGTGGGGGGGGTGGGGGGGTGGGGGGCGCGACGGCTTCCCAAACGCAGCAGCCACACGGTGGTCACGACGGCCAGCAGCAGCAGGACCGCGCCGTTGGCCTGGTGCGCAGTGGTGATGAGGGCTTCCGCAGTGCGGATGGGGGCGGCCTCTGCGAGCTGGTCCGCGGTGGGCACCACGGCGGGTGACTTGCGGGTCATGATGAGACCCAGCGTTGCCCAGCCCAGCAGGAACTGACATGTGACGATTCCATGCAGGGAAATGCCCAGCAGATGGATGCCCTTGAAACCAGCCCCGGTCTTGCCCGTCCGGATGGCCAGCGAGCCGGCCAGGATAATCAGGAACATGACCACGAAGGCGAAAGCGGCGTGGGTCAGGCGGGCGTGGTTCGCGCCCGGGCTGGGGGGGTCCATGCGGTCGAGGTGACGGGCGGCGGCCCCCATCGCCAGTTGCAGGAGCAGGGCGGCGCTCATCACCACGGCGAACTTGACGGCCTTGCGCGCGGCGGCTCGGCGTTCGGGGTCTTCGCCCAGGGAACGCCAGGATTCGGTCAGCGTGGCGGCCAGCACACCCGCCAACGCGAGCACGACCTGTCCGAACACGCCGTGGAGGATGGCGATGCCGGTGTTGCGGTCCGAAACCCGCTTGATGCCCATGTAGCCCTGGATGCAGACGGCCAGAACCAACGCGATGGCGAGCAGCATGGGCAGGCGGCGACGGTCATGGATCAGCACGCAGACCATCAGCACGATGGTGGTGAGCCCGGCCAGGGTGCCGAAGAGCCGGTGGGAATGTTCCAGGAAGATCCGCGGCTCGGACATGAGTTCGAAGGGGAACAGGATCGAAATCGCGCCGTAAGTCGTGACGGCATCAGGCACTGCAAGACCGGACTCGGTGCTGGTGACCGCGCCGCCCACGGTGATAAGCGGGAGGTAGATCAATGCGGTGACGAGGCCGAAACGGGACAGCCACCCTGATTTGGTGGTGAGATGACCCCGCCCACCACGGGCGAGCCCCCCCGCGATGGCACCGGCGGCGACGCAGAAAAGGATGCTGCCGGGGATGATGAACAGAGCCTCCGACCGGAAACGGTTGGCGTACTCCGCCAGCGCGTCGGTGGAGCCGGGCTGCTCGACCGCGACCGAGCCGACGATCAGGAGATTGACCAGCCCGGTGATGCCCCCGGCGAGGAGGGCGGTCCTCATGCGGCCCGGCTGTGGATGCGCACGGAGCATCCATAAATAGATTGCGGCGAGCCCGAGCAGCAGCAGCGGCAGCGTGATGCGGGCCGGCGCGTCGATCGCGGGCAGGTGCAGCACCCATGCCAGCACCCACGAGACGATCACGCCAGCGAAGCCGACGGTGATGGCGGCGAGAGCGATGGGGGGGGGGGGGGGGGGGGGGTGGCCGACGCGGATTGATTGTTCATAACTGGCTCCCGGATCGAGTCTAGCCCGGGTGTTGTTGAGACTGATTCTCATTTCTTGTTCAACCGTGCAAGCACCGGGGTCTAGAGGCTGAAAATGGAACAAATTTCGGCGTGACCGCACAACACGAATGCGAATGTTCAGGCTACGCTTGTGCCCGTCACGATGCTCGGGGTTCTGTCCGGGTGTTCCCCGGTCGGTTTCCCGGCCAACGGAGGCAGCCAGTGAAGCCGATTTTTCCAAAGTGGTTGAACGCCGTGCCGACCGTGGCCTTCGCGGTGGTGAATGGTGGAGTGATCCTGGTGATCGCCGGGTTCTGGTATTACGCGACTCCGAAGTTCTGGGAGGTCGGGTACATGCCCGAGCAGCCGGGCTTCGGGTTCAATCACCAGATCCACGCCGGCAAGCTGGGGATGGACTGCCGCTACTGCCACACGCATGTGGAGAAGTCGTGGCACGCGAACATCCCGAATGTCTCCACCTGCATGGGTTGCCATCAGGACGGGATGCTCGGGCCGGACGCGAGCGCGACGACGGACAAGGTCGGGTTCATCCGCGAGGCGTACGCCGCGGACCAGCCGATCGAGTGGCGGAAGGTGCATGTGCTGCCGGACTACGCGACCTTCCCGCACCATGTGCATGTGAACGCGGGGGTGAGCTGCTACTCCTGCCACGGCCAGATCGCGGGCATGCCGGTGGTGGCGCAGGCCGAGCCGCTGAGCATGTCGTGGTGCCTGGACTGCCACCGCAATCCGCAGGAGCAGATGGTGCCCCCGGACCGCGTGACGGACCTGTACTGGGTCGAGCATGAATGGTTCAGCAAGTCGGTGACGGAGCGGGCCCACGGGGGCCTGACGGCCTCGCAGCTGGTGGACTCGCTGCTGCGCAGCCCGCCGGACCACTGCGCGGCCTGCCACTACTGACCTGTTCTTTCACGCGCGGTTTGAAGCGAACGACGCATCCCCGGGGTCCATGCCCCGCTGACGAGACGAGACCATGAGCACCATCGACCAGTGCCCCTCGACGAAGGGCAAGATCGAGATCCCGGAAAGCCCCGCCGAGCTGGCGCGTCTGAGCGGTCGCCCGGTGTGGCGGTCCGCGGACGAGTTCGCGGGTGATCCCGGCTTCAAGGACTTCGTCGAGCGCGAGTTCCCCGGCGGCGCGAGCCTGCTCGAGGAGACGAACCGCCGGTCGTTCATCAAGGTGATGGGCGCGTCGCTGGCGCTCGCCGGAGCGGCCACGCTGCCCGGTTGCCGCCGCCCGGACCGCAAGATTCTGGCCTACTCGCGTCATGTTCCCGAGGAGGTCATCCCAGGCCAGGCGATGTACTTCGCCACCGCGCTGCCGCTGCCCGGCGGCGGGGCCGAGGGCCTGCTGGTCGAGACGCACACCGGGCGTCCGACCAAGATCGAGGGCAACCCGCTGCACCCCAACAACCGCGGCGCGACTACCGCGTTCGCGCAGGCGTGCGTGCTGGATCTGTATGACCCGGACCGCCTGAAGTTCCCGGTGTACGAGAACCCGGCGCGCGGCAAGGTGCCGGCGACATGGGACGACTTCCGCCACTGGTCGGGCGAGCACTTCGCGCGGTTTGACCGCAGCCGCGGCGCCGGACTGGTGTTCATCGCCGACAAGCAGACCAGCCCGACCCGTAACCGTCTGCGCGACGCGGTCATGGCCCGCTGGCCCATGGCCGACTGGGTCGCGTGGAACCCGGTCGATCAGCGCGGCGGCATCGAGGGCACACGGATCGCCTTCGGGTCTCCGCACCGTGCCCGCTACCGCTTCGAGAAGGCGCAGCGCGTGCTCAGCGTGCAGTGCGACTTCACCGCCGAGGGACCGGACCAGGTCTTCCACAGCCGCGGCATCACGAGCACCCGCAAGGTGCGTGCCGCGGGTGATGCCATGAGCCGCCTGTATGTGGTTGAATCCCGCCCGAGTGGCACGGGCGCGCTGGCCGACCACCGCTTCCGGCTGAACCCGGGGCAGATGGGCGCGTTCATCGCGGCCATCGCCCGCGGCATCGGGATCGATGCGCCGGGCCCGGAGGTTTCCGGGATCCCCGCCGCCCACATCGCCGCGATCGCGGAGGATCTGCGTGCCCACCAGGGTGCGTCCGTGGTGGTGCCCGGCGAAGGTCTGGCCCCCGAGGTCTACGCCCTGGCGATGGCGATCAACGCCCAGCTCGGCGCGATCGGGCCGATCGTTGAGTTGTTCCCGTTGGACGGTGAGACCGCGATGGATTCCGCGGCCGCGCTGGCCGAGGTGACCGCCAAGCTCAACGGCGGGCAGATCGACACGGTCGTGGTGCTCGGCGCAAACCCGGTGTATGACGCGCCGGGCATGCTGGAGTTCGGCGCGGCGTTCGCCAAGGCTCCGACGCGGATCACGCTCTCGGTCGGCGCGTCGGAGACGGCGGCCGCATCGACCTGGTCGCTCAACGGCGCGCACACGCTTGAGGCCTGGGGCGATGTGACGGCCACCGACGGCACGCTGTCCGTGGTGCAGCCTATGATCGCGCCCCTCTTCGAGCCGTCGCTGTCGCAGGTGGAGTTGCTGGCCGCGTTGCTCGCGCCGGCCGGCGCGACCTCGCCCGATGGTTACGCGCTGGTGACCGAGACCTGGGCGGCCCGTGCGGGCGCTCCGGTGGATTCGCAGCGGTTCACGGGCTTCTGGCGTCGGGCCTTGCACGACGGGCTGGTGGCGGATTCATCGGCCCGTCCGGCCACGGCCCGGCTGCGGATGCAGGATGTCACCCGCGCCTTCGCCGCCTATCGCCCGGCCCAGCTGCCCGGCCCGGCGGCGATGGAGGTCGAGTTCTACACCGTGCGGTTCAACGACGGACGCGGCGCGAACAACGCGTGGTTGCAGGAACTGCCCGAGGTCGGCTCGACCGTGGTCTGGGACAACCCGGTGTATGTCAGCCCGCAGACGGCCAAGTCGCTGGGCCTGCTGCCCGAGCACACCCGCCTGGACGAGTTCAACCCGTACATCAAGCAGCAGATGCCGCAGTCGCGTCTGGCGACGCTGACCGTTGGCGGCCGCTCGATGGATGTGGCGGTGTGGATCCTGCCGGGCATGGCCGATGATGTGATCGGCGTCAAGCTCGGGTATGGACGCACGGTCGCGGGTCTGGTGGGTGATGGTGCGGGGTTCAACACATACACCGTCAAGCCCGCGGGGATGTCCGCTTCCGGCGCGAAGCTGGACCGCGCGGGCGGGACCTACACCATCGCCTCCACCCAGAACCACTGGTCGCTGAGCGCCAAGAGTGAGGAATCGTCCAGAAAGGACCGGCGCGACACCATCGTGCGGGCCATGGACAAGAAGTGGTGGGACAAGCACGGCGACACGGTCAAGGAGATGCCGGACCAGATCTATGGCACGGAGATCTCTTACCTGAATGTGGCCGAGAAGATCGGCGAGATGTCGCACACGCCGCCGAACATCTCGGCGTACGACAACCCGATGAACCGTTCGCCGCGCGAGCCGGACTTGGACGCGATCGAGCCGAACCAGGCGTTGAACGGTCGGATGGAGCCGCCGCCGTACTCGCGCGGGCCGCAGTGGGGCATGTCGATCGACATGAACGCCTGCACGGGCTGCGGGGTCTGCACGGTGGCCTGCCAGTCAGAGAACAACATCCCGGTGGTGGGCAAGAACGAAGTGGCCAAGGGCCGCGAGATGACCTGGATCCGCGTGGATCGCTACTTCGTCGGGTCGGACCTGAACAACCCGGACGAGATGCTGATGCAGCCGGTCGCGTGCGTCCACTGCGAGAACGCGCCGTGCGAGGTGGTGTGCCCGGTCAACGCGACCATCCACGACAAGGAAGGCACGAACAACATGGCGTACAACCGGTGCATCGGCACCCGGTACTGCGCCAACAACTGCCCCTACAAGGTGCGTCGCTTCAATTTCTTCGACTATGGCGTCAAGAAGTTCCGCGGCGGCCTGAACGCCAACTATGTGTCCAACCAGGCGGCCGGGGCGTTCGACAAGACCGTCGGCCAGGACCGCACCTTCAACCAGAACTTCATCCCCCCGCGTCTGCGGGCCAAGCTGGACGAGATCCAGAAGATGCAGTTCAACCCGGATGTGACCGTCCGGTCCCGCGGTGTGATGGAGAAGTGCTCGTACTGCATCCAGCGGGTCAACGCGGCCCGCCAGGAGGTCAAGGTCAAGGGCCTGTGGACGGACAAGGACCAGGTCGGGCCGATCCCGGACGGCTTCTTCCAGTCGGCCTGCCAGCAGGCCTGCCCGACCGGGGCGATCAGCTTCGGCGACATCCTGGACCCCAAGTCGCAGGTCAGCCGGGACCGCGCCTCGGGCCGGACCTACATGCTGCTGGGATATTTGAACACCCGGCCGCGGACGACCTACATGATGCGGGTGCGCAACCCGAACGAGGCGATCCGCGTGTACGACGAGCATGACCCGCTGGACCACGGGCATGGTGACGGGCACGAAGAGAACCACGACGGGCACGATCACGCGCACGCCGCGGCGTACATCGACACGGTGAAGAAGTACACGGACCAGGGGTATTCGCTCAGCCTGAAGGTGCTGGGCGCGAGCGTTTGACCTGATCTGATCTGACACGAGCCCCGACCGGAGAACACGGCGGGGAACACGGTGGAACGAACATGACCGCATTCGAACCAGACCAGTCCATCGCAGCACGGCTCACCGGGCTTGAGCCGGGGTCCCAGCCCCCGGCGCGGCGCGTCAAGACCGTGGGCGCGGGGCGCGACGACGGCACCCTGATCGAGGACCCCAGCCAGCGTGCGCCGCTCGTGCTGGGCGAGCGGACCTTCGGTGAGATCACGGACATCGTCTGCGGCTATACCGAGGCTCCCCTGCCCAAGCCCTGGTTGGCGCTGTTCACGCTCACCTCGTCCATCGCCGCCATCGGCACGGGCATGATCCTGTATCTGGTCATCACCGGCGTGGGCGTGTGGGGTCTGAACAACCAGGTCGACTGGGCGTGGGACATCACCAACTTCGTGTTTTGGATCGGTATCGGTCACGCCGGCACGCTGATCTCCGCCATCCTGTGCCTGCTCAAGCAGAACTGGCGCACGGCGGTGAACCGATCCGCCGAGGCGATGACGATCTTCGCCGTGATCTGCGCCGGCATCTTCCCCGGCATCCATGTGGGTCGTGCGTGGTTCGCCTGGATGCTGTTCCCCATCCCCAACTCCAACGGCATCTGGCCCAACTTCCGCAGCCCCCTGCTGTGGGATGTGTTCGCCGTCTCGACCTACGCGACGGTGTCGGCGCTGTTCTGGTACATGGGCATGATCCCCGATCTTGCCACGCTGCGTGACCGGGCCTATCTGCGCTTGCAGAAGGGCCTGTCCCGCCCGTTCGCCCTGCCCATGCCCGTGGGCAAGGACATCGTGGTCCCCTTCCTGCCCCGCCCGGACACCATCCGCGTGCTGGCGTACGGCCTGCTGAGCCTCGGCTGGCGGTTCTCCAGCCGCCATTGGCACCGGTATGAGAAGGCCTATCTGATGCTCGCGGGCATCTCGACCCCGCTCGTGCTCAGCGTCCACTCGATCGTGTCGTTCGACTTTGCGACCTCGATCCTGCCCGGCTGGCACACCACGATCTTCCCGCCCTACTTCGTGGCGGGCGCGGTGTTCGGCGGCTTCGCGATGGTGCTGTTCCTGCTGATCCCCATCCGGGCCATCCTGCCGAACTTCTCCGACCTGCTGACCCTGCGTCACCTGGAGAACATGGCCAAGATCATCCTGGTCACCGGCACGATGGTCGGCTTCGCCTATTCGATGGAGTTCTTCATCGCCTGGTATGGCGCCAACCGGTTCGAGTTCGAGGCCTTCGCCAACAACCGCGTCAACCCGATGGTGGCGCCCTACTGGTGGGCGTACTGGACCATGATCACCTGCAATGTGCTGTTCCCGCAGCTGTTCTGGGTCCGCAGGTTCCGGCAAAGCCCGCTGGTCATCTGGATCGTGGCCCTGGCGGTGACGATCGGCATGTGGTTCGAGCGGTTCGTCATCATCGTGACCAGCCTGCACCGGGCGTTCTTGCCGGGCGAGTGGCATATGTTCTGGCCCACCTGGGTGGACATCCTGACCTTCGTCGGTTCGTGCGGCATCTTCGCCACGCTGTTCCTGCTGTTCCTCAAGTTCCTGCCGGTGTTCGCCATGGCCGAGGTCAAGCTGGTCATGCCGCAGGCCCACACCCACGACCACCACGAAGATCACCACGGTGGGGAGCACTGATCCATGACGGTCATCAACACCATCAAGTCAGCGGCCGCGGACTACTTCCCGATGCTCATGCGCAAGCCCGCGCCCCGGTTCGTGTCCGAATCGGGCAATCGGGTGTACGGCATGGTTGCGGAGTTTTCCGAGACCCCCAAGGTCTACCACGCCGCCGAGATGGTCCGCGATGCGGGCTACTCGAAGTGGGATGTTCACAGCCCCTTCCCCGTTCACGGGATGGAAAAGGCGATGGGCGTGAAGAACACCAAGCTGCCGCTGGTCGCGCTGGGCGCGGCGGTGTCCGGCGTGGCGTTCGCGGCGTTCCTCCAGTGGATCACCTCGGGCTACCTCTACCCGATGGTCACCCAGGGCAAGCCATACGGGGCGTGGCAGGCGTTCATGCCGATCATGTTCGAGCTGGGCATCCTGTTCACGGCGTTTGCGTGCCTGTTCGGAATGTTGGCGTTCAACGGGCTGCCGCGATTCCACCACCCGCTGTTCGGGCACGAGCGTTTCTACCGGGTCAGCAACGACCGGTTCATCATCGCGATCGAGGCGGACGACCCCAACTTCGATCCGTCCAAGACCCGCGCCCTGCTTGAGAAAGCCGGGGGCACCGACATCACCATCATCGAAGAGCAGGACTGAGCCAAGACGGCCTGCCCCCACCGAGCGATTCGGGGCCGAGAAGGGGCGAGGAAACGACGATGACGAACAGCCATACCAACACGCGCCACGCGGGGGCCATCACGGGCCTCGGCGTGCTCGCGCTGCTCGCGGGCCTCACGGTGCTGCCGGGCTGCCGGGGTGACCGCTCGGACAACCCGCCGCGGCAGTTCTTCCCCGACATGGACGATCAGCCCAAGCTGATGCCCCAGACCGGCACCCAGTTCTTCGAGGACGGCCGATCCGACCGCAACCTCGTGGCCCGCACGGTGCCGTTCGGGTCCACCACGCACGACCCCGAGTCCATCGCCGGGGCGGAGTGGGCCGGAGACATCCTGGCCGACCGGGAGCGTCTGCTACGGGCCGATCAGACATACGCCTTCGGACTCATCGCCGGTTCGACCGCCGACGAGCCGCGCTATGCCGACTACATGCCCGTCGAGGTCACCCGTGATCTCATCATCCGCGGGCGTGAGCGGTTCGACATCTACTGCTCCGCCTGCCACGGCTACACGGGCGTGGGCGGGCAGGGCGAGGGGGCCGGCACCGTGGGCAAGCTCTGGAGCTATGCCCCGGCCGATCTGACCGCCGCCCTGTACCGCGACCGCTCGGAGATGCAGGGCAAGGACGGGTATCTGTTCCACATCGTCCGCGATGGCCTGCGCAACCCGGACGGAACCTATCGCATGCCGGGCTATGCCCACGCCGTCAACGAGGCGGATGCCTGGGCCATCGTCGCGTATGTCCGCACGCTGCAAGCGGCCCAGGGTGTTCCTGCCTCGTCGCTGGACCCCGCTGACCGTGCCCGCCTGACCGAGACGGGAGGCAACCCGTGAGCCAGATTGTCGCAGACCACTCCGGTTCGAACCGCTCCGATCCGAACCGTCCCGCCCCGGCGCAGACCGGCCTTTCCGAGGCCGCGTGGCGGCGTCGGCTGGACCAGATCGCCCACGATCCGCGGATGGTCGAGGAGAACATTTACGCCCGCGGCGCGCTGGGCAAGTTCGGCGTGCCGCTGCTCCTGCTCGGCATCGCGGGCCTGCTGCTGACCGTGATCGGCGGGTTCTCCGTCAACCTCCGCCACGCCCTGGCGGCTTACGAGGTCGGTGTATTCACCGCTCTGGCCATGTCCCTGGGCTGCCTTTTCTTCCTGCTGGTGTTCCACTCGCTCAACGCGGGCTGGGTCATCACCTGCCGACGCATCTTCGAGCACGGCGCGTCACTCCTGCCGTTCTGCTGGCTCGCCCTGATCCCGATCGTCGCCCTTGAACTGATCAACGGCGGCGTCCTCCTGACATGGATGGGTGGCACGGGCGGCGATTATCTTCTGGAGAAGAAGGCCGCCTACCTGAATCCCGGCTTCTTCATTGTTCGGCTCTTCATCTACGGCGCGGTGTGGTCATTCCTCGGCTGGCGGTTCTCATCGCTCAGCCGCCTGCAGGACGAAACCGGCGATCGCACCCTGGGACGCAAGGCCCGTTTCACGGCCGGATGGGGCATCCTCCTCTTCGCGCTGACCACCGCCTTTGCGGCCTTCGACTTCCTCATGAGCCTGGACTTCCGCTTCTTCTCCACCATGTGGGGTGTCTACTTCTTCGCCTCCTGCGCCCTTTCTGGCGTGTCGGTGGTGGTGCTGACCCTGGCCGTGCTGCGTTTCCGCGGCAAGCTGGCCGGTCTGGTCACCGAGGAACACTTCCACGACCTGGGCAAGCTGATCTTCGCGTTCACCGTCTTCTGGGCGTACATCTCCTTCTCGCAGTACTTCCTGATCTGGTACTCCAACATCCCGGAAGAGACCGCTTGGTTCGTCTACCGCAAGAGCGAGGGCTGGAAGTGGCTCTTCATCCTGCTGTGCGTCGGCCACTTCATCGTGCCCTTCCTGATCGTCGGCTGGCGGGGCGTCAAGCGCAACCCGCTGCTGCTGGCGATCATGAGTGTCTTCCTGATCTTCATGACAGTCATGGACATGGTCTGGATCATCCGCCCCATGGTCTATGTCCAGACCAAGGCCGTGCTGGCGGCCGGTCTGCAGGATCCCGGCCTGCCCGGAATCTGGCTGGACATCGCGGGTGTGGTGGGGGTGCTGGGCGTCTGGGGCTGGCTGCTGACCCGTCGGGTCGAGTCCGGTCCGCTCCTGCCCATCAAGGATCCCCTCCTGCACGAGTCCATGGCCCACAAGAACTATGTGTGAGCCGCTGAATCACGCCGCTCGGACAGGACACTGTCCGGACGGCCTTTGACAGACGACGGAACGCGCCCGGCCCGCGCCGGAGCGATCAACGGAACCCTTTTCCCCTCCGCTGAGGGGCGATCGAAGACGGAGGTTGACCATGAGCGATGCACACGGCCATGATGCCTGGCACCAGCACAGCGCCGCGGAGGGCATGCCCCAGCACGAGCACGGCTCGCAGACCAGCACCAAGGCGCTGGGCCTGACCTTCATCATCATGGTGGTGGGTGTGATCGCCACCATTCTGGTGCTGATCCTCTACTTCAACTCCTTCGTTTCGCGTTTCAAGGCCGAGCGTCAGGAGGGCACGGCCGTGATGCGTCCGGCCTTCGAGGCGAAGATGGCCGCCAGACAGCGTCTGGGCGAGTTCGGCTGGATCGACCGCGAGGCCGGCACCGTCCACATCCCGCTGAACAACGCCATCGACAAGGTGGTCAACGAGTACGGCCAGCGCCGCAGCGAGGCCACGGAGCAGATGCAGAGCGATGTCCAGGGCTGATCGGGCCAATCCGATTCTCCGCCTCCTGCTGGGGGCGCTGACCGTGCTGCCGGCGCTGGGCGCGGTGGTCGTGCCCGCGTCCAACGCCTCGGCCCAGCTCATCCTGCCGCGCGAGCAGGTGGCCGAACTCCGGGGCGTGGACATCGAGGAACGCCTCAACAGCCAGATCCCGCTCGACGCCGTGTTCACCAACGACCGCGGCGAGACGGTCACCCTGGGCGACTCCTTCAAGGACGGCAAGCCCGCCATCCTGGCCCTGGTCTACTACGAGTGCCCGGTCGTCTGCACCATCGTGCTCGACAAACTGCTCGAATCACTCAACAACCTCGATTACACCGCGGGCACGGACTACCGCCTGCTGGTGGTCAGCTTTGACCATCGTGAGGGCACCACCCAGGCCCAGGGCAAGAAGTACCGCTTCCTGTCGCATTACAACCGAACCCCGGCACCCGGCACCAATGGCACCGCCGACGGCATCGCCTACTACACCGGCGACCGCCTGAACATCGAACGCCTCACCGATGCGGTCGGCTTCCAGTTCGCCCCGCTGCCCAACGGCGAGTGGTCCCACGCGGCCGGCATCACCATCCTCTCCCCAGATGGCCGGGTGATGCGTTATCTCTACGGCTATTCATACCCATCCGACCAGCTCAAGCTCTCCCTGCTCGACGCGACCGACGGCAAGATCGCCCGCAGTCTCGGCGAGCGCATCATGCACTTCTGTTTCCGCTATGACCCGACCGCCGGTGCCTACTCGCTCGAAGCGATGGCCCTGATGCGTCTGGCGGGCATCGTCACCGTGATTTTGCTGATTGTTCTCATTGTGTGTCTCCTGATCGGGGAGCGTGTGCGGCGCCGGCTGAATGGCGGCCTCACTCCCACGACCGACCGAAACCCCGGTGACGATCGCGGGTCGTCCCGGGCGGGGCATGGCCCCGTCACTCCCGCGGGGCAGGTGTCCTGATGATCCATACGCTCGCGTCCACCAACCAGTCCTGGCTCAGCCGCCTGATCTTCCGCAGCGCGCCGGCGTCCGATTCGGCCGTGTGGACAGACGGTCTGTTCATGATGATCTTCTGGTTCTCGGTGTTCTTCTTCGTGCTGCTGATGAGCCTGATGGTCTACTGGACCATCAAGTACCGCCGCCGCCCCGGCGTGCCGGCCCCCGTCAGCCCGCACCACAACACCCCGCTGGAGATCATCTGGACGGTGGTGCCCAGCTCCGCCCTGCTGGTCATCTTCGTGCTCGGCTTCTGGGGCTACATGCAGAAGATGGTCCCGCCTTCCGGCGCGCTTGAACTCAAGGTGGATAGTTGGAAGTGGGGCTGGTCCATCAACTACCCCAATGGGGCGAAGAGTCCTGAGACTCGCCCTCTCTCCGAGGCGGAGAAGGGCTATCCCATCTTTTATGTGCCCGAGGACACCGACATTGACCTGCGGATGTCTTCGGCGGATGTGATCCATGCCTTCTGGATCCCGGATTTTCGTATTAAGATGGATGTGTTTCCCAACCGGTACACCGGTTTCACCTTCCGCACGCCCCGGCTCGGTGCCAGTGAGTTCGTGACCGATACCTCCCAGGAAAATCCTGAGCAGATCCCCGGCCGTGACATGTGGATCTTCTGCGCGGAGTACTGCGGTGACGATCACTCCCGCATGGCCGCCACGCTTCGCGTGGTGCCGCGGCATGTCTATGAGCGCAAGATCGAAGCGTGGAACGCCGATCTTCCCCCTGTGGAACTCGGGCGTCGTATCTGGGAGATGCGTTGCGCGACCTGCCACTCCATCGACGGCGGCCCGGGTACAGGCCCCACCTGGAAAAACACCTACGGCTACGAAGCCGTGTTCAACGATGGATCAAGCCTGGTCCGCGATGCGGGCTACATCCGAGAATCAGTTTATGTGCCTCATGCCAAGGTGGTCGCCGGGTATGCGCCCACCATGTCCAGCTTCCAGGGCTTGGTCAATGAGAAGGAACTCGAAGGTGTCATCGCCTTCATGCGATCCATCTCCGACCGCGGCGGACCCGCGGACGGTGAAGCAACCCCCGAAGACCCCGCGCAGGAACCGTCCGAGACCACCGACGGAGGTGAGCAATGAGTACCGCTGAGTTGACCGGTTCCGCCTCGCACGACCACCATCACGAGGGGTCCTATCTCGAAGGCCCGTCCGGGTTCTGGGCGCGCGTCTGGCAGTGGGCCAGCACGGTCGATCACAAGAAGATCGGCGTGATGTACCTCTTCGCCGTCATGTTCATGTTCTTCCTCGGCGGTGTCGCGGCACTGGCCGTCCGCATGGAACTGCTCGACCCTGTCCGCATGTCGGAACAGTCCGGGGTGGCCGTGGAGACCGGCCACATTCTCAAGAGCATGCTCGGCGCGATGGTGCCCGAGAAGGTGTCCGGCAACGAGGTTTACAACCGTGCCTTCACCCTCCACGGCGCGATCATGGTCTTCATGTTCATCGTGCCCTCCATCCCCGCTTCACTGGGCAACTTCTTCCTGCCCATCATGCTCGGGGCCAAGGATGTGGCCTTCCCGCGTCTCAACCTGCTCTCCTGGTACATCTATGTGTTCGGTTCCATCTTCGGGGTCGCCTCCATCCTCATGGGTGGCGTGGACACCGGGTGGACCTTCTACACGCCATATTCGCTGACCACCGATGCCGACCACTGGCGCGTGGTGCTGATGGTGCTCGCCGCGTTCATCCTGGGCTTCTCGTCCATCCTGACCGGCATGAACTTCATCGTCACGGTCCACAAACTCCGCGCCCCGGGCATGGGCTGGTTCGACATGCCGCTGTTCATCTGGGCGTTGTATGCCACCTCCATCATCCAGGTGCTCGCCACCCCCGTCATCGGCATCACCCTGCTGCTGCTCGTGTTCGAACGCATCATGAAGATCGGCATCTTCGACCCCGCCATGGGCGGCGACCCGGTCCTCTACCAGCACTTCTTCTGGTTCTACTCACACCCCGTGGTCTATGTGATGATCCTGCCCGCCATGGGCATCATCTCCGAGATGATCGCGGTCCACTGCCGCAAGCACATCTTCGGCTACCGCGCTATTGCCTTCTCGTCCCTGGGCATCGCCGCGGTGTCCTTCCTGGTGTGGGGCCACCACATGTTCACGGCCATGGGTGAGCTGGCCGCCATGCTCTTCTCCGCCCTGACCTTCCTGGTCGCCATCCCCACCGCCATCAAGGTGTTCAACTGGATCGCCACCCTCTACAAGGGCTCGATCGCCATCAACACCCCCATGTGCTACACCCTGGCCTTCCTCTTCCTCTTCTCCATCGGCGGCCTGACCGGCCTGCCCCTGGGCGCGCTGGCCACCGACCTCCACCTGCACGACTCCTACTTCGTCGTCGCCCACTTCCACTATGTCATGATGGGCGGAACCGTCATCGCCTTCGTCGGCGGCATCCACCACTGGTGGCCGAAGATCTTCGGGCGCATGTACAACGAGAAGGTGGGCATGATCGGCTGCGCCATCGTGTTCATCGGCTTCAATGTCACCTTCTTCACCCAGTTCATCCTGGGCACCCAGGGCATGCCCCGCCGCTACGCCAACTATGTTGATGAGTTTCAGATGCTCCATGTCATCTCGACCGTGGGCTCCTGGCTGCTGTTCATCGGCTTCGTCATCCACTTCTTCAACTTCGTCCACTCCCTCATCGCCGGGCCCAAGGCCCCGCCGAATCCCTGGGGCGGCCTGACCCTGGAGTGGGAGGCCGAGTCACCCCCCATCGAGCACAACTTCCACCACGAGCCCATCGTCAAGCACGGCCCGTACGACTTCGACACCGTCGTGCCCCCGCACTGCGATCCGAAGGACTATCCCCTGCCCCCCGCGGCCGCGCGACACTGATCCGAAACCCATCCGGCGGCCCGGGCTTGAACGCCCGGCCCGCCCTTCACCAAGATTTCCCCCCTCCCCGGGCGTTGGCCCGGACCCGGAGCACGCGATGCAGACCACCCTCGACGCCTATGACACCCCGGCGCCGTCCCATCTGCGGGACCACCCCAAGCACTGGCGCAACCGCAAGGCGGGCCACCATTGGCGCACCCATGATGAGGAGTTCGACGCTGCCAAGTTCGGCATGTGGCTCTTCCTCACCACGGAAGTCCTTCTCTTCGCCGGCATTTTCTGTGCGTACGCCGTCTTCCGCTTCCTCTATCCCGAGGCCTGGGCCGCGGGCAGTCACTACCTGGATTGGCGTTTCGGCGGGGCCAACACGGTCGTCCTGCTGATCTCGTCCTGGACGGTGGCCAACGCCGTCCGCTGCGCCCAGCTCAACAACCAGAAGTGGCTGCGGATCAATCTGATCATCACTCTGGTCTGCGCCGCCCTGTTCGTCTACATCAAGCTGAAGTTCGAATACATCCCCAAGCTCAATGACGGCAAGGCGCCCGGCACCTTCTTCTCCTACCCCTACGCCCAGACAACCCACGAGCAGCTCTGGTGGTCCCTCTACTACATGGGCACCGGCATCCACGCCCTCCATGTGCTTATCGGCGCATCCCTGCTCAGCTGGGTCCTCATCCGCTCCTGGAAGTACGAGGCCTACGGCCCCACCGAGTACACCATGGTCGAGAACTCCGCCCTCTACTGGCACTTGGTCGACCTCGTCTGGATCTTCCTCTTCCCCCTGCTCTATCTGATTCACTGACCCAGAACCTCTCGCATTGAACCCAAGCACGCAAGCATCCCTCCGTTCCCGGAGTTGACACGATGAGCCACGCAGCCCCCGCCCACAACCCACACGCCAAGGATCTCGGCTGGAACCCCGAGGACCCGCACGGCGGCGATACCCACGCCCACGGCCATGTTGTCGTCGGATGGAAGCTCCAACTCGGCGTTCTGGCCGCGTTGCTCTTCCTGACCGCCCTCACCGTTGGCTTCTACAACGCAGAGCAGTGGGCCGAGGCCGCCTTCGACCTCCGGCTGCCCGGCTGGGTCAATGTCATCGGCGCCATGTCCATCGCCACGGTCAAGGCCACGCTGGTGTGCATGTACTTCATGCAGCTCCGCTACGACAAGGCCCTCAACACCTTCGCCCTGCTCTTCTGCCTCTTCGCCGTCGGCCTGTTCGTCTTCTTCTCCATCATCGATCTCTCCACCCGCGGCTGGGTGAACGATTTCAAGTACGGCGAGGTCACCGACATCAACGGCAACGGACCCGGCGGCACCGGCGTCGGTCTTTCCGCCGGGGCCCGCGACCCGAACTTCGATACCCGCGTCTCCCCCCGCATCGAGACAGCGGGCAGCAACATCGCCAACTTCCGACGCAACGAGCGCATGGCCTCCTGGCTGGCCGCCCGCCCCGAAAAGGCCGAGATCGACTTCTGGGCCTACTGGTACGACCATGTCGGCCCCCGCGCCCGCCGCCACCCGTCCGACACGGAGAACTACTTCGCCCAACTCGGCATCGGCCATGATCCCCACGAGGTTTCCACCGCCAACCGCTCGGTCCCCCGCCACGGCCGCTCCGACGCATTGGACCTCAACCCGGCCGCCGCCACCCACACCGGCGATCACTGAGCAGTGATGGCACAAGCATCCCGCCTGTGCTTCCTTCACCCCTTTGCACGGCCCACCCCCCCGTGCCCACAGGCCACATGACGACCGACCGCCCGACACCCCGCTGCCGACGCCTTCAGCCCTTGCCCTTGGCCGTTGCGGGAGTGTCACTGATGATGCTGGTTGTGTCAGTCAGCGTGCTGGCCCTGCGCGTCCGTGATTACAACCAATCCGCGATCCAGTCCCTTTTCGCCTACATCGAGGTGAGTAATCCTTCTTTCGAGTTTCATGGCCGCGCGGTCCAACTGACCGATGCGACGGACGATGACGGCGACCCGCTTCTCCGCGTCACCTACGGCGATGACGAGTTGTTCATCCCCGTCGCCGTCGAAACGCGTCAGAAGCTTCCCTCGTTCTTCGCCCGCCATTCCGACTGGATGCGCATGGTCTTCTTCGCCGACCGTTCCGGCATGGACATGCACGAGTTCCAGGCCCGGATCGCCCGCGACGAGATCCCCGCCCGCCTGGTGATCGTCACCCGCACCCCCTTCGGGGCCGACCCCGCTAAGGACGCGTTGTTCGGCCTCGAGCAGGACAAAAACGAGTCCACCGCCGAGGTCCGGCGTGACCGCTGGCTCTTCGATTTTTATGAACTCAACGCCGACGGCGGTTTCACCGTCCACCAGCCCCTGCGCTTCCCGGAGTCCGGCGCGAGCCTGCTCCGCCGTCAGAACCAGGCCAAACTCCGCGGTGAGCCGATCCCCGACCGCAACCCCGGCGAACTCGAGGAACGCACCTGGCAGTACGGCGCGGCCCTGAAGGTCATGCCCCGCGCCCCCGCCATCACCTTCGAGAACCAGGCCCTCCGCGCCGCCGGCTGGACCCTCCCGGCCGCCTCCGCTTCCGCGCTGGGGCTTGTGTTCGGCATCTTCTTCGCCATCGCGCCGGCACGACGCCGGGTCTGAGACGGACCCCCGTTGAACCTTCCGGTATCGACAAGCCGCGACTGCTATTGAGCGGCCAAGGTGGCATCGCAAACAGAGCATCCGAGGGAGACGGCTCCCGCTTGATTTCCGGGCGGAATCCCCGTCGATCATCGAGCAGAGAACAACCACAATCGCAAGACCGCGGACCTCCTGCTCGCCGTTGTTGCAAGCCACGAAGGGCATTTGCGTCGCTCAACCGCTCTCTTGCGCGGCTTGTCGATGCCGATGAAAAACGCCCGACCAAGGCCGGGCGCTGCTCATTCCAGGATGAACGGAAAGATCACTTCGTCGGATCAATCTGCGGCGTCGTGCGCTGCGGGGCCGGAGTTGCGGCGGGGGTCGCTGCCGGAGCCGGGGCCGACCCGCTGGGACCGCGCCAGGTGGAGGGGACCAGATAGATCTCAACGCGCCGGTTGGCGGGCGTGTTGCCCGTGCCCGTGTTCGGCACCGCCGGGCGGAACTCACCCCAGCCGGCTGCCTGGATCCGCTCCGGAGCCACGCCCCGGTCGCTCAGCACACGCCGCACCGAGATCGCCCGGTGGGCCGACAGGTGCATGTTGGTCGGGTGGCGCTGGGCGGTGTTGGCCGAGATCCGCTGGCTGTCCGTGTGGCCCACGATCACGATGTCGTAGCCCTGCGCCTCGTTGCTGGACAGCACCGTGGCCAGACGGCCCAGCGCGTCCGCGCCCCCCGCCTGCACCTGGTCGGAGCCGGAGGCGAAGGTCAGGTCGCTGGAGAACCGCAGCATGCCGCGCTCGGCGTCATAGACGATCAGGTCGGGGAACTGGCGGGCCAGGTTGGCCAGCGCGCGGTCGGTGGTCGGGTCCAGACGCCCGAGTTCCAGCCCGCCCAGGCGGCCTTCCAGATCGCGCATGGACTGCATGGCCTGGTTGAGCTGGTCGCGAAGACGGGTGTTCTCGTCGGTCAGGTTGGCGATCACGCCCGATGCGCCGCCAGCCGAGCCTGAAAGCGCCGCGTTCTGGGCGTTGCACGCATCAAGGCTCGCCTGGGTCTGCTGAAGCCGGTCGGTCAGACTGCGGTTGGTTTCCCACAGCTTGTCGTACTCACCCTGGCTGACGCAGCCCGTCAGACCGGTCGCCATGGTGATGATCGCGGCCGACCGGATGGTCCGGCTCCGCGTGAAAATACGCTGATTCCTGATGGTCATGGGGTCCGCTCCTCGCTGGCGCGTCCCGACCTTGGAACGCGCATTCATCCTACGATGCCCGCGGCGTCGACGCGACCGCGCCCGCGGACGAAGCCGCTGAAACTCTGGCATCGGCCCATGCGGCCCGCGGGCATGAAACGACGCGATGACCTTCTCCCCACCACGCTCCGAAACCATGTCCGACCCACGCTTCGAGCGACCTGGTGTGGTGCGTCTCGATGCCGGTGCCCTGGCCGATGCCACGCTGGGCGTGGTCACGCCGGGCGCGATCCTGCTCCGCATCCACCCGGATCAGGTGGTGGAAGTCCTGGCGGTTGGTGAACCCGGAGCCCTTGACGCGCCCCATTTGCCGACCCCAGACCGTGCGTTCTCCCTGCCCGGGCACCTGCTGCTGCCCGGTCTGGTCAATGCCCACACCCACTTGGACCTGACACACATCGGCCCGGTTGCCCATGATCCCACGAGGGGGTTTGTCCCGTGGGTCGAGCACATCCGCGCCAACCGCCGGGATTCGCCCGATGGCATCGCGGAATCGGTCCGGCTGGGGGTTGAGCTGAGTCTGGCGGGCGGCACGGTCGCGGTGGGGGATATCGCTGGTGCGCCCAAGGGCCGACTGACCGCGACCCCGGCCCATGTTCTGGGTGATTCCCGGTTGGCGGGTGTTTCATTCCTGGAGTTCTTCGGGATCGGCCGGTCCGCCGCAGGGTCGGTCGATCAGTTGGACCGGTTTGTCCGGGAGTCGCTGCCGGGCTTGCATCAAAAATTGGAGGGGTGCCCCGTGCGGGTTGGGTTGCAGCCGCACGCGCCGAACACGGTGGATCTGGGTGTTTACCGATGGGCGGCCGCTCTGGCGGCCCGGCACGGGCTCCCCCTTTCGACCCATCTTGCGGAAACCTCGGAGGAGCGGGCCTTCATCGCCCACGGAACCGGTCCGCAGCGGGCCATGCTCGAAGGCTTCGGGTTGTGGGATGATTCGGTTTTGCATCACATCGGGCAGGGACAACACCCGGTGGCCCACCTCGGCCGCCTGCTCGGAGACCACAGGGTGCTCTGTGCCCATGTGAATGATGCGACGGACGAGGCGGTGGGGCTGCTGGCAGAGATGCGCACGCCGGTGGTGTATTGCCCGCGGGCATCGGCCTACTTCGGGGCGGAGTCTCACTTTGGCCCGCACCGCTACCGGGACATGCTCGCGGCCGGTGTGCGGGTGTGTCTGGGGACCGACTCGATCGTCAATCTGGATACCCCGAACCGGATTTCCGTGCTCGATGAGATGCGTCTGCTTTTCCGACGCGACGGGGTTGATGCCCGCACACTTCTGCGCATGGGCACCATTCATGGGGCCGAGGCGCTGGGCCTGGATGCGGGAGCGGTGACGCTGCACCCGGGGCCGCTGGCGGGGCTGTTGGCGGTGCCGATTTCCGGCCGTGATCCGTGGGGTTCTGCGATGGGCGGAAACAACCTGCCGCTGGTACTGTTTGTGCGGCGAGAATGCTTCTAAAGAGGATGGCAGGCGTACGATTCCTGCCAAACCGAAAGTTGAGCGAATGAGCAGGAAATGGCAGCGCAATAAGGCGTGGGAGGACGAGCACCTGACGGGGCCGCTGGCACCGGTGCGCTGGGTGCTGCGCCTGTTCAGCGGGATCCCGCTGGCGGTGGGGTTGCTGACCTTTATCTCGGTCTATTGCGCTCTGGCGTCGATCCCGGTGGGCTTGATCGCGGCGATCCCGACTTGGGCGATCATCGCGTTGACGGTGGTGCTGGCCGCGCTGATCCCCGCGGCGGCGGGGGTGCTGTTTGTGCGTTGGACCGTGGCGCGGGAATCACGGGGGGCACGGTTCAGCCTGTCGGTGCTGGCGGGCCTGGGCCTGGCGGTGGCCGGGGTGGGGGCGTGGCTGCGGTTCGCCTGGCCCGCGCTGCACTATGACCCAGTGACGGGGAACGGGCTGTTGCTGTTCCGCTCGTTCATCGCCGAGTACCAGTCCGTGACGGTGCGCCGCCTGTCTTGGATGGAGATGACGGAGACGCAGTTCTACGCCTGGTGGCCGATGCACCTGGCGTTGGTGCTGTTCGTGGTGAACATGGTGACGGCCACGGTGCGCCGGATCGAGTTCAACTTCAAGAACCTGGGCGTGCTGAGTGTTCACTCGGGCATCGTGCTGATCGCGGTGGGGTCGGTGTTCTATCAGGCTTTCAAGGAAGAGGGCGACACGCTGATCCCCGCGCCGGGGATGGGCCAGCGCGTCGGCCCGGCCCAGGGCGTGTTCTACGACCGTGAGGATGTGGTGCTGTACGCCGGTCAGCACACCGGCCCGACGGGGCAGGTGCGGCTGGAGCAGCGTCCGCTGGCGGATCTGCCGCGGTACAACAACTACAACCTCCGCGCGGGCATGGAGGGTGCCGCGGGGGAGCTTTTCTCGGAGCGTGGCAACCACAGGGGCCACAACCAGACCGAAGCGACCCTCCGGCCCGGTGAACGCCTGGCCATGTCGGACTCTGGGCGTGTGCTGAACCAGATCGTGCCCGGGTCGGACCCGCGCCAGCAACTCCTGTATGTCGATCCGGACATCCGCTTCCGCGTAGTCGGCTACGCGCCCTACGCCCGGATGCAGACGGACTGGGTGCGGTCCGGACCGACCCGCAACCCGGCGGCGGACAACCCGATGCGGGTGGTGGAGCTGTTCGCGTTCAATGTGCCCAACACCAACCTGCCCCCGGACGGGCGTCTGTTCGAGTTCCCCTTCTTCCTGAACGACCCGGCCCAGCGAGTGCGGGCCAACGAGATGGTGGCGATGGAGTTCACCCGCGGTATGGACGATCAGCGGTGGGCGGACCTGTCCGAGGGTCTCCCGGTCCAAGCGTCGCACGCGCTGGTGGTGGAGGTGCCCGGCACTGGCTTCCGGGCCGTGGTTCCCGCGCAAGTGGGCACGGAGTTCACGCTGGGCGAGACCGGGTGGACGGTCGCGGTGCAGGAGCTGGCGCAGGAGCCGCCCTTCCCGATCATCACGCCCGGGTACGAGGGGGCGAGCAGTTCGGTGGCGGTCCTGCGTCTGACCCCACCGGCTTCCTCCGGGGGCGCGGACGGGGTGCGTCCCGAACCGATCGAGCGCTGGGTCTTCCATCGTTTCCCGGAGTTGAACCAGGATCTGTCCACCACGATCGATCCGATGCTGGGTCGTCCGATGCGCGGCAAGCCGGACGAACGGGTGCGGGTGGCGTACCTCGACATGTCCCGCTTGCAGGTGTATCTGGACGAACGGCCCGACGGCGGGGTGCGGGCGATCGTGCGACAGCCCGGCGGGAATGTGCGTGTGATGGACAGTGCCGCCGATGGCTGGATCCGGGACATCGTGCCCAATGCCGAGGGCGCGACGGTGGACTTGAAGTTGGGCGAACGCTGGGCGCACGCCCGCAAGATCGAGCGTCCGGTCCCCGTGCCCCTGGCCGAGCGGGACATCTCGCTGATGGGCTCGCACACCGAGGCGTTCGTGGCGATCGAGATTTCGGCCGACGGGCTGGGCGGGCGGGAGGCGTGGTCGGAGGTGATCTGGCTGCCGTTCACGAAGTACATGGGCATCCAGCGGGACACGGCGCGGCGGATCGTGCTGCCGGACGGGCGGGACTTGCAGATCGCATTCGGGCGGATGCAGCGTCCGTTCCCGGACTTCACCGTGTCGATGGTCGATTTTCAGATGATCTCGTATGACCACCGCGGCGCGCCGCGGGATTACCAGAGCACGGTGCGCGTCGCGCCCCGTCTGGAAGCGACCCAGGGCGGGCGCGGGTTCAGCGCGTACGAGCACCTCATCAAGCTGAACGAGCCGTTGCGCGCGCCCTTCCACTGGGATCCCGAGGGGAACATCCTGTCGAACTTTGTTCGCAGGCTGGGCGCGGGCCTGAACCCGAACCAGTTCAAGCTGTCGCAGGCTGGGTGGGACCGCGCCGGCTGGCAGGAGACCCAGCGGCAGGCGGATCTGGGCCAGGCGCCTGGGCCGCGTGTCAGTTTTACGATTCTCGGGGTGGGCAACAATCCTGGCATCCATGTCATCGCCTTCGGTGGCGTGCTGATGGGCCTCGGCATCCCGTGGGCGTTCTATCTCAAGCCGTGGATGCTGCGGCGTGAGAAGGAGCGGCTGGCCCAGGCCGTCCGCGAGGGCACGATCAAGACCCCCAAACAGCGCGCGACCGCACCGGCGGGCGCGGAGGTGCCGGCATGAACCGACTGATCCGCTCGCTCGTCCTGCCCGTGTGTGTGTTCGTCGCTCTGGCGTGCGGCCAGGCGGCGGCGCAGTACGCCCCGGACGGCAACGCCCACCCGGACACGCAACTCGTGACGGAGCTGACAGGCGATACCGTCAATCCCTTCGGCGCGCCGGTCCGGACGGAGATGTCCGTCGCGGACAAGGCCGCGTTCGCCGCCCGCCTGGATTTAAAGCCTCTGCGTGACTTGGCGGTGTTCCACAACGGGCGCGTCAAGATTGTGCGGACGCTGGCGGACGAGTCGGTCATGCGGATGACGGGGCGGCATAAGCACTTCGACCTGGATCGCTCGGGCGAGAAGGTGCGCAAGGTCAGCTTTGATCCGGTCTTCACGCTGTTCGACATCATGATCGACCCGGCGCACTATGTGGACCGCCCGACGATCGGGATCGGTTATCTGCCGCTGCGACAGCAGATCCTGCAGCGTGCGATCAATGATCCGGCCCAGCGGGACGCATGGCTGACGACCGGCATGGTCTCGCCGCGGATGGTGGACCAGCACCTGACGGCGGTGATGGATGCGCACTCGGGGGAGGAGCAGTACCGACGGGCGGCGGGGCAGGTGGATCGGGCGTTCATGGTGTTCGTGGATTCGTGGTCCAATCTGAACCTGATCGCGCCCGAGGCCAGCGACCAGCCCTGGATTCACCTCGGCCAGTTGCCCGATTCCGCGGCCGCCCGAGCGGTCGCGGCCAGAATGGCTCAGGCATGGCGCAATGCCGATGCGGACGGGGTGAACAACGCGGCCCGCGAACTGGCCGAGATGCTGCCCGGTATCAACGCGTCGGTTTACCCAACGACCAAACGCAGCCTTGAATCGCTGTACAACCGGATCAATGCATTCGAATGGGGATACTGGATATATCTGGTGTCGCTGGTATCGCTCGTGCTTGCGTTCGGCACGGGACGCAGATGGCTGGTGACGATCGGCGTGGCCACACTGGTGGCGGCCATGATGCTGCACGGGCTTGGATTCGGCCTGCGATGGGCCATCGCCGAGCGGTTCCCGATCCAGAATCAGTTCGAATCGATGACGGGCGTGTCGCTGTTCGCCGCCATCGTCGGGTTCGTGGCCATGATCTGGAAGCGGCAGTGGCTCTTCGGGGCGGCGGCGGCCGCCACGGGGTTCATGGTGCTCATCACCGCGACCGAGACGGGCATCCCCGGTGTCCACATCGAGCGCGAGGCGGCCATCCTCAACACCTCCGTGCTGCTCAAGTACCATGTCACCACCGTGCTGACCAGCTACGGCCTGATCGCGCTGGGTTTCATCATCTCGCTGTTCTATCTGGGCACCCATTACGCGGCGAAGTTCGCGCGCGGGCCGCAAGCGGCCGTGATTGCCGCGGGTGCGCTCGGTGGTGGTGGGGGGGGCGGGGAGTCCGCGACGGTGACGGAAAGTGAGGCCCAGACCCGCCTGCGCCGCACCCTCCGCGACCTGGACACCGCCCACATGACCGTCCTCCAGCTCGCCTTCTGGACGCTGGGCGTGGGCATCCTGCTCGGCGCGTGGTGGGCGGACCACTCATGGGGGCGCTGGTGGGCGTTCGATCCGAAGGAGACCTGGGCGCTGGTCACCTGGATCGTGTACCTGATCGTCATCCATGTCCGCCTGACCGGCCTGAAGGACCGCGGCCTGACCACAGCGTGGCTCTCGGTAGCGGGGTTCATCGTGATGCTGTGGACTTACTTCGGCGTGAATCTGCTGCTGCCGGGGCTGCACGCTTATGCGTGATTGACTCCGGGCTGGTAGTCCCCGGCCCTGGTTCGACTCGCGACCGCGATGCGGTTCCATGCGTTGATCGCCGCGATCACGCAGGTCAGGTCGCTGATTTCCTGCTCGGACAGTTCACCGCGGACCTGCTCGTAGACGGCATCGCCGACATGGCCATTGTGGAGATGGGTGACGGCCTCACACCACCGCAGGGCGGCCCGTTCGCGAGCGGTGTAGTACGGGCTTTCTTCCCAGGCATCGAGTCCGTAGAGGCGTTGCTCGGTTTCGCCTCCGGCGCGGGCGTCCTTCCAGTGCATGTCGATGCAGTAGGCGCAGCCGTTGAGCTGGGAGGCCCGGAGCTTGACGAGCTCCCGCAGCGGGAGCTCGATCGAGGAGTTTTGCAGGCTCAGCTCGAACTGGTACATGCCCTTGTACGATGCGGCCGAGAGTTTCGCGATGTTGAAACGAGGTTCCATGAACCGTCTCCTGTCACCACTTCCCGCGGCGGATGCTAGGAGGGAACGACATGCCCGATCGGTTCTGCTTCAGTCAGACAGGTTTCACCCTCGCGGCTGCCGATCTCGCCCCGCGCCTGATTGGCTGCACCCTCGTCCGCACGCTGCCCACCGGCGAGCGTTTGGCTGGCGTGATCATCGAGACCGAGGCGTACACCGGGCCGGAGGATCCGGCATCGCACGCCGTGGGGGGAAGGCGCACGACCCGGAACGAGTCCATGTGGGCCGAGCCGGGGACGGCGTATGTCTACTTCACCTACGGCATGCATTTTTGTTTCAATCTGTCGTGCTATCGGAAGGATCACCCGGCGGCGGTGCTGATCCGAGCGGTGATGCCCACCGAGGGGCTGGAAGTCATGCGGCGGCTGCGGACCAGACCCGGTGGCAGGCCGATGCCGGATCGGGACTTGTGCCGGGGTCCGGGGCGGTTGTGCCAGGCGATGGCGATCGATCGATCTCTGGACGGTCAGCATCTTCTCCGGAGTCCCCAGATTGCCCTGTTTGACAGGCCAGCGGGGGCTGGGCCGCGGATCGTGGCGACGCCGCGGATCGGGCTGGGTGAGGCGGCTGGCGCATGGCGGGAAGAACCGCTGCGATTTACATGGGCCGATCACCCGTTTCGTTCAAGATGAAGGCCCGTTCATGGAACCCGAGTGCCCCGAGGAACAAAAAGATGATGCAGAGCCGGGCGTGATCCCGAATCCAGAAGCAAGGCGTAGAGTTCGCCAGCAGACAAGGCACCCATGACCGAGATGGACATCGACATCAAGGCGATCTTCGAGCGGGCAGGGGGGTTTTCCCCGGCATGCCTGCCGTTCATCCGGGACGGTCTGGCCCACACGGTGGAGATGGTCCACGGGCAGCCGGAATCTGCCCTGGCGGGGCTGGAAGACGAGCAACGCCATGTGTCCGGGCAGCAGTTGTGCCTGGGTCTGCGGGACTACGCGATCCAGCGGTATGGGCTGATGAGCAAGGCCGTGCTGAACAAGTGGGGCATCCGCAACACCCGCGACTTCGGGCGGATCATTTTCGCGATGGTCGAGGCGGGCCTGATGCGCAAGACCGAAGAGGACACCCTCCAGGATTTCGACGGGGTGTATGACTTTGACGAGGCGTTCGCCGAACCCGGGCTCGAGCCGGCTGCCGGGGCCTGAGCAGCGGACACGGGGCCTGCTCCCCGGTATATGCTGCGGGCATGATCGATCCTGAAACCTCGCCCCGTTCGCTGCCCGTCTGGGCCAAGCTCCACCTGTGGCAGATGCAGCCGGTGCGCGATGTGCTGGTGGGGCTGGCGGTGGTGGGGTTGTTCATCGTGGCCAAGATGACTTCGGTGGTGACGGTGCCCCTGCTGCTGGCGATTCTGCTGGCGTACCTGTTTGAGCCCGTGATCGTGTGGCTGATGCGCCGGCTGAAGGTCTCGCGGCGGCAGGCGGTCAGCGGGATCATCGGGATGAGCGCGCTGTTCATCGTGGTGCCGACGGTGGTGGGGCTCTCGGTGGGAATTGCGCAGCTGGCGGTGTTCGGGTCACAAGTGATCGACAACATCCGGACTGTGCAGCACGCACAGCAGGCCGGATCTCCTGATGAAGCGCAGAAAGTCTTTGATTCATGGAGCGCCCGCAACGACGAAGCGGAGTTCGGGGGGGCATGGCTGTGGGCGTATGAAAGGCTGAACGAGTCCGGTGATGAACCATCCATGGCCAGCCAGGCCATCGGTGCCGGGGTTGCCTGGGTTGATGAGAATCGTGAGCAGGTTGCGACCACGCTGGCATCGTTCGGGGTTCAGACGGCCGGACGGATCCTCGGGTGGTTCGGGGCGATCTTTGGCCTGGGATTCATGTCGTTCATCACGCTGTTTTTCTTCTTCTTCACCGCGACGGAGTGGGTCAAGCTCAAAAAGTTTGGCGTGGCCATGCTGCCGCACAAGAACCGGGACCGGATCATCCATCTGTTCCAGAAGTTCGATCGCGTGGTGTCCGGCTTCGTGCGTGGGCGTCTGACCATCGCGTTCCTGCAGGCGATCATCTTCTCGGTCGGGTACTTTGTGGTGGGGGTGCCCGGTGCGTTCATCCTCGGGCCGGCGGTGGCGGTGCTCTCGATCATCCCGTACCTGTCGATCGTGGGCGTGCCGATCTCGATCGTGATGCTGCTGCTGGCAGGGCACGCGGGGATGCGTGGGGAGTGGTGGTGGGTGGTGGGCGCGCCGATTCTGATCTACTGGATCGGTCAGGCGCTGGATGACTATGTGTTCACGCCGATGATCCAGGGCAAGAGCACGAACATGGACATCCCCACGATCGTGTTCGCCTCGCTGGCGGGCGGCACGCTGTTCGGGTTCTTCGGGCTGCTGATCGGCATCCCGGTGGGCGCGTGCGTCAAGATCCTGGCGCAAGAGGTCTTCTGGCCCCGCTTCAAGGAGTGGGCCGCGGGGCGTGCGGAGGATCCGCTGCCGATCGAGTAGGCATCCGGCGTCATGCCCGCGGTCGGGCCGACGCTTTCACCGGCTCTTCGGCTTGCGTTTCTTCACGCCCCGGGCAGCGGCCTTGGTGTTGCCCTTGCCGCCCATGCCGGGGAATGAGGGCATGCCGCTGAACATGCCGCTGCCCGAGAGCTGTTTGGCCGCGGCCATCTTGGAGCCCGCGCTCATCGAGCCCATCTGCTTGGTCATCTTGTTCAACATGCCGAACTGCTTGACCAGTTGGCCGACCTGGTTCTGATCCGTGCCGGACCCGGTGGCGATGCGTCGCTTGCGGGGGTTGTGGATCAGGTCGGGCTTGGCCCGTTCGGCGGGGGTCATGGAGTGGATCATGGCCTCGGTGCGGTCGAGCTGCTTCTCGTCGATGTCGATGTCCTTGAGCATCGATCCGATGCCGGGCAACATGCCGAGCAGGCTTTTCATGGAGCCCATCTTGCGCAGGGTCTTCATCTGCTTGAGAAAGTCGTCCATGGTCAGCTCGCCCTTGGACATCTTGGCCTCGAGGGCCTTGGCGTCCTCCTCGTTGACTTCCTGCTGGGCCTTCTCGACGAGGGAGACGACATCGCCCATGCCCAGGATGCGCCCGGCCATGCGCTCAGGGTGGAATGGTTCGAGCGCGTCGAGCTTCTCGCCTACGCCGATGTAGCGGATGGGCGCGCCGGTGACCTGTTTGACGGAGAGGGCCGCGCCGCCGCGGGTGTCGGAGTCGAACTTGGTCAGGATGACGCCGTCCACCGCGAGGCGCTGGTGGAAGGAGCGTGCGCTCTGCACGGCGTCCTGGCCGGTCATCGCATCCACCACCAGGAAGATGTGGTGCGGGTTGAGCAGGGCCTTGACCTGCCCGAGTTCGCCCATCAGCTCGTCGTTGACATGCAGACGCCCGGCGGTGTCGAGGATCAGGACATCCACGCCTTTGGCCTTGGCCTCCTTGACGGCGTTCTGGCAGACCTTGACGGCCACGCCCACGGCCTTGCCATACTCAGCGCACTTGTCCGGCTCGCCGTAGAAGTGGATCTGCGCCCCGCCCGGCAGCTCGTTGGCCTGGCGTGCGACGGTCTGGAGCTGCTCGACGGCGGCGGGTCGTTGAAGGTCGGCCGCGGCGAGCATGACCGAGCGGCCCTGCTTCTTGAGCATCCCGGCGAGCTTGCCGCAGGTGGTGGTCTTTCCGCTGCCCTGCAGGCCGCACATCATGACGATGGTGGGGCCGGGGGACATCTTCATGATGCCGGGAGGGGCGGGCTGTTGTTCCGCGTCGGGGTCGCCGCCGAAGAGTTCGACGAGCCGGCGGTGGACGATGGAGATCATCTCCTGCCCCGGCTTGACGCTCTTGGTGACATCCTGGCCGATGGCGTCCTTGAGCACTTTGGCGCAGAACTGCTCGGCGACCTCGTACTGCACATCGGCCTCGAGCAGCGCGTTGCGAACCTCGCCCATGGCCTCGCGGACATTGGACTCGGAGATGGTCCCGCTGCCCGAGAGCTTGCGGAGCGCGCCGGAGAATGAGTCGGAGATGCGGTCGAACATGGACACTCCCGCCGGGGCACTCCCGGGGTTGGGGCGAGTTTCGTGGGGCCGTGACCGCAGCCGGGGGAGTGTAGGGGGCGGGAGGGAAGGGATCAGGGATGCCTTGGAAGGGATCAGGGATCAGGGATCAGCCATTTGGCATCAGGGGAGGAAGCCGCTTCGCGGCGGGGACCATCGATGCGGGCTGCGCCCGGTTCGGGCCCCCGACAATGAGCCGCGGGCTTCAGCCCGCGCGGTTGCCACGCCCACTTCGGGCGCAACTTTCCCCATGGCCACGACCCGCCCTAGGCCCAGCAGGATCAGGAGGAAGAGGTACGCAGAGCACGCAGAGATCACGCAGAGGACGCAGAG